>CAIWCC010000246.1 GCA_903911085.1 uncultured Bacteroidales bacterium | reverse complement strand
TACCTGCATCGTAAGAAGCATAACGGTCAGAAACCATTTTTTTGTAAGGAGATTCTTCCAAGATAGCTGCAGCAGCTTCCAAAGCACGAGCCATAATATCCATAGCACCTACGTGAGCGATAAATAAATCTTCATTATCGGTAGAGTTACGACGGATTTTAGCATCGAAGTTAGTACCACCACCTTGCATACCACCACCTTGAAGCACAACTAACATAGCTTGTGTCAATTCGAAGATATCTACAGGGAATTGGTCAGTGTCCCAACCGTTCTGAACATCACCGCGGTTAGCGTCGATAGCTCCCAACATACCATTATCAACTGCACATTGCAATTCGTGCTCGAAAGTATGTCCAGCCAATGTAGCGTGGTTTACTTCAATGTTGATTTTGAAATCGTTTTCCAAACCGAATTGTTTCAAGAAACCGATAACAGTTTCAGTATCCACATCGTATTGGTGTTTCATTGGTTCCATTGGTTTTGGTTCAATAAGGAATACTCCTTTGAAACCTTTAGCGCGAGCATAGTCACGAGCCATTTGCAACATAGTACCCATGTGTTGTTTTTCACGTTTCATGTTGGTGTTCAATAACGACATGTAACCTTCGCGACCTCCCCAGAATACATATGCTTTACCACCTAATTCGATAGTAGCATCGATAGAGTTTTTGATTTGAAGCATTGCACGTGCAGCTGCATCAAAATCGGGATTGGTGCTTGCACCGTTCATATAACGAGCTGGTGAGAACACGTTAGCAGTACCCCACATTAGTTTGATACCTGTTGCAGCTTGTTTTTCTTTTGCATAAGCAACGATAGCTTTCAGGTTAGCTTCGTATTCTTCGATAGAAGAACCTTCACTTACTAAGTCGATATCGTGGAAACAGTAGTATTCGATACCAATTTTAGTCATGAACTCAAAACCTGCATCCATTTTGTCTTTTGCAGCTTGCAATGCATCAGCAGCTCCTACCCATGGGTGAACTTGTGTACCAGGACCAAATGGATCGCCACCTTCAGCGCACAAGGTATGCCACCAAGCCATGCTGAATTTAAACCATTCTTCCATGGTTTTACCATAAACTACTTTTTTAGCATCGTAATAACGAAATGCTAAAGGATTTTTACTTTCTTTTCCTTCGAATTTGATTTTTTCCACTGATGGGAAATACACTTTTGTTGACATAATAATTAATTGTTATTTAGTTATTTACTTTATGTTATTTGCCTTTCGGCATTATTTGTTTCAATCGTAATTCGTAAATTTAAAATCGTAAATCAAATAAACTTGAGCCACTTTTCATACGCCACTTTCGTTGCTTCAATATCACAAGTTTCGGGTGTTATTACCTGAATCTTTTTCAAGGTAGCAAAAGCTTCTTCTGCATCTTTATATATTCCCGCTCCTATTCCTGCTCCGCGCGCTGCACCAACGGAACCGTCGGTGTTGTACAATTCAATGGTTGCTCCGGTGATATTGGCCAAAGTCTGGCGGAAAATAGGGCTTAAAAACAAGTTAGCATGTCCGGCACGAATGGTTTTGGTTTCGATACCCATATCATTCATTATATCCATACCGTATTTGAACGAGAAAGCAATTCCCTCGTGAGCTGCACGGATTAAATGTGCTTTGGTAATACGGTTGAAGTTTACACCATGGATAGAACAATTAGGCTCTTGATTTCCCAATACGCGCTCAGCACCATTTCCAAAAGGAATAATGCTTACACCTTCACTTCCAACAGGAATTCCGGCAGCCAGTTCGTTCATTTCGGCATAACTGATACCTTCAGGAGCAACATTATTTTTAATCCATGTATTCAGAATGGCTGTTCCGTTGATACAAAGCAATACACCGACACGGGTAGCGTCTTTGGTGTGATTTACGTGAGCAAATGAGTTTACACGCGACTGTGGATCGTATTTCGAATCGCTGTTTACACCATAAACAACACCCGATGTTCCACCTGTAGCTGCTATTTCGCCAGGGTTCAAAACGTTTAAAGACAGCGCATTGTTAGGTTGATCGCCTGCACGATACGTTACCGGAGTTCCTTCAGCCAAACCAAGTTCAGCGGCAATTTCCGCTTTCAGGTTTCCTTGTTGACCAAACGTTGGAACAATATCAGGAATAAGACTAACATCAAACCCAAAATAATCGAATAGAAATTTTGCAGGCGCTTCAGATTTAAAATCCCATGCTATTCCTTCTGATAAACCAGAAGTTGTTGTACGGGCATCTCCAGTCATGCGCATTGCTAAATAATCTCCAGGCAACATAAAATATTTTGCTTTCGCAAAGTTCTCTGGCTCGTTTTCTTTTACCCATGCCATTTTCGACAAGGTGAAATTTCCTGGAGAGTTTAATAAGTTTGACAAACACATTTCGCTGCCTATTTCGCTCATGGCTTTTTCACCATAAGGTACTGCGCGACTGTCGCACCAAATAATGGAATTGCGGATTGCTTGTTGTTTTTCGTCAACAAGCACCAAACCGTGCATTTGGTACGAAATCCCAATGGCTTTAATATCATCGGCATTCACGCCTGATTCTTCCAAAACTACTTGTGTCGATAACTTTAAATTTTTCCACCAAATTTCGGGATTTTGCTCAGCCCAACCGGCCTTCACCGAAATTATCTCCATTTCTTTTTTTGGGAAAAATGCCGACGATACACATTCGCCTGTTTCTGCATTCACCAAACTCGCCTTTACCGACGAACTACCTAAATCATAACCGAGTAAGTACATAAGTTCAAATTTACCCCTAGCCCCTAAAGGGGAACAAGAGAAGTTTGTATTGTTTATTTTAAATTCTAATTCAAAATATCAGAGACGAAAGTAATTAAGTTCCCCTGTAGGGGTTAGGGGTGATTATTTCATTTCTTATATTTATAAAGCCTTGCCGCTCTATGTGGTACGCCCTCTTCGGTTTCGTCAAGCATAACTAAATAAGGCATTTGTGAAACTTTCTTCTGAAAATTTCTTACATCTGAACGAGTTTGATGTAATACATCGTGTAAAATTCTTAATTGAGATATTGTGAATTTCTTTGGCAATAATTCGAACAATAAATGTGGCTCAACATCTACCCTGTGGCGGATATGCTCCAATCCTGTTCGAATAATTGTATTATGGTCAAATGCTAAAGTCATTTTCTCTATCTCATTTACATCATACCAATTAGCCGACGAATCTTCGGCGTTAAAAACTAACTTTCGGTCAATTTTAATCAAAGCTACATAAGCCACAGTTACTATGCGGCCAATTTTTAATTGAGTAGTCCGTTCCAGCCATAAAATATCACGTGGATTATTCGTTCTGGTTGGGTTTCCGAAGCTTTTGAACTGGCTTAAATATATATTTTTTAAACCAGTAAGTTCATTCAATACCCTAGATGCCGCATCATCAATGTCCTCATCATTTAAAATTATACTTCCAGGTAGTTTCTTGTCGTTGTACAATTCACTTTGCTCATCCACTTGTTCATCTAATCTTCGTTCAATGAGCAACACCTTGAGCTTTTCACCGTCGAAACCAAACACTACGCAATCGACAGAAATGTGTGGGTTGTATAAAGTTGAATTGGGCATAATTCTATTTGATTTTATTTCGTCTGCAAAAATAGAACCTTTATTTGAAATTACAAGTTGTTTTATTTATGTTATAAAACACATTTACAGCAATTTGAATTGTGTAATTATTACAATAACAAAGCAATGATACTGTAATAAATACAATAACTAATAGACCTTGATTTTTTTCAACTATTGCAAAATGAAATAATTGGTAGTTTTATAACTAGTCAAAACATTTTATGCCTAACACAATAAGGCAATAAAAATTTTGTTGAGTTTTGATGTTTCTATGTGTTTAAAAATTAACACAAAGAATGGTAAAAAAAAAGTCCGACTTACTGTTTTGTAAGTCGGACTTTAAATTCTAGTTGTTATTGAAATAATTTTCTGATTCGTCAAATGCCAAATTCAGCTTTAATTTCACTAACTTTATCAGTTTTTTCCCAAGTAAATAATTCTACAGTCTGTGTAAATTCTTTACCGTTACCATCTTTAAATGTTTTAGTTACCGAAATTGGAGTACGTCCCATGTGGCCATATGATGCAGATTCTCTGTAGATTGGGTTGCGCAATTTTAAACGTTCTTCAATTGCCTTTGGACGCATGTCAAATAATTTTTCGATTTTCAATGCAATTTCACCGTCACTCAGTTTTACTTGTGCAGTTCCATAAGTGTTTACATACAAGTTCATTGGTTTTGCAACGCCAATAGCGTACGCCACTTGAACCAAAACTTCGTTGGCAAGTCCTGATGCAACAATATTTTTTGCAATATGACGTGCAGCATAAGCTGCTGAACGATCGACCTTTGAAGGATCTTTGCCCGAAAATGCACCACCACCATGAGCTCCTTTACCGCCATAGGTATCCACAATGATTTTGCGACCAGTTAAACCAGTATCACCATGAGGTCCACCTATAACAAATTTGCCAGTTGGATTTACATGTAATATGTAATCGTCGGTGATAAGTTGTGCAAATTGAGGATCCAAAGATTTTACACGTGGAATCAAAATTTCTTTCACATCTTTTCTGATTATTGCCAACATTTCATCGTCGTCACTTGCCGTTGGAGTAGCATTATTTGCTGGATGAACCAAATCATCATGTTGTGTCGAAACTACAATAGTATTGACTTTAATTGGTTTATTGTTATCGTCGTACTCAATTGTAACTTGCGATTTTGAGTCCGGGCGTAAGTAAGTCATTACTTTTCCTTCTTTGCGAATTGCAGCTAATTCCTCAACCAAAGCGTGTGATAAATCCAAAGCTATTGGCATAAGGTTTTTTGTTTCGTTACATGCATAACCAAACATCATTCCTTGGTCGCCTGCACCCTGTTCCATTGGCTCGGCACGCTCTACGCCCTGGTTTATATCAGCCGATTGCTCGTGAATTGATGAAAAAACTCCACATGAATCACCACTAAACATATACTCGCCTTTGGTATAACCAATTTCGTTGATTATTCCGCGAGCAACTGACTGAACATCAACATAAGCCGATGTTTTTACTTCGCCTGCCAAAACTACCTGACCAGTAGTAACAAGTGTTTCGCAAGCTACTTTTGAATTTTTGTCCTGTGCCAAAAAATTGTCTAACAAGGCGTCTGAAATTTGATCGGCTACTTTGTCTGGATGACCTTCAGAAACCGATTCGGATGAAAATAAATATCCCATAATAATTTTGATTTACAATTTTGCGTTTTGCTTTCTTTTCAAAATAAATGAATAAGTAAAAGTAATATGCAAAATAAATTTACAATTAAAATAATTTACGATTACTCAATCGAGTAAACATAAAAACGGGAAAAATGTTTAGCGGACTTTATGGATGCAGAAAATGCGGGGTTGCGATTTAGCATTTTTTTCTGTGGTTGCAAGCAGTCCAAATCTCTCCACATTTATTACGGTGCAAAAGTAATAAAAGAATTTTGAACAACAAAATCTTGAGTGCTTATTTAATATTACTATTCTGTAAATAAAGATTTTATAGTGTTTCGGTAGCCTTTATAAGAATAGATCAAAATTGTATCGAATTTTGAAATAAGTAATTGGCAAAATATAATGTACCATTTAAAAAGATTTTTTTAATGCAAAGACACAAAGTCGCAACGAATATAAATTATTGTAAATCAAGTGTTTTTTAGCGTCTTTGCGACTTAGCGACTTAGCGTTCAAAATACGACATTATATTAGCACACTTACTTATAGTATTGATTGTTATTTATAAACTCGAAATTACCAAAACAAAAAAAAACTCCCCTACAATTAGTTGCAGAGGAGTTATTTGAATCTTATTTAAATATCAATTGAGTGTGTTATTTATGGGCACCCATTTTTAGCATTTGAACTTCACGATCGCTTAGGAATCTATATTTTCCGCGTGGAAGACTTTTCTTAGTCAAACCTGCAAAATAAACTCTATCTAAACGAATTACTTTATAGCCCATTTTCTCAAAAATACGACGAACAACACGGTTTTGACCAGAATGAATTTCAATTCCAACCTGTTTTAAATCACCATCTTTCACAAATTCTAAAGCGTCAATAGCAATTTTTTCTTCATCTAGCGTTACGCCAGCTAAAATTGTATTGTAATCATCTTCAATAAGTGGCTTATCTAATGTAACATGATAGATTTTTTTCTTGTCATATTTTGGATGAGTTAGTTTTGAAGCTAAATCACCATCATTAGTTAATAAAAGTACACCTGTGGTATTTCTGTCCAAGCGTCCTACCGGATAAATACGTTCGCTACAAGCGTTTTTTACTAAGTCAAGAACTGTCAGACGGTCATGCGTATCTTCGGAAGTTGTAACGCAATCTTTTGGTTTATTGAGCAATAAATAAACTTTCTTTTCTGACTGTACTGATTGTTCGTGAAACATTATTTTGTCAGAAAGCAATACTTTAACGCCCATTTCTGTAACTATCTGTCCGTTGACAGATATAACACCTGCCAAGATATATTCATCGGCCTCACGGCGCGAACATATACCAGCATTAGCCAAAAATTTATTCAACCGCACAGGTTTGGTCGGATCGACCATTATTTTTTGATATTCTAATTGTTTTTTATTGCTATATTTTGCGTTTGGATCATAAGAATCATCATTACGTTTGCGAAAAGTAACACCATCCTTTTTGCTATCGAATCGTGTTTCTGTGAATTCAGATCTTGTTCCTCCAGGTAATTTTTGGAAACTTAGTTTTTCAGGACTCATTTCATTGTACGACGAACTTTGAGCTCTGCCATAAATTTTCTCACCGTTATTGTCAGTATTATATGGTCTTTTGTCTGCATTTTCCCATGGTTTCGATTGTCCGTATGCTGGTTTTGGTCTATCACCGTAGGCCGGTTTACGATCGCCATAAGCAGGTTTTGGTCTGTCGCCATATGCTGGTTTACGGTCGCCATAAGCTGGTTTTGGTCTATCACCATAAGCTGGTTTACGATCGCCAAAAGCTGGTCGACCTTCGCTTCTTTCAGCAGCTTTACGCTCGCCATAGGTTGGTTTGCCATCGCCACCTACATAAGGTTTGCTATCACGGTTTTCCCATGGTTTCTTTTCACCATAAGCAGGACGTGCATCTCTGTTTTCATAAGGTTTTCTTTCTGATCCAGCTGCTTTTTCGCGACTTATAAATGATCTTTTTTCACCAAATGCTGGCTTGTTTTCTCTATTTTCATAAGGTTTTCTATCGCCATAAGACGAAGAACCACGACTTTCAAACGATTTTTTTTCTCCATAAGATGGACGATTATCGGAACTATTATAAGATTTCCGTTCACCATAAGCTGGTCGATTGTCGTCTCTTTTCTTAAAGTCTGAGCTCGCTGCTGTACGATTTTCATCTCTTACAGGTGATTTGTCTGTTGTAAATTTTGCTGCACCTCTTGTGCCTTTCAAAATTGATTTAACATCGCGTTTCTCAAACGGTTTACCATCACGGCTGGCAGAAGCAGGTTTACCTTGCCATTTTTCATTATTTGTTTTCATTAAAAAGTTATGTATATATATTTGGGGTGCAAAGGTCGTAAAAAATACTGAATAATCAGCAAATTTTTATACTAAAAGCATGACATTATGGGTATAATTCATTGAAAATTATCATTTATCAACAATAATTTAGCCTACAACTATCAAATTAGGCATAATTTGATAACTATTGATTTTATTTTGGTAATAATTTATGTTGTTGCTATGTTGATTTTTACAAGGTTTGAAATGCTAATTTGCTAAATATAACAAACTTAAAACGTCGAAATGTTTTTTTTAGAACAAATTAGCAATAAGACTCTTTAAATGCTATTTTTAATATATAATGAAGTATTATTAACTTTCAATTCTGAATATATAAAATATTATTCAAAATATTCAAATGCTTTATCTAACTCTATAACAAGTGAATAAATGGAAATTATTCGATGTAAAATATGTAAAAATCTAGTTTGTTATTAAAATATTGTCATTTACTATTTTGTGGAATCAAAATAAAGCCTTATCTTTGCACCCGCTAAGAGAAAATGGCGTCATAGCTCAGTTGGTAGAGCAAAGGACTGAAAATCCTTGTGTCCCCGGTTCGATTCCTGGTGACGCCACAAAAGAAAACAGTTACATGCATGATGTAACTGTTTTTTTTCATCATTTTATTCCAGAAAAAGATCCCAATTACCTACTATTCAATCAAAATGCTGCAAAAGAACATTTTATAATTCTATAAACAAAATTCTATGAACAGTTTTATAAAAAAAATCATCCTATACACTTTTAAAAATATCATTTTTAAGCAGTTAAAAAAAAACATTCTAGAAAGTAGAATGTCGACAAGCATTTCCGATAATCAAATTTATCCAAACTTTTGCATAAAAGCGAGCACAGATTTAAGTGTTTTTTCTAACTTTAGAAGAAATAATCATTATCGTAAAATTTTAGAACATACTAGTTATGAAGATGGTATTGATTATTTAATTGAAATATCGAAATCAAAAATTGAAATTGAAAAACATTTAAAACAATTTAAACAAAATGATTTGTGGGGTAATCCAGAATTATATGATTACCCAAAAATTGGAAAAATATCACCTTCAACTCTTCGATATCTAAAAGTATTTACCGATTTAATGTTGATTTTCAAAAAATTAGATGAACTGAAAATATGTGAGATTGGTGTTGGTTACGGTGGTCAATGCAGAATAATTAATTGTGCCACATCGCCATCCGAGTATGTTTTGGTTGATATTAAACCTGCCTTAATGTTGACACAATGCTATTTAGACAATTATATATTACATTCTGTAATTAAATACAAAACAATGAATGAGCTTGAAATTAAAGATTACGATTTGGTAATAAGCAACTATGCATTTACCGAATTACCGAGAGATATTCAAGATGTATATTAAAAAAAAATAATCTTAAATTCGAAAAGGGGATATATTATTTATAATGAAATTACACCAGCATACTTTAAATCGTATAAAAGTAAAGAGTTAATTAGTATTATCCCAAATTCTCGTATAATTGATGAAAAACCATTAACTCACCAAAAAAACTGTGTCATAATTTGGGGTGATTAAGTATTTGAAAATAACCTTGTCCACGTGGATGTGTTGATTAGCTGAGTAAAGTTTGGCACTGTTGGGTGGGATTTATTTCTAATCCCACCCTATGTACTATGAGGATTTTCAATCCTATAAACAAAAGTTTTTTTAGAACGGATTAAAAATCTAAGAATACAAGAGTTGGGATTAGAAATAATTAGCTCCGAATACCGAGTCGCTGACAAATAGTTCCCAACAACGAAGTAGCATTATTTGTACATTTAATGAATATATCCGGTGGGACGAGATTAACTGAGGGATGCTAATTTGTTTAATTTCAACTAAATTGATAAAAAAACTGATAGTATATAAAAACATTCGGCTGGAACTCAAAAACAAGTTCCAGCCGAATATGGAAAAAAATCTATTTCTTGGCAGATTATTTAGATAAATATCGATACATTAGCCAATTACACCACACTATAAATCCAATATTTAGCTGCCTTGATTTATGTAATTTGCGTTCAAACCTTTTGTTCCGAAAATAAGCAAGTTTAGTCTTAATCTCAAAATACGAAGTGTTTTTAAGATTCGTTTTAAATCCGCTTAATCATTGTAATCCACGCGCTATTTCTTTTTGCTGGTTTGTCCAGATTAGGAATTCTCAAATCGATTTTCAAAAAAGTTTTGGCTTCATCTTACGGGCTTCAGCCAAGCTTATTAAATCGGGTTTTTTAGTTTGCTTTTGGCGCAAAACTTCGTACTCCGCCGCCACTTCTGCTTCGTATGCGGTATGATTTTTTTCGCTCATCAGTTGTGCCACCACATAAGTATTCACCGAAGCATCTTTTACGTGAATTACTGGACCACTGTAGTTTGGTGCAATTTTCACAGCCGTGTGAATTTTGGACGTTGTAGCTCCACCAATCAACAAAGGCACTTTCAATCCTGCTTTTTGCATTTCTGCAGCCACAATGGTCATTTCCTCTAACGATGGTGTTATTAAGCCACTCAAGCCAACAATATCAACATTTTCTTCAATTGCTCTACGAATAATTGTTTCAGTAGGTGTCATAACACCCAAATCAATCACTTCAAAATTATTACAGGCTAAAACCACCGCCACAATATTTTTACCAATATCATGCACATCACCTTTTACTGTGGCAATTAGAAATTTACCGGCAGATGAACTCTGACCAGGCACTTTCTGCGCTTCAATTTGAGGTTGAAGAATAGCAACGGCTTTCTTCATAGTACGTGCCGTTTTCACCACTTGCGGTAAAAACATTTTGCCTGCTCCAAACAAATCACCTACTATATTCATTCCGCTCATCAACGGTTTTTCGATAATTTCTATTGCAGTATCATATTCCAAAAGTGCCTCAGCCAAATCGTCTTCCAAAAACTCGCTAATTCCTTTTATCAATGAATATTCTAAACGATTTTGCAAAGGTCGCGAGCGCCATTCGTCCACTTTCTCTTCTTTTACACCAGCTGCTTGGTTTTTTACTTTTTCCGCTAGTTCAATCATCCGTTCAGTGGCATCTGATCGACGATTTAACACCACATCTTCAACACATTCAAGTAGTTCTGCATCAATATCTTCGTAAATCTGCAACATTCCTGCATTTACAATTCCCATATCCATGCCTTCCTTAATAGCATAATATAAAAACACACTATGAATGGCTTCACGCACCACATTATTGCCTCGGAATGAGAATGAAAGATTACTCACACCACCGCTTATTTTGGCATAAGGTAAATTTTCTTTTATCCAACGGGTAGCATTCAAAAAATCAACTCCATAATTATTATGCTCTTCTATACCCGTGGCAATGGCTAATACATTGGGGTCGAAAATAATGTCTTGTGGTGGAAATCCAACTTTATCTACCAATAAATGATATGCGCGACTACAAATTTCTGTTTTTCGTTCAAAGCTATCAGCTTGCCCTTTTTCGTCGAATGCCATTACCACAGCGGCTGCACCGTATGAGCGTATTTTTTTTGCTTTGTTCAGGAAATCGTCTTCCCCTTCTTTTAAACTAATTGAGTTAACAATACATTTTCCTTGTACACATTTCAAGCCTGCTTCAATAACTTCCCATTTTGAAGAATCAATCATGATCGGCACTCTTGATATTTCGGGCTCTGAAGCAATAAAATGCAAAAATGTGACCATTTCCTCCTTTGATTCCAACATGGCATCATCCATGTTAATATCAATTATTTGGGCGCCATCATCCACTTGTTTTCGTGCAATGCTTAGCGCTTCTTCGTATTTTTTTTCATTGATTAAACGTAGAAACATACGTGAACCTGCAACGTTGCAACGCTCTCCAATATTGACAAAGAGAGTGCGAGTTGGGAGCTTATTTTCGGGATTGTCATCCGACCTCTCTTTTTCAACTGACACAATCTCCAACATTTCCAACCCACTCAATTCCAAGTTAGTACTTGCAACCTTAATTTGTCTCACTTCAGCATCGGCAATCAAAGCACCATAAGCCGCAATATGTTCGGGCGTTGTTCCACAACATCCACCAATAATATTTACTAGTTTTTCATCAAAATATTCTTTCACCTGCGCCGCCATTTTTTCTGGCGATTCATCATATTCACCAAACTGATTAGGCAAACCGGCATTGGGATATGCACTGACAAACCATGGAGCATGTGCACCAATTTCCTGTAAGTAGGGTTTTAAATCGTGTGCGCCAAATGAGCAATTCAATCCCACCGACAATATATTGGCATGTCCTATAGATGCTAAAAATGCACGAATAGTTTGTCCAGATAAAGTTCTACCACTTTTGTCGGCAACAGTTGCTGATAACATAATTTCCACTCGCTTTCCGAGCAAAGTCATAGCTTCTTCGGCAGCAAATATTGCCGCTTTGGCGTTTAATGTATCAAATATCGTTTCAATAAGAAGCGCATCTACGCCACCTTCAATTAATGCCAAAATTTGTTCTTTGTATGCCAAAACCAAATCATCGAAGCTAACAGCTCTAAAATCGGGATTATGAACATCGGGCGACATTGAGGCCGTTTTGTTGGTTGGACCTATAGCACCAGCTACAAATCTTGGTTTAGTGGGATTTTTTGCAGTAAAATCATCTGCAGCTTGACGCGCTAATCGAGCTCCAGACAAATTAATTTCGCGAACCAATGAACTCATTCCATAGTCTTCCATTGAAATAGATTGAGCATTGAAAGTATTGGTTTCGATAATATCTGCGCCAGCTTCCAAATATTCGCTATGAATGGAGTAAATAATTTCTGGTTGAGTAAGTACCAACAAATCATTGTTACCTTTTAAATGACTGTCCCATTGGGCAAAACGTTCGCCACGGTAATCAGATTCATTAAGTTTATAACGTTGAATCATTGTTCCCATTGCACCATCTAAAACTAAGATACGGTGTTTGAGTTCAGTTTTTATTGACATTGGTTTATTTTTTTAGAGATGCTAGTAATCAAAAGGTTGCTATAAAAAAGACTTTGTATTCGGTATTTTATCTTGTGGTGCAATAAATTAATCAGCCAATTACTATATCGTATTGATATTGTATATTTCTTTTAGGATTTTAAATCTTAAACCTAAGTATAATAAAAGACATTAGAACAAAGAACCAAGAGCAAAGACAAGACCTAGTTTATCAACACTTTATCAAATTCAAAGTGTCGGTTATAAATGACGTTTATTATAGTACAAGCCAGAACCAAAAAGAAATAGCACGCGGGATACACTGATTTAGCGGATTAAAAACTGATTTTTAAAATACTTCGTATTTTGATACTATGACTAATCTTGCTTATTTTCGAAACAAAAGGCTTGAACGCAAATTACACAAATTATCGCAAATTAAGGCTGCTAAATCTCGGATTTTTCGTACACTTTAATTAGCTGATATAATGATATATATTTAAATATTGTGCCAAAAAATGCACGAATTAGAAAAATAAGATACTAAGTGTGTTTGTGGGTAATAAAGTATTTTGAAATAAAACACACCCCAAACAAACACAAACATCAGCACAAAGGTTCACAAAACATTATATAATAGCAACTCGCAAAAAACTATATTCACTCACTACTTTTGAAAAAACCAAATTTTAAATAAGCTTCAAGCACAAGCAGTAAACTGAATTATATTTTTATTATTCTATCGATACATTCTTTCCTTAACGGCTTTAATTTCGTCGGAAGTTACATAATCATCATAATCCATCTGTTTGTCGATAATACCATGTGGAGTGAGTTCAATGATTCTATTACAAACAGTTTGAATAAATTCACGGTCGTGAGATGCCATCAAAACATTTCCTTTAAAATTGACCAAAGTATTATTAAAAGCTTGTATCGATTCCAAATCCAAATGGTTGGCCGGAGAGTCTAGAATCATAACGTTAGCATTTCTAAGCATCATACGTGAAATCATGCAGCGCATTTTTTCACCACCCGACAACACACTCGCTTTTTTATAAATTTCTTCGCCAGCAAAAAGCATTTTTCCTAAATAGCCACGTATAAATGCTTCGGTAGTATCAGTTGAAAACTGTCCAAGCCAATCGACTAACTTTAAATCGGTATTAAAAAATTCGGAATTATCTAATGGAAGATAAGCGTTTGTGATGGTTACACCCCAATTATATGTACCTTCATGTGCTTTGTCGTGTCCGTAAATGATTTCAAAAAATGCTGTCATTGCACGAGGATCGCGCGACAGGAAAATGATTTTGTCATTTTTTTCGACATTAAAATTCACATCTTTGAACAACACTGTACCATCGTCGGCTGTTTTGCCAAGTCCAGCAATTTCGAGCACCATATTTCCTGGCTCACGTTCTGGAGTGAAAATAATTCCAGGATATTTACGCGTAGAAGGCTGAATTTCTTCGACATTGAGTTTTTCAAGCATTTTCTTTCTACTCGTGGCTTGTTTCGATTTGGCAACATTGGCACTAAATCTACGAATAAATTCTTCCAATTCCTTGCGTTTTTCGTCAGCTTTTTTATTCTGATTTTGTTGTTGACGAAGAGCTAATTGACTCGATTCGTACCAAAAAGAATAATTACCAGAGAAAAGTTGCACTTTGCCAAAATCAATATCTACAGTGTGTGTGCTTACTGCATCCAAAAAGTGACGGTCGTGAGATACTACCAGAACTGTATTCTCATAATTTGCTAAATAATTTTCGAGCCACATTACAGTATCAACATCCAAGTCGTTGGTAGGTTCATCAAGAAGCAAGTTATCTGGTTTTCCAAAAAGTGCACGAGCCAAAAGCACACGTACTTTTTCCATTCCGCTCAAATCTTTCATCAATTGATAATGCAAATCTTCTTTTATGCCTAATCCGCTCAACAATGAAGCTGCATCACTTTCGGCATTCCAACCATTCATTTCGGCAAATTTTTCTTCCAACTCAGAAGCACGCAAACCATCGGCATCCGAAAAATCGGCTTTTAAATAAATTGCATCTTTTTCGTCTTTTACTTTCCAAAGCACATCATGACCCATCATAACTGTGTCAATCACAGTATACTCATCAAATTCAAAGTGATCTTGTTTTAATACAGAAAGTCTTTCACTAGTTCCAAACTGAACAGTTCCTTTAGTAGGATCTAAATCTCCGCTAAGAATACGGATAAGTGTAGATTTTCCAGCACCATTAGCACCAATAATGCCATAACAGTTTCCAGCAGTGAATTTTAAATTTACATCCGAGAATAATACGCGTTTGCCAAATTGAATGGCGAGATTTGAGACGGTAATCATTTTTTATTTGAAGTTTTGAAAAGTTTGAGAAGTTTGAAAGTTCCGTATTTTGTGTTGAAATAGTAAACAAGTAGAATGGTAAACGAGTTGACACGCAGTATGTAAATTCTTTACTAGTCTAATTGTTTATCAGTTAACTAGTCTGCTTGTTTCGATCAAAACTAAATGAAGAATAGAACTAGCTTGTTATTCAAACCCGTTCTATTCATCAGTATATAAGACATTTATGTATAAATCAAAATTCCCCTAAAGAGGTTAGTGGTATTCTATTATTTGATAATTCCGAGTTTGCGTGCATCTCTTGAAATTTTCTCAATTGATTCGTCAATTTGATCAAACGTGTGAGTTGCCATTAACGAATAACGAATAAGTGAATCTTCCGACGGTACAGCAGGTGAAACAACAGGATTTACAAATACGCCATCATCCATTAACATTCGTGTCAATTTAAATGTATTTGTATTATCGCGCACAAAAAGGGGAATAATTGGTGTTTCGGTTGGTCCTATTTCAAATCCAGCTTTCAAGAAACCTTCTTTGGCGCGGTTAGTATTTGCCCACAAAGCATCTTTTCTCCAAGGTTCTTCGGCCATTACATCCAAAGCTGCCAACACACAACCTGTTGACGCTGGAGTGATAGAGGCACTAAAAATCAAAGTTCTTGAATTGTGTTTTAAATAATTGATAATGTTTTCATCAGCTGCAATAAATCCACCAATAGTACCTAGCGATTTACTGAAAGTTCCCATTATCAAATCTACATCGTTAGACACATCAAAATGTTCACATATACCAGCTCCAGTTTTTCCAAAAACACCAAGAGAATGTGCTTCGTCGACATAAATTGAAGCGTTGTATTTTTTTGAAAGCTCAACAATTTCAGGTAGTTTTGCAACATCACCTTCCATGCTGAATACACCATCAACTACAATAAGTTTAATTTTATTTGGATCACATTTTTGAAGTACTTTTTCAAGTGAATCCATATCGTTATGACGATATTTTAATTGTTTTGAAAAAGACAATCTTTTGCCTTCGATTATTGAGGCATGATCATATTCATCAAATATCAAGTAATCTTCGCGACCAGTTACACATGGCACAACACCAGCATTTACCGAGAATCCTGTAGCATATATTAAGGCTGCTTCTTTGTGAACAAGTTTTGCCAAACGGTCTTCGAGTTCAAGATGAATATCCAGTGTTCCGTTCAAAAAACGAGAACCAGCACATCCAGTACCATATTTTTCAATTGCTTTTATTGATGCTTCTTTTAGTCTGGGGTGATTAGTCAATCCGAGATAACTATTAGAACCAAACATCAAAACTGGTTTTCCATCAATACTGACTACGGTGTCTTGATCTGATTCAATGGCACGAAAATAAGGATAAAGACCATTTGCCTTTGCTTGCTGGGGCGCATCATATTGCCCCAAAACATTACTTAGTAGACTCATATAAAATATGTGTAATTAAATAAAAACGGCTGCAAAGATACGCTTTTTTTATGAAAAACTGCATATCGTTTTAATTTTAAGCTATAATTATCTACTTTTGTAACTTTAAAACTTTACATAATATACACGTGAGCAAACAAATAGATTATAAATTATTGCCTTTGTTGGCAGCGAAATCGGAAGCACAATGGAATCGTTATTTTGTGAAAAACAAAAAAAAATTGGAAAGTATGGATGTGCAAATACATACTTTACATGACAATATATTTAAGCATACCAATTGCTTAAATTGTGCCAATTGTTGTAGAACACTTGGCCCACGTATAACCGATAAAGATCTCGAAAAAATGGCAAAAGCACTGCGTATGAAAACTGTAGATTTTAGTGCCAAATATTTGAAAATAGACGAAGACGGCGATTTGATTTTTTTGACAATGCCATGTCCTTTTTTGGGAGTGGATAATTATTGTTCCATTTATGAGGCACGCCCCAAAGCTTGTAGAGAATATCCCCACACCGACAGAAAACGTTTTTATCAGATTTACAAATTATCAATTAAAAATGCCTCAACTTGCCCAGTTGTGTATGAGGTACTTGAAGCTATTACAAAAGTAAATTAAAAAAGAACAGAACGTTTGGTTAACCTCATTTCATAGTAGATTGAAATCATCATCTTACTTATCTTTATTCGACAATTATAAGTAATTGATATTTAATTCATTCTAATAAAGATAATATGAAAAATAAAATCGTATTTTTGTATTAAAAAAAAATAATCTTTCAAATAAGAAACTTATGAAGAAATCCATCTTTTTATTCATTTTATTTCTGACATTCTTTGATTTGAATTCTCAAAATGCAGTTCATTTAATTCCCCAGCCAGAAAAAATTATTGTAAATAAAGGCGTTTTCTCATTAACAAACAAAACAACTATTATATACAAAGGCAGTGTTGAAGCCAAGTCAATTGCTCAAAGACTTGCTGCATTATTAAACCAATCATCTGGATTTCAATTCGACACAACCAACAAATCCAATTCAAATTCGTCCATTTTATTTGTTTTAGAAACTAAAATGCGCACAAATTCAGAGGCTTATAGTTTATACGTTAAATCAAAGCAAATTATAGTTTCAGCTTCGTCGGCTCATGGTCTTTTTAATGGCTTGCAAACATTGAGGCAACTTTTTCCACCATTGATCGAAAGTCAAAGTGTTGCACAATCAACTTGGACTGTTCCTTGTTTACAAATTGAAGATGCGCCACGATATTCATACAGAGGATTGCATTTGGACGTTTCGCGACATTTTTTTGATAAAAAATTTGTAATGAAGTATATAGACATGATGGCGATGTATAAATTTAATAATTTTCATTGGCATTTAACCGACGATCAAGGCTGGCGAATTCAAATTAACAAATATCCATTACTAACAAAAAAAAGTGCATTTAGAAAAGAGTGTGGTGGCGATACCACAGGTGGATTCTATACCCAAGATGACATCAAAGAAGTGGTGGCTTATGCTGCCGAACGTTTTATAACTGTTATTCCAGAAATTGAAATGCCAGGTCATGCTGTGGCAGTATTGGCTTCATATCCTGAACTTTCGTGTAGTGGAGGACCATTTAGTGTACCAACAACTTGGGGTATTTTTCACGATGTGTTTTGTGCCGGGAACGACAAAACTTATGAATTTATCGAAAATGTATTGACTGAAATTGTTCCACTTTTTCCAGGAAAATTTATTCATGTTGGAGGCGACGAATGTATGAAAACTCGCTGGGAACGCTGTATGAAATGCCAAGAAAAAATGAAAACCGAAAATTTAGCTAACGAACATAAATTACAAAGCTATTTTATCAACAGAATGGAAAAATTCCTTCAATCCAAAGGAAAACAAATTATTGGGTGGGACGAAATTCTTGAAGGAGGCGTTACCAAAACAGCAACTATCATGTCGTGGCGAGGCACAAAAGGTGGTATAGAGGCAGCAAAAAATGGCAACTATGTAATTATGACTCCTTCAACACATTGCTATTTCGATTATTATCAAGGTGTTGAGGCCGAAGAGCCTCCAGCGTTTCCACACAACAGATTTTTACCTTTGCAAAAAGTTTATACTTTTGAACCCACCCCGGCTGAACTGACCCCCGAACAAGCCAAATATATTTTGGGTGGTCAAGCCAATGTATGGTCTGAATTTATTCCTACTACCATGCAAGTTGAATATATGGTTTATCCACGTGCTTTGGCTATCAGCGAATGCTTGTGGTCGCAACCAAACAATAAAAATTATGCTTTTTTTGAGCAAAAAGTACATGCCCATTATGAAAGAATGACTCGTTACGGAATTAATTTTGCAAAAAGTGCCGATAAGCCATCGACTATTGACAAGTGGAACAAATCCAAATAAATAGCTAAATAATTGTACATGAGCAATTTCTGCAATATCATTTATTAATAACGGTTTACAAGAATTGATGATTATAATTCGATATATTTTTATGTATCTTTGTCACGTTCATCTTAAACATAATACAAATGAATGATTTAAATAAACTTAAGTATTTCAAGTGGAGTTTGGGCGATCGTTACGATGGTTGGCGAGTGCGGAAAGTCGATGCCGTTTTCTCGGTGATTCCCTATTTTCTTCGAACAAGAATTGATGCACAAAACTTTTTTGAAGAAAAATTGCCAATAGACGAAATCGAAGCATTTATTCGTAAACACAAAGACGAAATTCCCGATTTATCCATTATGCATGTGGTAATGGCCTCATTGGTAAGGCTTATATCTCAACGTCCGCATCTCAATCGGTTTGTGATTTGGAACAAAATATTTGCTCGCAATCACGTAAATTTTTCAATTGCCGTAAAACGTTCACTTTCTGATAATGGCGAAGAAACGCTTATCAAACCATTTTTTATGCCTTCGGACACATTGCAAGATATAGTACGAAAAACAAAATTGGAACTTGATAACAACCAAAAAACTGGACAGCAAAACTCTTCGGATACCATCTCTAAAGTGCTTGGTCTATTGCCTGAATTTCTATTGCGATTTGTGGTATTTATGCTGCTACACATGGACAAAGTGGGTATAATGCCCAAATTTATAAACAAAGCAAGTCCTTGGCATTCAAGCATTTTTCTAACAAATATTGGCTCTATTGGTGTAGAATCTATTTACCATCATTTATACGAATTTGGCACATGTAGTATGTTTTGCGCCATGGGTAAAAAAAGTAAAGAATTTGTACTCGACAAAGAAGCTCAGGTAAAGCCACTAAAAAGCATCCTACTGAAATTTGTAATGGACGAAAGAATTTGTGATGGATTTTACTACGCTTCGTCAATGCGTCTATTGAACAAAATATTATCTAATCCCGAAGTTCTTTTACTTCCGCCTGAAAATGTAAATATCGATGAAGGTGTTGGAAAACCTTTATTGAAATCTAATTAATTAAAATGCACTTACGTTTAGCCGTCGTTCCAAAATTGGAATGGCGGCTAAATTTTGCAAAATAATCTTAATTGATGGATATTTCAATATACCTTAAAGAATAATCGTCATTCATTTTTGTTCTAATAATGAATACCAAACTTTTCTGCATAAAGTCAATCAGCGTTAGTTAAATTTGGATAGAAAAAATTAATATATTTATGGTTGATATAACTATGTTTTTATTTGATATTGAAATAAATTACAGAAAAATTTCAGTAATTTTGTACCGTTTTTTTAATACGAAAATTTAATTTTAAAATTGTAAATATAAGATATGGCAAAAGAATTTGAATTCCAAGAAACATTTCCCCTCGGAACCGACAAAACTGAATATTATTTACTCTCAAAAGAGAATGTATCGGTTTCTGAATTTGAAGGACATGAACTTCTAAAAGTTGAGCAAGAAGCACTTGCATTATTGGCAAAAACGGCATTACGCGATTGTTCTTTTTTACTTCGTCCCTCACACCAAGCTCAAGTAGCAGCAATTTTAGCTGACCCTCAGGCAAGTGAGAACGACAAATATGTGGCATTAACCATGCTTCGCAATGCCGAAATTGCAGCAAAAGGAATTTTACCATTTTGTCAAGATACTGGCACAGCCACTGTTTATGCTAAAAAAGGCAACAATGTGTGGACTGACGGAGACGATGAAGAAGCTTTATCAAAAGGAATTTACGAAACCTACACACAAGAAAACCTTCGATATTCACAGAATGCTGCGCTCAATATGTACGATGAAGTGAATACTGGAACCAATTTACCAGCTCAAATAGACCTTGTGGCTGGACATGGTAACGAATATAAATTTTTATTTATTGCCAAAGGTGGTGGCTCGGCCAATAAATCGTATTTATTTCAAGAAACTAAGGCATTGCTTAATCCAGTATCATTGGAAAAATTCTTGACCGAAAAAATGAAAACATTGGGTACAGCTGCCTGTCCACCTTACCATATTGCTTTTGTGATTGGCGGTACATCGGCAGATGCATGTATGAAAACTGTGAAATTGGCATCTACAAAATACTACGACGAACTACCAACTGTAGGAAACGAATTAGGACAAGCTTTTCGCGATGTAGAAATGGAGCAAAAAATTCTCAAACAAGCTCAGGCTTCAGGTTTTGGAGCTCAATTTGGTGGTCGATATTTTGCACACGATATTCGAATTGTTCGTCTTTCACGCCATGGTGCTTCATGTTTTGTGGGCATGGCCGTTTCTTGCTCAGCCGATAGAAATATTAAAGGTAAAATTAATAAAGATGGCGTTTGGCTCGAAAAAATGGAAGACAATCCAGGTCGCTTCATTCCTGAAGAACTGAGAAATCAAGGCGAAGGCGATGCCGTGAAAATTGATTTAAACTTGCCAATGACAGAAATATTAGCTACTTTATCAAAATATCCAGTTTCAACACGTTTGTCGCTCAATGGAACAATAGTTGTAGGGCGCGATATTGCGCATGCCAAACTCAAAGAACTTATTGATGCAGGCAAGCCACTTCCACAATACTTAAAAGACCATCCGATTTATTATGCTGGTCCTGCCAAAACACCAAAAGGTATGGCTTCAGGCTCTTTTGGGCCAACTACTGCCGGACGTATGGATTCGTACGTAGATTTATTTCAGCAAAATGGTGGTAGCATGATAATGATAGCAAAAGGTAATCGCACTCAACAAGTTACAGATGCATGCAAAAAGTATGGCGGTTTTTATCTTGGTTCAATTGGTGGTCCTGCTGCAATTCTTGCCGAGCAAAACATCAAAAAAGTAGAGTGTTTGGAATATCCTGAATTAGGTATGGAAGCTATTTGGAAAATTGAAGTTGAAAATTTCCCTGCTTTTATTTTGGTCGACGACAAAGGAAATGATTTCTTTAAACTGATTAAGCCGAGTATGGTTTGCTAGTGAATTTCAGATTATTGATTGAAATTTTCACTACACTAACCTGATCATGCCAAAATATCGAATGGAACGCAGATTTACGCTGGACACGATAGCTATCGGAATGGATAAGAATTCCGATAAATCGGAATGATTTTAATACCAAGTTTGCATAAGTCTGAACAAAAAATTTCGAACGCAAATTACGCAAATAGACGCAAATAAAGACTGACAATTCTAGTGTTTTTAAAACACTTCAATTCGTTGATAATATGATAGATATTTAATTATTCTGCCAAATGAAACGAATTAGAAAGTTAAGGTACTACTACTATTATTAAACTAAATAAAGATTAGATAGCTGCGCATTAGATGTTGGTTATTCTAATCTTTATTTAAGTTTTTCTGTAAATTTAGTTTTTTTTCTATCGCAAATCAAACACTTTACCTATAAATTTCGTATTTTTGTAGCTAAACTAATTTACATTCAAATTTTATAATTCTCAATTCTAATAAGATAGAGTTAAATAAAAATCTCATTTCCATGAAAGTTAACATCGTCAACGTTTCAAAACATCCCCTTCCAGAATATGCTACAATTCACTCAGCAGGCATGGATTTAAGGGCTAACATTAGCGAAGAAATTATTTTAAAACCAATGGAACGAAAATTGATTCCAACAGGTTTATATATTGAATTGCCTGCTGGATACGAAGCTCAAATTCGTCCTCGAAGCGGTTTGGCAATAAAAAAAGGCATTACCGTACTCAATTCACCAGGTACAATTGATGCCGATTACAGAGGCGAAATTTGTGTAATTCTAGTCAATTTATCGTCCGAAGATTTTGTTATCATTGATGGTGAAAGAATCTGTCAAATGGTAATAGCATCGCACATACAAGCAGAATTAATTGAGGTGCAAGAACTTGGCGAAACAGAACGTGGCGCAGGCGGTTTTGGACATACTGGAAAAAAATAATTGATTTGATAAAATGAGGTCTTTTTTATTCGGGCAAAGGATATCAAATAGACTTTAGTAGTTGTTAATGGACACTGAACTATGCGCAAAATATATTTTCTATCTTTTTTGTTTATTATTAGTTTTATTTCTTGTGGCGTTTCACGTCCTTTAATTGTTAACCAAACGGACGAAGTTGTCAAAACTGATAGAAATCCTCAGTTCGATTATTATTTCTACGAGGGTTTACGCCAGAAAGAAGATGGAAAATATGATCAAGCCATTGAAACTTTTCGTTTATGTTTAGCAATCGATTCATTAGATGCAGGTCTTCAATCTGAATTGGGATTGTTGTATGCGTCTATTGATATGACCGAACCCACTATAAAACATCTCGAAAATGCAGTGAGATTAGACCCATATAATTGGTGGTATAATGTCCAATTAATTACCATTCATTCAAGTTTAAAAAATTGGAAGCGTGCAATTGAATTGACCACCGAATTACAAAAAAAATATCCAAACAAAGAAGAAGTTTATTCCATGCTTGCCTTGCTTTATAAAGAAACGAAGGAAAATGAAAAAGCAATAGCCGCAAATGATCAATTAGAATTGCTCACCGGAATTGAAGAGTCACTTTCTGTTGAGAAATTTCAATTATATCTATTATGCAATAAGCCCAAAAAAGCGGTAGCAGAAATCGACAAATTGATAAATAAATATCCAACTGAAAGCCGTTACCAGGTACTTAGAGGAGATATTTTTATGCAACAAAAAATGCCGGCACAAGCATTTGAAGAATATCAAAAAGTATTAGCCAGCGACCCATCCAATGCTTTTGTTTATGTATCACTTTCGGAGTATTATAAATCGGTAAATGAGCCACAAAAGGCTATGGAGTCCATTGTTAGTGCATTGAAAAATGATCAATTGGCAGTAGAAACTAAAATGGACGTATTGGGTCAATATGTCGAAAAACTAGTGCAAGATTCTACTAAGTTTGCCGAAACGGAATCGCTATTTAAATTATTGGTTGACAGGTATCCACTCGAAGAACAAGTACACGGATATTATGCAGTATTTCTTCAGTTTAGAAAAAGAAATACTGAAGCAATTGCTGAACTTGAAACTATGCTCAATATCAATCCCAAAAATGAACAAACTTGGGTTCGTTTGATTCAATTGTTTCTTTCGGAACAAAATTTCAAACAAGTATTAACCGTGACAAAAAATGCAATTGATAACTTGCCAACAGTTCCAACATGGTATTTTTATCGAGGAATTGCACAATTTCAGTTGAGCGAATATAATGACGCATTAGCCACTTATAAAACTGCATTGCCACTTTTAAAACCAGAACAGCAAGCCTTGAAAAGTGATTTTTATGCACAAATTGGGGATATTTATTTTAAATTAGAAAAAAAAGATTCCGCTTTTGTAAATTATGAATACTCGCTTTCAGCCAATTCGAAGAATATGATGGTAATGAATAATTATGCATATTATCTTTCGTTAGAAAAATCAGACTTAAGAAAAGCTGAGCGAATGAGTGCCAAAACGGTTGAGTTAGAACCTAAGAATAGCACCTATTTAGACACTTATGCTTGGATTTTGTATCAACAGGGCAATTATTCTTTAGCAAAATTTTATATTGAAAAAGCCGTGGATAACTTACCCAAATCGGACGACTCTAGCGTAGTACTTGAACATTACGGCGACATTTTATGGATGAATAGTAAAAATGACCAAAAAGAAGACGATAAAGCACTGGAAATGTGGCAAAAATCTTTTGACGCTGGTAATAAAACCGAAGAATTAAAGTTAAAAATAAAAGATAAAGGGTGGAAAAGAGATTTGTAAACACACAACTTCATAATTAATAATTCAAAATAATGAAATTCAAAATATCAATTCTAATAGCATGTGTAATGCTTGTTTCGTGTAAATCGACTCGTACTGTAACAAAAACTAATGCAGTAAAATCTGGAGCAATAGAGCAATTGATACAAAAAGTACAAGAAACTCAGCCCCAATTCAAAACTGCAAATATAGGAAAAATGACAATGGCGTTGGATTACAAAAACAACAAATACAATGTTTCACTGTCTTGCAAAATAAAAAAAGACTCAGCACTTTATATTTCAGTTCAACCGTTTATGGGTATCGAGATGTTTAAAGCTGAGATTACAGCTGATACAATACGTGTTTTCGATAAATTGAACAAAAGATTATATATATCGGACTATATAAATTTAAGTAAAAAAATTGGTATCAATGTCGACTATTTAAGTCTACAATCATTGATACTTAATCAGTTTTTTTGCATTGGACAAAATAAGATTGTGATAGATAGTTGTAAATTAGTAACTTTGCCAACTGGAAATAGTCAAATTAATTTCGACACGGAGTCAATTGCTCAAACTACAAATGTAGCCACCAATAATGCAATAACGCAAGTAGCACTAAAATCGAAAAGTAACAATTCTCAATTACTCACAAATTACTCAGATTTTCAAACAGAAAATGGAATTACATTTCCAAAAAGAATTAATATGATAGCAACAAATCAAAAGACCAGTGCTTCATGTGATTTTGATATTTTAAAAATTGAATTTAATGGTGAAATCAAATTAACTCCAACAAATAGCAATCGTTTTACACGAGTAAACATCGACCAATTGTTGAAGAAATAATAGTTCAACGATAATATTAACTTATCATACAAAATTGAAAATAATGAATTTCCAAACTATAACACGATTTTTTGCAACTGTTTTTCTGCTAATTACCATAGTTTTGGGCACCCAAGCACAAACAGTAAAAGAGCTTGAAACACAACGAAAGCTTGCACTAAAAAAATTAGAAATTACAAACAAAATTCTGAATGAGACTAAAAAGTCACAGAAAAGTTCGTTGAATAAACTGACTATTATCAACAAAAATATTAACGAGCGCAAAACACTTATCAAAAATATTGGGTCAGAAATTGGCAAATTGGATAGTCAGATGCTACAATTGGAACAAGAAAGAAATCTACTTGAAAATCAATTGATAATACTTAAAAAAAATTATGTGAAGTTGGTACGTGAAGCACATAATAACAGAAGTATGTATTCCAGAATCATGTTTGTTTTATCTGCCGAAACCTTCGATCAGTCGTTAAGGCGACTACGATATATGCAAGAATATACAAACTACAGAAAGCAGCAGGTTCGGAGCATACAGAAAGTTACAACTGATATTAAAATGAAGAATGACAGTTTGAATGATAACAAAACTACGAAAGTAGAAGTGGTAACTCAAAAACAAAATGAAACACAGAAACTTACTAAAGACGAACAGAAAGAAAAAATACTACTGACTGACCTAAAAAAGAAAGAAGGTAAATTGCGTGCCGATTTGAAAATTCAACAGAAGAAAGCAAATGATTTAAACAATAAAATTGAACGGATTATAGCAGAGGAAATACGTAAAGCAGATGCCAAACGACAAGCCGAGCAAAAACAGAAACAAGAAGAACACCGTGTACGATTGGCTGCCGAAAACAAACGAAAAGCCGAAGAAGCCAAACGAATAATTGAAGAAAACAAACGAATTGCTGAACAAAATCAGCGCATCAATGAGCAAAATAAACGAATAGCCGAAGAAAATAAGCGCATAGAAAAAGAAAATAAGGCGAAAAGTGCTGCAAAACAAGTAGCTAAAGCTGCACCAATCCCACTTGTAGTACCTAAGGAAGTACCTGTTATTACATCAGCGCCTGCGGAAGACGAAAAAGAGGTCAGTACATCTCAATCGGTGTCGGCAATGACAAAAGAAGAAAACTTAATTTCTGGCGATTTTCAGCGCAATGCTGGGCGTTTACCTTGGCCAACTTCCAATGGATTTATTCGTGGACATTTTGGGGTACAACCGCACCCCGTATTGAAATTTGTGACCACCAACAATAAGGGTATCTATATTCAAACTCCAAGTGGTAGCAATGCTCGTGCAGTATTCGATGGCGTTGTTAGTCAAGTATTTTATATTCAGGGCAATAATGGAGTCATTGTACAACACGGAAATTACAGAACGGTATATGCTAACCTCACTCAAATATATGTAAAAGCAGGAGATCATATCAGCAGTAAGCAAAGTATTGGTAAAATATATACTGATAATGAAAACGATAATAAAACAGAGTTGTATTTTCAGGTTTGGAATGGCAAAAGTATTCTAAATCCAGAAAGCTGGATATCGAGATAATAAAATTATACTTGAATTGAAAAAGCCTAATTTCAATTCGAACAATAACAACTAAGTTTCGCTAAGAAGCTTTGAATTCTCATTATAAAATATTTATGGAAGAATTTGTAATTGAACCACAAACAGTAGATTACGGCGATAGCAACATTATTACCCTCGAAGGACTAGAGCATGTTCGTCGCCGCCCAGGTATGTATATCGGGAAACTTGGCGATGGTACACATGTTGATGATGGAATATATGTATTATTAAAAGAAGTACTCGATAACTGTATAGACGAATACCGCATGGGTGCTGGTAAAGCAGTAGATGTGCGCGTAAAAAATGGACATGTAGAAGTGCGTGATTTTGGCCGTGGTATTCCGTTAGGAAAAATGGTAGAAGCAGTTTCTATTATGAATACTGGTGGAAAATACGATTCCAAAGCTTTTAAGAAATCGGTAGGACTCAACGGTGTTGGTACAAAAGCGGTTAATGCTTTATCGTCAACATTTATTGTGCAAAGTTTTCGTGAGGGACAAAGCCGAAAAGCTGAATTTGGACAAGGAAAATTGATATCGGACACCGATGTTTTTTTGGACAACTCAGAACGTGGAACCTATATTTATTTTGTTCCTGATAATACATTGTTCGAAAATTACATTTACAAAGATGAATATATCGAAACCATGTTGCGCAATTATGCGTACCTCAACACTGGGTTAACTATTAACTTTAATGGAAAAAAAATTCTTTCAAAAAATGGATTGACCGACCTTTTGAATGAAAATATGACAGCACAACCGCTGTATCCAATAATCCATCTCAAGGGTGAGGATATTGAAATCGCTTTTACACATAGCGACCAATATGGTGAGGAGTACTATTCGTTTGTAAATGGGCAACATACTACTCAAGGTGGTACACATCAAAGCGCATTTCGTGAAGCATTGGCACGAACAATAAAAGAGTTTTATTCCAAAAACATGGAGTTGGCCGACATCAGAAATGGTGTGATTGCAGCTGTTTCTATCAGTGTAGAAGAGCCCATTTTTGAGTCGCAAACCAAAACAAAACTTGGTTCACGCGATATGTGCAAAGATGGTATTTCTGTCAATAAATTTATTTCCGATTTTTTGAAGAAAGAGCTTGATAACTACATGCACCGCAATTCGGAAACGGCAAATATCTTACTACAAAAAATTCAGGATTCCGAAAAAGAACGAAAAGCCATAGCTGGTGTTACAAAATTGGCGCGCGAGCGTGCTAAAAAAGTGAACTTGCATAACAAAAAACTTAGAGATTGTCGTGTTCATTTCAATGATTCGTTAACTAAAGACGAAGCAAAAAATTTGGCTATTGAAAACTCGAGCATCTTCATTACCGAGGGCGATTCGGCAAGTGGTTCTATTACCAAAAGCCGAGATGTAAATACGCAAGCGGTGTTTAGTCTAAAAGGTAAACCGCTGAATAGCTATGGGCTAACAAAAAAAGTAGTGTACGAAAATGAAGAATTCAACTTACTTCAGGCTGCTTTAAATATAGAAGATGGCGTTGACAATTTGCGTTACAACAAAGTGATTGTGGCTACAGATGCCGATGTGGACGGTATGCATATTAGATTGTTATTAATAACTTTCTTTCTTCAATTTTTCCCCGATTTAATAAAAAAAGGGCATGTTTACATACTTCAAACTCCACTTTTTCGTGTGCGTAACAAAAAGGAAACTTTGTATTGTTATTCGGAAGAAGAACGTTTATCTGCATTATCAAAACTAGGTTCAAATCCAGAAATAACACGATTTAAAGGTTTGGGAGAAATTTCGCCCGACGAATTTAAACATTTTATTGGAAAGGATATGAGAATGGATCAAGTAACACTCAAAAAAGAAGATGCTGTATCCGACTTACTTTCATTCTATATGGGCAAAAACACGCCCGAACGACAAAATTTTATTATTGATAATCTTGTGGTGGAAGAAGATATTTGATAATTGACAATTAATAATTGATAATTAAGACGTTATATGCATTTCGATTTTTTATTATCAAATATTTTTCACACAAAATTTATTACAACTTATTTCATTTAATAATGACAATAAACAAACAGCTAAATACTACAGCCCAAAGCGTAAAAATTCGCATCAACCTCCCCGCATCTAAAAGCATTAGCAATAGAGCATTAATTTTGGATGCGCTGTCGTACAGTCCCTATGATATTGAAAATTTATCGGATTGCGATGACACAAACGTATTAGTTGATGCTTTGGATTCAAACAATACAACATTTGATATTGGTGCTGCAGGTACTTCCATGCGATTTCTAACTGCTTTTTTATCCAAAACAGTTGGCGAATGGATTATTACTGGCAGCGAACGAATGAAACAACGCCCTATCAAGTTGTTGGTAGAAGCATTGAACTATTTGGGTGCTAGAATTGAATATGTTGAAAAAGAAGGTTTTCCTCCTTTAAGGATTTTTGGTAGTGCCCTTACTGGTGGTGAAATTCATTTAAAAGGCAATGTGAGCAGTCAATATATATCGGCATTAATGATGGTTGCACCATGCATGCAAAACGGTTTAAAAATTGTATTGGATGGTAAAATTATTTCAAAACCATATATTCAAATGACCATGCAAATGATGAATGATTATGGAATTGAAGTAGATTTTATAGACAATACCATAGAAATAAAATCACAAAGCTTTACTCCAGTTCCCTACACTGTAGAATCCGATTGGTCGGCAGCATCTTATTGGTATGAAGTACTTTCATTGGTAGGAAATGGAGGTATTTTTCTAAAAGGATTGAACAAAAATAGCTATCAAGGCGATAGTAAAGTGGCTGATTTGTTTGAACAATTGGGAGTAATGACCTCATATTTAGAAGATGGAGTGCTACTATCTCCAAATGACAAGTCGACAACTAAAATGGAATACGATTTCACTAATGAGCCCGATTTAGCTCAAACTTTTGCAGTAACTTGCTGTATGAAAGGTATTCCGTTTAAATTCTCAGGGCTTGAAAGTTTAAAAATTAAAGAAACAGATAGAATAGCAGCATTAATAAATGAGTTGTCAAAAATTGGTTACGTTGTCTACGAACCTAACGACAGTCAGTTAGCGTGGGATGGTGAACGCTGCGAAGCCGCTTCAAAAATTTGCATTGCAACTTACGACGATCATCGAATGGCAATGGCCTTTGCACCTGTGTCATTAACAACTCCAATTGAAATTGAAAATCCTCATGTTGTAAGTAAATCATATCCTGGATTTTGGGAAGACTTTGACAAAATTGGGAAATGATAATAAAATAAATGCTTTAACCCATTTTGCATCAATTTATCAATTTAAATGAACAATTTGGGCCATAAAATTGACCTAATTTATCCATTTTTTAAAGAATTTGTTTCAAAATGGGTTATTAGATTTTCCTTCAATTAATAGTAAAATAAAACGGACTAAGGAAGCATATACTTCTTTAGTCCGTTTTATTATTAATTGAATATCAATGTTGATTGCGGAGAAAAAGGTTTGTGAACCTCTTTTGATAACCTATTTATATTCAGACACTTACCCTTCAATACGCCCTTATGGGGTACGAATTAGGAAATATACTAAAAAGAACACTTTTTGACTGTCAATGACTTATGGTTGTCTGCTTAACTTTCAGGTTCAAAAATACACAATTATTTCGACATACGCAAGTAACATATTACTAAATATTTATACATAGTGCAAGGTGCAAGTTTCTATATAGAAACACTTGCACCTTGCACTAAATTTAGAGCTTATTAATATGATTACAATTTTGCTAAAGTATTTCACATTTAAATGCATTGAGCAATGTAATGAAATGTGTCAAATCATTGAGTTTATTTGAGAATTTATTAACACTTTAAAACTATTCAATAACGTCAAACAACTTCTTAATTAACGTTTTTTTCATTCAATCAATTATCGTCAGTCAGATAATATGTTTAACTTTACTCATAATTAAATTTTTAAAGTGTGATAAATTCAAATATACATCTTTGGAACCGATCCGAAAAGAATGCTTCTTTTTATTTTATCTAAAAACTTTTAACAGGCAACAATAGTTTAGAAAATAACCATTTTTCTGATTCAGCATTTTGAATTGGTGAACGTTTATGTCCATTTTCCTTTACAATGAGTAAATCCTTAGGAGCAGTTATTGTATTGTAAGCTGCATACATTGATGTAATTGGACATGACAAATCATTGTATCCAAACGAAATAAATCCGGGAACTTTAATATTTCGTGCAAAATTAATTGCATCGTAGTATCGGGATGTTTCCATTTTTTTTGGATCGTTTAGATTTTCGGGATGTTCTGCAGAAAACATGTGAGGCCATCCACCTGCTCTTCCAACAGTGTATCCCAAATGATCACAAAGTGCAGGATAGAAACAAACATAACATTTTACACGTGAGTCAAGACCGGTGGTTGCTAATGTTAGACCGCCCCCTTGACTTCCGCCCCAAACTACCACATTTTTTCCATCATACTGAGGTATGGTTTCTAAATAATCGATAGCCCGTACACATCCAACCAGCACACGCTTATAATAATAATCATCTTTATTGTCGAGATTAGAATACATGTAATTTTTCATTGAACCGGCAAATAAATCTGAATACACTTTCTCGTCTTGTGTCAGTGACAAACCATGTATACCTATCTGCAAAGTAATAAACCCTTTTTCTACCAGAGAATTTATTGGTGCAAAGTCTGGTTTGATTTTATGTACACCCGCTCCGGGCAGTTGAAGAACAACAGGATATTTGCCTTCTTTTTTTGGAACAGATAGAATCCCATATATTCTCTCATTGAGGCGGTAACTTTGAATTCCAACCTGATAAACATTTACTTTTTCTGAGCAATACTCGGGCATTAATGTAAGAAGCGGATCCATTGGAATCTTTTTATTTTCATTCAGAGCTTTGTTCCAAAAATCATTGAAATCTTTTGGAACAGTAGTAATTGGAACGATTTTTTCAGGATCGTATGCTATTTGGGTTAGGTTATTCAGTCGCTCACCTTCAAAAGTCAGGTAAACCCTACAAGTAAGGAATCCGGGAACTTTCATTCCTTCTGCTTCAACCCTTAGAGTTCCATCTTTTAATATTATTTCTTTTGTAATATAGGGTGCTTGTTTTTCAAATCCAATAGTATATTTGATGTTAATATCATTAAGTGGTTTATTATCCTGAGTAATGCTTATGTCAAATAATGCTTTTTCACCCACTTTATACCTCCAATCAGAATGATCGGGAGTAATCATAATTAGAGGTTTACCTGCTGCTTGAAGCAATAAAGTGTTTAACAATAAGAAAATAATCAGCAAATACGATGTTTTCAGTTTCATAAGTTTTATTTTAAATTTAATGTTTTCTTTAGATTAATGATTTCTAATCCGGCATCTATTATTAATCCCATACCATGAATATCATTGTCTTTCTTGGGTCTTAAATAATAATAAGTAAGATCCGTTCCAATTCCCGTACCAATGCAAATATCTTTAATAATAAAATCTGATGTGATTTTTTGTTTTCTAAGACCATCCCAACCCTTGAGTGCAATAGATGCATATCGTTTATCCAACCACCCCTGATTAATGGCGCGAGCAATACTATATACAAAAATGGTTGAACAGGATGTTTCGCTGTATGAATCACTTTTATCAAGCAATTGATGCCAAAGCCCTTCACTATCCTGATAGTGCGAAACGCCCGTTATATGACGTTTCAACAAGTCAATAATTTTCGATTGGTTTGGATAATTCTCTGGTAATGAATTCAACAAATGAACAGTTGCCAGCATTACCCATCCATTGCATCTTCCCCAATGTGCCCCTCCAACACAATCTAAGTCAGCATAATATGCATGGCAATATAATTCCTTAGTTGGATTCCATAGATATTTATTAAAGTTAAGAACCTGCTTAATGGCATCATCATAATAAATATTATTTTGACTATATTTGCCCATTCTTGCTAGAAATGATACACCCATATAAAGGTCGTCAGCCCAAAGTGTGAATTTGTAAGGCCAAGTCCGTACAAGTGTTCCATCCGTTAAACGGGGTTGTTTTTTCATTATATGTGATGCTGCAAGTTGAATAAAATCTGTATATTCTTTTTTGGAAGAAATTTTATTTACATCAATAATCGCCGCTCCCATTGCACCAAAGTCATCAAGTTCATCAGAACGTAATAGTGAATTGAATGGACCACCAGGAAATTTTGTTTTTCTGTTGGCAAAGTACGGTTTGTTTGCAAAGCAATAATCAATATGATTGAGTACAAACTGTGAATATGCGTGATTATTTGTCATTCTACTCAGATTAAGCATGGCCATATCAAGCACTCCCATGCTATAATGCCAATCAGCATATTTACTTTTGCAAAAGACATCTTCATCAGCAGGAATTGATTCAGTTGAAGGGTAGTAAGTCTTTGTAGTTTTACCAATGAAACCTATTTCATTTTCCTTTAATATTTTATCTGCAATACCTTTTACAATACTCATATCATCCTGACTTTGAACGTAAAAAGATTGAGACAGAAATAGAATTAACATCACAGAGCTATTAATAATTATTTTTACCATTAATGTATTTGATTTAAATATTTAAACTTAAAAAAAAATAGAATTAGTATATCAGAATATCTCATATTTATTCACTTTTATGATACTGCAAAATTAAACTTAAATGTAACAAAATATACTATTTCAAAATATCATTTTATTATACCAAAATATCAAAAAGTATTAATTAAGAATATTTTCATGGTTTTTATCTGTTTTAAGTCTGATTATTTATATATTTGCAAAAAAAAACAATTTTCTATGCATCCCAAATTTTTATTCCTCATTATCATTTTTGGTTTTATTATTGGGCTAAATGCTGTAAATCAGAATGATATTATTTTTAAGAATATTTCTGTCAAAGATGGTCTTTCACAGTTATCAGTGATTGCCATTTACCAAGACAGTAAAGGATATATGTGGTTTGGCACAAGAGATGGTTTAAATCGTTTTAATGGTTATGATTTTGAAGTATTTCAACATGATAAATCGGATTCTACATCAATTAGCGATGGATATATTCGTTGTATTTCAGAAGATAGTAATCAGAATATATGGGTTGGAACAACAAATGGATTGAATTGTTTTGATAGAAATACGAAAACTTTTAGACATTACATTATTAATTTAAAAAGTAATACAGCAGATTTGAATGAAATTGACTGTATCTTGCCTACGTCCGATAAAAAAATTTGGATTGGGAAGAAAGATGGATTATTTCTTCTGGATTACTCAAAGGAACAAACTAATCTGAGAAAAGTTTTATCAATTAGAGTAAATAGTATTATTCAAAATAATGAACAACTTTTATTAGGAACTGGCATTTCAAATTTAGTGTTTTACAGTATTTTATCAAATAAAGTATCAGAAATTATCTTAAATGAAAACGGTACTTCTAGAAAATTGTCAATAAAACTAATCACTAAAGATAAAAGTGGAAATTTATGGTTTGGTACTTCAGATCAGGGTTTTGGACTTTTGGATTTGAAAACAAAAAAAATACTAAAGTATTATTCAACTTCAACTACAAAAGGATTAAGTAGTAACTCAATAAAAGCAATATGCCTTGATCATGAGGGAAATTTGCTAATAGGAACCTATAATGGACTCAATATTTTTAATCCTAAAAGTGAAACATTTAAAGTGTATAATCAGAAAGGGTTTGGGCAAGGTGGACTGAGTAATTATGCTGTCGAAGCCTTATGTGTTGATAATGCTGGAGGTGTTTGGGTGGGAACGTATTCAGGAGGTATAAATTATTTTAACTATCAAGGTAATTCATTTCGTTTTTACGACACACATTTAAACAAGCAAGTTTTGGGGATTATTGGCCCAATGCAAGAATCCAATGACGGATTATGGATTGGAACTGAAGCCAATGGTATTATTCATTATAATACTGGAGATAACTCATATCAATACTTTCCATGTATTAAAACATCTAATCCAGATGTTTTTCCAGAAAATAATGTGAAAAGTCTGTTTGCAGAAGATAATAAATTATATATTGGACTTTTTCGTGGTAAACTTTTTGAATTTGATACAAACGCCAAAAAATATATAAAGTCCTATAATATTGGGAGTGCTATTTATTCAATTAAACGTGATTTTAATGGAATTTTAACATTTGGCACCTATTCTTCTCATGGATTACAGAAAATTCAAAATGGTAAAATTTCAGCATTAGATTTACCGCTAAAAAATGATAAAAAATTTAATGTAGCCCAAATTACATGTTTGGAGTATGATAAGACGGGAGGTGTTTATATTGGAACACGTAGCAATGGTTTATACTTTTATAAAAATGGACAAGTCCTTGAATATAATTCATTGTCAGAAAAAAATAAGTTATCAGGAAATAAGATTTCGGCAATTTATATAGATAAAAACCAGATTGTTTGGATTGGAACAGCAGATGGAGGTCTTAATGCAATAAGATTTAAATCTAATATGGCAAAAATATTCACTGTAAAGAATGGGCTTAAAGACAATAAAGTTTGTAGTATAACGGAGGATAAACGTGGACGAATTTGGGTGGTTACACGCAAAGGCATTTCTCAGGTTGACTTTTTTAAAGGAGTGTGTAAAACGTTTGACTACACGAATGGAATCAACATTCAAGAGTTCTCACAAAATTCTATAATAGTTACGAGAGATAATACTACTATTTACGTTGGTGGAGATAATGGGTTTATTTCTTTTAATCCAGATAATATTAAACCAAATAAATTTATTCCTCCTGTTGTAATAAATAATGTGAAAATTAACAATACGCCCCTTAAAATGGATATTGATAATAATCAAGTCCTTAATTTAAAGCATAATGAAAATAATATTACAATAACGTATAGTGCATTAAGCTATATAAATTCAGGTAGAAACAAATATGCGTATATGTTGGTTGGAGTTGATAATACATGGAATCATATAAATGATATCCGAACTGTCAATTACGCAAATTTAAGTCCGGGCAAATATGTTTTTAAAGTTAAAGGGTCAAATAGTGATGGAAAATGGAATGAGGTTGGTACATCAATGATAATAAATATTTCTTCGCCATTCTGGTGGACATGGTGGGCAATTCTTTTTTACATGTCTATTTTAGTGTTTATAGCATATTTTATTATTCGATATTATCGTATTAAGCATGATTTAGAATATCAACTTGCTTTAAAAGGTCAGCAAGAGGAATTACATCAGGCAAAGCTTAATCTTTTTACATACTTCTCACACGAACTACGAACTCCACTATCTCTAATAATTGGACCTTTGGAAGATATTTTAGAGAAATCAACCACCCCATCTTTTCTTAATAAGCAATTGACTCTAATGTATCAGAATGCAAAAAGGTTATTGTTATTGGTTAATGAGCTTATGGACTTTAGAAAACAAGAAACGGGTCAATTTGTGTTAAGGGCAGCAGCTGGTCATTTCGAAAAATTTACTGAAGAAATAATATTAGCATTTAGTGAACTCGCTGCAAAAAAAGAGATACAATTAAAATTAGACATTATAACAGAGTCACAACCTTTATGGTATGACAGAGGATTATTCGAAAAGATATTATTGAATTTATTATCAAATGCATTTAAACACACTCCAAATAAAGGTAAAATTGAATTAAAGCTTGAATATATAAGTATAGATGAGAATTTAAAAAAGAGTGCTTTGACGCATAATTCTAATGTGTATCTTAGGGCTGAAAAATATTTGTTAATTACACTTCGTGATAGCGGTGAAGGAATCCCAGAAAATGAAATTGATAACATTTTTAACCCGTTTTATCAAATATACAATCCAAATGAACAAACAGAAAGCAGTTCTGGAATTGGTTTAAGTTTGACTAAAGGATTAGTTGATTTACATCGTGGAAGCATTTGGGCAGAATTTGAGAGTAACTCTGGGGCAACGTTTAAAATGATTATCCCTTATGGGAATAATCATTTAGAATCTAATGAAATAATTGAGAATTATCAGGATAGTGAAAATATAAAATTGTATCCTGAGGTATTATTAGAAGACCAAGTTGATTTGACAGATGTTAAATCTAAAAAATATACTATTCTTGTTGTAGAAGATAACAAAGAACTCAGAACTTATATCAAATCGTGTTTGGGTAATAATAGGGTATTAGAAGCCTCAAATGGCAAAGAAGGCGTTGAACTTGCCATCAACCATATGCCTGATATGATTATTAGTGATATTATGATGCCTGAAATGAATGGACTCCAATTATGCAAAAAGCTAAAAGAGGATATTCATACAAGCCATATTCCAATTATACTACTTACAGCACGTGTTACGATGTTGCAAATGAAAGAAGGACTTGAACTTGGAGCTGACGATTATATTACAAAGCCATTTAGCAGCAATATTTTATTGTTGAAAATTAAGAATATACTTTTGTCTAGAGAAAATCTGAAGAATTTGTATGGAAAACAATTTTCATTGGAATCTATGGGGGTTGAAGTTATTTCGGCAGATGACAGGTTTATGCAGAAACTTTACAAAGTTGTTGAAAAGCATATTGACAACCCCGATTTAAATATTGAAAAGTTTTGTGATGAGATAAATATGAGTAGTGCCAATTTATATCGAAAAATCAAGGCTGTTACGAACCTCTCTCCCTTGGAGTATGTCAAGTCCGTAAGGATGCAATTAGCAGCTAAAATGCTAATGGAGACTGATCTTTCAATAACTGAAGTTTCTGAAAAAGTTGGGTTCAATAGTTTAATACATTTTTCATCTACATTCCGTAAACATTTTGGATTTTCGCCTACCAAATACGTAAATAATGAGAAAAAACATATATCCGATAATCCTGATTAATTATTTGAAATTTTGATGATAGTAGTAGTAAGTATAAAACCCTTACTTTGCAGCATAAAAATATCATCAAAAAAATATGAAAAAATCAATTTGTAGAAATCTATTGCTGTTGTCATTTTTTTTTAATTCTCCTACTCTCTTTGGGATCAAAAAAACAGTTTTAATTGAAAACGAGTTATTAAAAAAAGAATTCTGTTTTGAACATAATACTGTTCAGGTTTCGTCATTATTTGATAAGCAGGGACAAAGGGAACTGCTAAAATTTGCAATAGAAAAACCATATTTCGAGTTCATAATCAACAACAAGAAAATAACAGCAAATGATCCTTTGTGGCAGTTTCGAGATGTCCAAACACGAAAAATGGATAATGGTGGCACAGAACTCTCAATTTCAATTTGTGGAAGAAATGAAATTAAAGATCTTGAAGTTGTCATTTTACAGCAATATTTTTCAAACTCAACACTCATAAGAGAACAGCTTTTATTAAAATCAATCAAAGCTGATAAGTTTAAATTCAACAAAGTGAAAAATAAGTTGCACTTTGTTTTCCCTCAATACTCATTCTCTGATATAGCAGCAAGCGATACGGTAACCGAAATAAGAATTGCCAGTTATGGCAATGAGATACTTAACAAGTTAGATCCAAACAGGACATATGATAATCGTGTAAAGGATAGAAATTTGGCTGCGTGTCATATGTTTCACACCGCCACTATCCCACATTCTATATCTATTGGTCAGAATCTAATTGTAAAAGGTCCTTTTGATTTAACTACACTAGATAAATATACTATTCTTTCAACATATGAACATGCCTCGCAAGATGGAATAAAAGGTCTTAGATCAAATCAAATGGGAGGAAGCTGTGAATTTGCAAGCATGATAGATGTACAGCAAGGTGCTACTTATAATCAAGGCTATACAATGAAAGATGAGGATTTCTTTTTTATTGGAATTAATCATTGCAAAACTAAATCTTATACATCTATTTCAAATGAAATAATTAGAGGTGGATATCTGGAGAATGAAAGTATACCTACAGTTGGATGTTATGAAACCGTATGGAGCGCATTGGGTTTTATAAATAAAAGTGCAAATCCTGGTGAGATGATTCGAAACTATTTGAATAATCAAATTACCGAAAGTAAAGTTGCACGGAAACCAAGCTTCTATTATAATACATGGGGTATGCAACGGAATGCGCAGTTAATAGGAAAGGACGTAAGGGAAGTATTTACAGAATCGCGGATTTTAGAAGAAATGGATTATGCATCACAAATGAAAATGGATTATTTTATATTGGATGATGGTTGGCAGCAGAAATTAGGGCAGTGGGAGTATAACAAAACTCGGCTTCCGAATGGTTTAAAACCATTCCTTGAAAAGGCAAAAGAAAAGAATATGAAACTCGGAGTCTGGTTTTCGCTAATAGGAATTGATACTACTACATTACGATATAAACAACATCCCGAGTGGGTAATAAGGTCAATAGATGGTACTCCTGCTATTGGACAATGGGATAATCCGGTTTTTGATATTGTAAGTGATTTTTCAAAATTAATAGTTGAAGATCATAAAAAACTTATTGACCAGGGAATCAGATATTTTAAATGGGATGCAATAAATACTTTCAATAGTGCACAACCAAACCTTAGGCATGGCGATAGTAGTTTTAATAGAAAAGATATTATTGATAGGTATAATTATTTACTTCCTTTTGTTGTAACTAATTGTATGAAGCAACTAAGAGAATACAATCCGGATGTAAAAATTGAAATCGATATAACAGAACCGGAACGCTGTATGATAGGCTTGATGCCGCTGCAAGAAGGTAAATTATTTTGGATGAACAATGGTGCATCAGGATATGGAGATTATAGCACGTTTAGAACTAAATCGATGAGAACAATAATAAACCAACTGGGAAATGTTCTTACTCCAGAAGTACTTACTTATGCTCAGTATCCTCAGAATATTGCACCTTTTTATGCTCAGCGTTACAACATAAATACTTCTTTGATTGCAGGTAATGGTTTTTGGGGCGATCTTAAAATGTTATCAAATAAAGACAGAGAAACGGTAGGGAAATCAGTGTCGAAAGCTAAAATGGTTTCCTCTTATATTGAAGGACAACAGTTGAAAATAATCGGAAAGGTGGGTGATTCTCCTGAAATGTACGAACAAATAGATAGAATGAGTGCATTTGGTCAGGTTATTGGATTTAGTGGATCTGCAAAAGATTATGTACACAAAGTGAAGATATATGGAGAAAATTTACTTTGTGCTCTGAATCAATCTTACTGCTTAGATAATGATACTCTGAGTTTTAATTTTCAATTTACAATCCCTGATGATACACGTGAAGCCTTTTTGATTGGTAACAATGGAAAGGGGGTTTCAATTTTAAAATCAACAGGTTGGATTGATTCAGTAAAGTTAGATGAAAAACAACTTACAATAACTTTAGGTGCGACCTCTAGTTTAAAAATCAGGATACCTTCAGAAGCAAAGAAAATTAAAATAAATACTGATAAATTCTCAATATCGGCAAAAAACATAATAGATATACAGGATGCTAACAATCAAAATACTTTGAAAATTATTTGGGAATGAATTGATTGTATCTATACACTTTTAATGCATAATTAATATCGCTTGAAAGGACTTGATAAACTATTCCAATTGATCCTTTAATGCCTAAAATCTAATATAATTTAAATATACATTCTGATAATGAAAAACAAATTAATAGTTGTAATAATTGTATCAATCTCTCTACTATTTTCTTATTTGAATTTTGCTGAAGGAGCTGTTCAAAGGCCAACATTATTTCTAAATTCACAGCAAGTTCTTGATTTAAGATCAAAAATATTGACAAGTCATGCGGCTATATGGGTCGATATAAAAAGTAAAGCTGATTCCCGGGTTAATATTACCCCAAATAATTATCAGAAAGATTATGGTGCGCAGCTTTGGCAGAGAGAAGTCGGCGATAATATTGCTATGTTAGCATTTGTTGGATTAATTAGTGGTGAACAAAAATACTTTGACGGAGCAGCCGCATGGGCTAGAGCTTCATGTAATTATCCAACATGGGGATTCGACACCACATCTGATGGCTATGAATATGGTCTTTGTTATGGGCATCAATTGTTGGGACTTGCCATGTTATATGACTATAGTGAAGGATATCTTTGTGATAACATGCGACAATTAATCAAAAAAACCTTGATTAAAAGAGCTACTCGTCAGTACAATTTTTACCAAACATTCAATTACTCATACCTGCAAAATCAAGATTGGATCAGCTTTTGTGGTATGCTATCGTCAGGTATCGCCTTACAATCAGAATATCCTGCAGCCAAACAATGGGTCGATTTTACTCAACGCTATCTGCTTGATGTTTCAAAAGTATTAATGCCAGATGGCGCTAGTCAGGAAGGCTTTGGATATTGGACGTATGGAATGCAATTCTTAATTCTTGATTTTTACCTGTCAAAACAAGCATTGAACAATGATTATTATTCAAATTCAACCTGGTGGAAAAATAATGCACAATATGGCATGTATTTAATGACTCCCAGAAGTACCTGGAGCTCAAGTCTTAATATTGTTGATTTGGGTGATTCTCGTCGTTTTGCATGGAATGGGCCTGAGCATTTATTTCGTGAACTTGCCAGACTTAATAATGATCCAGTTTCACAATGGTTTGCTGATCAGAATAATATAGCTTCAACTAATTTTACTCATTGGTTTAATTTAATATCCCATAATCCTGCAATTGTTGCTAAATCTCCAGCATCAAGTTCAACACCGACTTTAAAGTACTTTGATAACCTCGGAATTGTATCCGCCCGAAGCGATTGGTCGGGCACAGAATCGATGGTAGTATTCAAATCAGGTGCTCCTATGGGTTTATTAATGAACACAGTTGCTGATAGTTTGAAAAATTCAGATGACATGGGGCACGTACATCCAGATGCCAACCACTTTGTAATTTTTGCCAATGGTGAGTTTTTAATCAAGAACAATGGATATGTTCAACGTCAAACAAAATACCATAACACATTGTTAGTTGACAATGTAGGGCAATGGGACGAAAAGAAAGGTTATTTTGCAGCATGGCCTTATACAGCATCTCGTGATCCCAAAATTTTAAGTGCAATTTCAAATTCTACCTACGATGTAATAGTTGGAGATGCATCGACTGCGTATATTGATGCATGTAATTTAAAAACATATATCAGGAAACTAATTTATGTAAAACCAAATGTTCTGATTGTAGTTGACGATATTGAGGTTTCTTCATCTCATAATAGTGTATTGAATATTTTTCCAGAAACAAATCTTATACAATCAAGCACCAACTCAAATTTGTTTACAAATACAACAACGAAAAGTAAATTCCGAATTGAAAATTTGACACCTTCTGAAACAAGTAACATCTTGACTACTCAGACAATTGCAGCACGAAGTGGTGGCGGAAGTACAACAACTCAGCTTTTGAAACTATCATCCACTAAACTTAAATTCAAACAAATAACTGCATTTAGCTGGTGTAAAATAACCGAAACAAATCCACCAATTGTCACATTAACTGGAACTGGCACATCACAACAAGCCATTGTTAACGGCATATCCTATTCAATTAATTAGCCATATTTGATTCAAATGAAAAAATATATATTATTAATTTTAGTATTGCCAATTCTATTTACGTCAAACCTTTTGGCTAAGAGTATTTTTGTTAAGGAATTTGGCATCGGAGATTTCACAGGTAAAAACTGGGATAATGCAATTAACGGGACTGATTTGGTAACAACTCTTGAAAATGCTATTCAAGGTGACACTATTTATGTGTCTGAAGGTGTTTACAATCCATTTTTCTCAAGTGTTAAATGGGACGGAACTACTTTGAGATATAATAAAGATTGTAGTTTCTTGATAAGTAAAGGTGTTACACTTTATGGTGGATTTAGTAAACTAAGCACGGGTTTAAACTTGGATATACATGATATTAATCAGTACATTACAACTTTTTCAGGTAATATGGGTTGCAGCCCAAACAGTAATCATGTTGTTGTTTTCAATGGAGTTCTAGGTGGAACTTTAGATGGAGTAGTTGTTAGAGAGGGATTTGCATCAGGAACCTCTGAAGATGGTAAAGGAGCTGGTGTCTATATTGCAGACAGTACTTTTAATGTAAATATTTCAAACTGTCAAATAATTGCAAATACAGCAGCTATAGGAGGTGCAGGTATTTTTGTATCACCATCAGCAATTGTAAATATTAACAAAACAACTATCTGTAATAATACCTGTACTTCTACCTCATATGCATTTGGTGGTGGTGGCATTTCTATCTGTGGAAGTTCAAAAACCAGCCTGGCAACACAGGTTGAGTTAATAAATTCCACTGTTGCATTTAACAAAGCTGCAACTTCGTATGGAGGAGGTATATGTGTTTACAAACCGACTTCAACCAATTTGCAATTTAGCTCTTACTTTTGTACCATAAATTCTAATTCAGCAATAAAGGGTGGTGGAGTCTATGCAGATACAACAATTTTATTAGATAACGTACTTTTATCCGGAAATTCTAATGGTTACGATTTAGTATACAAAAGTTCAAGCAATCCAAATGCAATGCCTTATATTAAATGTAACAATTCAATTATTTACAATAAGAAATACTTGAACAACACTACGATAGATGCAAGCACTTCATTTCCGGCTACGTTACTTGAATATCTTAATTATAGTACATGGAAATATCTGTCAAATGCTACACCAACCCTTGAATTGGTTAATACCCTGACAAATCCAGCTATAAATGCAGGAGATATTATACATTTAAATACAAATGAGTCCCAATCAATTTATATTAAGTGTCGAATTTCACAAAATAATATTAACCGAATTCTTCAGCCTGCTATTGGAGCATATCAGCCCATTCCATTGACGAATGTAGATAATAATTACGATAGTTTAATAAAATGTTATATGCATAATAACAATATAAGAATTGATTCACCTGACACAATAAGTACAGTTGAAATATTCAGTATTTTAGGTGTGTCATTAGGTAAGTACATTATAAATCAGAGTTTAACAGACTTGCAAATTACTACAAATGATTATTTCATTATCCTTAAGATTGGAACAAAATCACATAACATAATTCGCACACTATTAAACTATAAATAAATAAATATAAATCAGTATTAACTTTAAATATCAGAAGAAATGAGAAAAGAAAAATTATTAAGTTTCCTATTTTTAATCTCCTTTGCCTTAAATATTTTGGCTCAAAGTAGAACCATAAGTGGAAAAGTATTTGACGAAGATGGACAACCAATTATTGGAGTAAACATTATTGTAAAAGGAACGAAAACTGGCACTTTGACAAATTTGAAAGGTGAATTTACTATCAATTCAACATCCTTAAAATCCATTTTGGTTTTTTCATACATTGGGTATGAGAAAAAAGAGGTGGAAATAACTAAAAACAATTACATAAAAGTTGTACTATCTGAAGATGCTAAGAACTTAAATGAAGTAGTGGTAGTAGGATATGGCGAACAAAAACGTATGGATATTACAGGGGCTGTGGGTTCAGTAAAAACAGCCGACTTAGCAAAAGCTCCAGTTGTATCTTTCGAACAGGCATTGCAAGGAAGAGTTGCTGGGGTAAACGTATCATCGTCTGAGGGTGATCCGGGAAGTGCAATGAATATTAATATTCGAGGGCAAAGTTCAATTACACAAAGCAACTCTCCGCTTTATGTGATTGATGGTTTTGCAATAGAAAATTTTAATGCAAACACACTGAATTCTTCTGATATTGCATCAATAGATGTATTAAAGGATGCATCTGCTACCTCAATTTATGGTGCTCGTGCAGCAAATGGAGTGATTTTGATAACAACTAAAAGTGGTAAAGAAGGACGACCGGTGGTAAGCTATGATGGGTATATCGGTTATTCTAAGGACATAAAGCGGATGGAGCTTCTTACTCCTTACGAATTTGTCAAATTGCAATTTGACTTGAATCCGGTTTCCACTACTGGTTTTTCGTATGCAAATCCCTATTTACATCCCGATGCCAATGGAGTACCAACAATGACAATTGAGGATTATAAAAATGTTCAAGGTGTTGACTGGCAGTCAAAGATTATGCAACTTGCGCCCATGCAAAGTCATACATTATCATTAAGTGGTGGTACAAAGGCCACTAAATATGCAGTCTCCATCAATTATCTTGACCAACAAGGTGTAATCCTCAATTCAGGTTTTAACAGGTTTCAAGGTCGTATTAAGCTCGATCAAGTTGTAAATGACAAACTAAAAGTAGGTGTGAATTTTAATTATAGCCAAACTCTTAAGTATGGAACAGCTATGCGATTTAATGACCAAACAGGTTCTGATCCGTCTTTTAGTTTACTATACAATGTATATGGATTCCGTCCTATCAGCGCAACTGTAAGTATGGATGAATTCTTAAATAATTCTATCGAAAACCCCGTAAATTCCACAAGTGGACTTATTGCTTATAATCCTGTACAGTATCTTAAAAATGAGTTCAAAAACACAAATCAAACTAATGTACTGGCAAATTTCTATGCTGAATATGCTTTTACAAGATATTTAAAATTAAGATCAACAGTTGGATTAAACAACAACTTTAATAACGTTCTGACCTTTTATAATAGTTTTCACCCAAGTGCTCAGCTTGTGGGTGGGATGATTAAAGGTGCTAATGGCTCTCAAAGTTATGTACAAGATCAAACCTTCCTGAATGAAAACACATTAAATTATAATCGGGTTTTTAATAAGGTTCACTCATTTAATGTAATGGCTGGGTTTACAATCAATAACTATTGGCTGAATACATTTGGAGGTACTGCGTATATGCTTCCAATAGATGTTCTAGGTGTTTATGGATTGAAACAAGGTGTACAACAACCATTGGTAACTAATTATCAGGACAGTCGTCTTCTTTCATATCTTGGAAGAGTAAATTATAATTATAAACAGAAAATATATGCTACTATTACTATGCGAGCCGATGGCTCGTCCAAATTTCCAACAAAAAATCGTTGGGGTTACTTTCCATCGGCTTCATTAGCTTGGCGGGTATCTGGGGAAACCTTCATGAAATCTCTGAAGTTTATTTCTGATGCGAAATTACGTTTGGGTTATGGAGAAATTGGCAATAACCGTGTAGGTAGTTATGATTATTTAAGTTATCTTGATCTGAGCACAATTTCTGGATACCCATTTAATAATGTATACCAACCAGGTGCGACAGTTACCACCTTAGGAAATTCAAGCTTAATGTGGGAGACAACCAAATCTTATAACGGCGGTGTTGACCTAAGCTTATTTAAAAACCGTATTTCATTAACAGCTGATTATTACAACAAGAACACTAGTAACTTATTGTTAAATGCAAATGTATCACCCTCATCTGGGTTTACAAGAGCAAAAATGAATATTGGACAAGTACAGAATTCGGGGTTGGAGCTAACTCTAAATACGATAAATATAAACAGTAAAGATTTTTCTTGGACATCAAGTTTAAATACTTCATGGAATAGAAATCAGATAGTTGCACTTAACGATGGTCAATCCGACATGCAATCTACTATGCAATGGAATCAGGGATTTAACGGAACTCCTTTATATATAGCAAAAGTGGGACAACCAATTGCTCAGTTTTATGGCTACAAGTGGGATGGAATGTATCAGATAGATGATTTTACATGGATAGACAATGTAACCGATGTAACAGTTAAATTGCCGGATAACGATCCAACCATTCCATATAGCCGTAGAATCTATACTTTGAAAGGTGATGTGACAGACAATGGAAATGCCAGAAGTACAATTAAACCGGGACATATTAAATATGTAGACCAAACAGGGGATAAACATATTGACAGCAATGATCTAACGGTTATTGGAAACCCAAATCCTGTTTTTACGGGCGGTTTTAACAATAATTTCACATATAAAAATTTTGATATAAATCTATTCTTCCAATTTTCAGTGGGCGGCCAAATCATGAATGCAAGTAGGATGTTATTCGAAGGAACATATAGATCAGACATTAATCAGTTTGCTTCTTATGCTGACCATTGGACTCCAGAGAATCAAGGATCAAAAAATTATGCACCAGGTGGTAATGGACCGAATGTTTATTCAGATAGAACCGTTGAAGATGGATCGTACCTTAGATTAAAGACTGTACAGATAGGGTATACATTGCCTAGTACTATTTCAAAAACACTCAAAATAGAAAGTTTAAGGTTTTATTCGTCGGCACAGAATATTTATACTCTCACACGTTACAGCGGAATGGATCCTGAAGTTTCAATAAATAACAGCGCCTTAACTCCAGGTTTTGATTATCTAGCTTATCCAAGGAGTTTGACGATTACGCTTGGGGTCAATGCGAAATTTTAATAAAATAACACATTTAGAAAAGAGAATATGAAAAAGACAATAATTTTATTTATAGTATCGATATTTATAATATCATGTGATGATTTTTTAGAGTTAACGCCAAAAGATTTTATTTCACCCGTTAATTATTACAGCAATTTGACAGATTTAAACCGCTCAATTTCTACTGTTTATTCTTCGGGGCTGGGGATGTATACAAGGTATTTGTCCGAACAACTTCCTAATTGTACAGATGAAGGATTTTATAAAATATCAAATCCAGATCTTCGGGTTTATAATTATGATGCAGGAAATTCGGATCTTGGTTGGATTTGGACAAGTCTTTATAAAGGTGTTGACAGAGCTAATGAGTTTATTGAAAATGTGGATAGAGCTGATTGTTCTGACTCTATAAAAATGAATCTTAAGGGGGAAGCACTTTTTTTAAGAGCATATTACCATTTTGTTATTGCAACCTATTGGGGATCTGTACCTATGCACTTAGAATCAAGCAAAGATCCTAAAATACTAAATGTCCCACGCACACCGGAACCTGAACTATATGCTCAAATAGTGAAGGATATGGAACAAGCAGAAGGTATGGTGGCTGATATTAATAAATTCAATTACTCTGAAAAAATAAGCAAATCTGCCGTACAGGGTATTTTAGCGAGAGTATGCTTATTTGCCGCAGGACGAACAAGCGACAGGAGCTATTATGAAAAAGCACGGAACTGGTCATTAAAAGTTATTCAGAGCGGAAAACATGCATTAAATCCTTCATATCAGAACATATTTGTTAATCTGATGCAAGATAAATATGATGTAAAGGAATCAATATTTGAAGTTGGATTTTGGGGTAGCACGTATGATTCAAACTATAAATGTAATGCCTTTGCAAGTGGATTGGCAGCAAGAACAAGTTTCCCTGCTTCAAATACGCTAAACTATATTGGAACTCCAGGTCAATATGGTCAAGGTAACTTTTTATCAGTTGGCAGCGGATTACATTTCGGGACTTCGTATCTTTATGATAAATATGAAGCTGGTGACTTACGAAGAGACTGGACTTTACAACCATATACTTATAAAAGCTATAATACCTTAACTGTAGTTCCTGAAAAGCCAACATACAAATTCAGATTTATTGGTAAGTTTCGTAGGGAGTATGAAATAAACTTCCCTTTATATAAATGGGGAAACTCTACGAACTGGCCATTACTTCGTTACTCGGATGTGCTGTTAATGTTTGCTGAAGCAGATAACGAAGTAAATGGAGGACCTCAACCTGAGGCAATTGAATATGTTAATATGGTTCGTAGACGTGCTTTTGGTGTTGATCCAAGCATTAAAAATCCTACAATAGATAAAATATTTACATCAAAAGATGATTTCTTTGTCTATTTAAAAGATGAAAGAATGCGAGAGTTAGCTTTTGAAGCGATTCGAAAAATGGACCTTAGCAGATGGGGGATATTTTACGACCAAATGAAATCTGTAAAAACGATAATTGAGAATACACCTGCTACCGATTTAGTAGGTGCACAAAGTTATTTCCCTGGTATTACGTTTGCGGTTGCTCCATATGCTAATTTCGACAAACGTAACGCATTATGCCCGATACCGACAGCTGAAATGACTGTCAATAAAGCTTTGAACGGAGAAAATAATCCAGGTTGGTAGTGACTTTTTTCTCCTAAATCATAATACATGCGGGTGAATAAAGTTGTTCACCCGCTTGATTTAATAGAGCTTTTATCAATTTTCTAATTATTATATACTAAATACTTAATAAAACACATGAAAAGAAAGCTAATAATTGCAATTTATTTTGTGTTCAATATTTGTTTTCTATTTTCTCAAAATAATTTAAAAAAAGATTCAATAATTATCAATTGGGATTTTGATGGAAATGATTTTTCTTTAGATAAAAAATTAAATATTCTGGATAATGGTTATAAAATAGTTAGTTATACCCATGGTTTGTTACCACGTTTTAGGTCAGAAGGTAGCAGTTTAACAAACTTTGAAAGAGTTTCTGTTGTGCATACATTCACTAAAGATGATAATAATGCTATTCAATATACTTTAGGCCCTCAAAAAGAAGGAGATCTCAAGGCAAGATCAGAACATTATTTATTTGTCGCTGATTTTGGCAAGACTTATATTTCAGAGTTTAGTTTAAAACTTCATCCGAATTTTACACCAATACTTTTAAAAAGAGCTGATGGAGGTGCTGCATGGTGCTGTTTGCGCCAATGGCATCAAAGTTCTCCTGAATCACCTCCTATGGCTTTAAATTTAAAGGAGGGATCAAATAATGTGATTGTAACTGAATTTCAGTATGGTACACATAAACACGGAAAAATTAAAAGATTCACATCAACCGAAAAGGTTCTTATTCCTGATAAATGGTATCATTTCCGTTACGAATGGCGTATTGTTCCAGGTAGTATTAATAGCTATTGTAAGGTATGGGTAAGCGAAAACAAACTATCTAAGATTCCAGATCCCTCAGAGTTGTGGTGCAATTATTTGGGCCAAATTGGTTATACTTTGGAGGGTAAACCTGAAAGTGAAATGGAACCACTCAGTCAGAAAATTCGCGAACAACAGGGGTTGTATCAAAATTCTGATTTTGACCCTAAGGCATTTCATGCGGTTATTTATGATAATGTGAAGATATACCTTAAACAATAGTAAAATGGAATTTTAAATATGAAAGTAAATACTTGTTATATTGGATTATATAGATTGTTATGCATTTCTGGTAACTTATGTCTATTTGCGATTATTCTATTATTGGGTTCGTGTAAAAATACAGTTGATCTAAGCAGTGACAATATCATTCAGGATTTTAGCATCCAATCATTCAATGGAATTATTACATCAAATAATGATTCAATCCATGTTATTGTTCCTTCCGGAACAAAATTGATTGATATTCCGGCAACTTTTTCGGTTTATAATAAATCAGATGTTAAAGTTGCAGATGTTGCTCAGGTTAGCGGAAAAACCCTGAATGATTTTAGTAAACCATTAATGTATGTGGTAACCGCTGAAGATGGAAGCCAGAGAAAGTATATTATAACTGTTTCATTAGGAAATATTACGCTCTTGAATCTTGATTTTGATGGTCCGGACTTCGCATTATACGGCAGCTTTGATTTTACTGACAACGGTTATAAAAAAACAGGCTATGACTATAATGGAACAATTTGGTATGTTCCAACAATCAAAATTGAAGGTTCAAGCAGTAGCAATACCCCACGAGTTACCGTAGTAAATTCGCAACTGCCCAACAGTGGTAATGCCTTGCAATATACACTTGGTTCTCAATTGCCTACAGATTTGAAAGCAAGAGCAGAACATTATTTGGTTATTGAAGACTTTAAGAAAACGTATGTTTCGGAGTTTAGTCTCAAACTACATCCCGATTTTACTCCCATTGACTTAGTAAGAATAGATGGTGGACCATCTTGGTGTTGTTTGCGTCAATGGCACCAAAGTTCACCTGAATCACCGCCAATGGCTTTGGAGCTGAAAAAAGGTACAAATAATGTAGTAACCACAAACTTTTTATCAGGAACCTACAAAGCAGGCTCCGGTAATAAATCATACAGAACTTCAGAGAAAACATTACAGTTAGGCAGATGGTATCACTTTAGATATGAATGGCGTATTGACCCGGGTACAGATAATAGTTATTGCAAGATATGGGTCAGTGATAGTCGCAAGGGAGCTCAAATGAATGACTCTGATATCTGGTGTGACTACAAAGGTAGAATTGGCTTTACTTTGGTAGGAAAACCTGCAAGTGAAATGGAACCATTAAGCCGAAATATTCGGGAACAACAGGGCTTATACCAAAGTACTCACGTAAATGTGAATTCATTTCATGCTGTAACCTACGACAATGTGAAAATTACTCAGATAAAATAACCGTTTCAATACAAATTTAATGAATTACATCATCAGTTTTATATTTTGCTTTTTTACCATATCGGTAAATATGTTTTCTCAATCAAGAATTGAAACCGATCTTTCTGGTAAGGGTTGGAAACTTATTAAAGATAAAGACCAAAGTTGGAAAAAAGATTCATTTTATCTTCCACCTGTCAACATCGAGAAATTACCCGTTCATTCTCCTACGGGAGGATGGGAGTTTCTAAATACTGCAAGTGCGAAAGAGGTATGTGTGCCTGGAACTAACGAGCAGTTTTTTCAACAAATTTCTGGTCCCGATGCGAATATGACTGGCGTATGGTGGTGGTATCGCAATATTCAAATTCCAACGTCCAAAAATTCTCAAAAAATAATCTTACGTTTCGAATCCACCAGATACAGATCAGAGATATTCATAAATCAAAAATTAGTGGGATACGACATAATTGGAAATACCCCATTTGAAGTTGACATTACCAACTTTGTGAAACCGGGAGAAACTGCCCAGCTAGCAGTAAGAATCACAAATCCGGGGGGGATTTTCGATTGGAAAGATGGAAACATTAAATGGGACAATCGTATCGTTGCCGGCAGTCTTGGTTTTGGTGGTATTACCGGAAACGTAAAACTATTGACATGTAATGGAGTCTATATTGATGATATTTACATGCAAAATATACCTGTGGCTACATCTGTCAATGCTATCATTACGATAAACAACACCTCAAATAAAGTGGTAATTCGTGATCTGTTTTTACGTATTGTTGAAAGAAAAAATGAAGAAGCACAGGTTTATACCCGGATATTGAAATCTGTCAAACTTAAACCAGGTAAAAATGTAATCAATCAAAAAATAGAGGTCGCTAATGCAAAATTATGGGACATTGACCATCCAAATCTATATACCTGTCAGATAAGCTTGAATGATAAAGGCATTGTAAGCGATTCAGACAAAAAGAATTTTGGTTTTCGTTGGTTTGAGCTGTCAGGAATTGGCTCAGATGCAATGCTCAGATTAAATGGAAAGCGAATTGTATTGCGAACTGCAATAAGCTGGGGATTCTGGCCGGTAAGTGGAATGGTTCCAACACCTGAATTGGCCGAAAAACAAATTCGATTAGCCAAAAAACTTGGCCTGAATATGCTGAACTTTCATCGGTGCATTGGTCAGCCGTTACTCTTAGATTTGGCTGACGAACTTGGGTTGCTTTACTTCGAAGAGCCAGGTAATTACGGGAAAAGCATTGATTATCCGATAGCCCACAAAATGTTGCAGGAAAAATTGAAGAGAATGGTTTATCGGGACAGAAGCCATCCAAGTTTGGTCGTCTATTGCATGCAAAACGAAGCACAAGAGGTAAAAGCGACAGCAGTTGATATTTATAGAAAAGATATGAAAATGGCACATGAAATTGACCCTTCCCGAACAATCGTTCGTACATCAGGGTGGGCAAAGGTTGTCGATCTCGATGATCCATTTAAATTACATATGCGCCCTTTTGATACTATTCCTTATTTGAAAGGATGGTACGATTTCCACAGAGCTGGTGGACCTCATACGTGGATGCAGTCCTTCTACAATAGTCCAAAGAACTATTACAGCATTACATCCAACAAACGTGAGATTGTCTATTGGGGTGAAGAAGGAGCTTTATCAACACCGGGGCGAGTTGAAATGATAAAATCTTCATTAGATAAAAACCCAACAACAGGATGGGATGGGGTTATGTATTTGGATCAGTACAACGATTTTAAAAGTTTTTTTGAGTCCAAAAAACTAAATACCGGATTTAGTAACGTGGATGCTCTGACTAAATCAATGGGCAATATATCGTTTGAGCATCAGGGAAGAAAAATCGAACATTCCAGAATAAACAACCTGACAGATGGCTATGCAATAAACGGCTGGGAGTCAGAGATATTAGAAAACCATTCAGGAGTAGTAGATTGTTATCGAAATCCGAAAGGTGATCCGGAGATTTTGGCATATTATAATCAGCCACTTTACATTGCAGTAAAAACGCGCAAACAAGTTGCAAATACCCTTACTCCGGTAGAAACTGATTTCTATATTGTAAATGAGAAAGATCTTAAAGGAGCACACACTTTGCACATTAAAGCGAAGAATTCAATCGGGGAAGAAATTTTCTCTAAAGATATTGCTGTTACTATCTCAGGGAGTGATGTTTTCGGAGAACTGATTGCTGAAGCTATCACTATTCCTAACAGTAAAGTAACCGGAATGGTGAGTATTGAGGCTGAATTATCCAACTCAAGAGGAGAGATTGTAGCTAAAGGGCGTGATCAAATTCTGGTGGTAAATTGGAAAGATGAAAAGCTTCAAGGAAATGGTGCTGTTTGGGAGCCAAGTTTAGTTGTGCGCGAATTTCTTGCTAATCAAACAGATGCGAAAGTTCAGGCATATAGCCCTAAATTACCGAAACTTGATTGGATGATTGCCGCCCGTTCTCCTAAAAGCGGAGAGTTGGGCTATATTCCTACCGAACAATTGCTTGATTTAAACGCAAAGCAAGGTGTGACAGTGAGCTATTTTATGGGTGGCAACTTTGAGAAACTTGTTGCACAACAGAATAAGTCGTTGATCAATTTCACGTTGAAAGATGGAGCTACACCACACCCAAATGTAACTACTACACTGAATTATAGTATCCGCTGGGAGGGACATGTCGTTCCTGCCACTACGGGCAAATACAAATTTGATTTAGAATTTACACCCGGTGATCAGGCGAGTTTCTATGTAAATGGTCAGAAATGTGATACAATAATTGACTCTCATTGCAAATTAGCATTGAATCTGGAGGCTGGAAAACCCGTTAAACTTCTTGTAGAACTTCGTCACGTTAGACGTTCAACAGCATTAACGCTATTGAAATGGTCAGTGCCTGAAAAAGAGCTTTTTGACCCTCAACAAATAATCGACCGGGTGAAAAACGATGGAACAACACTTATTATTCTGTCAAATGCATCATCATGGATGGATATCATTACCAAAAATACAAATGTGAAATACAAAGGCGATTTCACTGTAGGAACAAACTGGTTAGGTGGGGTTCATTTTGTGAAAGCGCATCCGCTATTCAAAGATTTGCCTGTTAATCAGGGGATGGATTGGCCGTATGAGGCGGTGGTTTCTATTGGGTCAGAACGCATTGGATTAATCATGGACGGCGAAGAATTGGTAGCTGGAGCCTACCACTGTTTTCCTCAAAAGTTGGGGACAGCTGTTGGCGTTATTCCTTGTGGAAAAGGAAAAATTGTTTTCTCAACGCTCGAAATATACAATAACCTGAGAAGCCCTGAATCTACTGCTGATGTGGCTCGTAAACTTCTCTGCAACTTTATTCAGTTTGCTGGAAACGAAAAGTAATCTGATATTTCAAACGGAATTTCTAATTTAAAACAAAAAATATCAATCATGAAAAAACTTATTTTATCACTGTTGTCAATTATTACACTTTGTGCATTTGTAGCCGAACAAAAGAAAGTAACCATTTATATGGCTGGCGACTCTACAATGACAAATCAGCCGCTTTCAAAACGTGTAACGGATTCCATTACCGGAAAAACATTTGATGAACCATTTCCTACACGTGGATGGGGTCAAATGTTGCACAATTTCTTTAAATCAGAAGTCACAATTGACAATTATGCACTGAGCGGAAGAAGCACGCTCTCCTTTCAAACTGAAGGGGTATGGAAAAAGATAATGGACAAAGTGCAGCCAAATGATTATGTTGTTATCCAATTTGGACACAATGATTCTAATTCTAAACCAGATCGCCATACTACTCCGGAACAATATGAAGCCAATCTCCGCAGCTTTATCAATGATGTCAGAACAAAAGGGGCAATCCCCATTCTTTGTACTCCTGTTTCGAGACGTAAATTTGAAAATGGGAGAGTGGTTCATACCCTTAAACGTTATACAGAAGTTTGTCGTAAAATTGCGGCGGAGGATACTAAACTATTATTTGTGGACATGGAGTTGAAGAGCGAGAAGATTATTGCAGAACTGGGTGAAGAAGGTTCAACAAAACTATTTACCACTCTTGAGCCTGGTGTCAACAAAAATTTCCCAAATGGTATCAAAGAAATGACACATTTCAACGAAACAGGTGCAACTGTAATGGCTGAAGAATTTGTGAAAGGCCTTCGTGAACTGCAAGTCAAACCATTGACAAAATATTTGAAGTAGGAAATATAATACCATATTCTAAAAATACAAATCAATGAAAATAAAATCGTTTATAGCAGCATGCTTTATTTCACTTCTGTGCTTTAGTGCTGGTGCTCAAAATCTTAAGTTGGGTGAACTGTTCAATGAAGGTGCTGTTCTTCAACGAAATGCAAAAGTTTTAGTTTGGGGAACAACTTCTCCATCAACAAGCGTTTCAGTTAATATTCAGGGGAAACAGGTACAATCGAAAAGCGATGAAACGGGCAAGTGGAGCGTTGAACTTCGTTCTTTAAAAGAGGGAGGTCCTTTTAGTATGAGTGTCGTTTCAGCCAATGAAACCATAAAAATCAAAGAAATTTATGTGGGTGAAGTTTGGTTGGCTGGAGGCCAATCCAATATGGCTTTTATGATAAGAGAATCTCTTGGAGGCAAAGAGGCAGCTGCTAATGCAACCAATAAGAATATACATTATGTGATGGTGCCGTTCAAACCATATGATGGTGCCGTTACAAAAGGTGATATGAATTGGCGCACAGCGACAGCCGAAAACAGGGTGTCTGAAATGTCTGCCGTTGCCTACTATTTCGCTAAGGATCTTCAGGAAAAATTAAATGTCCCGGTGGGGGTAATCTGTTGTTATAAAGGAGGATCTGGTGCCGAAACGTGGATGACACGTGAGTGGCTAATGAAAGATACAATCACATCTCCAATTGTGGCTAATTATGACGATTTTTCACTCAAATTTGGAAGTCAACTTATTGCGAAATTCGAAGTCGATACAAAAACGTATGAAGACTCCATAAAAGCTGGCGTAAGAAATATAGTCAGACCGCAAATGCCAATGGGAGAACACAACTTCAATCGTCCTGCCGGACTCTATCACACCATGTTGGAGCGATGCATCCCTTACTCTGTAAAGGGCGCAATATGGTATCAGGGTGAATATAACTCCGGGAGAGCGGAACAATATCGTACTCTTTTCCCGGCTTTAATTAGCGAGTGGCGAAACGATTTCAAAAATCCCGATATGCCTTTCTTTTTTGTTCAATTGGCCAATTACGGAAGAGCAGATGCCAGAAACAGACCCATTTGGCCAGAACTTCGCGAAGCTCAGCTCTTGACATGGCAAAAGATAAAACATACCGGAATGGCTGTCACCATGGATAATGGAGAAAAGGAGAATATCCATCCACCCAGAAAAGAACCTGTTGGGAAACGATTGGCATACATCGCATTGAATAATGTTTATGGTTTCAATATTCCCTTCTCTGGTCCGATCTATAAAAGCGTAAAATTCAATAACAATCAAGCACTTTTGTCATTTGATTATGTTTACGATAGATTAAAATCGGAAGGAGAATTAATGGGATTTACTATTTGTGGTGAAGACAAGAAATTTGTGTCAGCCAAAGCCGAAATAAAAGGAAATCAAATTATCGTTAGTGCAGATGCTGTTGTAAAACCCATTGCTGTTCGTTACGGTTGGGCAAACTGGAGTGAAGGTAATCTGTTCAACAGTGCCGATCTTCCTGCATCTCCTTTCCGAACCGATAATTTCCCTATGATCACAGCCGGGAAGAGATGTGAAGTGTATAAAATCAACAAATAAAGATCGGGTAAATATTCGTTCCTTCATGTTATTTCTCCGTTTCAACAACATTTACTATGCAAACAAAACACATTCTTTCATTACTATTTATCCTGTTTTCAACTGTAGTATTCTCTCAAAAATCTGATGCATTTTATTTAATTGGAACAGACCACACTACCTCCATTCAATTTGACTCAAGGGAAAAGGAAGTGGTAAAAACTGCAATTGAGCTATTTTCAACGGATATGAAAACGATTGGTGATGCGGTTGTAAAGCAGTATAATAATTTTTCAAAGACTCCGTCTTACCTTATCGTTGCGGGTACAATTGGCTCTAATAACATCATTGATTCTCTAATCTCTAAAGGTGAATTTTCTGCGGAAGATATCAAAAATAAGTGGGAAGCATTCAGGATTAAGTGTATTTCTCAAAAGAATGGGAAACAGAAATTGTTATTAGTCGTAGGGAGTGATAGCAGAGGAACGGCTTATGGCATTCTCGAATTATCGCGCATGGCAGGTGTTTCACCATGGAATTGGTGGGCTGACGTTATTCCGGATAAAAGAAAAACGATTACTCTAAATTCAACTATAAATATAGTTCAAGCTCCTTCTGTACAATATCGTGGCATATTTCTTAACGATGAAGATTGGGGTATTGAGCCCTGGGCAAACAAAACACTTGACAAATCCAGCAAAAAAGGGGTAATTGGCCCCATGGCATATCAAAAAGTTTTCGAATTGCTACTACGTCTTCGTGCCAATACAATTTGGCCGGCTATGCACGAAAGCACTGTCCCATTTTTCCTTGTAAAAGGGAATAAAGAGATGGCAGATCGCTATGGTATTGTAGTGGGGACATCGCATTGCGAGCCAATGATGCGTTGCAGTGCAAGCGAATGGCATTTGAAAGGAGTTGGTGAGTACAACTATGCTGTAAATGCTCAAAATGTTGACAACTACTGGATAGACCGGGTTAAACAATTGTCTTCCTCAGAAAATATTTATACTCTTGGAATGCGTGGGCTTCACGACGGAAATATGCTGGGCGCAACTACTGTGGACGAACAGGTAACACTAACCAATAAAGTGCTGAAAAGTCAACGGGGAATTATCGGCAATTATTTAAATCCTACGCCATCCAAAATTCCGCAAGTATTTATTCCATACAAAGAGGTTTTAGATATTTATAATACCGGAAAATTAGAGCTTCCTGAAGATGTTTCTTTGATTTGGTGTGACGACAATTTTGGGTATATTAGCCGTTTATCAACACCAGTGGAGCAAGCACGAAGTGGCGGAAGTGGCGTTTATTATCACGCTTCATACTGGGGCTCGCCACACGACTATTTGTGGCTTTGTACAACCCCACCAGCTCAGGTTGTTACCGAAATGAAAAGGGCATGGGAATACAATGCTCGTAAATTGTGGATTCTCAATGTTGGTGACCTGAAGCCTGCCGAATACATTACCGAGTTGTTTTTGGACTTGGCATGGAATATTGAAAGCGTCAATCAGAAAACGGTTCAGGCACATACTCAGAATTGGATTTCGCAACAATTTGGAAAAAAATATGCTTCAGAAATATCATGTATAATGAAAGAGTATTACCATTTGGCAACTATACGAAAACCAGAACACATGGGGTGGAGTCGAATCCAAACAAGTGGATTTCCCAAAGGTTTTACTCCTGTCATTAACACTGAGTTTACTCCATTTGCTTTTGGAAATGAGTTACAGAAAAGAATTTCGGAGTATCAGACTATTGAAGATAAGGTAGAAGAATTATCAAAAAAGATGGCAGTAAACCGGAAAGATGCCTTTTTTGAACTTGTAAAATATCCGGTTCAGGGAGCATCTTTGCTAAATAAGAAGTTGCTTTATGCCCAAATGTATAGAGAGCTTGCACCCTTGAATTTACCCAGTGCGAATGAATACGCAAAGTTAAGTCAATTATCTCTTGATAAAATTGAACAATTGACAGACGTGTTCAATCATCAAATAGCTGATGGGAAATGGAATGAAATGATGGATTGTAACCCACGAAAATTGCCTGTTTATCAACGCTTGGAATTGCCGAAAGTCAACATTGCAAATCAGCAGGGAATTGTAGTTTTTGCGGATGGACATAACGCTCCTATTCAACCACAAAAAACTTATAATACTCCTGCTTTCGTTCAATCAACTAATAATAATTATGTTTTTACGATTTATCAGAAAGCGGAAAAAATAGTAACGTGGAGCATTGCTCAAAAACCGATTTGGGTTACATCATTGGTAGAAAAACAACTCTTAAATGGTGAGGAAAGGATTCAATTGAAAATAAATTGGGATAAAGTTTCCGGAAGTTCACAAAAAGGACATTTTGTTATTCAAAGCGGTTCAGAAAAATTTATTTTTAATTTGGAGGTATTTAAAACCTTACCCAATCAAATTGGAAAACCTATGACTGATGGTTTTGTTTCATTTAATGCAAATGAATGTCAAAATCGGAACAGTGTTCACGTAACTGAAATTCCTGGATTAGGGCATAGTTTTATGGTTTTAAAAGTAGACTCAGGTAATAAAAAATCAGCATTAGAATACGCGTTTAACAGTACAAAAATCGGTGAAGTTTCTGTGTGTATCGCCTTGTATCCCAATCATCCTGCCAATGGACGAAACAAGCGATATGCCGTTGCCATTGATGAGGAAGAACCTCAGATAATTGAAACAGAATCAGATATATTTAAAGAGAACTGGAAGGTAAATGTTTTGAGGAATCAGTCACGAACGACAACTACTCATAAAATAGAAAAAGCAGGAAAACATGTTCTGAAGTTCTACGCCATTGATCCGGATATAATACTTGATCAGTTGTTTGTTGATTTTAAAGCTGATAGAAAATTTTATCAGATTCCTGATTTGAATTAAATTATAGAAGCGTGAAATTGGTTTAATAATACTTAGTTTCTTCGAATAAGAAAAAAGTTTTATAGAAACATGAAATGTTAATGCAAAATTGAATTTTTGAATAATATTTTGATACTGAAGTCGTCTTGACTTTTTATAATGTCGCTCCTAACGGAGCTTTTTATTCTTGTGAACTAATAATTACTACCATAATTTACCTCCTAATGGAGCATTTATTAAGCTTCGGAGAAGCGCAATTATGGTAGCATAATTGTCAATTGTGTATTAAGAGCTCCGTTAGGAGCGAAATTATGATCAATACAAAAGTTGAGATTGCTTCACTATAGGTTATGTAAATCTCACTAATACTGTATTTTTTTTGCATTGAGTAAATTCATTTATGAAATCACATCAATAATCAATTAGTAAGCATAAGTTATGAAAATGAAAAAAAAACATACTTTAGTATTTTTACTTCTTCTTATTTTTTCTTTTTTATATAAAAATACGATACTCGCCCAAACTTCCTATACAACTACTGTTATTGAGAGTAAAAAAAACATTCACCCCAGATTGTATTTGGAGCAAGCGGGTATCAACCAATTGAAAAGTCAAATAACGTCTGGCAAATTAAAATCCCTATACACTTATGTTATTAATGCGGTGAATAGATACCCCAGTCCACCCACTACAAATGTAGCTGCAGATTTAGCTGCAGGTGCGGATTTGCGCTTTTGGGGTGATAGGTTGCTGAATTTGTCAATCGTGTACAAATTATCGGGTAACGCAGCCTATCTATCTAAGGCACAGGGTTATGCCACCTATTTAATGACTGCTCCAGATTCTTTTTATTCTACCCCGGGGTTGGAGCCGGGTCACCATCTTACAGGGCTGAGTGTGTTCTTTGACTGGTGTTACAATGAAATGGATGCGACGCTGAAATCTAACATAATAGCATTTTTAAATACAAAGGGAAACCTTTTTAATACATGGTTGAGTTCCTCTGCTAAAGGGACGGACTATTACCTATCCAATCAATTTAGTAGTAGAGTCTCTGGATTGGGAGTTGCATCGCTTGCATTTTATGAGTGTTTTGATACTAAACCATGGATTAATACTGCTATGCAAAAATTTATGTTTCTGGACAGTGTTCGGGGAAGCGATGGCGGTTTTTCGGAAGGGGTAAGTTACGGAGGGTACGACATGGATTTTCAAATGCGCTTTTTTGATTTGACCAAGTCGTTGCTTTCGTACAATTTCTACAACAGCGCTTGGTGGAACAACAGTTCCATGTTCCAGATATACATGGCCTTGCCTTCGAGTTTCTGGACCAGCAATTTGCAAGTTATTGATATAGGCGACTGTCCAAGGTACCTGTGGTATGGCCCTAATTATTTGCTCCGGGGAATAGCTAAAGAAAAAAGGGATGGATATGCCCAGCAGCAAGCAGACCTGGCAGATGCCAAAGGTGTAAATTATGAAAATTCTGCCATTGCATTCAATCTTCTAAGATATGATGCCACGGTGGTTTCCAAAGCATTCACCAACCTGCCTACGTGGCATCACTTTGACAATTATGGTATTGTCACAGCCCGCGATAGCTGGGTCAATGGTAATTCTGTGGTTTCGTTTACCTGTGGACCGGCAGCAGGACTTCAGTTTGTGCAAAACAATGCTTTTGAAGGAACGGCAAGTCATGGACACCCCAATGCCAACAGTTTCAGTATTTTTAGCAATGGGGAGTTTCTGATTCGCAATGCCGGCTATATCCAGCGCCGGACACAGTACGAAAATACCTTGCTCGTAGATACCAAAGGCCAGCTGGATCAACCCTATTCGCTGAGCTACTGGACATACACCTCACAAGGCGTAGACAAAAAATATCCCACCATGGTAAAGGTGGAGTCAAACTCCGATTTTGATATTATGGTAGGCGATGCTACACTCAGCTATCCGGCGGTGAACAAATATGAGCGGACTTTGATTTACCTCAAGTCGGAAAGTGTGGCTTTGGTAATGGATACCATCGCTAGTACGTCGGTGCATAATTTTGAATTGCTTTTTCATGCCCAACAGACTGCCGATAGTGTAGTAGCATCGAATAATAAATTCAAAATTAAAGGTGATTATTCAGAAATGATAATAAATCCACTAACTACTTCTAATGTAAGTATTGTTACTGCTGACAGGTACAATACAGCACGTAATGGCGTAGGTACAGCCTATACCACCTATGTGATAGATTTGAAAAAAACGACCAAAACATGGCGCAATGCAGTAGCATTTTCATGGAATGATAAAAATATTACCTCAACTGATGTAAGCATTGTAAGTCAAAATAGCAATGTATGGATATTTAAAATTGGTGCGAAATTGTTGTCTTACGATTGGGCTAATAAAACGGCTGTTTTAAATGTTACCGACGTAAAATCCCCGTTTGAAAATAAAAGAAGTTTCGTTTCGCTAATTCCTCAATCTGGCACAGGAATTAGAACAATTGAATTAATACTACGTAACGATATTGTACAAGGAGCAACTGCTAAGTTATATTCAATTAATGGAATTTGTATGAAAACTGTCAATATCGAAAGCAATAAATTATGGATAAATCCGGAAAAATGTCCGGCTGGAGTTTACCTGTTGAAAGTGATTAATGGAATGCAGATAGATACTCATAAAATAATACTTTATTAAAAAATACTTGTTTACAGCAACTTTGAGATTTTCGAATAAACTTTTGAAATATATCAATAAGTATTATTTCTTGTTGCATTGTATCTTTGCATTATGAAATTTCAAATCATTTAAAAATATAAATCATGAAAAAATTATTCCTAATTTCAATTATCTTTTTTTCTACTCTAAATCTTAGAGCTGAAGGTACACAACAATTATTTGCTACTTATTCTTTGGGGATAAATAGATTATTTATTCAAAATTCTTTGATGCCAATTTATTATTCAAGAAATCAAAGAACTTCAATAGATAAAATATATGCTATTGTAGCATCAGATTTTGATATCAATAAACCTGGCAGCATTACGCTTATTCCTCAGACCGGTTTTACGTTGACTGTCGATCTTCCTGTTGATCGTACATCTGCACTGACCTCTGAGGGATTAAAGATTCAAACAACCAAAACGGCAGATGGTAGTACTTGCGATTTTGTATTATATATCCATAAAATAAATAAGGCAACAATACCATATAGTTTGAATTTTGGATCTGCATTTCCTTACAATACTGCTACTCCTGATTTCAATGGTTGGGGTTACCGCGAGTTAAATAATGGAATCGATCCGCAATTAGCTGCAACCACATCCAGAAATGCATTCTTCCTTGCTTTTAATCCATCACAGGCTAATGATAGTTTGATTTGTAACTATTATGCAAGCAATAATAATTCTCAAACCGGATTAAATACTTCAATCTTAGCATCGCCCGATGGTATTAGTTGGACAAGTATAAAGGATTTTACAAACACTGTACCATCTAACAATGCAACTATAGATGAGAAAAGAATTTCGTTGCTACTTCCTGTTGGCACTCAATATGTGAAATATTTTTTAATTGCTAAAGGACAGAATGATCCGAATATTAATATAAATATGATATCAATAAAAAGGAAATAATTTAAACATTTCGAAAAGTAATAAATAATTATTAAATTGAAATATTATGAAAAGATTAGTACAACTCACATTTCTAGGACTTATTTTTAGTCAATTGAATATTCATGCAGAAGGTTCACCACAATTATTTGCATCGTATACCAATGGTGTTAAAAGTTTGACAGTTCAGAATTGTTTGCAAACACCCTACAATACAGGTACAGGTTCAATAGCTATACATTTTATTGTAGCATCAGATTTTGATATTACAAATGCTAATAGTATAGAACTCGTTCCAAATACAGGTTTCACAATTACTACTGACCTTCCTGCCGATAGATCTGCTGCACTTACACCTACAGGGCTAAGTTTTGCTGTCACTAATGGAACGACTACAGGTAACTATATATTGTATATTCATAAAATCAAAAAAGCCACGATTCCTTATAGTTTGAATTTTGGGTCTTCATCTCAGTACATTCAGTACAATACAGCTACTCCTGATTTTAATGGCTGGGGATACAGAGTATCAAATAATACTACAACACCTCAACTAACTTCAGCAACTTCAAACAATTCATTCTTCTTAGCTTTTAATCCAGCATTGGCTACCGATAGTTTAGTTTGTAACTTTTATGCAAGTAATAATAATACACAAACTGGATTGAGTGCTAATATTCAGTTCTCGAATGATGGGATCACATGGTCAACAATTCACAGCATAAATAACAATCTTCCTCTTAATAGTGCCCCGGCAGCTGATAAAAGATATGCTGTTCTTTTACCTGTAGGTACTCAGTATGTTCAATATTTATTGACGGCTAAGGGTTCAAGTGACCCAAATATAAATATTAATGGTTTTAGTATTAAACATGAAGGGCCTACAGCTATTACTGATATTCATACTGATAATGGCTTGTTCTATATCTCAGGAAAAAGAATGATAATAAATAATATTAACACAGCCAAATCAATAGTGATAATGTCATTGCAGGGATCTATTGTTCACAACTATAATACACTAAATTCACAACAACTTATCCTTTCCAATCTTCCGAATGGCATATATCTTGCTCTCATTAAGAAGGCTGACGGAACTAATTGTATCGGAAAATTCATGCTTAATTAACTTATTAATTGCTCTTGCCAATTATTTTCACCATTTAAAAAAAACAAAATGAAAAAAATTATTCTCCTTTCAATCATTTCATTATTTTTCTGCCAGCTAAACATTAAAGCAGAAGGATCACAACAGTTTTTTGCTTCTTATAGTACGGGTGTTAACCGCCTTTTTATTAGTAATTGTTTGCAAACCTTTTATGCAACAGGAACTGCTTCATCTAGTACCACACAAAGCATTCATTTTATTGTTGCATCAGATTTTGATATTAGTAATTTATCCAGTATTACGCTTTCAGCATATACAGGCTTCACCATTTCAACTGATCTTCCGGGTGACCGTTCAGCTGCTTTGACTTCTGGTTTGAGTTTTCAAACAACAAAAACGGCAAATGCAAGTACATATAATTTCAAACTTTATATTCACAAAATTAACAAAGCGAATATTCCATTTAGTTTGACTTTTGGCTCTTCATATCCTTATAATACTGCTACACCCGACTTCAATGGTTGGGGATATAGAGTGTTAAATAATGTTACTGCACCTCAACTTGGATCAACTACATCAACAAATACTTTTTATTTGGCTTTCAATCCGTGTTTGGCAACAGATAGTTTAGTGTGTAATTTTTATGCAAGTAATGACAACGCTCAAACAGGTTTATCTGCCTCAATTAATACATCAACTGATGGGGTAACCTGGACAACGATAAGAACTATTAGTAATAATTTGCCTCTGAATAGTGCTACCACAACAGATAAAAGATACGCTGTTCTTTTACCTGTAGGTACTCAGTATGTTCAATATTTATTGACGGCTAAGGGTTCAAGTGACCCAAATATAAATATCAATGCGATCTCAATCAAGAATAAAGCTGTTTCAACTGGACTAAATACTTCAGGTTCCAATCAGTATTTTACAATAGTTTCAAACAACAATACTGTCAGTATTTTAAATTCAAAGGAGAATGATAAAATTGAAGTTTATTCGATCGGTGGAACAAAAATAACATCAGTTATTGCTCTAGGTAATAAAACAGATATCAGTCTCAAAAACAAAGGAATTTATCTGGTTAAGGTTGGAGCTTTTGCTTCTAAGATTGTGTTGTGATTTTTTTAAATACTTTGTAGGCAGATATAACAGTCTGTTTACAAAGTATTCTTCTAAAAGTATTAATGTCTATTTATAGGTGTTGATGTGTTCTTTAAAATTGTTTGTTTGCATTCCAATTATTATTAACTAAAAAATGAATGTCTTATGAAAAAATATTTTTATCTCTTTACTTTTGTATTTTTGTTATCAGCTAATGCCTTTTCTCAGGTAACTGTATCGGGAGCAGTCTCAGGGAATGGTTCATATTCTACCTTAAATGCTGCATTTACTGCGATTACTGGGGCTAGCCAGACGAATGCCAATATAATTGTTGCTATCTCAGGTAACACCACTGAAACGGCAGCTGTAGGTCTGACTTATAAAAGTTGGACAACCCTTAAGATATATCCAACTGCTGATAATTTGACAATTTCGGGAACAATTTCCGCTGGACCAATAATTTCCTTACTTGGAGCCCAAAATGTTACAATTGATGGTAGGGTTAATGCAACAGGAAGTACTAAATCTCTTACCATTACTAATACTAGTACTGCCAGTTCAACTCATACTTCAACAATCAGAATCGGGGTAGATGCAAAAAATAATACAATTCAGTATTGTAATATAAAAGGTTCAACACTTACAACTACTGGTGGTGTCATATATTTTAGTGCTCCATCAAGTAGTACAAATTCAGGCAATAGTATTAATAATAATAATATAACAAGTGACCCCTCTGGTCGTCCATTATATACTGTTTTTTCAACAGGAACAACTGGTAAATTAAATACTACTGCCACAACAATAAGTTACAATAATTTTTATGATTTCCTAAGTACATCAAGTGCTTCCACTGGTATCTATATAAAAGATTATGCTGATAATATTACCATACAGGGCAATAACTTTTATGAAACAACTAACTTTACGCCAACAGGAAATTTATCTTATATTGTTATTAATACGGGTACAACGGTCAATAGTTGTTCAATAAAAGATAATTACATAGGTGGAAATGCTGCTGGTAGTGGAACTTGGACTAAGCTGGCAAATGCAAGTACTGGAAACAATTTCACAGCAATTCTTGCTGCAAATCCCACAGGTACTCCAACTTACACAATTCAAAACAATACAATTAAAGGGTTTGATTTTACTAATAATTCAGGGACTGCAACAGTATATACCTGGACAGGCATTTCTCTAAATGGAGTAGGCGATGTACTATGTCAGGGCAATACAATTTCTTCAGTTGTAACGAAAGAAACTGCCGGTACTGCTGTTTATACTATTACTGGGATAACTAAGACATCTACAGCCGGTACAGCCACAATTAAGAATAATACGATTGGTAGTCTATCTAATTCTAAAGATATTAACGCAAGTGCTGTTACTTCGACAAGCTGTAATGTTGTCGGTATTTATTATAATAGCACAGTAACTTCAGGGTCAAGTTTGATTGAAGGAAATACTGTAGCAAATGTAAATAATGCTGCAACAAATACCTCTGGAAGCGGAACACTTGGAATCTATATCAATTCATCTAGTGCTCATACCATTGATATAAACCGGAACTTCATCTATGGTCTTACAGAATCCGGAAATGCAAAACTGTATGGTATGCGTGTAGGACCTGTTCCAAGCACAGCTTGTACAGTTAGCAATAATATAATTTCATTAAGTCCAGCAGATAATTCACTTATTCAAGGAGGAATATATCAGACAGCAACAGTTGCTAATTATTATCATAATACAGTGTATATCGGAGGCTCAGGAAATGGAGAGTCAGTAGCACTTTATAATAATGTGGCTAGTGGTTCGACTTTTAAAAATAATATATTCGTAAACACAAGAACAAATAATGATGCTACCAATCATTTAACCTATAGAAGTACAGTAACAACAACCAATACAATAGATAATAATGATTTTTACGTTGATGGTAGTAATGGTGCAATGTTAGCAACAATTGGTAACACATTGCCATATACAGTTAAAGCTATTGGAGGTTTTGCTGATACACACAGTCAGAATGCTGATCCTGCATTTTTAAATTCAGGTGGTAGTGATCCAACTTATTATAAATCAGGCATTACTCTTGCTGGTGTCACAGGTACAAGTGTTGCAGTTGATTATTCAAATACTAACAGAACATCAAATGCTTATCAGATGGGTGCATGGGATGTAAAACCATCGCCAACGATCACCATAAGTGTTGGAACTTACACCTACAATGGTTCGTCACAGGGACCAAATTCCCTAACTACTCCATCAAATCCGCAGGCAAGCTCAATAACTTATTTATATTCTGGAATTGGATATGGCCCAACTTCAACAAGACCGAAGAATGCAGGTAGTTATCAAGTTACAGCTACTATTAATTCTGATTTGAATTATAATTCAGCATCTTCAAGCGCAGTTGCATTTACGATTTCACCTAAAACCTTAAGTATTGACGCAGCTTCCATCGCTTCCAAAGTTTACGATGGCAGTGCCACATCAGGAACTGTAACAGCGAGCTCACTCTCTGGTTTTGTAATTGGAGAAACTGTAACTGTTAGTTCTGCAATAGGAACATACCCCGATGCCAATGTAGGTACAGTCAAATCAGCAACTATCGTTTATACGCTTGCTAATGGTACAGGTGGAGGCTTAGCTACAAACTACAACCTGGCAAATGGCTCCGCAACGGGTGAAATTTCTGCCAAAGCTTTAAGCATTGGCGCAGCTTCTATCGCTCCCAAAATGTATGATGGAAACACTACTTCTGGCACAGTAACACCTGGCACTCTTTCAGGTTTTATTGGTTCTGAAACAGTAACTGTATCTACAGCAGTTGGAACTTATAGTGATGCAACAGTTGAAAACAGCAAAACTGCAACCATAGTTTACACATTAGCCAATGGTACAAATGGAGGTTTAGGGATAAATTATAGTTTAGCCAATGGTTCTGCAACTGGTGATATTACAACAGCTGAAACTCCAATAATTGGCGCAACAAAAACTGAAGCTGACATTCCTGGTACAACAGCCGATGTTACAGTTTCGGGTGCAACCACAGTTTTAAGCATTACCGATACCAAAACAGTGAATAGTGTAACAGTTGAACCAGGGGCTAAACTCAATTTCTCAGCAGCAAAAACCTTAAACGTAACGAGTGATTTAGTTCTAAAAGCCACGGATACAGAAACCTTTAGTGCGAATTTGGGCTCAGGTGGAATTAATGTAACCGGAAACGTTATTTATCAAAGAACCATGGATGATAAGAAATGGTATTTTCTGTCATTCCCATGTAATATTGCAGTAAATGATATAATAATTGATGGTGGTAGAACTTTAGGTTCCAGTTGGTTTATTAAAGAATATGATGGATTAACTCGTGCTAAAAAAGGAACAGGTTCTAACTGGCTTTCAGTTACTTCTGGTAGTACTTTGACAGCTTACAAAGGTTATATTTTTGGAATAGCGACAGGCACTGCAACATTAAGTTTTCCTTTAACAAAAGCCATTGTATTAAGTGAACCAGCGAAAACAATTGATGTTACAAATTACACCGGTGTAGCAGCGTCTACCAATCATGGTTGGAACTTGGTAGGTCAGCCTTACGTGAGCAAATACAATGCTAATAATGGAAGTAATATGACCAATATGTGGAAATTCAACGGATTGACATATAATGATTATTACAATGACAGTTATGTTCAAAATCTTCCTGTAGTCGATCCATTTGCTGCATATTTTACTAAAGTTACAGCCGATGGTAGCTTGTCATTCGACTTGGCTTCGCGTCAATCTGTACGTTCAACTGTATCTGCAAATACTGCTGACGTAGTATTTCTTGACTGCACAACAGCTACTGGAACGGATAGAACGAATATTATTTTAGACGATACTCAAAGTGCGAGCTATCAAAATGGCGTTGATTATGAAAAAATGATAACTACCGAAACAATTATTCCACAAGTTTATACAGTTTTGGATGGTCTCAATTATTCATACAATGTATTGCCCACAAGCAGTGTAACCCAACTTCCATTGGCCATTTATACCAAAACAGCAGGTAGCACGACAATCAGCGTAGATGGAACAAAAGTAAAAAGTTTATCAAAGCTATTACTAACAGATAATGCCACAAGTCCAGCTACAGTTACCGATTTGTTGACTTCCAATTATACTTTTAATGCTTCTGCTGGAACAGACAATACCCGTTTTGCTATTTCAGCACAACGAATTCCAACTGCTAGTGTAATTCAAACAGATATGGATGCTTTTCAACTGTCAATTGTCGATTGTCAATTGTCAATTAAAAATTTGTCGCCAAATTCAAGTGTTCGGGTTTTTGATGCTATTGGACGAATGGTTGCGAACAAAAATGTAAGCAATAATACTTTGAAAATCAATCTTTCGGCAACAGGAATGTACACAGTACAAATTGAAGCTGGAGGAAAGTTTTGGACAAGAAAAATTGTAAATCAATAGAAAAAGAAATATCCAACTATCTATAAAAATCTTCCTGAATAGTAAATAATATTATGAACGCAATATCAGAAAAAAGAACACAGCTAACCACGAATTGAGCGTATTCAATTCGACAATGAAATCATGTAATTCGGGTAAACCTATGTTACTTTTTTAGTCCCTGAATACTTCAACATTGATCCGTTTAAAATCAATTGGAGTTAACAAAAGAATTTTCACTTTAGTTTTTTTTAAGAGGATTGTTTGTTTTCTAAACCTGTCAGAAGATAAATTCTGGCAGGTTTTTTTTCAATTTAAATATACTTATCGTAACTTTTAAAAATTTCTGAATAAGAATTTTTACATCTTCCTCATTATTTCAATCGTTACTTACTAATGGATGACCTTTTATGGATTAACATTGTATTATTTCTGGTGTAATAATGAAACAAATAGTCAAGACTTTGAAGATTTCATTTTATAAAAACAATTCTACTTTGCAAATAATTGTGATTTTGCTTGCAAGAACTTTTGATACATTAGTATTAGAAAATCACATTCAGTTTAACTTTCTTATTAATCATTTATGATAGAAAAAATGTTTGTATATTCAAAAAGGCAGGTATTCTTTCTTTAATTACAATCAAAACCAATCATATTCATAATCAAAAACCAGATGCAAACATTCACCACCAAACTTAACAAAAACCTCAACAACCAATTACAAATTATTGATTTAGAAGAAACAAACCTTATCGATAAAGCTCAGAAATCAATCCTATGTTTAAATAGTTCTTTGAGTAAACTCAGAACCTCTATATTGAGTTACACTTTCAAAAATGAAGAGGAAGAGATTCTGTTTTTCAAAGAAATCAAACCTGGAATATTTAGTCAACTCATTTACCATGTCAAAATAAATAATATAGAAGGTAAAAGACCAATGGGCAGTTTCGAAATTCAACAAAAATACCTCTTGAATGAATTGGATAAACTTACTTTGTTTTTCAACAGTCACATTGAATTTTATCGTTATTACAGAACGAATTCAATTTTTCTTGATGATAAACTTTTTGTCAGAGGTCGTGAAGACTTCCACTTTCATCAAGATAATCCATTTATATATACAGATCCCGATTTTTCAACAAGCATGGATAATTTGGTCTCCGAAATTATTGCAAATGACCGTCTGGAAGTGTATTTAAAAGCTGAATTAGAATCTTTGTCCATAAAAGTCAATCATTCAAGTTGGGGGCAAATTGTAGAAATAAAAAAATTCTCACTGGAGTGGACCGATAATAAATCTGCATTGGTTGAGCTAATTTATGCACTACATGCAGCAGGTTCTATCAATAAAGGTAAATTAGAAATTAAAGTTTTAGCCGCTTTTTTTGAAGAAGCATTTAATATGAAATTTACTGATATTTATCGTAATTATTTAGGATTGAAAAATCGCTCAATACCTACCAAATACATTGATTCCCTTAAAACTGCTCTGCTACGAAAGATGGAAGAAGATTGCTAAATTTTCAATTACTTTTTCGTAAGAATATGTGTCCTAATTTTCATAACTTAAAAATGATAGAGAAAATTCAAATTGAATTTTCTCTATCATTTTTTTTTGCATATTGGGTGCAACTTGTAATATTTAATTCTAAAAATTTAGTATATTAATGCGCGAAGATGTTGAATAACAATCGTATTAGATTGAATTTCACATTTTTATATTATTAAATTGCGTGTTTTTTTTCTGCTTCCGAAAACATATTTTTCTTGAATATTCTGATAAATTTTTATTTACATTGGTTTTAACTTGTAAATTTTATTCATAAAAAGTACCGAATTTTGCCAACACTTAATAACGAGTAATTTGGTTACTCATTATTAATTATTCATTGTTAATTATTAATTAATCTTTCATGGCAGAATTCAAAATTTCATTTCAAAAAACACTCACCCACGAAGGTGGTCACGTCAACGACCCTGACGATTTAGGCAAAGAAACTTACAAAGGTATTTCACGTGCTAATCACAAAAACTGGTCTGGCTGGTCTTGTATTGACAAATACAAAGCCAATTCAGGTTTCCCCTCAATTCTCGACAAGGATATCGAATTACAAAAACAAGTCGAACTTTTCTATCTGTATGAATTTTGGCTGCCATTAAAAGCAGACCAAATTCAGAACCAAATTTCTGCTGACTCTATCTTCGATTTCGCTGTAAACTCAGGTATAAAAACCACTGTCCTCATAGTCCAATCTGTCGTCGGAACAAAAACAGATGGAATAATTGGAGAACAGACTCTCAAGAAACTCAATTCTTTGGATTTCGGTTATTTTCAACCCGCTTTCACGGTTGCTAAAATCGACCACTACATTTCCATTATCCAAAAACGCCCCACCAACAAAAAATACCTTTATGGCTGGATTATCCGCTCATTAGAATATCATTCATAATACTTTTCTAATTAAAACAAATAGTAAATGCCGGAAAACTTGTCTTGAATTTATCTTGACTCTTGGTTCTTGGCTCTGACATCTAAAAAAATCATGGAAGTAATAACAATCGAATCCAAAGCATTCAAAGACCTCATGGAAAAGGTCAACACCATTGCCAAATTTGTAATCAACTATCAACCCGAAGAAGTTAACGAAGAAGAATCCTGGGTAGATGGCTACGAAGTTTGTACATTCTTAAAAATAAGTGAACGTACACTTCAGCGGCTGCGTACCAAAGGACTAATTTCATATTCACTGATTTCTGGCAAAACCTATTACACCATTGCCGAGGTAAAACGTATGTTGAACGAAAGATTGGTGAAAACCAATCAGGAAGCTCTTAATAATCTAATCGAAAGCCACAAAAACTATGTTGAGCAAAGAAGAAATACTCGCACGGACCGATAAAGGCTTGAATGTGTTCAAACATTATCTGCCGTTTCCTTTTCGTGTCGGGCGTAATTTTCTCAATCCATTGTACGAAGACAAAAAAGCTTCGTGCAATGTCTATTTCGACCGAACAAACGATCAATACAAACTGAAAGACTATGGAAACGATAACTACAGCGGGGATTGTTTCCACTTTGTTGGAAAAATACTTGGAACTGACTGCTGTCACTCAGACAGTTTCATTGAAATCCTCCAAAAGATAAATCAAGATCTTTGTCTCGGTATGGAAAACCCAACCTCCAATTCACTTCCCTCTCCAAACTCTTCAATTCCACTTTTCCTCTCCTTTGGAGAGGATGCCCGAAAGGCAGGAGAGGTCGAGAAGGTGACCGAAGGTCGGGAGAGGTCAATGTCACCATTGTCCCCAAAGTCGTCAATGTCGTCAATGACCCCAATGTTAGAACGAGCCCCCGAACTACCCAAGCCAATCAAACCCTTTTCCGTTAAAGTCAAACCGTTTTCTGAACTTGAATTGACTTATTGGCAACAATACGGAATTACACTCGAATTTCTAAAGAAATATCAGGTTGTTTCATGTAAAGAATTTGCTTCCGAAAATAACGAAGGAAAACCCTACAAGCTTACGCCATCAGATAAAGAACCAATCTTCGCATACCAAGGGAAGCGATACTTGAAACTTTACAAACCTTTTTCGACTGTTCGGTTTCAGTATGCTGGTGATTTGGGTGACAAATATTGTTTCGGATTGGAGCAGTTGCCACCCAAAGGAAATATACTTTTTATCACAGGTGGTGAAAAAGATGTGCTAAGTTTGGTTGCAAAAGGTTTTTCGGCAATATGCTTCAACAGTGAAACATCCAACATTCCACAAAGCACCATTCGGAAACTGACTTATCGCTTTAAGCACGTTGTTATTTTGTACGACTGCGACAAAACGGGGTTAGAAGCTTCAGAAAAGCACGTTCAACAATTAGCTTCCTTGGGAGTAAAAAGAATGGTACTTCCTTTAAAAGGAAGCAAAGAAGAGAAAGATATTTCCGATTATTTCAAACTCGGAAATACAACGGAAGATTTTCAAAAATTGTTCATACAATTTTTAGACATTATCTATGCCGAAACCATGGCAGTATTAAAATCATGCGAAATTGATTTCACCAAACCACCAATATCAGCCGAAATGATAATTTCAATTAATAAAGTCCCACTTGGTACACAAGGCAATTTATGTTGCATTACAGGAGGAGAAGGTACCGGTAAAAGCAACTATATCTGCGCCTTAGTTGCAGGAACGTTGAATACCGAAGACGATGATATAGACACATTGGGAACTCGTATCAAACCCAACCGACAGAGTAAAGCCGTTCTACTTTACGATACCGAACAATCAGAATTACAGCTTTATAAAAATACCATGAATAGTCTCAAACGGGCAAAGCAGAAACATTTCCCTGACAGCTTCAGAGCCTATTGCCTTACTGGAATGTCCCGAAAAGAAAGATTGCAAGCAATTATCCAAAGTATGGATAAATTCTTTTATGAGTTTAGCGGAATCCATTTGGTAATTATTGACGGTATAGCTGATTTAATCCATTCAGCCAACGATGAAGCTGAAAGTATCCGCATTGTGGATGAACTCTATCGACTAGCCGGAATATACCAAACTTGCATTGTCTGTGTGCTTCACTTTATTCCTAACGGGTTAAAGCTTCGTGGTCATTTAGGCTCAGAACTCCAGCGAAAATCCGCTGGTATTCTCTCCATTGAAAAAGACGACCAACCCGGAGTTTCTGTCGTAAAGGTACTCAAAGTACGTGATGGCAGTCCTCTGGATGTACCATTAATACAATTTGCATGGGATAAAAAAGAAGAAATGCACGTTTATCTGGGTGAGAAAACCAAGGAAGAAAAAGAAAAACGCAAAGAAAACGAATTGAATGCTGCCGCCAAAACAATCTTCACACAGAAACGCTACTACACTTATCAGGAACTAACCGATAAACTCCAAGAATATTTGGACGTAAAAGAACGCACCGCTAAAGGCTATATCAAATTCATGCGCGAAAAAGACATTATCCTCAAAGACCCCTCAAAAGCAAATTATTTTATAATTGGGCATGGGTAACATGTAATAGTTTCTATTTGCAATATGTATCGTTCGATAATATAAATTGAAAATGAAAACTAATTATAAAATGACTATATGCCACGGAGTGGCTAAATATGAGTAACCACCAGTAAACGAAGTGTAACTGGGGGATGGCAGAACCCTCTAATATTCCAGCCCCGAAGTGGGCTGAACAGGCAAGGATAGAATTTAGTTAGTAATGCGAATTAAGGGTAGAACCCAATTAAAAAATATGCTGATTAACAGCAAAATAACACTTAAAATATTTTGATATATCAGTAAATATCAGTAACTTAGAAGAATATTTACCACAATTTATTCTAAATTATGACTTCTAC
>CAIWCC010000245.1 GCA_903911085.1 uncultured Bacteroidales bacterium | reverse complement strand
TATAAGCATATTGATTTGGAGCCAATAACAGGCATTCAAGAAATGCTTGTTCTGGAACAGAAGCTAATACATCATAATCGCCTCTTTTGAACATATCTAATTGAGATGTTTTGAAAATTTTTGTAGAGAAAAATTTTATTTTATATTCAAAATCAGTATTTACCATCCAACTCGGGATTTTATCCTCTTTTAGATGTCCAATCATTAAAACAGGCTTTCCCATTGGAACATAGTGGTTAAATCCTGATAACTCTAAAGCAGAATGAGCACCCACATAAAATCCTTTATCCAATTGACTATTATAATTGGATAGAGCCGAATAAAAAGATAGTTTATCCCCCGTCCTATACATAACTCCTTTGGATAAAAAAGATAACCACCCTGATTTACGGTATTGCTGCATTAATTGATCTGAATATCCATTTTTTATCAACCAGGAAGAAAATAAAAGTCCTCCTGTTTGCCAATTTTGCAATAATTGGTTTAATTTAGTTCTTTTTTCTATATTCATAATATATAATAAAGGAATAAACTGAACTGCAAAAGTAAATATTATTATTTATTTCAACAAATAATATCAGACTTTATTTACTTAATAACTAAATTTTAGTTTAATATGACTCCTCATTCTATAGTTCAACTATAGTTTACAGGAAATAATTCAACTATCTCCCTCACTTCCTCTTATCCTTCGCCCCACCATCAAATGCAATCAGATTAAACATTTCACGCATCCGGGAACGTACCCTGTTGCCGTAGTAATCTTCAAGTTCTGAAGCTGACAGATTCGTCGTAGCATGGGTAAGCATATGATTACTTATAAAGTGATCATACCGGGAAAGCAGGATTTCGCCCATAACGTTGCACTGATTGCCGTAGTATTTAAAAGTACTCTCAGCTCCGAGGTCATCAAAGCAATGAGTGTGAGGTTGCGGTTGAGATGAAGTGTTAATATATGCCTGACTTCCGTACCGTAGTATAACTTCATAACCATCTTTGATAAAATCGAACGTAATTTCACGACAGGATTTAATCCCAAAACGTTGCGGTGGTGGTACGAGTACACGCATTAGCGACATAAGACTGGTTTTACCGCAGCCAATCGGCCCGGTTAACAAAATGCCTTTGTGGAGGTTGATATTGTAATGTACCGCCCCCTGTTCATCTTGCAAAAACCATGTTAGCAATTTCTGAAGCACCTCATGATCTTCGGGAAAAATACAAAAGTGTTCACCAAAGACTTCTTTTCCTCTGGTCTGAATTATAGACAGGTTGTTGTTCATATTTTAAGCGGTTCAGAATAGTTTTTTCCTGTCGTAACATTTAGAATACCCGGTGTCGGTTGCTTATTCACGCTGGTTTTAGGCTGTGGTGCAAATTGCGGTATGTTCAATATCCAATTGCTTGCAGCCGCTTGCCAGTCTTTCATGGGTGCTTTGCCACCCACTTTCCACCCATTGCTTTGGAAATAGTTGTAGAATTTCTCTGCTTCGATTTCCACGCTTTTCTGCGCGACGAAGTAGTTTCGTACCGCAACAATGTCAGGAGACGTAAAAAACGCCTCTGATTTACTTTTGGAAGCTTTGTTTTTTGGTTCTACCTTTTCCCCGTTTATCTCAACAACTTTCACCCTATTTTTTGAAACTTTCAAAACAATATCATTTTTTGGTTGGGTTTCTTCGTTTTCAATATTTAAGTTTAAGATGTTTTCTTTGTTTATATAAGGGGCTAATGCTTGTTCAATGCTTGTTTCGATATTAGTACGGTCTTGGGTTGATACT
>CAIWCC010000244.1 GCA_903911085.1 uncultured Bacteroidales bacterium | reverse complement strand
TTAATCAAAACAGATAATAAATGTAGGTTTGTTAGAAATGAAAAATTTTAAAGTAGCCAATAATATGAAAATTGCCGTAAAATATGCTACAAATCAGGATTTATGTTAATTTGCAGTGAGGAATAGTTTAAATTGTGACTGTTTCATTATCTGTAAGTTGCACATATTTCAAAAAGTATAACATGAATGCTTTATATTAAAATAGATTGGATATTTTAAATACAGTCCAACATTTGTAGCAATTTCTACAATCACTCTACAATTAATACTACAAATATCTACTTATCAATGATTTAAATATTTTTTCTATATTTGCATTATAATAAAGTGTATTGTAATTTGATTAAAATAATTGAGAATTTCTCGTAAAACTATTTGAATATAAGTACATTTGGGCAAAATGTATGATAAGCATTTAGCTTTCAAATGCACAAAAAGATGATTTATTTTTGAGAAATTGATAAAATTATGCCTAAATTTCACGAACAATTTAATAATTGGTTTGTTTTTACAACGATATGAATAAAAAAGAACATAAAATATTAATCTGGATTCTGGTATGTGCTACAACGCTACTAATTATTCTTTATTCTCCGATAGGGAGTCCAGATTTATATGGCAAAAAATCTTATTTTGCTGAAAATCAAGGCGTAATATTTAGTGGCAGGATAACAAATGCCCCAAATGGATCAAAAGGAGGATTACAAAACAGTAATAATTTAGAATTGCCAAAAAACATATTATCAGAAAATTCTGGTTCAGAATTAGGGAATGGCACAGGAATAGAGAGTGAGAAATTAGAGGGTGCTCTGCCAATTGCAACTATGCAGAGAAAAAAATATTCAGTGCGTGCACCAGGGGCAGTTAAATCCTTTCTAAATAATTCAGGTGCTTTACCAGCTTACAAAGGTGCTAGCACTATGCCAGAACAAACTCATGGAAGTGCAAATGGTGGCGGAGGTGGGGGAGGTAGTATGCCTACATTCGGTTCTAGCAGAAATTCAAACAATAATAACAATAATAATTCAGCACCTAACATTGGTTTAATTGCTATGAGTTTGGATTTATCACTTTTTTCTGATTCAACTAGTACACGTCAAGCTGTCGATTATTCTGCTAATCAAGGTGGGACTGACCCAGGTGGTAATCCTGTGGAAACCCCAATTCCAGTTCCCGATGGATTTTGGTTTTTATTATTTTTGGCTATTGGTTATATAGGATTTAAAGTTATTCGTAAGTGAATAATTTTATAATCTGAAAATAAGCATCCAGTTTGAAACTTGGTTGATTTTTTTTCTATTGACAAGTAAAGTCAAGAACTAAGGCATTTTCCTTCCCTTTGTAAATCAATTTTCAATTCATTACTAGTGATTTACTAATCGTTTTTATATCGGCTTTCTTTATTGTAACACAAAGAAATCTACTTAAAGAAAACGATTGATGTATTTAATTACAATATCAAGGTTTTATACAAATCCATTTGAAACGTTGAAATAATTGTTTATATTAAAAAACTCTTTTCAAGCAAAATTATTACTCAATATACGGTTAAATATAATTAATTAAAGATAAAGTATTATAAGCACTTGTGTGCTTATAATACTTTATTTCTATTTAAAGGCATTGTAGAAAGAAATAAAAACGTAGTAATTATGAAAGCTTTGTAGTATTTTTCAAACACATTGTAGTATTTTGTATTGATTATTATGGATAATTATTTGTTGTATAGTGCTTTATAAATGTAGTGATTAGCAAAAGTATTTGAAAAAACAAATAAGTTATCTTTTGAAGTTTGTATACCAATTACTTGCATATTGAAAAGGAAAATAATTATGATTAATTATGTCAGTATTAAAAATATGATATCTTTTTTAGGTGTTTTTTTATGAAAAACAAACAATGTCAATGTCAAATTTCATATCTAATTTTTGGTTTTACTCACCATACTCCTCAAGTCGAACATTAACACGCTGCATTTTTTTTATTTGATTCAGGTTATAATCACCTCATATTATGCATTATACAAATTTTAGGTCTGTTTTTTTGAAGTTGGAATTTAATTATAGTAGATTAAATTAATTAGAATGTAAAAAAGATTATTTCAAAACAGTTTGTCAACTCACTTAAATCAATTTTTAAATTCAACGATTTATTGACAGTTAATTTTGCTTCGTTTATAAATAATAAATTATCTACAATATAAACTAACTTAATCTAATATTAAATTTCAGATTGGGAACAAAAAAACTACTTTTATAATGTATTGTATTATGTATTAGTCACAATATTAGCAATATAGCAATTTGATTGACTATAGCTTTGTTGATGTTTTATTCAAGTTATTAGTGTTATTTCATGAAATTATTCATGTAGTAATTATTCAAAATGCTTGAAAATATGTTCTACAAATTTTGTAAAATATTATTTTCAAAAATATGATTATATTTGACACATAATTTGAAGAGTTTTCAACAATTCTAAATAATAGTGTTATGAAAAAAACAATTCTAATTCTCGTTACCTTATTTTTTTCACTTTCCAACCTTTTGTTTGCAACAAATCCTGTAGCAATTTCTGGTGCCAACGGCATAACAGATGGAACTTCATATACTACCTTAAAAGGTGCTTTTGATGCCATCAATGCCCAAACAGATCAATCTGGAAAGAATATCGTTATCACCATTTCGGCTTCCTCTACCGAAACTGCAACTGCTAGTTTAACTGGGACTGCTACAACTTGGACAAGTTTGAAGATTTTTCCCACCAACACAGGTCTTTCAATATCGGGTAACTTAGCTGCACCCCTTATCGACCTGAATGGTGCCGACAATGTGACCCTAGATGGTCGAGTGAATGCTACAGGTAGTGCCAAAGATCTGATTATTACCAATACCAGTACTTCCGCCACAGCAGGAACTTCTACCATTCGGTTGTACAATGGAGCAAATGCCAATACCATACAATATTGTTCGGTGAAAGGTTCAACCATGGCAACTGCAGACGGAGTGATACGCCTTGCTGCTACTAGCGGTTTTACGGGTTATACTACTGCTAATACAGGTATTGTGTTAGACAATAACAATATTACTAACTCCGCAGATGCTAACCGCCCACTTTATGCTATCTATTCAGCTAGTGCTGCCAATACGATAACCATCAGCAACAATAATATTTATGACTTTTTTAATCGTGTAAATGCTTCTCGAGGAATAAACTTCACTACCACAGGTGCAATAAGCATTATTGGCAACAGTTTTTACGAAACAACAAGCTTTGTAACTGCTGCGGGCGTGGGAGCTTACAATGCCATTTACAGTAACAATGCCACAGCAGTAGCTATCGGAATTACAGGGAATTATTTTGGAGGAAATGCTGCCAATGTCAGTGGTACCTGGACAAAAACTGGAGTGAGTAATATTTTTGCGG
>CAIWCC010000243.1 GCA_903911085.1 uncultured Bacteroidales bacterium | reverse complement strand
TTGCTAACTGATACTTACGTATCGTTACTTCAATACCATTCTGGTCTGATTCACTCAATATTTGAAGCTTCTCTGATAAACTAAATTTTCTTCTAATTTTACTCATAACTCCACAAAATTAATGTCCTAAATTGATTCTACAAAATAGTCCAGTTAATTAGGGGGCTAAGACACTTTGACACTTAAAAATATCAAAAAAACAAGCACGTAAGTCTTTATAAATAAGTTGGATATGCGAATACTTAGCATAACAATAAATTCTATTATCCTACTTTATATCAGAATTATAACAATTACAAATCCAGTTCTTACAGTAGATATATGCGAGCTACAGGTTCGCATAGCCAATTATAGATTGAATACATACATGTTAACTGCATGCCGAAAAAAGAAAAGAAAAGAAAAGAAAAGAAAAGAAAAAGAAACTCGCAATTTTGAAGCTTCTTGTGTAAGTATTGAGAAAAAAAATTTATTGATAAACTACACTTGAGAATTCACTACAAAAATGTATGTAAAACGGAAGTATTAACGAATTAAAAAAAAAGAATTTCACTATGGAGTTAACAATCAGAAATTGCAACAATATTGAAAATGGAAAAATTGAAATCACTAAGAAAAAATTAAATATTAAATTTGGAATAAATGGTACAGGAAAAAGCACAATAACAAGAGCAATTAAATACAAGATTGATTCCCCTGACCTTCTAAAAGAACTACTTCCTTTTAAATATAGAAATTCTGAAATTAATGTTGAACCTGAAATTCTTATTGATGAAGATGTAAATAGTGTTATGATTTTTAATGAAGAGTACCTCAATCAATTTCTTTTTAAAGAAGATGAATTAATTTCAAATAGTTATGAAATATTCATTAATACTCCTGAGTATAAAAGTTCAACTGAACAAATCGAGCAACTTCTCTCAGAAATAAAAAAGGTTTTCTCCGAAAACAATGATCTAAATAACATTATATCAGATTTTGAAAATTTATCAAAAAGCTTTGCAACAACCCAAACAGGACTTTCAAAATCTTCCGCTCTTTATAAAGGATTAAAAGAAGGTAACAAGATTCAGCATATACCAGAATCTTTAAAAGGGTACAGTAAATTAATTAAAGACAAAAATTGTATAAACTGGTTAGATTGGCAAAATAAAGGAGAACAGTTTCTTGAAATATCTGACGATTGTCCTTACTGCACGTCTTCAACAACAGAAAAAAAAGAAACTATTAAATCGGTTTCTACATTTTACGACAAAAATGTAATAAAGAACTTTACTGTAATTATTGAAGCTCTGAAAAATCTTGGTGAATATTTTTCAGAAAATTCAAACCAAACACTTAAAAGCATTACAGAAAAACAGGTTGGTTTAGAAGAATCAGAAATGAATTATATTGTTGTTGTTAAGCAACAAATTGATGATTTGTTAATAAAACTAAAATCATTAAAAGGAATTTCTTATGTAAGTTTTAGTGAAGATGATAAAGTCGAAGAAAAACTAAACGCACTTAAAATCAACATTGAATTGTTTGATAGATTTAAAGCAGAAAAAACAACTTCAATTATAGATTCATTAAATTACTCACTTGACAAAGTCCTTGAAAAGGTAGGACAACTTCAAGGTGAAATTATTAAACAAAAACGTTTAGTCAGAATATTGATAGAAAAACATAGAAAGAGCATAAATTCTTTTCTTACGACTGCGGGATATAAATACACAGTTGAAATAATAACTGATAAATCAGACAATTACAAATTACTTTTAAAACATATTGAATCAGTTGGCATTATAAACGGAGGCAAACAACATTTAAGCTTTGGAGAAAAGAATGCTTTTTCACTAGTTTTATTTATGTATGAAGCATTGCACAAAAAACCTGATTTGATTGTGCTTGATGACCCAATTTCTTCTTTCGACAAAAGCAAAAAATACGCAATAATGCATATGTTATTTAGAGGAAAAAGTGAAGAATGTTTTTTAAATAAGACAGTCTTAATGCTTACCCACGACCTTGACCCTATTATTGATACAATCAAGGTACTTAAAGAGTTTAGTAATTTGTGTGAAGCAAATTACTTGACTACAAAAAATGGATATCTTAGTGAAAAAAGGATTAAAAAGCAGAATTTGTTATCGTTTGCTCAAATTTGTAAAAGTGCTCTAGAATCAGAATTAGATGATATTGTCAAACTTATATATTTAAGACGCTATTTTGAAATAATTGATGATCTTGGTAATGAATATCAAGTTCTCTCAAATCTTTTTCACAAAAGAAAGAAAGAGGAGTGCAAAGACCAACGAAAAGAAATTGGAAATGATTTAATGTCAAATGATGATTTTGACGCTGGAAATTTAAAAATTAAAGTTTTTATTCCTAACTTCGATTATGAGACATTCTTGACAAATATCAAAAACAAGGCGATTCTTAAAAACTTGTATGTTATTACAGATAATAGTTATTCAAAATTAAATATATTCAGACTTATTTACGATGATACTATTCATGAGATACCAAATGTTTTAAGAAAATTTATTAACGAAACCTTTCATATTGAAAACGAACTTATTTGTCAACTAAACCCAAATGAATATGACCTTGTGCCTGACTTCATTCTGGAAGAATGCGACAATTTTATAGGCGAATAAATGAAGTTATTATAACACGATGTTAACTAATAATTTTTGGAAACTGTGATTGTCACACAAATTAATCACAACCAACGACAAGCCGCTTACACACGCTCTGTTCATTGGCTGTCTGAAGTGCATTTAGCAGGTTTTGCTCCCACATTAGCTTTGCTGATTTTCAATTCACTTTGTCAATCCACGACAGCGAACGCTCCCTCAAACCGAAGGTACGCATTGTATCTCACGTTAGGTGCTAGTGTTGAAAAAAATAATACAAACTCTCAATTTACAGAATAACAAATTAATTATGGCATTAAGTTGGAACGAAATAAAAGACCGCGCATTACATTTCTCGAAAGAATGGGCTGACACTTCAAACGAGGAAGCAGACGCAAAACCATTTTTGATTGAGTTCTTTGAAGTTTTTGGAATTAGCCGAAAACGTGTTTCTACTTTTGAACACAAAGTAAAGAAACTTGACGACAGCAACGGTTATATTGACTTACTTTGGAAAGGAACGATTCTGATTGAAATGAAAAGTCGGGGAAAAAACCTCGACAAAGCATATCAACAAGCCATTGATTATACGCACGGACTAAAACAACACGAATTACCGAAATACATTCTCATTTGCGACTTCGATATTTTCAGACTTTACGACCTTGAAGAAAACAAAACCATAGAATTTAAACTTAACGACTTTGTAAATGAATATTTCGGAGCAAACTGAGCCACTTGTTTCGGATGAAACTGAGCCACACATTTCGGCAAAGTGCGCCACTTGTTAAAGTTGATATTTAATATTTTTTACGATTGACCTTATAAGCATAAAAGCTGCCATTCCGG
>CAIWCC010000242.1 GCA_903911085.1 uncultured Bacteroidales bacterium | reverse complement strand
TCACGATAACTCTGTAGTATTATTTCTTGTTTTGTATACATGTTTATCATTCTTTTATAACGAAATTTTTATTCGTTAAGATGAAATCACTGGTATACTTTTCAATTAATGGGTGGTACCTTTTTCAATTAATATATACATTTTTAATATGAAGGGGCTTCGCCCCTTCTATCTAGGATAGTTTAAAATCAAATATGAAAATATAAAATTAGTTTTCAATTTAAGAATTACTCATGAAAAAACAAATTCCAGAGTACCAAATAAAACAAAACCTGCTGAACACTTTTAGTAATACTAAAGATCTTGCTAAAATAGTTAATGGCTTAAAGAATAACTCAGATTATAACATTGTCAACACTATAGTTCCATACGTTATAAAAAACATACCTGCCTTTGAAAAACGTTTTTTTGGGAATGCTTTTCCCAAAGCAGTTATGGAATTAGGTACTCAGGAAACGTATTTTTACAAACCCGAATCTTTAAGAAATGAAATAAATTGGGTTATCTTATCTGTCAAATACAACAAAGATCTTATAAAAAGATTTCTTTATCTACGAAAATCTTTTGAACATTCAATTTTACTCGGAGAATTTGACAAAGCTTTGCAAGTACTCTCCAATGCTGAAAAAGAAATAGGAGTTTCAATTTGGCTTTATGAATCCAAAATGCTTGTATATGAATTAATGAAGAAACCAGAAGATGCAATTTCTTTATTATCAAGCATAAATGAAGCAAGAATTGCAGAGGATAAAAGTAAAAAAACTAAAAAAAAGAATAAGAGCAAGGATGAAAATGGTTTTGTTTCACTTTTACTACACTATTTATTGTTTAGAGCTCAAAGAGATATATCAGCTTTAAGATACGACCAAGACTTATTTAACAATTTCAAACGAAATAGGACTGAATTTCAAAAAGATTTTTACAATTACTATTTATTTAGATTGAATTTTTACATTCATCATAATATTGAAGATCCTTCAATACCATTAGTTATGGAGGCTACTAATTCTATAATTGATCGTTATACAGTATTGATTCAGGTGTTGCAAGCTGCGTTTCTAAAAAAAGGAAATGAGGGAGTTGTTATTTCAAGAAGCAAACATCTATACAAGTTAACTGAAGATACTTCTTTATTACCATTCTTATATCTTAGTAATCCAGATTTTCTTTGTGATGATTATTTTGATAAAGATTTCATTGAAATAATTGATCTATATTATGGTGGAAACTACTCTGAAGTTTTAATTAAATGTAAAACTTACATCAAACATAAGACTGACAATTTTGAAGTTCTTAGATTCTATTGTTATAGTCTTTTATTTGCTAACAACGGATATAGCCCTATATACCAAGTTCAATCGCCAATAAATCAAATCTGTAGGAAAATTTTCGATTCTATGTCAGAAAATGATAATTCTTCTTCATTATATAATCTTTATCAGCTTAATAAAAATCTATATAGCTTTTCTATCGCTAATGGACTTGATTACTTCATCAAAGAAGAAAATAATACTGAAAAATCAGATAAACTAAGATTCTTGTCATTAAAGAATTTTGATCCAATTTATTCTAAAATCTTTTCCGATGACAATACTGCAACTATTTATTTACAAAATGGTATAAAAAAATTTGGACAATCAATTTCCATTGAACATCAGATTAAAAGAATCAACAAGTCAATTATTAATAGTTCAAATATTGTAGAACATATATTTGAAAAAGATAACGCTAAGATACTGTTTGAAAGAAATGAGTTTCAAGAATCCTACGATGCGTGGATTTCAATTTTGGAAAAAAACAGACAACGAAATCCCGTTACTCAAATAGCTGTAAAATATGCATTTGAAAGTTTGTTGAAACTCGAAAAATATCAAGATGCAATTAAACTATTTGTAAATGAATATATTCAAAATCCAATAGGCGTAAAAAAGACAAATGTCGAATCATTTATAGAATTCTTAAAAAGGCAAAAGTATAAAAATATCAAACGTACAATTGAGCTCCCAATATTTGTCGGGTTAAATTCTTCTAAAGATACAGACAAAAGTTTTATCTTAAAATCATTTTGTGACTATTATGATGTCAAAAAACCATCAGAACTATTTGAAGAAATCAGTGATATTGACATAAATAAAAATGAGACATTCTTTTATGTTATTGTAAGTGAAGATATTCTTAGGCATTATTATCATATTAATAGCACTCAGGAAGAACTTGAGGAGAAGCAAAAGATTTTACTATATCTAATTAATCTAGGTACACCAAAAGTAGAATTGTATAAGAAAATCCTTGATGAAGTATTTGAAGAGCTCATAATATATAAAGGCAATAAAAAAATTGATGAAAGTAAAATTTATGCAAATGATCAAGCTATAATAAAATATGAATTAAAAGATATTGATGGATTATATGATAGATTTATGACACAATTCAAGATGCTTGAATCTAAGAAAGCACTTTTGGTATTAGAAAATTTCTTTCATCCAAGTATAAACTCAGTAATTGCAGATTCAACTGTTCTATCTGCAAATGAATATTTCGGAGCAAACTGAGCCACTTGTTTCGGATGAAACTGAGCCACACATTTCGGCAAAGTGCGCCACTTGTTAAAGTTGATATTTAATATTTTTTACGATTGACCTTATAAGCATAAAAGCTGCCATTCCGG
>CAIWCC010000241.1 GCA_903911085.1 uncultured Bacteroidales bacterium | reverse complement strand
TGGTATTATTTCCATTGATCAAAAACCTAATTGTTAAGGGCTAGCTTGTTTTTTTTATAAATCGTTTTAATAAATCAATATTTACAACTGCTTAGTAAATTAAAGGAAATTATAAAATTGATAATTATTATAATAAATCAACAAATTTATTGATGGCAAATATAGATGAAAAAAAATAAATTACATGTAGTATAATAAAGTTTTTTCTGTAATAAATAATTTAATTTTTGTAGTAAAAACACATAAAAACACTAATATTAATGTAGAATTGATAGTTAATCAATTTTTTTCATTCATTTTTTTTAAATCCTCTTCTTCTTTTTCCCACTGAGGCATCAGTGATATAATACAAGCAGCAACAAAAACAATGATTGTGTTTGGCATTTGACCAAGGCTCGATGCGCTATATGAAGATACCATAAGACCATACATTCCACTTGTAAAAGCTATGGCTCTAAAAATGTTTTCGGGCTTTTTTAATCTGAAAAAAATTAAAAACGATGATTTCAAAACTACATAAAAAATCATTATCATATAAAATGTTAGTCCAACTATACCTTGTTCAGCCCAAAGCTGAATATACCAACCATCAGTAGCGGTATTGGCTAAGAATGTGCCAGGAGTAAATCGCATTCCCCAGTTACCTGCCGAACCAACACCGCCTCCAAATGGACGATTTTTTAAATACTCACCAAACAATCTACGATTTTCTAATCTTACATTTAGCGAAGCATTTTCTTCGCCAAATGCGCTTCTCATCCTTCTGATATCATAATTACCTTGACCAACTGTTGTAAATTTTAATAGAAAGAAAACGACAAATATTATTCCACCAACAAAAATCATAATCTTCACTTTTTTTGTTAAAATTGTGTAGATTACAAATCCTACCAACGGAACAGCAATTGCACTTCTGGTTCCTGATATCATCATTGCATACAAAGATGAGAATGCTACAAAATAATAGAATAGCTTTTTTCTTATTGCAGTTTCATGTATACCAAGAATTGAAAATAGAACTCCAAAATATCCCATTGTACCACCATAAGTGCCGGCATCAGAGAAAAAAGAAAAAACTCTTAACTGTCCGAATAAAATATGTGTACTTCTATTACCAGGTTTGTTAAGCCATTGTTTCTCCCAGTTATCAACTCCAATATGTTTTTGCATAACTCCTTTCATAACAGCCAAAAGAGTAAACCATGCACATAGCATTATAAATGCTTCAAAATCTTTTGGACGATTAAAAACCAAATAAGTTAGCGGCACAATCAATACTATATATAATGCTTGCCCCCTCATGGCATAAAACCAAGCTTCACGACTAATTGTTTCAGGGTTAACCAATTGTAGTACTGTCATTAAAAACCAAAACAATGCAAACATTGTGAAATCTTTATTTGCATTTTTCCATTCAACTTTATGATTGAACTGACTAAAGATTACTGATAAGAGAGTGAGGAAACATAATGCATCGACTAATAGACCAGTAGGAGCAGGCACATATCGAGATAAACCCAATGCAAAATAATTTGCATAAAGTACTGATATAAAACCTAATCGTGGGTTTGCAAATACTAAATATAGATATATCAGAGGAAAAGGAAGGATAAATATGGCTATACCACCAATTAAATTATTTTTCGAAAAAAAAAATATTATCCCTGATATTAGTATGATAAAAATAGCACTTATTGTCAAAATAAGTGCTCTGTGTTTTTTATTTGAATTCCAGAAAAGCGAGAGTCTAAATTTCATAAGAAACAATTAATTAACTTTTCAAAATTATACTTTCAATGAAATAATACTTTTATATAATAGAATCTCAAATAATAATTTGTAAAAATATTATACGAATCGTTTCAGGAGCTTTTTAACTAACACTCTAATAGCTGAACGCTTCTTTGGTATTTCACCATACATTTCTTCTAAATTATCAGGAAATGATTTAGTTAGTATCGCATATAGGTTTTCTTGAATAAGTTGTTTCAATTTATCCAAATTGTAATTGTCAGCTTCAACCCATGTGGTATTTGCATCAAAAATCACCAAATTAATATCAGCAGATTTTATAAATAATGAATTTTCAATTCCATTACTAATTGAAGGAATTATGCTAATAATAAAATCGGATTGAATTTTTTCAGATAAAACTAATTCCGAATAACTGTTGAACGATGAATTAGAAATGTTTATATTTGACTCATTTGTTTCAGTTTCGCTATCTAGCTTATTCTCAGTTTCATTTTTCGATTGCGGTTCTGCAAAATTTATTACCTGAGAAGTTAATCCTTGTTTTTGTATTTCTTTATTTAATATATCGGATACAAATGATTTTCCTGCACCATCCCAGTTACTAAGAACTTGAATAACAAAAGGTTTGTTTTTTTTTGTCGTTAAAAGTTTAATTTTTTCAAAAATAAATGTAGCAGCTTTGTCAGTGATTTTCTCAGTGTTTATGAATTTCTTATTATCATAAGTACAGAAAGCACCAATTACATCTAATCCCGAAAGTTTTTTCAATAACGATGGTGTTTTTATACGAGAATCCATTAACTCAATAATAAAGAGCCCTAAAATAAATAGTATTACTGAAAATAATGCTGCGGCTATTACATATATTTTCATCTTTGATGGAATTGCATTGATAGGTAATTTTGGTTCGTCCATTATTTTCATGTTCGAAACCATATCCACATTCTGTTGTTTTTGTTTAGCCAATCCTAGAAGATTAAGTATATTCAGGTATTGTCTTTCATCTACATCTATTTCACGTTCAATGCGTTTGATAGTTGCACCAAGTGGTGCATATTTTTTAAAATCTTTCATAAACACAACAAGCCGTTCTTGCATAGATTTTAATAATGCAGAATTGTTTTCAACATTTTTTACCGCATCCAACCATTCGCCTAATATTCTTTGTGATTCAATACCTTCACTATTATTTTCATATTGGTTTATTGAATCAATTTTATTATCAAGTTTTTTTTCAATCGAAAACTTCTGTAATTTTAAGGCACTAATTTTAGATTTGTCAATTTTGTCATCTACTTCGGATCTTGTAATTTGAAGATTAAAGTCTACCAATTTTTCTCTTAATGCAAGTATCTCCTTGTTTTTTAAATTAATTCTAAACCTTATTTCAACTTCTTTTTCTAATTTGGCAAGCACAGCATTTGCAGCTTCATATTCCATTTTGACCTCTTGTAGACGAATTTCAATTTTCTCTTGTTGTGTGGTAATTTGTTTGGTTTGTTCGTAATAATTAATTACAACATTATCTACATTGAATGCTAATAGTTGAGCTTCAGCTTCATCTAATTTTGTCTGTACCTCCTTTAGTTTTTGTTCGAAATATGCAACAGCAGAACTCGATTGATTGTCCTTGAGACTAGAATACTTTTTTATAAAAATTTCTGATGCAAACTTAATAGTATTATAAGCTATTGCAGCATCATTCGATTCATAAGTTATTTTTATTAAATCGCTATTATTCAGTCGTTCAACTTTTAGTCTTGATATTGAACTTGTTCCATAATAAGGATTTCCATAATTCAATAAATGGTAAATATAATTTTTTTCGTCTTGTTTTATAAATGATACTAAGTTGGAATATGTTTTTTCAAAATTACCTTTTACAACAAGTTTTTTTACTTTGTCAGGTGTGTTTTTCATTAATTGTTTGAACGCTCCTTCTGAAATAATTTCTTTTTTTGCTTTCTGAAGTATAAGATGTTGACACAATAGACGTAAAGAAATTTCTTCAAAAAAGGTTTCTGATTTAAAAATTGCTAATACATTGTCATATTCATTTTGTGCAGCAATTTTATCTACACGCGTTTCTGTTACAACAAGTCCTGTATTTGAAGTAATTCCAGTGAAAATTGTTCCTTCCGACTGATAGCTTGCTGGTAAATCCTTAGTAAGATAAAATACAATTCCGCCAGTAATAATTGGTAGAATAATAATGTATTGAAACTTTTTTACTAGTACTTTAATAAACTTAATTAAATTCATTTAGTAGATTGTTGTATGTTAATCCCTGTAAGGATTTGAAGTTTATAAAATTGAGCATAATACTCATTTTTAGATTTCGAAAAACTTTCTTGAGCTTTAGAATATGAAGCAGATATAATTGCAAAGTCTGAAAAGTTTAGAACTCCATTTTCAACTTCTTTAACACTTTTTAAATACTTGATTTTCATCGTTTGCAAATCATTTTGAACCAAATCTAACACTTCGCTAAAGTTTTTAAATTTAAAATATTCGTCTATAACAATAAGAGTTAAGTCATTTTTTATTTGATCTTTTTTTATTTCAGACTCTTGAACGCTATAATTTAAAACTTTAAGCTTATTTTTTTGATTTGTAAAGTTTGACAAAGGTATTTTTATTGTAATACCTGCAAAATAATTTAACTGTGTTTTATTTGATTGAACAGCAACCTCTGAAGCATCGGAAGAAACAGGATCATTGATTGCTAATTGGTTATATAATCCATATTTCGTATTTGCATCTATTTGGATAAGATCCATCCAAGATTTTTTTTGCATTTTAATTTCTTCGAGTATTTTTCCTAATTCTTTTTCATTTATTTTAAGTAACGGGGAATTTTTTAAAGCAGATTCTATGAATACATTTAAATCTGGTAATTCGTACTTAATTGATTTGAGTTCTGCCGAATCGGTTTTTTGTGTAGTAATTTTCTTTTCTTGGCTTTTAACCGAGAATGTAATTGCTACAAGTAAAAAAAAAGCAATTATTAATCTATACATATTGTAATTTTGATTAAACATTTTCATGTTGAAGCATGGCAGGAATGGTTTTGAGTAGTATTTTTATATCATACCAAAATGAAAAATTTTCAGCATATTCTATATCAAGCTGCTTCCGTTCATCAGCCGACATTACGTTTGCTCCACCTCGCTTGGTAACTTGCCAAAGTCCAGTAATTCCAGAAGGTGCCAAAAAGCGTTTTGCCCATTGGTCAGTTGTAATTAATTCGGCTTCGTATAATGGTAATGGTCTATTTCCAACAATTGACATATCGCCCTTCAATACATTTATAAATTGAGGTAATTCGTCAATGCTTGTATTGCGCAATAATCTGCCAACTTTGGTTATTCTTGGATCATTAGCTACTTTAAAAAAAGCATTTTCGCGTTTCAACGCTTTTTGGTGCTTAATTTTACCTTCACGCACAAATCCATCATCATCAATTAACACAGGTCCACTATCATGTAAATCATCAAATTCTCTACTATCAGTTGCCGTATTAGTATACTGATTATTTTTCATCATACTGTCTACTTTTTTGTCAGAATCAGTGTACATACTTCTGAATTTTAAAAATCCAAATATTTGATAACCTGTTCCAACTCTTGGGGAAGCATAATAAACTTTACCTTTTGATTCTAAACGAATTAGGATTGCAATAATTATAAAAAATGGTAATAAAACCAATAGTACAGTACCAGAGAATAATATATCAAATGTTCTTTTCCAAATTGGAAGTTTGAACGTGTGTAGAATATCTGTTTTTTTGCCTTCAAGTGTATCAATATGGTTCTTTACAAATTCAAAGCGAGTAGTGATATTTTGCGAATTGACATTAATATCAAAAACGTCATGAACCCCAGAATTAATATAATCTATAACATTGGCTGAATTGCTAATAACGAAAATCACAACTTTATTTTTTGTAAGACTTTCTTTAAGGTTTTGAATGATTAATAAATCATTAATCTTATCTGACTCTTCATAAATTACAAGATCAATTTCATCCGCTTTTTCTACAACATCCATTGTTTGACTGGTCAAAATAAAACTGATTAGATTATTCTCTTTTGTTAGTTTGTTGAACAAATCGATGTTACTTCCAATGTAAATTCCTTTATATTCCATGTATTAAATTGTTTTAGAGTAAAATTAAACTTGATGATCGGAAAGTTAAGAAAAAATCAATTTTAAAAAGAATAGGTTGAATGATAATTATCTGTTTTTGAGTAGGTTTTCGATGCGCGCAAGTAATTCAGAGGGGTTGTATGGTTTTTCGAGATAGTCGCTAGCACCTAAATTTATTAGTTGAATTTTTTCCGAACTTTTATCGATACTTGAAAGTATTATTACTGGTATGTTTTTAAAAGCTCCACTAGTTTTAAGTTGTTCCACCAGACCTTTACCACCTAGTTCGGGCATCATCAAATCACTAACTATTAAATCAGGAATATATCCATTTTGAAGTAATGATAAGGCATCAACGCCATTCTCGGCGCTTTCGACATCATATTTATTTATTAAAATTGCTTTTGTTAATCTGCGAAATTCAGATTTGTCATCGACGATTAAAATTTTCTTTTTCATTTGTGTCATTTTTTAACTAGTTAGTACTTTAATTTATACAGTTAATGTCAGATGTACATTTTGACTTGTACATCTGACATGTTTTTGAAATAAACGCTCAAAAATAATAATTTATTTTGAAGTTTATACTATTTGTGTATTTTATTTACTAAATATTTTTGAATTGTCTCTATATCCTGCTTTATTTATGTACCAATCGGTGTTTGAGATACCTTTAGTTTCAACCCATTTGTTAAAATTTAGAAATGCTTTTGTAATATCTTCTTTCTCGGCAGGATAATCAAAAGTAACAGGTATATTGATAGCCCAAGGTAAGTATTTATCTGACATATAGTACTTTCCTAAAGCAATATTTGAATTGTCATCACTTGTTCCAAATAAGTTCAAATTCGCTAAACTTGTAGGTGCTAAAGTAGGTAAATGAACTTCTTTGCCTCTGGTTTTGTCAATAATAATAAATGGATTATAAGGTGCAGTTCCTAATGCAACAGGATCTATTGGTGTTGTAAATTCAATATTTATTTTTATTGTTTTTGGAGTAGAATATGATTGACCGTTAATTGTGTTGAATGAAGGTAGCAAATCATAAGCGTTATCAAATGCAATAACTACTGCTTTACTTTGATTTTTTTCAGTTCCATTTGAATTAACACTTAGATACCCATTTGTAATTTTTTGACCTGTAATTGATTTTACATTTTCAGGTGTAGTGTTAAACTCTATACCGAATCCATTTGAGTAATGAGCTCCTTTGGCTCTAAGAGTTAGTTCTGAATTTATGGCTACAATTTTATTTGCACCATTTGTTATTTGATTAAAATTATAATCAACAATCATATCATTGAAATCATAATCTCCTTTTGATGGCCATAAATCTTCGAATGCCAACGTACCTGTAAGACCTTTTGCAGGATAGTAATTATTATATGCTCTAGTTGGATCGGTAGGATACTCATCAATAACATCACTTACGCCATCTTTATCGGTATCATTTGGTGTATCAATTTTCTTGTAAATTCCATTTTTTACTGCAGTGTATGGAGTTACTGTAGCATAAAAAACACCATCATTAAAGTCTTCATCTGAACTTTGGTCTCTGCGCAAATCTTCGAATCCAATTAAAAGTAATTTACGATCATCATCTTTTAGAATTACGCTGTGTTTCTTTAAAGTTAAATCGGCTTCTGGATTAAAACGTTTATCAGAATAAAAATTATATAAACCATTTTTTACAGTTGCCGAACCACTGTCCCAACCATTAGCTCTAAACATCCATGCCACTGTAGTTCCAGCAGGAAATACATTTGTATATTGAGCCTTAGCTTGATCGTAGTAGAGCAATTGTACTTTATTTCCGGATTTCAAACCGCCACCTGAATTTAAAAATGAAACATTTGGGAATGATATAGTAGAGTATTTAATATCAGCTTTTGTAGCTGGTGGCATGTCATTGGTATGTGTGTAATATGCTAATGTGTTAGAAAATCCAGCTCCTTCATGTACAAAAGTAACCCAAACTTCAGCATCTTCTATAAGTACAATACTTCCATCATCTTGGCTTGTTAAATATTCGGGATGTGAAACCGTTAATTTAATTCGCTCAGGTAATGTAGCATTTACGTCGGCCAACAATTGGTTTGATATAACATCATTTGTTGCTTCTAAATTGTTAGGTACTCCTAAGCTATTCCAATTTGAAAAGGCATAGAAATCATTTACTTTCCAAAAATCACTAATCCACCACATGCCAGAATTTGGTGCTTTAGATCGACTAACATTGGTTTTAGTTTTTTGTACAGACGATCCACCAACTATCACATTAATATTACCACCATTTAGTTTTACAATTTGATAATTAGGTAGTCCTATGTGGTTTATTAGCACACTTAAACTATCTACAAAAGTTGGTAAAGCAATTTTAGTTGCAATATTTCCATTTGAGTCAGTTAAGCCTTTGAAAACAAGGAAGTTTTCACTGTCGTCTTTTAGTAGTCCACTCTCTGTAAGAGGGTTTTGTGAGTAAAGTTTTACATAAACACCACCAATGGTTTGATTTTCATTGTTCTGGGTAGTTAATGATACATTGAATTCTTTAGTGGTTTTGAAATCAAAACCCAAGGTAGTGCTAGCATTGTTGAGATCGCTAATTTTTTCATCTAAGCATGATGAAAACGATAAGATAGTAAAAACAACAAAAAATAATTTGAGATTTAATTTTTTCATTTTCGATTATTTTATTTGGTGTATATTTCTCAATCTAAAACAATTTATATGCCATAAGTTGTAAGTGTAAGATAATTAAGTGTGTACCTTATTTTGAGTCGGTTGATTATTATTTATAAATAAAGAGGTTTGTTCGAAAACGAAGATAGTAGTTTAATTAAGCTTAATTCAATTGTGTGTTTTGTAATAATATTTTTTTGATTTTAATGTTAATTTGGTAAATATGCTTATTTAATTTTTAAAACACATGAGCATTTTAGCCAAAAGTCAACTTTGATATTAAGTCAATTTAAAATTTCACTTTGTGGAAAGAAATTAGAAAACAGTACATAAACTTTTTGTTTCCCTGATATATCTTGAGATTCTAAACTTTCATTATTGGTATCATAATATTTATTTCAACCTTTTCGTGAGTTTCGAAACTACAAAATATTAGCTAAAAATAAAATCAGGTGTATATTTTGAAATATACACCTGATTCTTATTAAACCCAAAACAAATAAAAATGTTTAGTATGAAATGCTAATATTATTATTTGTGGTAAATTTTTGTAAGGTCTCTAAAACCATCTTTGTTTACATACCAATCTTTGTTAGTAAGACCTTTGCTTTCTGACCATTTGTTGAAGAATAAAAATGCTTTTCTAATATCTTCTTTTTCAGCTGGATAATCAAAAGTCACTGGTATATTTATTGCCCAAGGCAGATATTTGTCTGATGTATAATACTTTCCTAGAGCAATATTTGAATTGTCATCTACAGTGCCAAGTAAACTTAAATCAGCTAAACTTGTAGGAGCTAATGTTGGTAAATGCACTTCTTTTCCTCTTGTTTTATTTATAATTATAAATGGATTGTAAGGTGCTGATCCAAATGCAATTGGATCTATTGGTGTTACAAATTCAATATTGATTTTTAATGTTTTTGGAGTATAATATGTTTGTCCAATTATTGTATTATAAGTTTTCAAGAAATCATATGCATTATCGAAAGCAATAACTACAGCTTTGCTTTGGTTGTTTTCGGTTCCGTTAGATCCAATATTAAGGTATCCGTTTGTAATAGACTGACCAGTAACCGATTTTACATTCTCTGGAGTGGTGTTAAATTCTATCCCGAATGCATTGGAATAATGAGCACCTTTAGCTCGTGGAGTTAGTTCAGCATATACAGCTACTACTTTATTAGCACCATTTGTTATTTGATTATAATTATAATCTACTATCATATCATTGAAATCATAATCACCTTTAGATGGCCATAAATCTTCGAATGCTAATGTTCCTGTTTGACTTTTAGCAGGATAATAATTGTTAAAAGCTCTTGATTTGTCTTCCGGATATTCATCTTTATCATCTGGAACACCATCATTATCTTTGTCTTTAATTTTTGAATCAACAGCTTTATATAATGATTCATTAACAGCGTCGAATGGAGTTACTGTTGCATAAATTACCACATCATTGAAATCGTTGTCTGAATTACCAGTTTCACGATTCAAATCTTCAAATCCTACAAGGTAGATTTGACGACTCAAATCCTTAAGAACAACATTGTGCTTTTGGTTTTCAGTATTTTTTTCGGGATTTAAATTTTTGTCAGAATAAAAATTGTTATATCCAGTTCCTACTGCAGAACCTGTCCAACCATTTGATCTTATTATCCAGCTAACTGTAGTACCAGCTGGAAAGATATTTGTATAAGACTTTTTAGTTGGATTGTAGTAAAATAATTGAACTTTATTCCCTGAATTCATTCCACCGCCTGAACCAGAAAAAGATGCATTAGGAAAAATGATAGTTTTGTCGGTAATATCTTTACTTTTTTTAGGGGCGTTTCCGTTAGGATATGTGTAGTATGCCAATGTATTCAAATAACCAGCACCTTCGTGTACAAATGTTACCCAAACTTCTGCATCTTTGTCAAGCACTAAGTTACCATTATCAGAACTGTTTAAGTATTCTGGATGTGAAGTTGATAATTCAACTCGTTCAGGTAACGAGGCATTTACATCAACTAAAAAGTCATTGCTAATCAAATCATCAGCAAGTAGGTAATTTGGAACGCCTGATTTATTCCATCCTCCAAGTACAAAAAAATCATCAACATTCGATACTGGTGGTATAATAGCAGAAGTTGAAGCCACTGCTTTATATTTTACTTTGCTTTGGGCATTATTGCCTCCTATTGTCAGTTTAATATTATTTGAAGTTAATTTTACAGAATGATAACTTTGTAAACCTATTTGGTTAACAAGAACAACTAAACTATCAACTGTAGTTGCAGGAGCAATTGTGCTGGATAGTAGACCCGTAGCATCAGTTAAACCTTTTTGTAAAAGAAAATCTGTTCTGTTAGCTATAAGACCACCATTTTCATCTAGTGGGTTTTGTGAGTAAATTTCAACATATACTCCAGGCAATGGTTCATTGTTGTTGTTCAATGTTGAAATCGAAACATTAACTTCTTTGATTGTTTTGAAATCAAAATTCAATGAACTGTCATTAGGTGAGAAATCAGTAATTTTATCATTACATGATGAAAATGAAAGTGTTAGGGTTAAAGCAAGTGCAATCAGTAGACGAATTTTAATTTGTTTCATTTTTATATATTATGTATTTATTTAGTATAAAATATAAACAATTATCGTGCCGCTTTTGTAAGTGTATATATATCATTAATATAGCGTGTATTGAGTGTTTTGTATTTACTTCGAAAATGAAGATTGATGTTCGAAAATGAAGTTTCTTTATTTTGAATAATTGCTTGAAATTTGTATTACAAGCAATTATTCAAAATTGAATTATTTTATAAATATCTTGCTGTTATCTCTATAGCCAGCTTTATTTACATACCAATCGGTATTGGTAGCTCCATTACTTTCAGCCCATTTGTTAAAGTTGAGGAATGCTTTGGTTATATCTTCATTCTCGGCAGGGTAGTCAAAGGTGATAGGTATGTTAATTGCCCATGGCAAGTATTTGTCAGACATATAATATTTTCCAAGAGCAATATTTGAATTATCATCTTTTGTTCCTAACAAGTTTTTATCGGCTAAATCAGTTGGTGGTAAGGTTGGTAAATGAACTTCCTTGCCTCTGTTTTTGTCAATAATAATGAATGGATTGTATGGTGCAGTACCAAAAACAATTGGATCTATAGGTGATGAAAATTCAATATTTAATTTTATTGTTTTTGGAGTATAATATGTTTGACCAATAATAGTATTATAAGTTTTCAATAAATCATAAGCATTATCGTAAACAATAACTACTGCCTTGCTTTGGTTATTTTCGGTGCCGTTTGATCCAATATTTAGATATCCATTAGTAATATGCTGTCCAGTAATTGATTTTACATTTTCGGGATTTGTGTTAAATTGTATTCCGAAAGCATTTGTATAATGAGCGCCTTTGGCTCTTAGGGATAGTTCGGCATTAAAAGCAACTACTTGATTAGCACCATTTGTTATTTGATTATAATTATAATCTACTATCATATCATTAAAATCATAATCGCCCTTAGATGGCCATAAATCTTCGAAAGCTAATGTTCCTGTTTGACCTTTAGCTGGATAATAATTATTGTATGCTCTTGTTGGATCGTTTGGATATTCATCATTTACATCTGTAACACCATCTCCATCTGTATCAACAGGTTTATCAATAACTTTGTATTGTTTTTCATCTATTGCTGTGTAAGGATTCACACTTGCATAATAAACAGCATCGTTAAAATCATTGTCAGCTCCATTGTCGCGGCGCATATCTTCAAAACCAATCAATAATAACTTTCTTGCTGCATCGTTTAACACAACATTGTGTTTTTTTAATTTTGAATCACTTTCACTGTTAAAACGAGAATCAGAATAATGAGTACATAAACCAGCTACAACTTGATGTGAAGAACTACTCCATCCTTGTGCTCTAAGTATCCAAGCTACTGTAGTTCCTTTAGGAAATCTAGTTGTATATTGTTTTGTTACTGGGTCTAAATACTGTAATTGTACTTTGTTTCCAGAAACTAAACCACCACCCAAATTTACAAATGAAAAGTTTGGAAAAATTATTGTTTTGTCGGTTATTGCATCAGCGGTTGCTGGGGGATTTCCATTTGGATAAGTATAGTATGCTAATGCATTTGACCAACCTGCACCTTCATGAACAAAAGTAACCCATACTTCAGCGTCCTCATAAAGCTTAACACTTCCATCGTTTGTATCTTCCAGATATTGTGGATGAGTAGTTGTCAATGGTTTGTATTCAGGTAATGAAGCATTAATATCTGCTAGCAGTGAATTAGAGATTACGTCATTTGCAGAAAGATAATTTGGCACACCCAATGAGTTCCAATCTCCTAAAACGTAGAAACCACTTGCATTTGGTGTTTGCGGTGTCACAACTTTATAAAGTCCAATTTTAGATGCTTGTTTTACAGCTTGAGTTTGTCCACCAATTCGAATATTAACATTTGTTCCAACAAGTTTAACTGTTTGCAAAGTAGGCAATCCTATATGTTCTACTAAAACGCTTAAACTATCAACTGTTGTAGCGGGTGAAATTCTACAATTTAGTTCTCCATTTTCATTGGTATTTCCTTTAAAAATAAGGTAATCCATATAATCCGCCTTTAAATTACCTACTGAATCCAAAGGATTCCGAGTAAATAATTTCACCAAAACTTTATTGAAGGGTTGGTTTTCATTATTCAACGTAGTGACCGACACATTGTACTCTTTCGTTGTCTTGAAATCAAATGACGAAAAATTGCTTGTATTGTTAATATCATTATTTTTTTCATCTAAACAAGATGTAAGAAAAAATGAAGTAACTACAGCAAGAGCTAAGTTGAATTTATAAGTTTTCATATTTTAATTTATTAAATAGACATTAATCATATTATAATTTTAAAACTATAGTCAATATATATGCCAAAAAAATATCTCTTTGAATATGAGCAGTATAAACAGATATGCATTAAGGTTGTAATCTCCAATTATAAGCAATAATGCTCGAAAACGAAGATTTTTTGAAAGAATTTAAATTTCGATATTAAATTTTTGAAGTCTTCGATATAAAGCATTCCATTCAATATTCAACAATCGTGCAGCTTCTGCTTTATTGTTATTTGCTTTTTGTAATGCATTTAGTATGGTTTGTTTTTCAATTACTTCCAAGTCGTAGCTTTCAATAGTATTAGTGTTTTTTTGTTTGCTAAAACTGTTTATAATACTAAAGTTTTCAGGTTTCAGCACATTATCTGTACAAAGTATAATAGCTCTTTCCATAATATTTCTTAGTTCACGAATATTGCCGGGAAAGCTGTATTTGTTAAACATATCGAATACAGCTGGTTGAACTTCAATAATATTTTTGGCCATTTTAGCCGAAAAAAAAGTAACAAAATGCTTTACTAAATCGGGAATGTCTTCTTTGCGCTCGCGTAATGGTGGTAAGTGAATAATAAAAGTTCCAACTCGATGAAATAAATCGACTCTAAAGTTTTTTCCATCCGAAATCTCTTCAATTGGTTTATTTGTTGCTGCTACAATCCGGATATCATATTTATTCGCGGTTTGAGTACCAACTTTTATGTAAGTTCTATCTTCGAGTACTCGCAGAAGTTTTACTTGTAAGTTATGCGTCATTTCACCAATCTCGTCGAGAAATAAGGTTCCTTTATTTGTGGTTTCGAACCAACCTGCTTTATCAGAAATTGCTCCTGTAAAGCTACCTTTTTTATGACCAAAAAATTCACTTTCAAATAAACTTTCTGGTATAGCTGACATATTTACTGCACCAAAAAACTCATCTTTTCTATTACTTAAATTGTGAATTCCTTTGGCTACAAGCTCCTTGCCAGTACCGCTTTCTCCTAAAATAAGTACTGAAGTATCAGGAGTTTGAGCTACCAAACGCATTTGTAATTTTAGTTCTTTAATAGCTTTAGAATTCCCAATAATTTCAACTCCAAATTCGCGGTCTACAATTTCTTTTAGATGTGAATTTTTATTTTTTTCGGCTTTGTAATTATTATTTAGTTCTGCAAACTTTTGTGTTTTTTCAATTGACATCCAAATGTCAGCTGGTGTAAATGGTTTTTTAAAATAATCAACAGCACCGCGTCTTAATGCTTGAATTACTGTGTCCATATCGCCAGAATCGCTAATCATAATTAGCTCAATATGTGGATAATCCATCTTTATTCGCTCTAATACTTCCAAACCATTCATTTCTGGAAGTCGATAATCGCAAATAACGTAATCAATACTTTCTGCTTTCAAAATTTTGAATGCTATTGATGGTGCTTCGGCAGCATAAACGTTAAATCGTTCTTTTAAAATAGAACTAGATAATTTTCGATATACGATGTCATCATCGATTATTAAAATACTTAACAGTTTATTATCCATAATATTTTATTTAGTGAAACTTAGGTAATGATATTGTTAAACTAGTACCAATATTTAATTTGCTTTCAACTCTTAAACTACCATTGTTCTTTTTTATGAAATCTTTGACTAACATTAATCCCAAACCTGTACCCGATTCATTATCAGTACCAGAACTTGTAAAATGCTGGTTTTCTTCAAAAATCTTTTTCATTGCATCGTCAGACATTCCAACACCAGTATCACTTATACATATATCAACTGTATCAACTTGTTGTTTTGCTGTAACGGTTATTTTTCCATTACTTGGAGTAAATTTAATAGAGTTAGAAATAATATTTCGTATTACAGTATTAATAGAAACTTCATCGCACCAAGCTTCTATATCCTGTGGAACATCAAGCAGTATTTCGATATTCTTATTTTGAGCTACTGCCTCCAGTAATGTTTGACAACTACTAATAATTGAGAAAATATTTGTATTTTGTGGTTCAAGTTGAATGTTGTCATCTTGTGCTCTAGTCCATTGTAAAAGGCTGTTTAATAGGGTACTAGTGTCTTTAGTTCTTATTCTAAGATGATGTATTATATCCATAAAATCTTCGCTACTTGGATCAAAAAATCCTTGATCAATTGCATCGACAGTTTGCAAAATACCTGAAAGTGGAGATCGAATATCGTGTGCAATAATTGAATAAAGCTTATCTCTTGAGTGATTCATTTCCAATATTGTTTTGCGAGAGACGGCAAGTTCAATATGATTTTTAATGCGTACTAACAATTCCTCACTTTTAAATGGTTTTGTAATGTAATCCACACCACCAGCATCAAATCCTTCAACTACATTCTCGGTTTGATCATTTGCAGTTAAAAATATAACGGGTATATCTTTCCATTTTTCAACTTTTTTTATTTCCCTACACACTTCATAGCCATCAACATCAGGCATCATTACATCCAATAGGATTAATGAAGGTGATATATTTTTTAAAAATTCAATACCTAATGCGCCGCTTTCTGCTGTACTCGCTTTAAAACCATGATTTTCGAGTAGTTTTGATGTCAGTAGCAGATTCATAGGATTGTCATCAATAATCAATATGTGCTTATTCTTAAAGTTATCCATTTCTATATTTGTTGTTACTATTAAAAAGAATTCGATGTAAATTTATTATCTCTTTATCTGATTTTAGTTAATTATACTATGTTGGTTTTTACATGTGTTGGAATATTATTCCATATCTCGATTAATTTCGAATTAAAGTTTATTTATTGTTTGATAAAATAATTGAAAAAGGTTAAGTTTTCAAATAAATATATCACATGTCATTTTAAGTAAAATTTACAGATCTTTTTTCAAATATATAGTTATGAATAGTTTCTTTTAACTTGTTAGTGTCTATAGGTTTAGTTAGAAATTCATCCATGCCAGAATCTAGGCATTTATCTCTTTCTTCTTTAAGCGCCCCAGCTGTAAGCCCAATTATTGGCGTATAAATATTTAGTGGTTTTTCAAATTCTCTAATTGCAATTGTTGCTTCATTGCCATCCATTTCAGGCATCTGCACATCCATAAAAATCATATCAAATTTTGAAGTCATAGCTAACTCCAAAGCCTCCTTACCATTATTTGCTTCATGAATTATTACATTTGGTATTATTGTACCTATCATCGCTTTTGCCAAATACATGTTAAATAAATCGTCATCTGCAATTAATATTTTATATGTTTCCGATTTATGAGTATTCGTATCTTCGATAATATTTTTTTCTGGATCTTTGTTGATGTTTAATCCACTTAAGCATGTATATAACTCTTTTGCTTTTATGGGTTTAGTGAAAAATATATTTATACCCATTTCGTTACATTCTTCATAAAAAAGATAATCTTCTGATATTGAATGTAGTAAAATAAAGGTTTGATTTGTTGTTGAAATATTTAATTTATCACAAATCATTTTTATTGATCCCATTCCATCAATATTATTCATTCTATTATCTACAATTATTGCATCAAATGGTTCGGATAATTGTAAAATCATAATTGCATTAAATGGACTTTCGCAAGTTTCACAATTTATGCCCCAGCCTGTTATAAGTTTTTCTAAATTGTTTCTACTATTTTGATTATCATCAATTACTAAAACTCTACTAATATTAGTTAGTGGTTTGATATTTATTGTATTATCGTATTCTACCTTAAGTTGAGAACTAAAATAAAAAGTTGTGCCTAAACCTTTTTTACTATCGAATAAAATTTTACTTCCCATTTTTTTTGCTATCATTTCGGATATGATTAATCCTAATCCTGTGCCGCCAAATTTTCGAGTAGTAGAGCTGTCGGCTTGACTGAAAGCTTTAAAAAGTTTAGATTTTTGTTCTTCAGAAATTCCGATTCCTGTATCACGAACGTAAAAAACAAATTCTCCTAAGTGATCGGATATTTTTTTATATGTAACTTTCAACTCAATTTCACCAACCGATGTGAATTTTACCGCATTGCTAATTAAATTAGATAAAATTTGTGTTAATCGTATGGAGTCTACAAAAGCATATTTTGGTAAATTTTGAGGTATATCCAATAATAATTCCAGCTTCTTTTTCTCTGCAGGAAACTTTACAATATCTAAACTATGTTCAATTAATTTTACAATATCTGTCTTTGTTATCTCTAATTCTAATCGATTTGCTTCAATTTTTGAGAAATCAAGAATGTCATTAATTACTCCTAAAAGTGAATTGGCACTTATATTAATCGCGCTAGCATATTGATTTTGAACTTCTGATAAATTTGTTTGAATCAATAATTCCGAAAATCCTATTACACCATTCAATGGAGTTCGCAATTCGTGACTCATATTGGCAACAAATTCCGATTTTGCTTTAGTTGCTTTTTGTGCATTTTCTTTTTCTTGAATCAATATATTCTCTAAGTTTGAATGTTGTAAAAGGTTGACTATCATTTGTCCAAAAACAAAAAGAAGCGATTTTTCATTTTCTGAATAACGATGACGTTTACGAATTGAATCGAATCCTATAAATCCGATACATTTCTCATTGTTCATTATTGGAACTGAAATTAAACTTTTTACTCCTTTTTTTTCCAGAATGTCTCTCGTTAAGCCATTAAACGATTTGATATCTGGAATATCGAGCGTTTTGCCTTTTGAATGCACAACAACCCATTCATTCATTTGAGATAATGGTATGTTTTGTAAATCTTTGATATATGATTTTATTCCTGCCCCACACCATTCGTAAGTGTTATTACAAACTTCATTTTCCCAATCGTAATCAAATATTATAGCTCTATCTGCTTCAAAGAAATCGCTTAGTTCTCCTAATGATTTGTTAATACTTGGGTCAATGTCCGACAATTCAAGATTGATATATTTTGATGCCATTTTTATTAATATATCTTGCAATTGTGACATTCGATACAACTCTTTTTCAACAGTTTTACGCGATGTAATATCTTCCTTAACAGCCAGAAATTGAGTTATTTCACCGTTGTGATTTTTGATTGAAGAAATGGATGCATACTCCCAGAATGATTTACCATTTTTATTTATGTTTTCAAATTCTCCCTTCCAAACTCCACCCGAAATAATGGTGCTCCATAGTTCTTTATACTTATCGGAACTCAAAGATTCAGATTTCAATATTCTAGGATTTTTACCAATTACTTCATCGTACGAGAAACCACTTACCTCACTAAATTGATTATTGACATATTCAATATTGCCATTCAAATCTGTAATCATTATACTAACCGTACTTTGATCTATGGCTTTCGACAATTTGCGAAGATGCTCTTCTTTTTCTCGTCGTACTGTAATGTCATTTAAATAACCAATAGTGCCAATTATTACTCCTTTTTCATTATATGCTGGTGCCTTATATATCTCGAACCACTTTTCTATTCCATTTATTAAAATTATCTCTTCGGTAATTATTGGATTGCCCGACAGTATTATATCATTCTCTTCAGCATTATTCTTTTTTGCCAATTTTTTTGGCCAAATATCAAAGTCTGTCTTTCCAATTAGTAATTCAGGATTCTCAATACCAAACATCTTTGAAAAAGTGTTATTTACAAGTACGAATTTATGATTTGTATCTTTGAACCACAGTGAACTTTTTTGATTGTAAAATATCGATTTATAAAAAGAGTTGTGTTCAAGTATTATTTCAAAATCGGCTGGAATACTTTTATTTTGAACCAAATTATCATTAGTTGACAAAAAATTCAACTTCTTGATAAGCTCAGTTTTATAAGACATAAACTCGCTCATTTCGTTTATATTCTCAATTTGATCAACTAATTCTTTAATAAGATCTTGCATATTTTCAGTTGCTTAACAATAAATCGGAAATTAAATAAATACATACATTTTTAATTTTGGAGAATGAAAATTTAAAATGCTATGGATAAATGATAAAGATTGTTTGGTTCTTTTATAATGCTTAAAAATTAAGTCTTTAACATTATTTCAAATATAAGTAGAATACTTTTTAGGGCTTTAAATTAATGAAAGCACAAATGTATAAACTATTTTTGAACTATCAATATAAAATTGAAGAGATTTATTGACTAAATTCAATTGTGACCTATAATTTATCAAAAAATACAACTCATATTTGAAATATATTTAACAAAAAATATTTTTTTCTTAAATTCTTTCTCAACTATTTGTTTTTTGGTTTCATTTTTCACCTATGTTTTGTGTTTTTTTCGTGTTGTATTTTAAATTTGATACCTACCTATGAAATAATTATTTTACCTTTGCAGAAAATTAAACTTTTGATATATTAATGCAAAAAATACTAAGTTTTGCGTGTTAAATGAATTATTATTCAATTAGATATACCGTTTTATGAATATCGAAAAACTATTACGAGAAAATATACGTCAACTTCAACCATATTCATGCGCACGCGATGAGTTTAAAGGTGAAGCATCTGTATATTTGGATGCAAACGAAAATCCTTATAACGCACCTTTCAATCGTTATCCCGATCCTTTACAATGGGATGTTAAAGAATCGATTTCTATGATTAAAGGTGTTGATTCTCAACATATTTTTTTGGGGAATGGGAGCGATGAGCCAATAGATCTTTTGTACCGTGCGTTTTGCGAACCACGGGTTGATAATGTGGTGGCAATTGAACCAACTTACGGAATGTATAAAGTAAGTGCTGGAATTAATGATGTGGAATACCGTAAAGTGTTACTAGATGAAAATTTTCAGTTTTCGGCAGATAAATTGTTGGCAGCTACAAATTTATATACTAAAATAATATGGCTTTGCTCACCTAATAATCCAACAGGTAACAGTTTGAATCAAGTTGAAATTATTAAACTTTTGAATTCTTTCGACGGTATTGTGGTACTAGATGAGGCTTATATCGATTTTTCTAGTCAAAAAAGCTTTACCGAAAAACTTACAGAATTTCCAAATTTGGTGATACTTCAAACATTTTCGAAAGCATGGGGAAGCGCAGCAATACGCCTTGGAATGGCTTTTGCTTCTACCGAAATAATTGCTGTGTTAAATAAAATCAAATATCCTTATAATATTAACATTCTAACACAACAGCAGGCTTTGTTGGCAATGAAAAATGCTAGTCAAGTTAAAAAATGGGTAGATGAATTGTTGAAAGAGCGAGAAGAATTGATGAGTAAATTACTGCAACTTAAATTGGTGCAACATATTTATCCAACCGATGCTAATTTTGTGTTAGTAAAAGTAGCTGATGCTAATGCAGTTTATAAATATTTAGTTGAAAAAAGTATTATTGTCCGCAATAGAAATAGTGTTGCTTTGTGCAATGGTTGTTTGCGAATAACAGTAGGAACACCTCAAGAAAACAGCATACTTTTAGATGAACTTATGTCACTAAAGTATAACTAATTTGATAAATTTGGGTTTTAAGCCATTGTTTTTAATTTTGTTGTGCAAAACCGACTTTGTCAAATGTATATTTTATATGCAAAAAGCCGTATCTTTGTGCCCTCAAAATAAAAACAATGCAACAAGGAATTATTTGAAGCATTGAGAATTTTAAAATTTAGAATTACATATGAATATATCGTATAATTGGCTGAAAAATTACATCAATCTTGATGTGACGCCAGATGCATTATCTAAAGCATTGACATCTATAGGCTTGGAAGTCGGTGGAGTTGAAGAAGTTCAAACTGTAAAAGGAGGTTTGGAAGGTTTAGTTATAGGAGAAGTTTTGACATGTGGTTCACACGAAAACTCTGATCATCTACACGTTACTACTGTAAATATTGGTTCAGGTGAACCATTGCAAATAGTATGTGGAGCTCCAAATGTGGCAGCAGGTCAAAAAGTAGTAGTAGCTACAGTAGGTACTAAACTTTATTCGGGCGATGAAAGTTTTAGCATTAAACGGTCTAAAATTCGTGGTGTAGAATCGTTAGGTATGTTGTGTGCACAAGATGAAATTGGTATTGGTACAAGTCACGATGGCATTATTGTTTTACCTACCGATGCAGTAGTTGGTACTTTGGCCAAAGATTATTACGGTATTAAAAGTGATTTTTTATTAGAAGTGGATATTACACCTAATCGTATTGACGCCGCTTCGCACTTTGGAGTAGCGCGCGACTTAGCAGCTTTTTATGCATTAAAAGATGATTCTGTTAAATTGACTAAACCATCAATTGAAACATTTTCAATTCAAAATACGAACTTAAATATTCCTGTAACTGTAGAAAATACTGCTGCATGTCCACGTTATAGTGCTGTTACAATTTCTGGTGTTACGGTTACCGAATCGCCAGAATGGTTGAAGAATTATTTACTAATTATTGGACTTCGCCCTATCAATAATATTGTAGATGCTACAAATTTTGTTTTGCACGAATTGGGTCAACCACTTCATGCTTTCGATGCCGATAAAATTAAAGGCGGTGAAGTTCGCGTAAAAAATATGCCCGAAGGAACTGTTTTCACTACTCTTGATGGGATTGAAAGAAAATTGAATGCAGTCGATTTGATGATTTGTAATGCTGAAGAGGCTATGTGTATCGGTGGTGTATTTGGTGGTTTGCAATCGGGAGTTACCGAAACTACTAAAAATGTATTTTTGGAAAGTGCCTATTTTAATCCAGTAACAATTCGTAAAACTGCACGTAGACACCTGTTAAATACTGATGCATCGTTTCGTTTTGAACGCGGTTGTGATCCTACTAACACTATTTATGTTCTAAAGCGTTGTGCATTATTAATTCAAGAAGTGGCTGGGGGACAAATCTCGAGTGATATTATTGATATTTATCCCGAAGTGGTTAAGCCATTTGAAGTTGAATTATCCATTCGCAAAATAAATTCGTTGATAGGAAAAGAAATTGGCAAAAAAAATATTGAAACAATTTTGGCGGCGCTCGAAATGAAAATTGTGAGTCAAACTCAAGATGCTTATCAATTAGAAGTGCCTGCATATAGGGTTGATGTACAACGTGATGTTGATGTGATTGAAGATATTTTGCGTATTTATGGATATAATAATGTAGAAATTGGTGATACATTGAAATCAAATTTGAGCTTTGGAACTAAACCCGATAGCTACAAATTACAACATACAATAGCTGAACAATTAACAGCACAAGGATTTAACGAAGTATTGAACAATTCTTTGACTAAAGGTGCTTATTATACCAATTTGAATTTGTTTCCTAGTGCAAATTCAGTTAAAATGCTAAATCCACTGAGTTCGGATTTGAATGTAATGCGTCAAACTTTACTTTTTGGAGGATTAGAAAATATTGCGCGTAATATTAATCGTAGGAATTCCGATTTGAAGTTATATGAATTTGGAAATTGTTATTATTACCATCCTGAAAATAAAACTGAAGGAAAAGCTTTGTCGGCTTATTCCGAAGATTTTCATTTAGGAATGTGGCTCACAGGCAATAAGCGAGCACAATCGTGGGTGACTGCTGACGAAAAATCAACTGCCTATGAATTAAAATCTTATGTAGAAAATATCTTTCGTCGATTATGTTTTAATTTGCGTAAATTAGTAATTGGCGATTATACAGATGATTTGTTAAGTGAGGCGTTGACTATTTATAGTCGTCAAGGAAAACAACTTGCAGTTTTTGGAATTGTACAATCAAAAATTCGTAAAATGGTTGATGTTGAGGCGGATGTTTATTTTGCCGATTTGAATTGGACTGCAATTGTTGCTGAACTTAACGACAAAAATGTTCGTTACACCGAGTTGTCCAAATTCCCTGAAGTGAAACGCGACTTGGCATTGTTGATTGATAAAAATGTTACTTTCGCTGAAATTGAAAAAATTGCTTACGACACAGAACGTAAATTGTTGAAATCTGTCAACTTATTTGATGTTTACGAAGGTAAAAATTTAGAAGCAGGAAAAAAATCGTATGCTGTAAGTTTTATTTTGCAAGATGATACCAAAACACTTACCGATGGGCAAATTGAGCCAATAATGAAAAAGTTGCAATTGAATTTTGAAACAAAATTAGATGCAAAATTAAGATAAACTAATGTTTCGTGTTTCGTGTTCTCATATAGCGAAACACGAAACGCAAAACACGAAACGCAAAACACATTTCCAATGAGCGAAAATAATTTCAATAACAAATTTCTTCACACACCTTACTCAAAACCTGATGCTTATGGTGCGTTAAGCATGCCCATATATCAAAATGCTGCTTATGAATTTGCAACAGCCGAAGAAATGGAAGCTGCATTTATTGGAAAAATACCTGAACATACATATTCACGCATAACAAATCCAACAGTTCAGCATTTTGAAAGTAAAATTCAAACAATTACTGGTGCTTTTGGTGTTACTGCATTAAATTCAGGAATGGCCGCCATTTCTAATGCTATTATTACATTGGCAAAAACGGGTAGTAACATTATTACTTCCAAGCACTTATTTGGAAACACATATTCGTTTTTTTCAAGTACAATGGCTGCTTTTGGTGTAGAAACAAGATTTTGTGATTTGACAAATATTGACGAAGTAGAGTCGCATATTGATGCTAATACTTGCGCAGTGTTTTTGGAAATAATAACAAATCCTCAAATGGAAGTTGTTGATTTAAAGGCTCTTTCAGCTATCACTAAAGCCGCTGGTGTGCCATTAGTTGCCGATACAACAATAGTGCCTTTTTGCGCATTTAAGGCTAAACAATGGGGTATAAATATCGAAATTGTATCGAGCACAAAATATATTTCTGGCGGTGCAACAAGTTTGGGAGGGTTGATAATTGATTATGGAAATTTCAATTGGATTTCATCGCCCAAATTACATGTTTTATCAAAAGAATTTGGACCAGCTGCTTTCACTGTTAAACTCCGAAAAGAAATTCATCGAAACCTTGGTGCCTATATGACGCCTCAAGTGGCTGCCCTTCAAAGTATTGGATTGGAAACGCTAAGTTTGCGTTATGAGCGGGCAACTAGCAGTTGCTTGAATTTGGTTAAACGACTTGAAACGTTAACGGGCGTTGAATCGGTAAATTATAATGGATTAGAGTCAAATCATTTTTATGAACTTAGTTTAAGTCAATTTGGCAAAAATCCAGGTGCTATGTTTACCTTTAACTTAGCCTCTCGTGAAGCATGTTTCAGTTTTCTAAATAAATTGAAATTGATTAAACGTGCTACTAATCTGTTTGATAATAAGACATTAGCAATTCATCCTGCCAGCACAATATTTGGACCATTTACTCCTGAACTTCGACAGGAAATGCGTGTTTCAGATAAAACGATACGTGTTTCTGTTGGTATGGAAGATGTGGAAGATTTATTCAAAGATATCGAACAAGCCGTAAAATAGAGGCTGTAATGTTTTTTTACAGCCACTTTTTACGTCTAAAGTAAAGCATTACCACACCAGAAAAACCTATCATCATTAATAATGAAATTGGATAACCCAACTTCCAATCGAGTTCTGGTAAGTGCTTGAAATTCATACCATAAATACTTGCAATAAGCGTTGGGGGCATAAATATTACCGATACAACAGTAAAAATTTTGATAATTTTATTTTGTTGAAGATTTACCAAACCAAGAAAAGTATCTTGAAGATAGTCCAAACGGTCGAATCCAAAGCGGGTGTACTCAAAAAGTGAATTTATGTCTTTTATAATCATCGCAAGTCGAGGCAGTAGTTCAGTTGGAAAAAAATCGCACTTTAACATGTTGGAAACTACCCTTTGTTTATCCATAATATTCTGACGGATAATCATAACCTTTTCTTGCAAGTCCTTGATTCTAATCAAAATATCTTGATCCAAATCGTCTTCAGTATTCAGAGTCTTACTTAAACTAGTAATTTGGTCTGTAGCATCCTCTATCATGTCGGCATCATATTCTACACGAGTTTCGAGTAATGTAACCAACACATGATAACCAGTAAGAAAATTACGAGTATTTGCAAAAATTTTCTTAACTGTTTCGCTAAATGACCTTAAATCAGTATTTCTAACTGATACCAAAATGCCATTTTTAATAATAAATGAAACTGGTTCAACAGTGTAATTTTCTTGCAAAAAGTTAGAATTAGCCACAATGCTATCGTCAGTTTGCATATAACGCGAACTCATCTCAATTTCTTCAATCTCCTCATCTTCTTGAATATAGATTTTTAGAAATTCTTCCAATTTGTCCTCAATTTCTTCCGAAACATCGTTTAAGTCAATCCAAACCAACTCTTTGAGGTCTACTTTTTTTAAAATATCGAGGCTTTTCGAAATTTTAATTCTATTATCTTCGTGGTAAAAAATTCTTAATTCTGACATAATATTTGTTTCCTTTCTATTATTTATCGGCATGTAAATAACTCACTATGAGTTTATCAACTTGTTTTTTTATGCCGCATGGAAAAGTTCATAAAGGTTAAACGAAAATGTAAAGTAAATAATTGATAAAAGTCAATTATCTAGGGCAGCCTCTACTCTGTTGGTAAGATCAATAAATGCAGCCACATCCAGTCGCTCCGGACGCAAGTCGAAAAGCGGGTCGGCATACATAGGATGTCCTGATTCTACCAATGGTTTGAGGGAGTTGCGCAAAGTTTTGCGGCGTTGGTTGAAGGCTGTTTTCACCACAGTTTTGAAGAGCGCATCGTTACAATCGATTTGCGAAACTTCATTACGTGTAAAGCGAATAACAGCCGATTTGACCTTTGGAGGAGGGTCAAAGACGTGTTCGTGAACAGTGAAAAGGTATTCGATTTTGTAATATGCTTGCATCAATACGCTCAGAATACCGTAGGTTTTACTTCCTGCAGGTGCAGCAATGCGTTCAGCCACTTCTTTTTGAATCATGCCTGCCAAACAAGGAATTGAATCTTTGTTTTCAAGCATTTTAAAAAATATTTGGCTAGAAATATTATATGGAAAGTTACCGATTATGCAAAATTTATCTTGAAAATAGGTTTTTAAATCCATTTTCAAAAAATCTGCTTCGATAACATTCAAGTTTGGGTAATGAAGATGTAAATATTCCACCGATTCGCCATCGAGTTCAACAGCTGTGAGATCAATAAGTGGATTTTGAAGTAAATATTGAGTGAGAACGCCCATTCCAGGACCAATTTCCAATACAGATGTTTTACCGTCGAGAGTTAAGCTCTCGGCTATACGACGCGCTACTTCCATGTCTTTGAGGAAGTGCTGTCCCAAGTATTTTTTTGCTTTTACTTGTGCCATATTTCGTGTCGTCGTCGGGCATATTACTGGTTGAATTTTAAATGCTTATGTTTGCAATAGATTTTTAGAACTCGTTTTTATAGTTAAATATCAACAATTTTGAAAAATGAAAATTTCAAATATGAAATCGTAAATACTAAAATTGTATCTTTGCAGAACGTACAAGTTTTTTTTGAGCGCACAAAAGTAACTATAATTGTTTGATTATCCTATTTTTTCGGTTTTTATTGTCCGTTAAAGTTCATTATTTATAATTTTAAATGAGAAATATATTTGAAACAATTGGCAGTTGGATAAGCATTGCCATCGATTTTTTTTATCCACCTTTTGGTAACTATATGACATTGCAGTTCTTTAGATATGGGGTGTCTGGAGTTGCTAACATGGCTTTCGATTTAGTTTTATATTTTCTTGTCTATAATTTTGTGCTACAACATCAAATGTTGCACCTAGGTTTTGTAACGTTAAGTTCCCATATTGCTACACTGGCAATTATATTTCCAATCTCTTCATTTACTGGTTTTTTACTTCAAAAATATGTTACCTTTACAGCTTCTGATTTACGGGGTCATGTGCAATTGTATCGTTATTTTATTGTTGTATTTATAAATTTAATGTTAAATTATGTCGGACTAAAGCTTTTGGTTGATGGTCTTCATTTTTTTCCAACACCAGCTAAAATGACAATAACTTTTTTTACTACATTATTCAGCTATTTTTCTCAAAAAAAATTCACATTTAAAAATGTTTAAACCGTTTTCCATTATAAAATGGTTAATTTTAATTGCAACCTATTTGTTTTTGGGTTATAAACTTGCTACCTTTAACCATTACAATGAATTTTTAAAGGAATGGAAACAAATTCCTTTGACGCAATTTGTGTGGTTGCTAGGAGTCTTTGCATTACTTCCTTTTAATTGGTTTTTAGAAGCAATAAAATGGAAAATGTTGTGCTCCAATATTCAAAAATTAAGTTTCGTAACAGCAATAAAAGCAGTACTTGCGGGTATTTCATCGGGCTTTTTTACGCCTAATCGAGTGGGAGAGTTGGTAGGTAGAATTATGTTTTTAAATGTAGAAAATCGCAAATCAGGGGTGACTTTAAGTGTTGTTAATAGTTTGACACAGAACATTGTAATGGCTTTGTGTGGAATTCCTGCATTCATTTTTTTTTATTTAAAAGCTTCGGAGAAACTAGAAATAAATATGGTTCAATATGTAGGTGCATTGGCAACTTGTATTCTGGTTTTTAGTATATTCTATTTTTGTCTTCCGTTGTTGAGTAAACGTTTGAAAATAAGTAAAATGGCAGCTAAAATTACCCCTTTTACAGATTGTCTTACTGGTTATAAATTCACATATTTGGTTAGCATAATGTTAGTTTCAATGTTGAGATATACTGTTTTTTGTACTCAGTTCTACTTAATGTTGAGCTTTTTTAGTATTGATTTAACGGTTTGGCAAGCTATTATTTGCATTCCTTCAATTTATTTGTTAGTAACATTTACACCATCATTGGCTTTTTCGGAAGTAGCTATTCGTAGTTCGTTTGCAGTATTAATAATTGGCGCTTATTCACATAATATTGTTGGAATAGCACTTGCAGGAATGTGTTTGTGGATAATTAATTTTGTTTTGCCAATGCTAATGGGATCTGTAATAATGGTAAGAGCTAAGTTTTAATTGATATTTTGCTAGTGGTTTATATCTTGATTGTTAATATACACAATGTTTGTAAACGAAAAAAACTTTGTTTCAAATAAAAATCTGATTATTAAAAATTATGAAAAAAGAATACACTTTAGAAGAATTATTGCACAAAGCGGCTTCATATTGTTCAATATCTGAACACTGTATTTCGGAATTGGAAGAGAAACTAAATGCGTGGTGCGTGACATGTGATAACAAATCGAAAATTATCGACCGATTGATTCAAGAAGATTTTATCAACGAAAAAAGATATTGTCTTCATTTTGTAAAGGATAAATTTAGGTTTAATAAATGGGGGAAAATTAAGATTTCGTATGCTTTAAAAGGGAAAGGACTGGATAAAATGCTTATTTCTGAGGCTTTAGATTCTATTGATGAGGGTGAATACCAGGAAATGTTGGCTTCAATTCTTAAAACAAAATTAGTAGGTTTGAAATATGAATATGAGTATGAAAAACAAGGAAAACTTTTCCGATTTGCACAAAGCCGTGGATTTGAAAACAATGTGATTGAAAGGGTGTTGAGAAATTTACCTCAATCGTAATAGTTATATTTTAGTGTTTCATATTCAGGTTATGAATAATTTTATACTCTATGATAAAGTTTTTAAAAGTAAATATTTGTTTATTGTCTTATTTTTGCTTTTAGGATTAAAAAATCATGGTTTCGCACAGATTTCAGTAGATACTTATTTTGGGGTGGGGCAAAGCCTTGTTTCGGATGGTGTTGTTGGTGATTTTTCAACAGCAATTAATGGGAATTATGCTGGTTTTAGTGCTTCTGCAGGTGGTTTATTGACACTTTCAAACGTACAAAAAAATCTTTTTTCGGCTTATTCTTTGGCACTCACAAAAAACATAAAAATATCTCACCGCTATTTAAATATTGGTTCATTCTATGTTTGGAGGCCATTTTCGGTTGATTTGAGAGAGGTAAATATCGGATTGTTAGCTGACATCAAAACAAGACATTTTGGATATGCTCTTGGGCTCAATTCTCGTAAATATAGTTTTTCTAATGCAGCCAAACAGAAATATAATCTGAATTATAATATTAGTGTCACTGAGCCGCTCAATTTAATGTATAGATTTTCATATTTCAACTCAATTAATCGATTGCTTTTATTTGATGGTAGTATTACTAATTATGATAAATTTACAATTTTGCAAGAAACTAATCCCATGTTTATAGCAAAGTTATCACGTGGTATAAGTCATAATATGCAAATATACAGTGAATTGTGTTATATGCAATCCGGTTTTTTTAATGTTCATGTTGGCTATTTTGGATTTTTATTCAGAGGAGGAATGATATGGACAATAAATTGAGAATTTTTAAAATTAGCTATTTGGTATTTTTTCTAGTTATTTTCTCCAATTGTAAAAAAGAGAATGACTTTACAGGTTTTGTTTATTCTCCCGAAACGGCTGATGAGCGCTTTGAGCAGTCTCAGTCATGGAATGTTACACATCCATTTAAAAATTTGACGGTTGACGACGACAATTATTTTATTTTAGCGGCATCAGATACACATATTGGAGGGATATCAAATATTAGTAATTTTATAAATGAAGCAAAAAAGCCAGATTATTTAGCATTTGTTTTGGTCGGAGATATTGTTACTGGTCGCAATGAAGATTACTCAAATTTACAGCAATTATTACCTACATTCGAACAAAAACCACATTTTATATTAGTTGGGAATCATGATTTGTTTTTTGATGGTTGGCAGAGTTTTTATCAAGAATTTGGTGCTTCAACTTACTGGTTTACTGTACAAACACCTAAAGCTAGTGATATTTTTATTTGTTTGGATTCTGGCAGTGGAACTATAGGTGGCAAACAATTAACTTGGTTGAAACATACCCTAGAAAGCCAAAGAAACAATTTTCGGAATTGCATCATTTTTTCACACGTGAATTTTTTCAGAAACAGACATTCAGGGTCATCTAGTCTTTTGGTATCAGAACTTTATGTTTTACTTGACTTATTTGCAAAAAATAATGTAAATATGGTTGTTTCAGGTCACGACCATGTTAGTGCAGTCAATGTTTTTGGAAATACTACATATGTCATAATTGGCGCATTAAGAGATGATTATCCAAATGCAGGATACCTTAAAATCGATGTTTCGGAAGGGAAAACTAATTTTGAATTTTGTGAAGTAAAATAAATATAACCAAGGACGATCATCTTTTTTATTTGGAAAATCAAGTTGATGAAGTTTTTGATAAAAAACTTAGGATTTCAAATAAGAATTTCTGCTGAGTTTCAATCATTGAAGTTTATCCGAAATAGTTTTAATACTAGATTTTTTTTCTGTTTTAGTTTCAATTTCATGAGTTGTTTGTATCTTTGTAACGTCAATCTAAAAAAATATAAAAATTGAACTGCAAATCAAACTTCATTATGGGTTTATTTGATTACATCCAATATATTTTATTTAATTCAAAACAAAATTTTTTATGCAAGTAAACTTTAATATTGCCTATAAAGACTTGGTTGGTATTGTAAAACAGCTACCTGTGTCTGAATTGAAAAAGTTGAACACAACTATCATTAATGAGATTAATGTTAAGACGCAATCTAAGGTGACTGATTTGCAATCATTGATTTTAAAAGCACCAACTTGGACCGATGCCGAGTATAATGAATATCAATCGGTTAGGGAGCATTTCAATAAATCACGGTTAGCATGATACTTTTAGATTCTTTTGTTCTCATAGAATTATTTCGGTCAATCAATAAAGAAAAACATTGTTCTATAAATTGGCAGCAACCGAAAATGACTTTGCAATATCAATTATTACACATTACGAGATATTTTCAGGAAGTAATGACAATCAGAATTCATTTTGGTCTGAATTTTTGGAATCGGTTGAAGTCTTAGATTTTGATATGCAATCTTCTTCTCAAGCAATTAAAATTTTTAAGCAACTCAAAAAGAGCAATAAAATGATTGATTTGGCTGACATCTTTATTGCTGCGACAAGTATTACTAATAACTTACCAATGGCTACATTAAATCTAAAACATTTAACTAGAAATCAAAAAGATTTTAAAGCATCGAATATTCCTGTTATGTCAGCGGATGAACATCTGAAAAGTATCAAGAGATAGTATTTATTTCAAAAAAACATTTAATTCAATAGCCCAAATAAAAACGCTCATCAGCATTCAACGTTGGTGAGTTTTTTTGTGAGGAAGCAAATAATTTCATTTTCCATTATTCATTTTACATTATTATCAATGTTATCAGTTGACACACTTACAGTTGAGTTTGGAGGACAAGCTCTTTTTCAAGATATTTCATTTGTAATTAACGAAAGTGACCGAATTGCTCTCATGGGCAAAAATGGTGCAGGGAAGTCCACTTTACTTAAAATTTTGGCAGGTTCGCGGGAACCAACACGTGGTACAATATCTTACCCAAAAGAATTGGTTGTGGCCTATTTACCTCAGCATTTGTTAACAGAAGATACGCGTACAGTTTTTGAAGAAACAGCCATGGCTTTTTCGGCAATTACCGAAATGGAAACCAAAATTGCAGAACTAAATGAGCAATTGAATACAAGAACTGATTATGAGTCAGATAGCTACATGGAGTTGATTGAGCAAGTTTCGGCTTTAAGCGAACAATTTTATAGTATCGAAGAAATAAATTATGATGCCGATATTGAAAAGACTTTGCTTGGACTAGGTTTTATGCGTGAAGATTTTACCCGTAAAACTTCCGAATTGAGTGGAGGTTGGCGGATGCGTATTGAGCTGGCTAAGATTTTATTGCGTCGACCAGATGTGATTTTATTGGATGAGCCAACTAATCATCTTGATATTGAATCTATTCAGTGGTTGGAGGAGTTTTTGATTAACTCGGCAAAAGCTGTGGTGGTTATTTCGCATGATAGGGCTTTTGTGGATAACATTACAACCCGAACCATAGAAGTTACTATGGGCCGTATTTATGATTACAAAGCAAAATATTCGCATTACCTTGAACTTAGAAAAGAACGCCGCGAACAACAACAAAAACAGTATGAGGAGCAACAAAAAATGATTGCCGAAAATATGGATTTTATCGAAAGGTTCCGTGGTACTTATTCCAAAACAAATCAAGTTCAGTCGCGAGTGAAAATGCTGGAAAAGCTTCCAATACTTGAAGTTGATGAAGAAGATTCATCGGCTTTGCGACTAAAATTTCCTCCATCGCCACGCTCGGGCAATTATCCTGTTACAGCCGAAAATGTAGGTAAAATTTATGGGGAGAAAAGGATTTTTGGCAATGCAAATTTTATGATTGAGCGTGGTGAAAAAATCGCTTTTGTAGGCAAAAACGGTGAAGGAAAATCAACCTTGGTAAAATGTATTATGCAAGAGATTGAGCATGAGGGAAGTCTGACTCTTGGTCATAACGTAAAAATTGGGTATTTTGCTCAAAATCAAGCTTCATTGTTGGACGAAAATTTGACAGTATTCCAAACAATTGATGATGTGGCCGTTGGCGATATTCGTAACAATATCAAGAACTTATTGGGTGCTTTTATGTTTGGTGGTGATGCGTCCTTCAAAAAAGTTAAGGTGCTTTCGGGTGGTGAACGAACTCGATTAGCAATGATTAAATTATTGCTAGAACCTGTAAATCTATTAATACTAGATGAGCCAACCAATCATTTGGATATGAAAACTAAAGATATTTTAAAACAAGCTTTGGTCGATTTTGATGGAACTATTATTGTTGTTTCGCACGACCGTGATTTTTTAGACGGTTTAGTGACTAAAGTATATGAGTTTGGAAATCAGAAAGTAACTGAGCATTTAGAAGATATTTATGGTTTCCTAGCCAAAAAGAAAATGGAAAATTTGAGAGAAATTGAAAGAAAATAAAATAATTGTTCGGATAGAGACTGCCCCTAAAAAGAGGTTTCATAAACTGTTGTAAAATAAACACAAAACGCCTAAACCGAAACCATAAACGCAAAACAAGTAACGCAATATGAATGAGTTAGAAAATCTTTTTAAACATCAAACCAACGAAAAACTTCTTAGCAAAGAAGAACTTTCGGCTTCCGGTTCTAATCGTCGATATTTTAGATTAGAAAGTAAAACACATACTTTGATAGGAGTTGAAGGCACCTCCATCGAGGAAAATAATGCGTTTATTCAAATGGCAAAACATTTTACGAAACAAGGTTTGCCAGTTCCAAAATTTTTGGATCAAACTAAGGATGGACGATTTTATATTCAAGAAGATTTGGGTGATGTTTTGCTTTTTGATGTTATTTCCGAAGGACGTAAAACAGGTGTTTTTTGTGAAGCAGAAAAAGAAATTTTGCGAAAAACGATGCGTAAACTTGCAGCATTTCAAGTGCTTGGAGCCAAAGACTTTGATTTTTCGGTGTGTTATCCTCAACCAGAATTTAACGAACGATCGATACTGTGGGATTTGAATTATTTTAAATATTGTTTTTTAAAATCCACAGGATTAGATTTTCAAGAAAATCTTTTAGAAGATGATTTTTCACGTTTGTCAGAGATATTATTACGTTCACATTCCAATACATTTATGTACCGCGATTTTCAAAGTCGCAATGTGATGGTAAAAGTTAACGAACCCTATTTTATTGATTTTCAAGGAGGTCGCAAAGGTCCATTGTATTATGATGTTGCTTCTTTTTTGTGGCAAGCTAAAGCTCAATATAGTAGTGAATTACGGGATGAGTTATTGCAAGTTTATTTAGATGCTTTGAAGGAATTACAACCAGTAGACGAAGATGATTTTCGGACTCAGTTGAAGCATTTTGTTTTGTTTCGTACACTTCAAGTGCTTGGTGCTTATGGCTTTAGAGGCTATTTTGAGAAAAAGCCGCATTTCTTACAAAGCATTCCTTTTGCTCTCGAAAATTTGAGAGCAATTCTTAAAAATAAGTATTCCGAATATCCTTATTTGCTTGATATTTTAAAGCAAATGACTGATTTGAAACAGTTCAGGGAGGTGACAGTGCGCAAACCTTTGGTAGTAAAAGTGTATAGTTTTTCGTATAAAAAGGGAATTCCAAATGACAATTCTGGTAACGGTGGTGGTTTTGTTTTCGATTGTAGAGCAGTGAATAATCCTGGAAAATACGAACGTTATGCACATTCAACAGGACTTGATGAGTCAGTAAAGCAATTTTTGGAAGAAGATGGTGAAATTCTGCCTTTTTTGGAGCACGCATTTGCAATGGTTGATGCATCGGTTAGACGCTATAAAGATCGTGGGTTTGCCAATCTTATGGTAAGTTTTGGTTGTACTGGTGGTCAACATAGGTCAGTCTATTCTGCGCAAAAAATTGCAGAGCATATCAATTCTACTTTTGGTGTAGAAGTGCAACTTATTCACAGAGAGCAGAATATTGAGGAAATTTTAGCCCCAAAATAATTAATTACAATCAATTATATTACCAATTTGAAAGCAATGATTTTTGCAGCGGGACTAGGCACAAGGCTAAAACCGCTCACCGATAATTTACCTAAAGCTTTGGTTCCAATAGCTGGAAAACCATTGTTGGAACACATAATATTAAGATTAAAATCAGCTGGTTTTGACGAAATAATTGTAAATGTTCATCATTTCCCCGATTTGATTATAAACTTTTTGAAAGCAAATAATTTTTTTGGAATAAGAATAGCAGTTTCGGATGAACGCAACGAGTTACTCGATACTGGTGGTGCAATTCGTAAAGCGGCTTGGTTTTTTGATGATGGAAAACCTTTTTTAGTTCACAATGTTGACATACTTTCAAATGTGAATTTGAATGAATTGTATAATCAGCACGTTAATTCACAGTCGATTGCAACTTTAGTTGTTAGTCAGCGCAACACATTTAGATATTTGCTTTTTAATCAAAAAAATAGATTAAGAGGATGGATAAACGAAAACACAGGTGAAACAAAACCAAACATAATTTCAAATGTTTCGGATTATAATAAACTTGCTTTTGCGGGTATACAAGTACTTTCAACAAGCGTTTTCGATTTAATGCTAGATTTGAAACCCAGATTTCCAATAATGGATTTTTATTTGTCGAATGCACAGAATGAGGTTATTAGTGGATTTGTTCCCGAAAATTTTAAAATGTTGGATGTAGGCAAATTAAATGTGTTGGGTGAAGCCGAAAAGTTTGTTATTAATCAATCGGTTTTATAAAATAGCATTATTATTTGTCTAAAATATATTTTTTGTACCACTAAAAATGACTATCTTTGCGTTCAAATTGAAAGTACACATTAAGTGCTTGTAATAGCCTTATATAGTGCTGCTTAGCTATCTGCAAATACGTATAAACTTCAAAATACATTATGATTCAATTTTTCCGAACTCCCGCACAACATCTTTACGCTGTTCAAACGTTACAACCAATTTCCCCCGAGGATGTCCAAAAGTTAGAATGGCTTTTTGGAGGAGCGCCTCTTCAAAATCAGGAATCGATAGAAGGTAATTTTGTGGGACCACGCCGCGAAATGATTACACCTTGGAGTACCAATGCCGTTGAAATTTCCCAAAATATGGGCATCAGCGGCATTATTCGTATCGAGGAGTTTACTGCTATGCCTTCAACGCCATCAGTAAAAGGTGGTTTGGAGTACGACCCAATGCTACAACGTATTTACACAGGTGTTAATCAAGATATTTTCACGGTAAATAAACAACCAGAACCAATTTTATTTATTGATGATATTTCTGCTTACAATGCAAAAGAAGGTTTAGCGTTGAATGCAGATGAAATTGATTATTTGAATGATGTAAGCGTAAAAATCGGTCGCAAATTGACTGATGGTGAGGTTTTTGGTTTTTCACAAGTGAATTCTGAACACTGTCGTCACAAAATTTTCAATGGTCAATTTGTTATTGATGGTGAAGAAAAAGAATTGACTTTGTTCAAAATGATACGCAAAACATCGGAAGAAAATCCTAATCGTTTGGTATCGGCTTACAAAGATAATGTGTCGTTTAATGCAGGTCCAAAAATTGAGCAATTTGCACCAAAAAGTGGTGATAAACCCGATTTTTTTGAGATAAAAGAAATTGAATCAGTCATTTCCTTAAAAGCCGAAACGCATAATTTTCCAACAACTGTTGAACCATTTAATGGTGCTGCAACTGGTAGTGGTGGCGAGATTCGCGATCGTTTGGCAGGTGGAAAAGCAAGTTTGCCAATGGCTGGAACAGCAGTTTATATGACTAGTTACCCACGAACTTCTACTTTTTATCCAAATGAAGGAGTGGGAGAGAAGTCATGGGAAAATATAATGGATCCACGAAAATGGCTTTATCAAACGCCAGAACAAATACTTATCAAAGCTTCAAATGGTGCTTCCGATTTTGGAAATAAATTTGGACAACCTCTTATTTGTGGTTCATTGTTGACTTTTGAACACCAAGAAAATGAAAAGAAATTTGGTTTCGACAAAGTAATTATGTTGGCTGGAGGTGTAGGTTTTGGTACTGTGCGTGATGCACTTAAAGCTGAACCTGTGGCAGGTGAAAAAGTGGTAGTGATGGGTGGCGACAATTACCGTATTGGTATGGGTGGCGCAGCTGTATCGTCTGTTCAAACAGGCGACTACGATAATTCTATCGAACTAAATGCGGTTCAACGTGCCAATCCCGAAATGCAAAAACGTGTAGCAAATGTTATTCGTACTTTGGCCGAATCAGATTACAATCCTATCGTTTCGATGCACGATCATGGTGCTGGTGGTCATTTGAATTGTCTTTCGGAATTGGTAGAAAATACTGGTGGAAAAATTGATATTTCGAAGCTTCCTGTTGGTGATCCAACTTTAAGTGCCAAAGAAATTATTGGCAACGAAAGTCAGGAGCGTATGGGAATGATTATCAAAAAAGATGATATTGAAGCTGTACAACGTATCGCAGAGCGCGAACGAGCACCGATGTATGTGGTGGGCGAAACTACCGACGATATGCAATTTGTGTTTGAACAAGCTGATGGTCAACGTCCTATCGATTTGAAATTGAATTATATGATAGGTAAACCACCGCGTACTATCATTACGGATAATACTGTTGAAGAAAAATATGCAGCTATTGAAGTGAATGAAGATAATTTATTAACTTACATTCAAAATGTATTGCAAGTTGAATCGGTGGCTTGTAAAGATTGGTTGACAAATAAAGTTGACCGCTCGATAACAGGTAAAATTGCTCGTCAACAAACTGCGGGCGAAATTCAATTGCCTCTTAACGACCTTGGTGTTGTGGCATTGGATTATCGTGGAAAATCTGGTATTGCAACTTCTATAGGTCATGCACCATTGGCAGCTATGGTTAATGCTGAAGCTGGATCGGTTTTGGCCATTGCCGAAGCACTGACAAATATTATATGGACACCATTGGCCGAAGGATTGGATAGCGTTTCGTTAAGTGCTAACTGGATGTGGCCATGCAAAAATCCAGGAGAAGATGCGCGTCTTTATAAAGCTGTAGAGGCTTGTAGCGATTTTGCATGTTCTTTGGGAATAAATATTCCTACAGGAAAAGACTCTCTTTCGATGACTCAAAAATATGGTGACGATAAAGTATTCTCACCAGGTACAGTGATTATTTCGGGTGGGGCTGAAGTTTCGGATGTTCAAAAAACTGTTTCACCTGTAATTGTAAATGATTTAAAAACTACAATATATTATGTAGATTTTTCATTCGATACTTATAAATTAGGTGGTTCGGTATTGGGTCAAACCTTAAACAAACTCGGTGATGAAGTGCCAACAGTGCAAGATGCAGAATATTTCAAAGCTGCTTTTGAAAGTATTCAAGAAATGGTGGGCAAGGAATTGATTCTAGCTGGTCATGATATTTCTGAAGGTGGAATGATTACTGCATTGCTCGAAATGTGTTTTGCCAATGCTAATGGTGGTTTAAGTGTGAAATTGGATGAAATAGCTGAGACTTCGTTGGTGAAAATACTTTTCTCCGAAAATCCAGGTGTTTTAATTCAAGTGAAAGATAAAAAAGCAGTTGAAAAAATATTAGAAAATAATGGTGTTGGTTTTGCACGCATAGCCACTCCGATAGCTGAAAGACGTTTAGAGATTAAAAAGAAAACAGCTGCATTTACTTTTTCTATCAATGAATTACGTGATATTTGGTTCCGTTCTTCATATTTGTTAGACAATAAACAAAGTGGTGAGATATGTGCTTCTGCACGTTTCAATAATTATAAAAATCAACCATTAGAATTCAATTTTGCAAAATCATTCAGTGGTAAATTTTCTCAATTTAACTTATCTCAAGATCGCAAACCAAGCGGTATTACTGCTGCCATTATTCGCGAAAAAGGAACTAATGGGGAGCGCGAAATGGCTTATTCGTTGTATCTTGCAGGGTTTGATGTAAAAGATGTTCACATGACCGACTTGGCTTCAGGTCGTGAAACGTTGGAAGATGTAAATTTAATTGTATTCTGTGGTGGATTCTCCAATTCGGATGTACTTGGCTCTGCAAAAGGTTGGGCAGGAGGTTTCTTGTTCAATGAAAAAGCAAAATTAGCTTTGGATAATTTCTACAAACGAAATGATACTTTAAGTTTGGGTATATGTAATGGTTGTCAATTAATGGTGGAACTTGGCTTGATTAATCCAGAACATGATGTTCAACCTCGTATGTTGCATAATGATTCTCATAAATTTGAATCGGCTTTTGTAGGTTTAACTATTCCTGAAAATCATTCGGTGATGTTTGGTTCATTAAGTGGAAGCAAGTTAGGCGTTTGGGTGGCACATGGTGAAGGAAAATTCTATTTACCCCAGGTTGAAAATGATTATCATGTGATTGCAAAATATTCATATACTTCTTATCCTGCTAATCCAAATGGTTCTGATTATGCTGTAGCAGGTATTTGCTCAGCTGATGGTCGTCATTTGGCAATGATGCCACACTTGGAACGTGCTATTTTCCCATGGCAATGGGCGCATTATCCAGCCGATCGTAAAGCACAAGATCAAATAACTCCGTGGATGGAAGCGTTTGTGAATGCTCGATTGTGGGTGGAAAATAACATTTAAGCAAATGAATTTTTGATGAATAATTGATTAGATTATTTAGTAAAATGTATAAATATCAGTTTGAATTTAGACTTCGATAAATAATTCGATTAAAATACTCTCAGTTTTGGCTGTATTATACTGAAGCGTGAAGCAAAAGAACAAATAATGTTTTTTTTGCTTCACGCTTCAATTTTTTAGAATAATTGAAATTGTATCATTTGTCTGATTTTATGATACAATTTTCTTATAAACATGATAATGAAAACTATTATTTTTGTGTATAAATCAAATACATATATACGAGTTATTCAAAAAAAGTCATATTATGAGAAGAATTATTACATTATTTAGTTTATCCATTCTACTTACATTTAATTTTACAGTTAAATCGGAGCAAACAAAACGTCAAGATTGGCAATGGCGAGCTTCAATTTCAACTACCGACAACAAGGGTAGTGCGTATACTTTGACACCTTTTTTTTGGATTCCTCCTGCTTGCCAAAAAGTTACGGCTGTATTTGTTGCTAGTACTGCTGTGCTCGAACAGACAATAGTTGAAGATGTGGCATTTCGTGCAGTTTGCGCAAAACATGGAATTGCCATACTTTGGTCGTCCGATAATTTTTATCACGATGATGTAACTGCTGCTGGTCAAATTCAATCAATGCTTCAAGCTTTTTCTTCTTTAACAGGTTATAGCGAATTGAAAACTGTGCCATGGATTGTAACAGGTCATTCGGGAACCAATCCTATGCCACGCTATATTGTTACAAATTCACCAGCTAATATTGCTTTTGCCATTATCAATAAAGCAGCTGCTTATTGTGGAAACAGTACCACTGTTCCAATTCTTTCAACTCAAGGTGAATTTATGGAATGGGATAGTTATAATAAAGATTTGACTGTAAATATCAGTACAGAAGGAACTTACGACTATACCCGCAATCAACGATCAAATTATGGACAGCTTCTATCGTATTTTTTTGATCCAAATACAGGCCACTTCGATTGCAGTAAACCACTGTTAAATAATATCTCAATGTGGGTTGATGATATTTTCGATTTACGTTTTGATGCTCAAGGAAATATGATTGCTGTGGACCAAACCAAAGGTTGGATTACAGGCTTACCTTGTGCAGGTTTTCTTGCCGATAAATTCCAACCAATTCCTTTTACAAATCAGGCAACTGCTTCATTAACATTGGCACAAGTAAAATCTGCCGCATGGTTTCCAAGTCAGCGCACAGCACAAGCTGCATACGATATGGCAAATGTGTCGATGACTCGAACTGCTCAAATTACTGGTTTTGTTGATGTGAATGGACTTTATGATACTCAAAGTTATTGGTGGCGTGCTATAATGTTAAATATTCCATTTTCGTTGAATGCAGATGGACATTCAGTTACACTCAATACAGCACCCTATTATCGAATGCCAAATCGAACCGATTATTTTGATAATAGTTTTAATCCAACACAAACTTTTTTTAATAAAGCGGAAAATTCATTTACTAACTCTGGTAATCCAAGTCAAATAGAAGTATCGAGTGGAAATTGGATTCAGACTGGAGTTAAAACTTTTGAATTTGTTCCCCGTTTCAAAAGTACAAACTACTTTGTGGTACGCCAACAAGGTAATGCCACTTATCGTTCATCGGTATTACAAGGCAATGTAAATTTACCAACTTTGGCAACTGGAACGGACAATGTAATTACATTTCCACTGATAGCCAATCAAAGCATCAATAATTTAGCTCCAATTAACTTGAATGCAACAAGTTCTTCTGGGGTTACAGTTCGTTATTTTGTGTCTAGTGGTGCAGCTCATATTGCTAATGGTCAATTAATTATCGATAAAGATAGTATTCCTTTTCGTACACGCTTTCCAATGCCAATTACTGTAACGGCCTATCATCAAGGCACAGTTTCACCTGCTGTAAAAACTGCAACTGCTGTCACGCGAACTTTTTATATAATCAATGGTGCATCTTCAGCTATTACATGGTATGTTTCGCCAACGGGAAATGGATATGGCACAAGCTGGGACGATTGTTGTTCATTAACATCAGCATTGAATATGGCAACTTATGGTGATAATATTTATTTGAAAACAGGCGATTATCAACAGGCAACATCGGTTACAATTGATAGTAAAGTGCTGAATATCTATGGAGGTTTTCAAGGAACAGAATCTTCGACTGCAAATAGACAACGTGATGATCTTGATAAAAATGGAATTATCGAACCTTGGGAATTCATTTATCCAACTCGCATTATTGGAGGTCGATTCAAGGCTACGCCATTGAGTTTTACAGTGTTGAAAATTAGTGGTGGAATTTCAAGCGATGTTAGAATTGATGGAATCACAGTTGATGAAGGGCTTTATTTAGGAAATGGAAATCCAGCAGGAGTAAATATATCAGGAAAATGCACATTTATTAATTCAATAGTGCGCAATTGCCGTGTGTATAATTCTACGGGTGAGGTAAATGCAAATGCCCCTGGTGGAATTTGTACAACAGTAGCGGATGCAATTGTAGATGGATGTTTGATTGAAAATTGTGAAGCACAAGCATCACAAATTAATGGCACACGTGGAGGACAGTGTAGGGGAGGAGGAGCCTATATTTCGGGTGGCGTTTTACAAAATTCGATTGTTCGTAATAACAGAATAATCTATAATATGAATCGTGCCCCCGAAAATACTTATGCCGTTTCCCTCAATCCCTATCTATTTGGTGCAGGAATTTATTCTACATTGCGTACTTCTAAAGTTTCTAACTGTGTGATAGCTAATAATGAAGCAAGAGTTTTTAATTGGAATACAGCAAATGCTGCAAGTACCATAGTGATTCGAGGTGGTGGTATTGCAAATGAAAATGGTGGACAAATAATCAATAATACAATAGTAAATAATCGTGCTACAGTGCTCGATTTAGCTGGTAATGTGGTAGCCACCGCTTCAAGTGCAGGACAAGGTGCTGGGCTTTTTGTTCAAAACAGTAATACCGCAACCACTTACGATAATTATGTGATAAATAATGTGTTTTGGGGAAATTCGGCACCTGGCACTTCTTCATCTTATCAAAGCGTTAGGCTGACCGTAAATATTACAAATGTTACACCTCAACCATTGGTTCAATATTCCAATAATATTACTCCGCAAGCTATTAGTATATCGGCAACCACAGCTCCTTATTACGCAGAAGCAAATAAATATATTGATTTGGCGGCGTTAAATTCTGCAACAACTAATGCGGCACAATTCAAAACTACGAGTTCATTTGCAGGTGCAGTTTGGGGAAATGTTGCACAAGCATCGCTCGATTCATTAAGTTCAATAGTCAAATCCAACTGGAGTGTTTTGCCAGGTTCTTATTTGGTTGGAAAAGGAACTCAATTATTTAATACACCATCAACCGATATTTCAGGTGCCGCTCGCAATTTAAATTCCCCTAGTGTAGGTGCGTATGAAGCATTGATTTACACCACACCAACTTCAATTAAAGAATTAAAAAACACAAACGCAGTTTATCGCTTCCAAAACAATCTTTTCAATTTAGAAAAGGGTGATATAATAACTGTTTTTGATGCAAGTGGACGAAAACTGGAATCATTTGTAAGCCAAGAAAGTACAGCTTCATTAAGGTCTAAAGGTTTTATAATAATAAATATTCAACGAAAGAATGGTGAGCGGTATTGTATAAAATAGGAGTAGATTATTTAGTAGTATTACAATATAATCAACAAATATCAAAGATGTAACAATCATCCCATATTTTGAAACAATAGTTTTATATACATAGAATTAGATGATTTATTTTTGCCTTGTGATTTATCAACAAAATTATTAATTAGAATTTAATACATTATTTTTATGAAAAAATTACTTTTAATTATCGTTTTTGCAATTTCGATTGCTAATGTGTTTGGAACTGCCAAGTATTGGGTAGGTGGCACAAGTGGAAACTGGGCAAGTACCTCATCTTGGTCTTTGGCATCGGATGGTACTGGAGCTGGAGCTGCTATCCCAGTGGCATCAGACGATGTTTATTTTAATGCTGCAAGTGGAGCAAATGTAATTGCTTATTGTACAGGTGCAACACCGATATTAAACAGTTTAAATGCTACTAATTGTAATGTTACTTTTGCTATTGTACCTGCTGCTACTTTACCTGCTGCCGCTGGAACAATCACCACTGGAAGTAAAACAATCAACCTTACAAGCACAATAGGTGTAGCTGCGGCTCAGTTTGCGTATGTAGTTTCAGGAGATGGAACTATTCCTTATGGTACAACTGTAGCCTCTTTGGTTGCAGGTACAAGTGTTACTTTAAACCAATTTCCTTTTGTTGGAAACCCTAGCAATCCAGCTACATTGGTTTTTGCTCCTACTACTGCTACTTCTATTGTAACTAAAACAGTAAAATTAGATAATGCCAATGTAAAGGCATTCTTTGCTGTAACAGTAAATGGGGGAGTAGGGAATGGTACTTCTACTTATGACTTCTCATTCTTGAACAGTTCTACCTGGACCCAATGTCCTTTGGCAAGTGGTCAAAGTATAACATTAGGTGCTGCTGCTAATACTTTTTTTATGACAGGAAACTCACCTGACAATTATTTTGATGGCAGTTCAAATGGTTATATTACAGTGAATTCACTCACTAACCAAACGCTTTATTTTAATCAAAGTACCATAGCCGGAAATGGCGGTATAGGTGGCCCTTTTATAGCAGCACCTTCAGTGGCTGGTTGGGGATCACTTTCTCCTACCAAGGGAATAATGACATTAGCCAATAATGTTGCTACAAACCGTTTTGTATTTGGTTCTAACGGGACAAATCTTACACAAGGAATAGTTTTGAATCCTAACGTTGCGTTAACTGTTGTTGGTAGTGGCTCTTGTTCATTCAATGCAACCTCAAATTGCCAAGGAATTGATGGTAGTGCATCTGGTTCAAAAATAATTGTGTCACAGTCAGGTGCAACTTTTTTAGCAACTACATCAGGGAATAAAATATTCAAACCAAGTCCTGCAGTTATAAATTATTTGGAATTTTATAAAAGTGGTTCAATATTCGTATTACCTCAAGCAATAAACGTAAAAAATCTTGTATTAACAAGCGGCACCATCAACAATTCCACCAACAACATAACACTGAGTGATGATGGTACTATTACCTCTAATGTAGGGGTTTTAACTGCTGCACTAACGTCTTATGGTGCTTCGCCGAATGTAATTTATAACAATACCGCAGCCGATGTTACAACATCATCATTCGAGTTACCTTCTTCGGTTAATAGTTTAACAATTTCTACGGCTACTAAAGCAGTAAACTTAAATGCTGCCTTAACCATAACAGGTGCCTTAACACTCACTTCGGGTACATTAACAAATGCCTCTACAAACAATATCACATTCAATAGTGGTAGTGCAACTCCTGTAGAGATTACGCGTACAGCAGGTTCAATAGGTGGCACTGGTGCTCAAGCTCCTGTATTTACAAGTTCGGCGAATATTACTTATAACAACTCCACCAGCACTACTATCGGTTTAGAGATGCCAACTAGTACTTCAAAACTAAATAACTTGACCATTAATAATGCAGGTGGTGTAATAATGTCTGCCGTTGATAGAACTGTTAATGGAACATTGAACTTAACTGCCGGAACTCTTGCTATTGGCGTAACAGGCACTCCACAAACGTTAACTTACAAAGGAAACAGCGTTACCCGTACATCGGGCAATATAAATGGTACTATTACCGGTTCAGGTATTACATTTGCAAATGCTTCGCCTATTACATTGCCATCAAGCATATTTACCGGAAACGTTTCCAATTTTATAGTAAGTGGAGCGGGTGCCGTTAGTTTACAAAGTGCTTTAAGTACCACTACCTTAGCAATTAATAGTGGTGCAGTATTAAATATGCAAGCCAATGCATTGAGTGCAGCAACAACCATAAGTGGAACAGGTAAACTGCAAACACAATCAACTGTTACTGCCATACCAACTGCCAAAACTTGGCCGTTTGAGGTAGAATATAACAATGCCACAGGTGGGCAATCAGTTATTGCAGGTACTTACACTGGTGGATTAACAATGAGCAATACAAGTGGTGTGAATACAGCAGCGGCTAGTTTAACTATTGGAAATGTACTGACTTTGAATACCGGTTCAACACTCCTTCTTCCTAACGGTGTAGCTATCAGTAGTGGAACTGGTTTTACAGGCTCAACCGGTGCAGGTACACTACAAACTGCTGATAATAATGCTGGTGCTTATAGATTGCCAAGAGATTTAACTTGGGACGGTAAAGTGCAATATACAAGTGGTGGAAATAACCGCATTGTACCAGGTATTTACAATGATCTGGATGTTGATAATGGCATAGTTGGAACTGTTAACTGGGGTATTGGTACTGAAGCGGGTACAATTAAAATTAATGGTACGCTTTACACTGTTAGTACGAGTTATGGAACAACACAGCTCTCAACAGTTGAGTTTGGTGGAGTTGATCAGGTTATACCAAGAATAAGTGCCTACAACTTTAAACTGTCTAATTCAGGCACTACCACTTTCCCTGCTACATATTTGTATATCGCCAATACCTTTACACCGGGAAGTACAACATCTGCATCACAAGGTTCAATTGTTTTTAATGGAACCACCGGTGCACAAACAATTCCGGCATTTACATACAACAGTTTAAATGTCAATAATACAGCCGGAGCTGTATTGGGTGGTTCTGCAACTATAAACGCTACGCTTTACTTTAACTCAGGTTCAGGTGTTTTGACAACTGGTTCACATGTGGTGACTATTGCTTCCGGTGGTACAGTAGGTAATGTAACATCCACTTCATACGTCAATGGTAATCTGAAAAAACTAATCGCAGCAGGTGCAAACCCAAGCAAAACTTTCGAAATTGGTGATGAAACAACTTATGCTCCTGTTACAGTTGCCATTACTGGTACAATTGTAGGAAGTACCGGCTCAATTCAAGCAAGTACCACTTCGGGCGACCATGCTCAGATAGCTACTTCGGGCATTGATGCCGCCAAAAGTGTTAATCGCACTTGGACAATAAGTAATCCTAATGCATTAACTGGATTAACTTCGTACAGTCCTACATTTACTTTTGTGGCGGGTGATATTGATGGTGGTGCAACTACAGGAAATTTTGTTGTAGGTAAATATACTAGTTCAGTATGGTCTTTGCCAACAATTAGTACAAAAACTGCTACAACTACAAAAGCTACTGGCATTTCAACTTTTGGTACTTTTGCCATTGGTGAAGTTGCCATTATAACTCCAACTTTTACAGTAACTCCAATTGGTACTTATACTTATAATGGTTCGCCACAAGGTCCAATTGCAGCTACTACAGGTGGTTCAGCTGGAGCAGTAACTTTCAGTTATGAAGGAACAAATGGAACATCTTACACTGCTAGCGCAACTTTACCAACGAATGCAGGTTCTTACACTGCTACCGCAACTGTTGCAGCAAATGGAAATTATAGTTCTGCAAGTTCTTCTGCTACTGCATTTACAATTGAAAAAGTGGCTTTAACTATTACTGCCGCGAATCAATCGGTAGTTTATGGAACCGCTGCTGCCACGGTAACAGGTGCAGGAACTTACACTCCATCTGGGTTTGTAAATAGTGAAGGAGCTGGCGTGATAAGTGGTTCAGTAACTTACAGTACTACTTATACCAATGCTACTACTGCAGGAACAACGGGTGAAACCATTTCGCCGATAGTTGGAAGTTTAACAGCTACCAATTATAGCTTTACGCCAGCTAATGGTACTATTACCATTGATGCTCCAAACACAGTACCTGTACCTGCTGCAACTGCACTAAACTTAGGTGATTTGAGTGTTAATGCTGGTACTGATTTAACTGTCGCAAATACAGGTACATTAACAGTAAATGCATCACCTAAAGTAAATAGCGTAACTGTGGATGCAGGTGGAAAACTGAATGTGGCAAGTCCAATAACTGTTGAAACAGTAACTTTTAAAGCTGGAAAAGATGCGACTACTTTTAGTGCAAAAATTGATGCCGATATTACAGCCACTACGGTGCGCTTGTTTAAAACCATCGACGACACAAAATGGTATTTTATGTCTTTCCCTTGCGATGTAACTATTGCAGCTATAACCAAATCGGATGGTGGCTCTTTGGGTACTTTAGGCGAAGGCGGCAATTGGTTTATTAAGTATTACGATGGTGCACAACGTGCTGAAAGTGGAACTACTATTCCGAATTGGAAACACATTGCATTGGCACCAGATCCAACCAAACTACTTGCCAACCATGGTTATATTTTTGGTTTGAAAACTGTAGGTGCGCCATATAACGTAGAATTGTCCATACCTTTATCTCCAAATGTTCTTCACGCAGAAACAGATGGTCGTACAGCTCCAGTAACTGCATTCACAGGTACAGCTGCTGGTAACCATTATGGATGGAACTTGATAGGATTACCATATATAAGTAATTTTAACAGTAATGGAAAAACCACTGCTGCACACATGTCATTTATCGATGGAAATAATATAACTTACACGGATATTTCTAATGCCGATAATTATACTATACCACCAATGGCAGCATATTTTGTACAGGTATTAGGTGGTACTAGTTCAATTTCTTTTGATAAACTAGGTCGTCAAGCTGCAAAAACAGTAGTTTCAACAGATTTGTCTGATAAAGTACAACTTAATTTTGCAAGTGCTACAGGCGTGGATAAAACCAACTTTATAATGGATAATAATCAAAGTACTGCATACGAAATTGGTATGGATTATGAAAAAATGATAGGTTTAGGTACCGATAAACCACAAGTTTATAGTATGTTGGGAGGCGTAAATTATTCTTATAATGCATTACCAATGAGCAGTGTAACGAATCTTCCAATTGGTTATTATACCAAAACAGCAGGTTCAACTACTATCAGTGTTGATGCTACGCAAGCGCCAAGTTTATCGAGTTTATTATTGACCGATTATGGTGTTAGTCCAATAAAAGTAACCGATTTGTTGATGTCTAGTTACACATTTACTGCTGCAGCTGGAACAAATAATTCTCGTTTTACAATTACTGCTCAGCGAGTTCCAACTGCAATTGAAACTGAAACAGATGTAAATGCTCCTCAACTGTCAATTATCAACGGTCAACTATTAATTAAGAATTTGGATGGAAAAGCAACTGTTCGAGTATTTGATGCACTTGGACGCATGGTAGCCAATAAAACAGCTAGCAATAATTCATTTGAAATCAATATTTCGTCAAAAGGTATTTACACTGTGCAAATTGAAGCAGGTGCAAAAAGCTGGGTGAAAAAGATAGTTTATAGTAGGTAGATTGTAGTTTTTAGTTTGTAGTACAAAAATCCTCAAAGTGTCAGATAAATGCTGACCTTTGAGGATTTTTTTGTTTTGAAAAAGGTTGATAATAACAAAGACATTAGAACCACCAACAAAGTCACTTACAGCCCAACCTATATTATTGACCAAGTTCTATTTTTAGTAAAGTAGAATTTGGGAGTTTTTACCCTTCAAACTACTTACTAATTTCTATTGCCAGTTACTTCAACGAAAAATTATGCGCACTAAGCAGCATTACCCAAAAAGTTTTTTTTGCATCTAAAAACATTTTTAAACTTTTATGTGTTTCATAATTAAACCTGCCATCAGTTATTATTTAGCATTGAAAATCATTTATGTCCGTTAAACTTTTTTTTTCATCTGAAAACCGCTTCCAATAATGCTTTGAGATAATGTCGCCCCGATGGGAATTAGATTTTATTTATGAATATTTTCTACCATAATTTCGTCCCGTTGAGACTTTTAAATAGCTTCGGAGAAGCGACATTATGGTAGTCAATGAATTAGAATTGGCAATAAGCCCCATCGGGGCGACATTATTTTAGATTCTCTTTTTACGGACACCAATGATTTAAATCATTGTCTTTACAAAGGTTTACAGCAATAAATAGAATGAAATATCACTCAATGTAACAATTTTCCTAGCATTTGATACTATTTTTTAGCATTAAGCACTACATTAAAAATATCTTTGCACTATAATTATTCAAAAAAAAGTAGTGAATATTAACCTTAAAATTAAATGTTTTATGCACCTATTCAGAAAAAGAATTAAATGGGTATTAATGCTGATGTTTTTTTCCATCAGTACTTCTATGATAGCCCAGAAAAAAGCAGTTTATGGTACAGTTACCGATGAACAGAAAGAACCAATTATCGGCGCTTCGGTTGTGGTTAAAGGTTCAAAAGGTGCTAATGTTGTAGGTACAATTACAGACATTGATGGTAGATTTACCATCCAAGCTGCTAATAATGCAACTTTAGTAATCAGTTTTATTGGTTACGAATCTACCGAAGTTAAGGTAACCAGCCAACCAGTAATTAATATCATCCTTCAGGATAAATCGATACAGTTGACTGACGCTGTCGTTATTGGCTATGGAACTGTTAAGCGCAAAGACCTCACGGGTGCTGTTAGTAAAGTAAACATGAATGAAATTAATTCAGTACCTGTTTCTACTATCGATCAGGCGCTGTCGGGACGTATTGCAGGTGTAAATATTATTGCTGCCGATGCAGCTCCAGGAGCTCAAGCCCAAGTAACAATTCGTGGTGGTTCGTTATCGCAAGATGCTTCACCATTATTTGTCATAGATGGTTTTCCAATGGAAAACTTCGATATGGCTACGCTCGACCCTAAAAACATTGAAAGCATTGATATATTGAAAGATGCCTCATCTATTGCCATTTATGGGTCGCGTGGTGCCAATGGTGTAATGATTATCAATACCAAACAAGGCGTGATGGGCAAACCAAAGGTTGATTATAGTTATAATTTTTCGATGACTATGGAACCTCAGATGCCCAAAATGATGGGACCTTATGAATACGTCAAAATGCAACAAGAAATTGCTACAAAAGAAGGTACATCAACTTATTCTATTTTCAAAAGTATGTATCTTGATAACGGAAAAGTTGGAACTGAAAATATTCAACGCACACTCGACTCCTATAAAAATGAAGCTGGATATAACTGGCCCGATATTTTGATGAGCAATGCTCCTATGAAAACTCACAACTTATCGATGAACGGAGGAACAGCTGAAACAAAATACAATTTGAATTTTGGATATGTCGATCAGACTGGGACTCTCTTGAATACCAGCATGAAACGATACAATGCGCAAGCTAGTTTGGAACAACGATTGAGTAAAGCTATTAAATTGCAATTTAAGGCAACGCATAACAATATAACAACTAAGATTAACTCTGTAATGAACAATATGCGTCAGTACAGACCTACATCAGGAATTGGTGGACTCGATTTGTTGGCTGCAGAATTGGACAATGACATGACGTCGGGTGGAGATCTTGAATATGGAATTGATCCATCAATTTTCGTTAATCCATTACAACAAGCGGAAAATGAGAAAAATATCCGAAAACAAGCTACCACACAGGTGAATGCAAAACTCGAATGGCGTTTTCTCAAAGATTTTATTTTTACATCCTCGGTAGGTGGTTCTTTTATAAACACTAATACTGAACTATTTTATAATTCAAAAACGGTTCAAGGCCTGCTACAAGATATCTGGACTTCAAAGGATAAAGTTGCCACAAGAATACTCAACGTAAATGGTGTAAACGGATTAATTGACAATCAAGACGTAACCAATTTACTGAATGAAAATTTGTTGAATTACCGAAAAAAGTTCAATAAAAACCATTCTCTGGATGTTTTATTGGGTCTTACATATCAATATGGCGAGTTCAAAACCCAAACACTCAGGGCAATAAATATGACTCCTGAATTTGAATACTTAGGGTTATATAATTTGTCTTCGGCTCAAGCTTTCACTTCTTCTGCAGGTACCCAAACAGGCTATAACGGTTCATCCAATCAATTGTTGTCATATTTGGGTAGAATAAATTATACCTTAATGGATCGCTATTTGTTCACTGTAAATTTCCGTGCCGATGGTTCTTCTAAGTTTATCAAATCCAATCAATGGGGTTATTTTCCTTCGGGAGCTTTTGGTTGGCGATTGATACAAGAGCCCTTTATGAAAGGTTTAAAGAGTGTGGTAAGTGATGCTAAAGTCCGCATCAGTACTGGAACTGTTGGGAATCAACGTGGTGTAAATGATTTTTCTTATTTGTTGGAATTAGGACAATTGCAAAAATTTAGAGCCTATAATTTCGATGGAAGCACACTCATAAATGGACTTGCACAATACTTTTACCCAAACCCCAGTTTAACGTGGGAAAAAACAACTGAATACAATATTGGAACTGATTGGTCATTGTTTAATGATAGATTTACACTCACTGCCGATTATTACCAAAGAGTTACTTCTGGCTTTTTAATGGCAAAAAATATACCTTATTATGCTGGTTATTTTAATGGATCAAATACACGGTACGAAAATGTAGGTAATGTTTTAAATCAAGGTGTGGAACTTACTGTAGGAGCTACTTTAGTTAAAACAAAAGCGGTAACTTGGAATGTAAATGTCAATTCGAGCTACAATACTAATAAAATATTAGACATTGCTCAAGGAAACGATGTATTGGCACAAAGTTTTGAAAATAATACTGTGTGGATTGCAAAAAAAGGAAGCAGTATTTCCCAATTCTATGGTTTTATGAGCGATGGATTGTACCAATACGATGATTTTTATACAAATCCAAACGGTACTTATATACTCAAACCAGATGTAGTGAATTTCAAATCGCTGAAAAGTGCAAACAATCCTGTTCAACCAGGTGACCGTAAATACAAAGATTTGAATGGTGATGGCGTTATTGACGATAATGACAGAACAACTTTGGGTTCACCTATACCATTTCTTACAGGCGGTGTGTCAACAAATATTAGTTGGAAAGGATTTAGTGTTCAAGCTTTCTTTCAATATAGTTACGGCAACAAGGTGTTGAACTACAATGCATTGAAATTTGGAGAATCGGGCAAGTATTGGAATCGTGGTAATATGTACGAATCGTTTGCCAACCGTTGGACACCTGATAATACCAATACAGATATACCACGTATTTTGGAATACACTGGTGGGGGCGATGTAAGTGTGGGTACCCCACGTGTAACCGACAAGTTTGTGGAAGATGGTTCGTTTATTCGTTTCAAAACATTGTCAGTGAGCTATACAGTTCCAAAAAAGACACTATCAAAAATCAAATTAGCAAATCTTATGTTCACTCTTTCAGCACAAAATATTGCATTGTGGACCAACTATTCAGGTCAAGATCCTGAAGTATCGAATTATGGTGGAGTAAATCAGAAAAGAGGTACTGGATATACCGAACTTACAAACACTACTTCCTATTCTTCAATGACAGGAGGAATGGATAATGCTGCATATCCTCGTTCGCTAACATTAAACGGTGGTGTAAATATAACTTTTTAAAAAATTAATCTAATATGAAAACAAAATATTTTTTGCAATTAATCATTTTGGTATTACTTTTAAGTAATTCAGCTTGCAACGATGATTTAAGCCTTATAAGTACAAAACCAAGTCTTCAGGTGCCTTCGGAAGCATTGATGAATGGTATGCTCACTACTGCCTACAGTACCCTCACTACTGATAGAAGTACTTATGGTTATGGACTTTGGGGAGCTATTAATGGCTGTGATACAGATGAGTCGTTCTATAAAGATACTAAGAATTCTGAAGTGAACACTATTGGATTGCACAACTGTAATAGTACTACTACCACTCATATTCAAGAAAGTTGGAGAGCATTTTATCAGATTATTGAATCATGCAATATTGTTATTGATATGGCAAAAACGGTAAAGATGGATGAAACCAAAAAAGCCAATATGGTTGGGCAAGCAATGTCGCTTCGTGCTTTCGCGCATTTTATGCTTGCGGTTCATTTTGGTCCTGTGCCCATCAAAATTATTCCTACTCACTTGATGACAAATCTCGATTTACCTCGCGACCCTATTAAAAACGTATGTGCTTTTGCAGTTAAAGAACTTCGTGATGCTGTACCAATGTTGAATGAAATAACTACTACTAGAACCACCACATATATAACCAAATCTGTTGCTGAAGGATTATCGATGCGCGTAGGTTTATTCATGGCTTCTCATCCCGACATAAAAGATTCGGTGATGTACGATTCTGTGGCTGTGTGGGGAAAACAATTAATTGACAGAAATGTACATGATTTGAATACAAGTCCATTAACTGTTACAGGTGGTAGTGGTATTGCTGATCAATTACCTGCTTATGCACGAATTTTTATTTACAATATGCAGAATAATGTAGCTTTTAATCCTATGAGCGAGTCAATGTGGGATTGCTCTTTCTTTATGAAATCAAATCTTACAGGTACTTATGCGTCTTGGAATAGTTCTTATGTAAACTGGCTGGGTTCTTATATGGGAGTGGACTGTGCTGATGGTGATTATGGAAAAAGTAAAATTGGATATTCTGCAACTCATTACCGTCCACAGGCTACACTTTGGAACAAATATGCAGCAGGTGACCTTCGTCGCGATTGGAATATTGCTACTTATGCTTATAAAAACAACTTTGATAATAAGCCATACAAATATATTTCGGACACTTTGCCCGCAGCAATGGGTACACCTTCAATTGATAAAAGGGCGAAACTTTTGTTTGTTGTGAAAGGTGAGAAATTAGTTGACGAAACGGTGATTGAAAATGGTGGAAGCGGATATACTGATGGAACTTGGGAAATGAAGGTTGTAGGATATAATAACATTTTTATTCCAAGTACTAGTGCCATTACAATTGCACCTTCAAGCGGTACGACTGGAACCAAATTTAATGTTGTGGTCGTAGGTGGATCAATTGTTTCAGTTAAAATGGTAGGTGCTTCTGCTTCAGGTTATATGAATGTATATTCAAGAGGAATTGGTAAATGGCGACGCGAATATGAAATTAATTATACTTCGCCTCGCGAACAATACAATGGTTCTTGTAACTTCCCAATTTTGCGATATGCTGATGTATTACTTATGACTGCCGAAGCCGCATTATTCAAAAAAGGCAATCAAGGAGCTACTATCGCTGACGGACTAGTTTATCTCAATAAAATTAGGTACCGTGCATTTGGCAAGAGGGTTGACATAAGTACTTACGATTTGGCTTATATTCAAGATGAAAGGTCACGGGAATTGTGTTTCGAGGGAGTGCGACGAATGGATTTAATTCGTTGGGGATATGATAAATACAAAGCTGTTTACGATAAAATTGTAGTCGATACAAAAGTGTATGGATCGGATGGAACTGACAATTCTACTGCCTATAAAAATGATGCTGGTCGAAATTCTGTTGGTAACAATGAACCAAAACCGATTTATGCCATCAAAGCATTAATGAGCAACTATACTAAGTATTCGTTAATGCCAATCCCAAATGCTGAAATAGGTAGAGCATCAAATACTTTTTATCAGAATCCAGGATGGTAAGACTTTTTAATTAATAATTAATAATTGATAATTAATAATTGCAGACATTCAAATCATTAAATTTATCCAAATATATATATATAACTCTTACTGCTGCTTTCTTCTCAAGGGGAGGGGTTGAGCGGAGAAAAAAAAGATACAATATGAAAAAACATATAAATAAAGGCATTATTATGCTGTCAGTCATTGGTTTTGCATTAAGCAGCTGTACCGATGAGCGTTCTTTGGTTATTGCTCCAGATAATTTTGAAGTTAATGTTACTGATCAAGTGAGTATGATATCTGATACTTTTGTAGTTAATGTGAATGAAAAAATAACATTCAATTTTCCAGCAGGATGTCCCGATCAGATTCTATTTTACTCTGGTGAATCAGTTCCAACAGGCGGAGAATACCGCTTTGCTAACCGTAGTAATTATCAGTCCAATGATGGAACTGTATTTGAATCGAAAGTTAGTGTAAATACAACTGTAAAAAGTTTTGTTAAACTTTTGGCTAAAGACTATTCATTAGTTGCTGTTTCGGGTTTAGTCAAATCGTCGTCAACAGAATTCAATACTGCCACAAAAACTGAGTTGATGAAACTACGTGCTATATCATTTGATTCACTTTCTGTAACTGATAATTACACTTTTACAAACGTTTCTACTCCATTAAATCTTAAATCTGGTGATTTGAATTTTGCAATATCAGCAAAAAGTGCTGATGCTATTAAAAATATGCTATCAATTTCGGCAATTGGATTTACTGTTACAAACACTGAGGTGCGCGATTATGGTTATGTGAAAAAAGGGGTAACAGTGGTGAATAAGAAAACTGTCAACTATCCAATAATAATAAATACACTTTCGTCGGCAGCATGGGGAAAATATGCACCCGATTCAACTATTGCACCTGGTGGAACAACAAAAGTGCTTAATGCTTCGGGTTACAATTGGAATATGGGTGAAATTGGTGAAACAAGGTATCAAGCAAATCCATCAATAAATAATGGTGCAATCCCAGTGAACTTCGATAGTGTGAAATTAGCAACTAGCTATCCAATAATTGTTACAGCTCCCGGTGCTGTAGCAAAAAAAGTAGCGGCTGGAACTACACCTTCCGAAACTTGGCTTATTAGCCGAGGTTTAAATCCAGCAGCAGTAACTCCCGATCCAGCTACCTTAGTCAAGAAAGTAGATCAAAGTTCGATGTTGTATTACCAATATATTTACAAAGAAAAAGGTGTGTACAAAGCTTCTATCGTAGGAATGAATGTGGGCACAAATGGTACATCGAAGGTTGTGCGAGAATTTGTGATTCTGGTAAAAGGTAGTGCCGATAGCTTGTAAATAGTCTTTGTTTTAGCAAAAGCAAATTAATGAGAAATCATTAATTTGCTTTTGTCGTTTGAATAGACTATTTTTGATGGCTGAAAATATGTTGAAATTACAAAGCTTCAATAATTGGGTTCATTTTATCCAGTAAAGCGTGAGCCAATTCAATGTTATGGAAACGAAATTGGCATTAGCCAGATATTATTTATTAATATATGGTTGATGACATCATACTAAATTACTACGGAATGAATTACATAAAAAAGTTTACATTACTATTAGTTAGTACTTTTATTGCCTTCGGTTTTCTAAGTTCTCAAACCAAAGAAAATCAGCCCACCAACTACATCTCCAAAGTATGGGTGGCAGATAATGGTGATGGCACTTACAATAATCCAATTCTTCATGCCGATTACTCTGACCCCGACGCAATTCGCGTGGGCGATGATTATTACATGACCGCCTCCAGCTTTAATCAAGTGCCGGGTTTGCCCATTCTACATTCCAAAGATTTGGTGAATTGGACCATTATTGGCAATGTTTTTTTGCATCAACCTCCTTATGTCCGATACGATTCTGTGGTGCATGGCGGTGGCGTTTGGGCACCTGCAATGCGCTACCACAAAGGAGAATTCTACATATATTATCCCGATCCAGACCATGGAATTTGGATGGTAAAAACCACCAATCCAGCTGGTCCGTGGAGCGAACCTCTACTCGTAAAAAAATCATTGGGCTGGATAGATCCTTGCCCTTTTTGGGACGAAGATGGAAATGCATATCTTATTAATGGCATGGCAGCAAGTCGCTCGGGTGTGAAAAGTACATTGATACTGAACCGAATGAGTGCAGATGGCACAAGGTTATTGGATAATGGTGTTATCGTTTTTGATGGACATGACAAAAACCCAACCGTGGAAGGTCCAAAAATTCACATACGAAACGGCTATTATTACATATTGGCACCTGCTGGAGGTGTTGGTACTGGTTGGCAACTGGCATTGCGAAGTAAAAATATCTATGGTCCGTACGAGGAGAAAATTGTGCTGGAACAAGGTAATTCCACTACCAACGGTCCACATCAAGGTGCTTGGGTAGAAACTCAAATTGGAGAAAGTTGGTTCATTCACTTTCAGGACAAAGATGCGTATGGTCGCATAGTGCATTTGGAACCAATGAAATGGGTGAACAACTGGCCATTGATTGGCGTTGATATAGATGGAAACGGCATTGGCGAACCGGTGCTGAACTACAAAAAACCGAATATTGGCAAAACTTTCCCAATCCAAACACCACAGGAATCTGATGAATTTAATTGCAATCAACTCGGTTTGCAATGGCAGTGGGCGGCAAATCCCAAAAGTAATTGGGCGTTTCCAGCAGGCTCGGCTTATGGATTTATACGTATGTATAATGTACCAATGCAGGAAGGACTCACAAATATGTGGAACGTGCCAAACCTGTTGACGCAAAAATTCCCTGCACCAAATTTTACTGTTCTAACCAAGTTCACTTTCACTGCCCGCACCGAAAATGAAGAGGCAGGACTCATCATCATGGGCATCGATTACAGCTATTTGTCACTGAAGAAAACAGCAACAGGACTAGTGATTTATCAATCTATTTGCAAAAATGCCGAAGCAGGAAAGCCCGAAACCCGAAGTGCGGAAGAAAATGTAAGTTCAAGTACTGTTTATTTTAAAGTGAAGGTGGAAAATGTAGAACCAGCATCTCCCGATTACAAAACTTTCGACACAGCAGAATGCAGCAAGTGGGGAAATGCAAGCTGTACTTTCAGTTATAGTACCGATGGAAAGAACTACAAACAGATAGGCGAATCGTTTGCTGCCAAAAAAGGAAAATGGATAGGAGCGAAGGTTGGTATTTTCGCACTTCGTAAAGGAAAAACCTACGAAACTGGCTATGCCGATTTCGACTGGTTCAGGGTGGAGAAATAAACTACGGAAAATAATTGATTATGCTTAATTCATTAAAAAAAAACTAATCACTTTCAGCTTTGTTCCCTCATTTTTATGTAATTAGTTGCTTGATGTAACATATCTTCTGTTATTTGAAATGATTTTACTATTCAAAAATTTTTAAATGATACTATATTTGCAACGGAAATAAATCAAAAAATCAACAACTATAAATACAATTCTAAAAATTTGATTATTATGAAAAAAACTTTTCTTTTTATCGTTTTTGCATTGGCAATGACCAATGTGTTTGGAGCAGGCCCAAAGTATTGGGTTGGTAGAGGTACTAATGCCAATTGGAGTACTGTAGCAAACTGGGCTTCAACTTCAGGTGGATCTGATGTTGTAAGCGTTCCAGTTGTTGGCGACGATGTATATTTCGATGCAAATAGTGGTACAAATGTAATTGCATATTGCCTTGGCGCATCCCCTGTATTAAATAGTTTGAATGCTACAGGTTGTAATGTAACATTTGCTATTGTTCCTACTGCAACCCTTAGCGCTGCCGCTGGAGCAATCACAACAACCAGCAAAACAATTAGCCTTACAAATACAACAGGTATAGCTGCTGGTCAATTTGTGTATGTGCAATCAGGAGAAGGAGCTATACCATTCGCTACAACTGTTGCTTCTTTTGCTTCCAATTCAAGCGTTACTTTAAATACTAACAACCCTTATGCAGGAAACCCGAACAATCCTGCTATATTGGCTTTTGTTCCAACAACTGCAACAAGTATCACTACTAAAACAGTGACATTAGACAATGCCAATGTGAAGGCATGCTTTACAGTTACAGTAAATGGTGGTATTGGAAACGGTACTTCTACTTATGATTTCTCATTTTTAAATAATTCAACATGGACTCAGTGTCCATTTGCTAATGGACAAACTATTACTTTAGGTAGTGGTAGTACTTTTTATATGACAGGAAATTCTGCTACCAATTATTTTGATGGTAACAGCGGTGGCTATATAACCTTTAATACATCAAGCCCATTGAATGTATATTTTAATCAAAACACAATTTCAGGAAATGGTAGTTTTGGTGGTGTACCTGCCAGTTTACCTCAGGTGAATGGTTGGGGGGCAATTGCCAATACAAAAGGTACAATAACCATTAAAAATAGTGTTGCAACGCAACGTATTAATCAGTCTGCAAGCAATAGTCAAACATTAGTTTTAGGCGATGGAGTTACATTTAATTTAACAGGAAATGGATCTTGTTTTCTAGGAAATGTTGCGACATCTGGTTCAATTGATGCTAGTAATACTACATGTAAAGTTATTGTCTCATCTGGAAATGCAGGTGTTTTAAACGCTATCGGAACAATTTTTAGACCTGGTACCGCTGCAACACCAATTAATTATTTTGAATTGAATAGAAATAGCACATTTGTTCCAACTGCACCAATGTTTATTAAAAACTTAGTGTTGACCTTAGGTACAATTGCAAATTCTACAACAAATACAATAACTGTGGTTGATGGTGGTACAATTACCAGAACTGCTGGAAAACTGATGTTACCACCGGTTTATGGAACAGCTCCTGCCGAAAAAGTAAACATTACCATTGCTGGATCATGTACAGCCGATAATGAAATTTTAGGAACAATGGGCAAGATTGGCACGCTAACAGTAAACCCAGGTATTACCTATTCTTTGAATTCTCCTGCTCTTGCACCAGGTTATTATATTTCTGCATTTAACGGTGGAAATGGATATGGTGGAACAGCACCAACACCTACATTGAATGGTGGTACTTTAACTGGTACAGCTAATGTGTTGACTTCACCATTATATAATGGTTATTTATACTCATTAACTTCTACAGCTACAGGTGTTTATTCAAGTCTTCCTACAGTTTCATTTACTGCACCAGCCACTCCAAGCGCATGGGCTGGAGGAACTTCATATGTTATTAATGCTGTGGTTTCAAGTGGTTCAAATTATTATGTTTGTACAACAGCTTATACTGGTTCAGCAACTCAAACAGCTCCAACAGGAACAGGTTCAGCCAAAGATGCCATTAACGATGGTCGTGCAAAATGGGCTTATATAGGAAATTCTTTAACTACTGCAACTGCAACTTTATCATTGTTGCCTACTTCAATAACAGTTAATGCATTGAATTTATTAGGAAAATTGTCATATCCTAATTCCGCTACTCCCGTTACTTTAAATGTGACTAGCGATGTGATTGTGAGTGCTGCTGGTACATTAGATCTTGGAATCGCACAAGGTACAGATGTTACTCACTATTTAACTGTTGGTGGAAATATCACAAATTCAGGTAGTATTGTTACAAATATTACAAAAGGTAAATTGGATGTTTCAATGAATGGAAGTGTTGCTCAAACTATATATTCAACATCAACATTTAATAATTTGACCATTAATAATTTGACAGGAGTATCTTTAGGCTCATCTACAACAGTTGCAGGAAGTTTAGCTCTTAGTGCTGGTTCATTATCAATAGGTGCAAATACATTGACATTGAGTGGAATTAGCCCAACTTTAACAACGGGTTCAATAGATGCAAGTAATGCTGGTGCAGTACTTGCATTTACAAATGCTTCAGCAATAACTTTGCCTGCAGGATTAATAAATGGTAGTATTAGTTCATTAACAGTGAATGGAACGGGTGGAATTATATTGAGTGAAGGCATTAAAATAAATGGAACTTTGAATTTGACTGCTGGTAATATTGCAAATTCTCAAGCATATAATATCACCTTTGGCGATGGCACTAATCCGGTGACTATTGTTAGGACTGCTGGTTCCATTTCGGGTTATTATCCTGTCTTTTCTAGTGTGGCTAACCTTACTTATAATAACACTTTAGCTACAACTACAGGTTATGAAATTTCAATTGATGCAAGTAAATTGAATAATTTAACGGTTAATAATGCTGGTGGTGTTATTATTTCTGGTGACAGAACTGTGAATGGTACATTGGAATTAAACGCTGGTACATTAACTATTGGCACAACAGTAAATCCTCGTACTTTGACGTATAAAGGTAGTAATATCATCTGTAATGGTGGCTTCTTAAATGCAGGTGTAATAGGTTCAACTTCAGGTGGTTCTGGCATCACATTTGCTAACACATCTGCTTTATCTTTGCCAGCCAATTTGTTTAGTGGAAACATCTACAAAATGACTGTAAACGGTACAGGTGGTATAACCCTTCTTAGTCCGATTACTGTTGAAAATTTATTAACGTTAACTAATGGAAAAGTTTCATTGGGTGATAATGATTTGACAATTGGCGTTGCGGGTTCTATTTCGGGTGGTTCGGCCACGAGTTATGTAGTTACGGATGGTGCTGGTAAATTGAACTTGCCTGTTGCTGCTGCTACAGCTACAATTTTACCTATCGGAACTTCAACAAGTAGCTACGATCCTGCAACAGTAACAGCAACTGATGCAACGGCTTTCTCAGCCAAGGTCTCTGCTACATTATCGGGAACTCCTGCTTCGGGTACTTTTTACAATCCCAGAGAATGGACACTGACACCTCTTGCAACCTCTTCTACAGTTATATCGCTTACTCCTTCTACTGATGCTGTTAGCGGAACTTATGGTATAATTGGTGTATCGGATGGCGCAGGTAGCTATGCTAATACCTATGTAACTCCAGTAACTGGAACTTATACTGGTACATTTGCCAACCTATCAAAACCATTTGTAACAGGTAAAACGGATACAGCAACTGGTATAGACGGCGCAGCAAAATCATCTTTGAATGTTTATGCTCAAGGAAAGAAAATGATGATAAATGGTTTAAGTGTAGGCGATGCCGTATCTGTTTTTAAATTGAACGGACAACAAGTGAAAACGTATACCGCCAATTCAAGTCAAATAATAGATCAATTAGCAAAAGGTGCTTATTTAGTAAAAGTAAAAGCAAATACAGTAGTAAATGTTTCCAAAATAATTGTTCAATAAAGTTTATGTTTTTTATAAGTTGATTGAAAATGTCCTGTACAATTTTTTGTGCAGGATATTTTTTTTACTAAATCATTATAATTCTACTGTTGGCAATGCCGATTAATTATTTTGAGATTTGGAATGCTTACTTCATAGAAATGTACATTACATTTAGATTTAGTCGAGCCTCAATAACGCGATAGCTGGCGTCATAGAGTCAATCATTTCTACAACCAGTATTATTTTTTTATCTAGTAGATGAATATCGTGGAAATTAATTGATTACCAAGTGATTTTTGTTACTGTATCTCGAATAATGTAACAATATTTCTATTTTTTGATATGATTTTACTATTGAATAGCTCAATTATTGATGTAAATTTGTCACGGAAATAACTCCAAAAAATAATTTTTAGAATTTAATCATTATGAAAACAACATTACTTAAAACCAAAATTTCAGTGGCACTCATAGCAGTGCTATTTAGCTTAAGTTCGTTAAGTGCAAAAGATGTATTTATTCGTCAAAATGCTAGCGGAACAGGTGTCGATTGGGAAAATGCTGCAAATATTAGTTATTTAGTTGGCACTTCTATTAACGATAATGATGTAATTCACCTTGCTGCAGGAGAATACGTAAGAACAACAGCAATAACCATTACAAAATATGTTACTGTTTTGGGTGGTTACGCTTCAACTTCAACAGGCACAGACCTTAGCAAACGTGATATTTTAGCTAATAAATCTATTTTTAAACCTGATGCTGGAAGCACTACACGTGCCATAAACATTAATACAACAACAGGTTCTTATGGTTATAAAATAACATTGGATGGTCTTTATTTTGATGGTTTCAATGGACCTTCGCAAGGTGCTGCCATGACTATTACTACAGCTCAAGGTGATATTGATTTAAAGAATCTTACATTTACCAATAATATTACAACAAACACAATTGGCGGCGCATTGGCTATGCAAACTGCTTTTGCTTATGACATTAAAGTAACTCTAGATGGTTGCGTGTTTGAGAATAATCAATCATTACCTGGTACAGTAATTACTCCACCAGCAACTAATTATCCAAACGGATATGGTGGAGCAATATATTTCAATAATGGAACTACGGCTAAAACTATTAACATCAAAAATTCTATTTTCAAAAGCAATTCTGCCTTTGGTCGTGGCGCTGTAGGTTATTTTGGCACAAATATGACAGTAAATATTTCGGATTGTTTGTTTGATACTAATCAATGTACCGCTTCGGCTGATAATTTTAGTAATGGTGGTTGTTTTTATATCGTTGGAACTAGTGGTTATGCTAGTACTTTCAATGTCACTAAATCAATATTTTTAAATAGTTTAGTTACAGGAAAAGGTTCAGTAATATGGTTTAATAATACAACTGGAAGCCTTTTGAATAATCTTAATATGACACATTGCAGTTTAATTGGAAATTATTCTTCGAGAACCACATCAGGGCGCGCGGCCATAGATGTAGATAACTATACCACACAGATGCAGTTTGCTTTAAATGGTTGTGTGCTTTCTAATTACAACAATTCTGGAACAACAAAAAAATCGAAATATGCTGATGTTATGTTTGTTACTCAGGCACTTACTGCTAATACAAGTACTTTTACGAATTCAATTTTAAATGGAACTCATTTTGTGTCAAGCAATGTTCTTGCAGCCATCACTCCACCCGATACTTTGTACAATAAAACTCAAGGTTATCTTTCCGATTCAACAGTGGCGTTGGCTTTGAGTGGCGATTTGAAAATTACTGACAAAATCGTTTTCAAAAAAACTTTCATTGCGGCTAATATTGGTACTTATACTCACAATCAAATTTTTGATGTAAAAAATAAAATGGGCTTCCCAATGACTTTGGTTGCAACAATTCCTACTGGATATGCTTTAACAGTAGATGGAACAGATTATGCGTCGGGAGTTCAAACAATAAATATTGCAGCAGCTTCAACAAACCCCGCCATCAGCCTTAAAATGGCTTCTGGTCTTTCACGATTAGAAATACCAACAGCCAGAGTGTTTGTTAACAATGGATTAGTGAGAATTTCAAATATTGAAACTGGAAACAAACTTTCTGTTTACAATTCGGCTGGGCAGTTATTATTTAGTGAAACTGCTAAATCGGGTGAATTAAGTTTTGCAGCCAAAGGTTTTGTGGTAGTAAAAATCAGCTCTGCAATCAATTATCAAGTTTTAAAAGTCATTTCTAAATAAAAATCAACTAAAAAAATACACCAATGAAAAAAAACATGATCATAGCGGCATTAATATTATCCGCTTCAACACTTTTTGCACAGGACAATTTATTACAAGATGGTGGTTTTGAGATAATCAAAACTGGAACAAAGAATTATGTAGTTTATAATGGGGGTAAAGTTACTGGTAAATCAGGCAAATGGCAATTAACTTTTGCAAAAGGTGCTTGTCCCGATTCGTGTGCTTTGGGTTCTTCCGAAATAGTGAGTACAGTAAAAAAATCTGGAGTTAATTCATTACAAATTATTATTACAAAGCAAACCAATCGTAATGATATCAAGTTATTCCAATCAATTACTGGTGTAACTGCTGGAATTTACGAAGTGTCATTTTGGGCTAAATCGGATGGAGCTAATCCAATTACAGTCGATTTACTTAAAGCAACACAACCAAACTCCAATAATGGTGCTGCACCTTATACAGCTGGTTTTACAACATCTACCGATTGGCAACAGTTTAAATTTACAGTTGATATTAATGATTGGACAGCTGAAGAATTGGCAGAAATACGCGTTTCTATTCGTCCAAACAATTTCAAAGCATTGCCTGTTGGTCCATTTCCAAAAACTTTTTGGATAGACGGTGTAGTTTTGGCTCCTAAAAAATAAAATCTTACTGATACCATTTCACTCCAGAAATACTTGAAATAAAATTATTACTATTTTCGATTTATTTCAAAATTGTTTGTAATCAATACTTGCTTAGTTCCCCTTTAGGGGTTTTATACCTGCCTACTATCCGATTCTACTTGACGGTAGGCAGGTTTTACATTTGTTGTTAAATTATTCAACTAAGTAATGGACAAAATATAATGTCGAATAAATAAAAAAGAATATTACGAGGATTTGACGGATCAAGCGGATAATTACGGATAATATTTAAACGGATTGAGAACTGATTTCAGTCATGTAAACATGACTAAAAATACCTAAAGTACTGAAAATCATTAGCCACGTTGATCTTCGATTCCGATTTATCGGAACCAACGGTCATCGACCAACGGGAGATAATTAAAATCCGTTTTTTTATCCGCTCAATCAGCGTTTATCAGCGTTCCATTCTTTTTCTTTTACAATAAATATGACATTATTTAGGGTCTGCTGAAAAACTATTTACAACCACGAAGTGGTTTAATTTGATTAGCCCCGAATGAAATTCAGGGATGAAATGTATTCATAAGGCAGAACTCTCAAGGAGTTCAATATCATCAATCAATTGAAATTAAACTCTTTCAGAGTTTTTATACGCATACATTTTAATCCATGGGTTACCTCCCATGGCTAATCATATTAAACTCTTTCAGAGTTCTTTGTTGAGAACATGTTAAATTTAATGCATGGATATAATTATATATATTGAAAATTGCTTGCATATAAATTTTAAAAATGGAATTTATATAGCTGATATTAAGCAGAGTAATGAATTTTCAGCAGACCCTATTTACTTCCACTTACTTAAATAACAATTTGAAGGAAGAAAATTAGTCTTATTGAATCTAGGTAATTGTAAATCGGTGAATTCTCCAAAATAAAAAAAATGAAATTTTTAAAAAAAATACGTGCTGTTGTTCTCTGCATTCTGCTAATCAATATTAGCCTTATTGCAAAAGCAGCCTTACCAGAACTAGGCTGGGGACCGACGATTACTACTGGTTTGAATCTCTATGTTGCCACTACTGGAGCTGATAATTATGATGGTTCTATAAATACGCCTTTCAAAACATTGACGAAAGCTCAAACATATATTCGTGCGTTGAAAACTACATCTGGACTACCTGTAAATGGAATTACCGTTTGGATTCGGGGCGGTCGCTACCAAATGTCACCACTAGCATTCACATCAGCAGATAACGGAACTGCGGACAAACCCATAATTTATCGGGCTTACAACAACGAATATGTTGCTTTATTTACCGGAAAACAAATTGCTGCTGCCAATTGGAAACTATTAAGTGTAAATGCTCGATTGCGCGTTCATCCCAAAGTAAATCCTGATAATTTACGACAAATTGATATTGCAGCAATGGGTGTTTTAAACACTAACACTTTTGCTGATAGTTTTACTGCTTCGTGGAGTATTTTCGATTTTATGGTTGATAATCAGCGTCAACCAATATCGCAGTGGCCAAATTTGAACGAGAATATTCGTAATTTAAATGATCCAAGTTGGACAAGTTGCAATGGTTCAAAGGATGTGCAATCTTTTTATTATGGACCAGGCGGAAAGCCAACGGATGGCAATTCAACGAACGAATTGGATTTGGATGGTACTAATCGTGCTCAACGATGGAAAAAGTCAATTGCAAGTGGTCATAATTTATGGTTAAAAGGTTTTTGGAGAGTGCCATGGTCGCCAATAACTGTACGTGTTGCTGATGTAAATACCACAAGTAATTGGATAAAATTGGCGGTGAATGCATCAGGCGGAATGGGCAGCAAGTACACGGCAAATGCCGATGTTGCTGGTACATATCGCATTGGCGATGGTAAAGAAAAATGGTGTGCTATCAATTATCTTGACGAAATTGACTCGATAGGAGAGTGGGCTTACGATTTTATGGACAAAATGCTATATTATTATCCATCCAAAGATTTGACTAAAGTTGATTCCTATTTTGCCGATAATTCATTGCCGGTTATTAAATGTACAAGTGTATCGTATCTTCGTTTCATTGGCTTGACAATTGAAGGTGGTCAGGGAAATGGTTTTGATTTCACTACTTCTTCCAACCTATTTGTCGGCGGTTGTACCATCCGAAATGTTGGTGCGAATGGAATTAATGATTCAGGTGGAAGTTACAACGTTTATCAAGGAAATAATATTTACGAAACAGGTGCTATTGCTATTAATTTGGCTAGTTGCGGCAATCGTCTTACACTTACTTCATCGAATATATCTATTGTTAATAATCACATTCATCACACAGGAAAGCTATCTTCAAATTTTGCCATAAAAATGGATCAATGTGTGGGTATTTACTTAGCACACAATCTCATTCACGATATTCCAGCTGGAGGAGTTACCACCAATTTGATTGTAAATTGTACGTTTGAATACAACGAAATTCACAATATTGCACTCAAAGAATCCGACAATGGTGGTTTCTACAATTATGGCGGTTGGACTTGTTATGGCAATGAAATAAAATATAACTTTTTGCACCATAACAACCGCTCTAATGGACTTTATACCGATGATGGAACTAGTGGATTTAATTACTTCAATAATATAGTTCACAATAGTTTAAGTCCTTTTCTAACTGGTGGTGGACATCATGTAATTGGTCGAAACTGTTTGATTGTGGACGGAATTAAATCGGCAAGTATCGACGATCGTGGCATTAGTCGTTTCTATTTTGTTTCTGCTGCTTCGTATGGCGGTCGAGTTCGGGCTATTAATCCCACTGCAGAACCGTGGCTATCGTTTGGAACACAACTTATGACCAAATACGGTTATCCCACATCTGACCCGTTGTGGAGTTGTACACTCGATTCACTTTGGCGACCCGAATATCCGAATGGAAGTAAACTGATTGATAATGTGGAAGTAAATTCAAAAGGATTCAGTAAACCTGCTCATGGCACAGTTACCATTGCCAATAATGTTGCCATTGCTTCTGTTGCTTCTGCTGGTTTTTACAATTATGCCAACATGGATTTGCGTTCAAATAATGCAACAATTCTTGCTAAATTTCCCGATTTGAATACAGCTTTTCCGTTAATGGGTTTAGCTATTGACGATTACCGCGTTAGAGTTGTTACACGTGCCGAAGTAGGAGGATTAGCCAATCGTGGTGCAGCTGGTGACCCATGGGCCGAAGATCCAATTCATCCATAATTATAACCATAAAATGAAAAATATTATTCTTCTTGTAATTGTAATATCAATCTATTCATTGTCAGTTTATTCTGCTCCGACATTGAAACTTATTAGTCCATACCTTACACCCGATTCAGGTTGGGTGGTGCGTGGTGCAATCAGTTTTTCAGTCAGTGCCACTTCTACTTTACCTATTTCCAAAGTTGAATTTTATATTGATAACTTACTTGTAAACAAAGATTTAACTTATCCATACAGTTATTTGTGGAATACCCGCAATTTTTCAGTTGGTACAAATACCCTGAAGGCAATGGCTTACGATTCTCAAGGTTCATCAACAGTTTCGCAAGCAATAAATGTGAAGACTGCGTTGGTGCTAGAAACCACTACCAATGCGGCTGTAACTTCAAAATTAATTCCAAATATTACAACTTTGATTCCCAACGTTTCACTTCGCGATGTGAGCATTTGCACTGGTACCGATAATGCCTATTATCTGGTTGGAGTCATGTCCGATAATTCTGTTTATTATCATAATGAGGGCGTGAATCTCTGGCGTTCAGTTGATTTGAAAAACTGGACGTATATCGGTTTGGTTTGGAGTTTTGAAAATGATGCTGCCACAACTGATAAAACTTGGAACTCATTTTATAATCAGCAGTTTAGAGCTGTTTGGAATACAAAAATTTATTATCTCGAAGGGAATTATTACATCTCGTTTGGCAATCCGATAATGGGAAGCCGATTAATTAAAAGTTCCACTGGAAAACCCGAAGGTCCGTACAACAATGTGGTTTTAGATTCAGATTTAACTAAAACGACAATTTTCAACGATTCAATAAATAAATACAAATTGTATTACGAATTGATGAATTCAGGACAATTATTCAAAGCAAATGGCAAATATTATCTTTCCACAACCAATACAATGGACACTAATAACCGATTCAGCAGTTATGTTGGTATTGCCGATAGCCTGAAAGGAAATTTCCATGACTGGCACGAGGCTTTACCTTGTGGTGGAAATTCTACTTACTTTACTGATACACAAGGCAATTTGTGGGCTACAATGTTTGGAAACGATGATGCTGCACCATGGCGCGAACGAACAGGTATTGTGAAAATGATGGTTGATGTAAACGGTAAATTGAAAGTATCAACTGATCAAACTTTGCCACCTATCACAGGAATAAATGATGAGAAAGTTGAACAGAGTGATTTAATACTTTATCCAAATCCGGCAAACGATTTTTTAGTTATTAAAAATACAGAAAATTCCATTTTGTCAATCATAAATATTTCAGGTAAAATAGTTCAGAAAATAAAATGTGCGGACAGCATTACAAAAATTGATGTTTCCATGTTATTAAATGGTTTATACTTAATTAAAATTGATAAGGATGGAGTTTTAAAAACTCAAAAGTTATCAGTATATCAATAAAAATCAATACCAATCAATCTAATTTTCCCTACGAGCGCTTCTTATGAAAAAAATATACACTTTTCTATCAATTTTACTTTTTACCGCCAATGTATTTGCTGCCTGGCCTTTGCGCGATACAACCGAGTTTAGTCAGCGTCAGGGTTTACCCAACTTTTTTGCAAAAGTTACGGCGGGTGATTCTGTCAAAGTTGGTTTTTTCGGAGGAAGTATTACCAATGCAATCGGTTGGCGCGATAATATTATGAATTGGTTGAAAACCCGCTATTCAAACAATAAAATAGTTCAGGTAAATGCCGCTATTGGTGGTACAAATTCAACTTATGGGGTTTTCAGAATTGAAAAAGATTTACTTGTTAAAAGTAATTATGACCTCATTTTCATAGAGTTTGCAGTAAATGATAGTGGTACTGACCCAGAAATTGAAAAAAGTATTGAAGGCTTGTTTCGAAAAATCTGGAGTAAAAATCCTAAAACTGATATTTGCATGATATATACCGTAGCGGCTGCTCATTTAACGGATATTGCAGCCGGAAAAATGAATATGACTGCATCCAAACACGATTCAATTGCAAGTTATTATAAAATTCCTTCGGTATTTATGGGACTGGAAACTTATCATGCCATCAAATCTGATACTGTTTCGTGGTACACGCCAATTACTAATACTAAAAATGAGAAAAATGCTCAGGGACAATATGTTTTCACTGGCGACAATACGCACCCAACTGTATTTGGTCATAATTTTTACACCAAAATTATATCCCGTTCGCTTGCTAAAATGGAAAATGTAAAAGGTACTTTTATTCTTACAATTCCAACTTCTATTGTGGCAAACAATTATGAACTAGCAAATATGATTGCTATTTCCAAAACTCAAAATAATGGAATGACTTGGGTGGATAAAAAAGGAATTTACGATTTTATGGATACCTATGTTTCTGCATCAACGCACGACAATTATGTTTGTTCCGAAAACCCTAATGCAAGTTACAGTTTTAATTTTACTGGAAATAAAATTGGGTTAGCTTTGATTATTGGTCCTACTGCGGGCAAGTATGTAATTGAAATTGATAAGGTTGCATATCCGCAAACTGCTTTTGATTATTATTGCTCGTATTACCGTCAACAATCCAAAACCATTGATTTAGCGCAGGGCAAACACACTTTTAAAGTTTATCCGTCGACCGACACAATGACAATCGCTCAAAAGACGACAGTACGAACGGCAACCGATATTGCTGCTAATCCAGCAAAATATTGTTTCAACAATTTGATTTTTAGTCATATAATGATTGTTGGTACAATTGATACACCAACCGCTTTGAATGCTGTTTCTGATAATTCAACAGAGTATCTGTGTTTTTCAAACGAAAACAGAATTGTTTTAAAATCCAAAATTCAACCAGATTCAACTTCAGTAATAAGTATTTTTGATGCAAATGGTAAAATTGTTTGTCGAAAAAAATTTATCAATCAAAATTTTAGTTCAGATTTACTTCCAAAAGGAGTTTATACGGTATTGATTTCAGGTAATGCTCAATACAAATCATTTAAAAATATTGTCAATTAATAAATATGAAAAAAATCATTCTACTAATAGCAATTGTCTTAATTACAGCAAGTTCGTTTGCCAACGTAACACTTAATTCGTTGTTCAGCGATAACGTTGTGTTACAACGAAATTTGGAAGTCCCAATTTGGGGATGGGCTGACAATGGTGAAAATGTAACAGTTGAATTTGCTGGACAAACCATTTCTACAGTCACCCAAAATGGAAAATGGATGGTAAAACTGAAACCATTGAAGGAAAACAGTAATGCTCAGGAAATGAAAGTTTCTGGCAAAAATACTATTGTTATAAAAAATATTTTGGTGGGTGAAGTTTGGATTTGCAGCGGACAGAGCAATATGGAATGGGCTTTGTCGCGCTCCACTGGTGGCGAAGAGGCCAGTGCTGCCAGCACCAACAATCAATTGAGAATTTTCAATGTGCCTCATAATGTGCAACTTAAACCAGTAGAAAATGTAAATGCCAAATGGGTTTTATCGGAACCTAAAACAACGAAAGTGCTTTCGGCTGTTGGATATTGGTTTATGAGCAAATTGCAAAAAGAACTGAATGTGCCTGTGGGTTTTATCAATGTTGCTTTTGGTGGAACGGTAATTGAATCGTGGATGAGTCAGGAAGCATTGAATGCGATGCCGGCTAAGGATAAATACATGGATTTGGCAACTATGAAAGCCGAATATGACAAAAAGGAATTAGAGATAAAACCCATACGTGATGCGTGGCAAAAAGCTGTTGATTCTTGTAAAATAAACAAACTTCCAGCACCCGCTCGTCCTGCTGTTTTGCCCAGCGAATTTAAAGGTGCGACTACCATTTACAACGGTGAAATTTGTCCGCTTGTGCCGTATGCAGTTAAGGGAATTGCTTGGTACCAAGGGGAATCCAACGCTTATGTGAATCGTGCAGAAACCTATTACGACTTATTACCTGCCATGATAAAACTGTGGAGAAATGATTGGAAGCGAAGTGATTTGCCTTTTATTATTTTTCAAATCACACCCAACAAAAAAACACAAACTGATCCGAACGAAAAAAGCGGCATTGCCATTGTACAAGAAGCACAGTTGAAAGCCTGTCAGACTATTTCAAATACAGCTTTAGTAATTACAATGGATGTGGCCGAAAGTGATGTGCATTACAAAAATAAACAACCGGTAGGCGAACGGGCAATGAAAGCAGCACTCAATTTGGCTTATGGCAAAAATATTGAATACTGCGGACCAACTTACAAATCGTTGAAAATTGAAGGTGATAAAGCAATTCTGGAATTCAACCATTTGGGTGGTGGATTAACTCAAAAAGGTGACACATTGAAAGGTTTTGTGATGGCTGGAGCAAATAAGAAGTTCTATTTTGCTGAAGCGAAACTCATTAAAAACAATGTGATTGTAACTTGTAAAGACGTTCCACAGCCAGTGGCTGTTCGCTACGGTTGGGCTGATTTTCCTGCTGTCAATCTTTTTAATAAAGAAGGTATTCCTGCATCGCCTTTTAGAACTGACGATTGGAACGCTTCAAAATAATTTTCACAAAATAAATCTTTTACAATCATGAGCCAAATTTCATTTTTTCAGAAACACATTCTGTTTTTCGTATTTATCTCATTCTTACTTTCAAATTCAGTATTTGGACAAGATAAAGGTAAATTTATCAATCAAATAGCTTCATTCGATGCTATAAATCATCCGAATGTAGCTTATTGGTTTTTCTCCAAAGATATGCTTATTCCGGAGCGAAATGAAGCTAAAATTGATAGTTTGTGCCAATTAAGTAAATATACGCTGATTTTTATAACTTCACGTAATGGCGTTGATTTTTATAAACCCGAAATCATGCATCCAATATTTGACCGAATGGTAAAATATGCACATCAGAAGGGCTTAAAAATTGGCTTGCAACTTTGGGAGAAAAGATACAAAGTGCCAATTGAAAATACCGAAAGGATGATTCAGGAAGGCGAAGTGCTGTTGGATGACAATGGTAGTGGGACATATTTGGTGAAAGTCAGGCATGTACGCGATATGAAATCATTATTGAAAAGTGAATTGTTTAAGGTATTTGCTTTCCGCAAAGTAGGAGATGGCTTTTATGAGCCGGGCACTTTAACTGATTTATCTGCTCAATGTAAAGCTACAGAAAGTAAAGAAACAGTAGAACTAAAACTTGATGCTGGAAAAAAAATGAAAGGATATACAGCTTTTATTCTTACCCAACATTATTATAATTTTTGCAGCAATCACAGTGCTGAAGCTGTTTCAAACCTCACACAAGCGTTGAAAGTTTATTCGGATATACCGTTTGATGGCGTAGGATTGGATGAATATACCAATTTAAGGGTATCTACTACTTGGGAATTGAAAAAAACGAATGAAGTTTTTCGTGAAAGGCCTTATTCATTGGCAATGGCCGATAAATTGAAGGCAACCACCGGAATGGAAATGGACAAAACTTTGCTCGATATGCGTTATGCACCACTTGGAAAACCCGAAATTCGCATCAAAGCCATTAATAGTTATATGGCGATAATGCGCAGTGCTACAATGAATTTGGAGAAAATTATTTACGATAAAGGAAAAGAATTTTATGGTCCAACAACTTTTATTGGATTGCACGACACGCATCACAATTCGCTTGATGGCGACGAAATTTGGCAAACTGGACTGAACTGGTGGAATGTAAAACGTGATTACGGGCACAGTGATGAAGGATCGCCCACGGCCACGCAAATGGGTATTGGGTTCACTTATCCTCAAAATGTGATGTACAATATGTATTATAATAAAAATCTGGATAATATTGTAAATAAAGCATTTAAAGACCTCACTTATGGTATCCGCACACATTACCATGCCATCAACGACATTCAAAACTGGGGCGTAAGTGTAGAAAAACCAGAAGCTTTAGAACAAATTAATAAAGTAGAAAATGCAGCTCGATTGTTGAACCGATTCAATCCGTCGTTTCCTAAAATTAAATTGCTAGTGGTTTTTGGTATGGAATCACTTGCCAACTGGTATCCCGATTCCACCAAACGAGGCATGATGGATATAAATAATAGTCTACGAATTGAAGAGAAAGCTACTGAATTGTGGAATGCTGGTTACTTGAATGCCTTAGTTCCCACGGATTTAATAGCAGATGGTCGCCTAAGAATTGGTGTAAATGGAAAACCAGTTTTACAAGGACATGAATTTGATGCCATGGTGTTTTTATATCCTCAATATGCGCGAAAATCTACTTTTCAGTTCCTGAAAAATTATGTAGATAAAGGTGGTAAACTGATGGTGGAAGGCTCGGCAACTTACGATTTTGATGGAAATAATATCCAAAAACTTTGGAAAGAGATTGAAGTTAAGGCGGTTGCGAAATCTTATTCAGTAGCAGATATTTCTAAACTAGGCATTTCAAAACGTGAATTTCCAAATGGCGTAATTAATGAAGATGGTTCTTTCACTTTTACTGAAATTAAAGGTTCACAGAGTTTAAGTATTGCAAATAGTTCATATACAATAAATTGTAATGGATTGGCAGCAATTCAAGCGGATAATAACGGCAAACTAAAAAAAATGATTGCAACTAATTTTTCATCATTATTACTAAATGGAAAACCGATAATTAGCCTGTCAAATCCAACCGATATATCAGTTGTAGTTACCAATGGCATAGCCAATATTTCAATTGTGGATAAAGATAAATCTAATCAAGTTAAAACTGATTTTTAAAATTATATTATGAAAAAACACTTTGTATCAATTTTATTTATAACATGTTACGCTGTTTTGTCTGCGCAAACATTTTATGTAAGTATTTCTGGCAACGACAATAATAATGGTTCTATTGATAAACCTTTTGCCACGCTCGAAAAAGCCAGAGATGCCGTGAAATCTATCAATCATGCTTCGCAAACTGCAACCGTATTCATTCGTGGTGGCGCATATTCATTGAACCAACCTTTTAAGCTTGGAAAAGAAGATGGTGGAACCGCGCAAAATCCTGTAATTTATTCGGCTTACAAAGATGAAAAGGTTTTCTTACGAGGGTCGAATGAAATTCTACCATCAGATTTTAAGACGATTTCTGCAAAATCAACTTTGGATAGAATTGAACCAAAGCTCAGAGGCAAAATTCTGGAATTGGATTTATTAGCATTGAAAATCAAGAATATAAGAGCTTATCCAGATAAATTTAACGATGATGGCGGTATCGTTGAGCTTTTTTTGGATAATGAACGAATGCCACTTTCACGTTATCCAAATGTGGGTGAAATGACTATGCGCAAAGTGATTATCAACGGTGGCGGTCAGGAAGTGAAAAATGCTGATTGGGCTAATTTTTATGCAGCGGGACAAAAAGATGCAGCTCCACCACGTCAAGGAGTTTTTGAATATCGTGACAAGCGCACAAATCATTGGATAAATGTCTTAGATAGAGGTGTTTGGATTAAAGGATTTTGGCGAATTCCGTGGCAAAACGAAGCAGTGCGTATTGCTCAAATTGATACTGTGAATCAGACTATTAAACTTAGCGTTCCAATAGCTGGTGGAATTGGCAACAAATATACTCGACCTGAAGGAAACGGAAAAGAGCCATATTGGTTAATGAATTTGCTCGAAGAAATTGACCAACCGGGCGAATGGGCTATTGATTTTAAAGACAAAAAATTGTACTTTTATCCACCAAAAAAGATTACTAAAGGTGGTGCTCGCATTGCTGATGTAAATGTAGCCTTGATTCAGTTAAATAATACTGCCAACATTCATTTAAAACGCTTAACTGTTGAAGAAAATATGTCGAATGGAATTCAGATTTTGGGTGGTGAGAATAATTTGATTGCTGGATGTACTGTCAGAAATATAACAAAAACTGCAATCGTTGTGGATGGTGGAAAAAATCACACAATATTAAGCAACGATTTATACAATTTAGGTGGAGGCGGTGTTTGGCTTCGTGGCGGTAATGAAAATTCTGTTCCTCGTTTGGCTGCTAACTTCAAAGTGGTGAATAATCATATTTATAAGTTTAGCCAGTTAACAAGAATTTACGAAGCTGGAATTAATGCAGGTTTTACTGGAGGAGGCGGTGGCGGACATCATGTGGCAGTAGGAATGTATATTGCTCATAATCTGATTCATGATACTCCACATGTGGGTGTTCTTTTTGGCAGTTGGGATTCAAAATTTGAATACAATGAGGTGTACGATTATTGCAAAATTTCGGACGATATGGGCGCATTTTATGCATACGACCAGTATCATCAAATGGGAAATCATACTTTTGCATATAATTTTATTCACAATAGTCCCATTGGCGATGGCATATATTTCGATGATGACCATCGTGAGATGAAAGTATATGGAAATATCGTAGCTTTGTGCAGCGAACCCAAACGACGTGGAACGGCATTTTTGTACAAATCGGGTACACAGGCCAAGAAAAATAATCCACATTCGATGGAGTGTTACAATAATATTGCAGTGAATTGTAATTACGGTTTTCAGTTTTTGTCTTTTCCGCAAATGGTTGATTCTAATAAAATTTTCAACAATGTGGCGATAATGAATACGATTCAATTTAGAAACCGAATTCTGGAATCGAACAACAAGGAACATGATACTATTTCAATTCCAGCACCAGCAAAATATAAAAATATGGCATATAAAGAAGACCCAGGATTTTCGGACTTGAAAAACTTCAAATTTTATTTAAAACCAGACAGTAGAATTTTCAAAGATTTACCTGAATTCAAAGCATTACCCACGGAAAAAATGGGACTTTTTGTGGACGAATACCGCATAAAATTACCAACAGATAAGGAAATAAAACGTTTTGAAAATGTGCCTTTGAAAAAGGAAAACGGAACGGAAATTTTGGATAGAAATTGATACGTATAATAACAAATAATAAATTTAATTCCATGAAAAAGAGTGTATTAATGATTTCAATTCTTGCCTTTCTATTTGTTGGCAAGATGAGTGCGGCAGATGTTAAGCCAAACAGTTTATTTAGTGATAATGCTGTTTTTCAGCGTGGTGTGGAAGTTCCAATTTGGGGAACTGCTGATAATGGCGAAAAAATTAACGTTGAATTTAACGGTCAGAAAGTGGAAACCGTAACCGAAAATGGCAAATGGATGGTTAAACTGAAGCCGATGAAAGAAAACAATAGTCCTCAAAATCTGGTGATTACAGGTAAAAATATAATTACTTTGAAAAATGTTTTGGTGGGCGAAGTGTGGCTTTGTAGCGGACAAAGCAATATGGGTTTCCCTTTACGAGCAGTTAAGGCCTTGGGCGAATATCCAAAAGTCGCTGATGTGTTGAAAGATGCACAAAATTATCCACTTCTCCGTCAGTTTTCTGTTCCACTAAAAAAATCAACCGACATTCCTGCGCTCGTTTCAGATGTAAACGGCAAATGGTATGTGTGCGACAGTAAAACTGCTGAAAATTTTTCTGCGGTTGCTTTCTTTTTTGGAAGGGAATTACTCAAAAATCTGAATGTTCCGATTGGTCTTATCAACTCGTCGTATGGCGGTACCGCTTGCGAAAACTGGATGAGCAAAGAAACACTTGAGTCATTTCCAGAATTGAAAAGTATTATGGAAAATTACACAAAAAGTCTAAAAGAATTTGGTCCAAAATTGCAGGGTTATGAGTTGAATAAAGCATCATTGGCCGAACAATTCAGCATTGATTCTGCTCAAGCAGTCCTTCAAAATAAGCCATTACCTCGCAAACCGAGTGCACCTATGAGTCCAGCTGAACGTGGCGGTCCCACCGGACTTTGGAATACTATGATTTCTCCGCTTATTCCTTACGCCATTAAAGGTGCTGTTTGGTACCAAGGCGAAGCCAATGCCAGTCGTGGTTTGCAATACCGCACTTTGCTTCCAGCTTTAATAAAAAATTGGAGAACAGAGTGGAAGCAAGGCGAATTTCCATTCCTAATTGTGCAAATTCCAGGTTGGAAAAACCATTTTCCAGAACTAAAAGAAGCGCAATTATTGACATGGCAAAAAGTGGCAAATACTGCCATGACAGTCACTTATGATGTTGATGATACACTAGATGTACATCCAGGAAATAAGCAACCTGTTGGCGAACGTTTGACATTGGCAGCTAGAGCGGTGGCTTATGGTGAAAAAATTGAGTATTCAGGCCCTGTTTATAAATCTATGAAAGTGGATGGTAATAAAATTATTCTTACCTTTACACACATAGGCACTGGTTTAGTGGCAAAAGGTGGTGAATTAAAGGATTTTACTATTGCCGGAGATGATAAAGTTTTTGTACAAGCAAAAGCCGAAATTGTGAAAGACAAAGTGATTGTTTCTGCCGAAGGAGTAGAAAATCCAGTAGCTGTTAGGGCAGGTTGGAGATTGTGTCCGCAAATGAATTTGTATAACAAAGAAAATTTGCCAGCAACGCCGTTTAGAACTGATGTGCAGTAAATGAACTACCCCTAACTCCTAAAGGGGAACTATGCAAGTATTGGTAACTACTCAGCACCTCATTATATTATCAATTAAATATTCATTTAGTTGATCCATAATAGAATAAGTCTTTACCCCGATAGGGGTTAAATGTGATTAACCCCCAGTAAGCGAAGCGCAACTGGGGGATAAAGTGAACATAAGACCTAACATTTGATTTTCAGTTCGACTTGTCGAACTGAAAATCAAATAATTACAAAAAAAGTGGGGTGTTGAGTAGTAACAAGTATTGATTACGTTAAATTTTGACATATATACATTATATAAAATGATAATTACAGAAAATAATTTAGAAAACAATACTAACTTTAATTCCCCTTTAGGGGTTAGGGGTTTTCTAATTCTTCTTTTCATTCCAAATTTTCTTTTTGCACAATTTAATTTACGTTTTGCAGTGCAGCAATATGATTATTCCATATATAATAAAATGATTTGGCGACAACAAGCAGATAATCAATATAATATCCAAACACAAACCGCCACTTGGGAAGTGAAAAAAGTAGAGAAACAAATTGACACTGAAACTTATGAGTATTTAGTAACATTTCGTCTGGCAAAAGGATTTGAAAAATCTGCAGCTGCATTGGTCGAATTTCAGTTTAATGATTGGAACAAAGATAATTACGTACTATTGCCCGCATCAGTTTACAACGGTAATCGCTACGAATCACGACGAATACCGTATTCTCCAAAATTGAATGATCCTCGCGACATAGGCAAAGATAAACCGATGATTATTTCTGATGTTCCGCGTTTAAATATATCAGAAGGTGTTTCACAAATTCAGGAGCGTAGTGGCAGTATGGCATTGCCTTGCATTGGATTTCAGTCAGTTAGTTCTAAATATGGATTTTTTCTGACAACCGTTCAAGCCAATACTTATGGCGATTTGGGTATGAGTATTGTGGAATCGCTCAACCGTAAAAGTGCAACCATCAGTCTTTGTTCACCATTAGTTCGTGAGCAATTCAAATATCAAATTTGCGATAATCAAGTACCGTCTGTTGATAAACCAGCAGATTTTAAACGAGGTGACGAAGTGAAATTTACGTTTCGTGTTCATAAATTCGAAGCTCCTAAAATTCAATCAGTATTTGATAAATATCTACAAATTAGAAAAGATTTGTGTCCGCAGTCCATTTTTGCTTCGCAAATTCCATTCTCGGCTTGTTACGATTTAATTGAAAATAAATTCAACACGCAAAACTTTGTACCGGAATGGGGCTATTATGCTATCGGGATGCGGAGTATGTTCTTGCAAGACTGGCAGATAGGTTGGACTGGCGGCATGATAAGCACTTATCCATTGCTATTTTCTGCAAATAAAAAAACTCAAGCAAATGTGTTAGCCAATTTCGATTGGTTGTTTCCAAACGGTATTTCTCCATCTGGCTTTTTCTGGGACAGTGGCGAAAATGGTAACAAATGGTATGGAGGCGATATTCGTAAACCACAATCCAAAAACTGGCATTTAATTCGTAAAAGTGCTGATGCACTGTATTATATCATCAAACAATTTGATTTGATGAAAATACAGAAAATTACCGTGAAACCAATTTGGGAAAACGGAACGCGCGGCGTAGCAGATGCTTTTGTTAAACTGTGGAAAAATAACAACCAATTTGGACAATTTGTAGATAGTAAGACTGGCGAAATAACAGTTGGAGGTTCTACGAGTGCAGGAATTGCTCCGGCTGCATTGGCTTTTGCATCGAGTTATTTCAACAATAAAATTTATTTAGATGTAGCTTGCCAATCGGCTCAACAGATGTACGACGATTACATTTCCAAAGGCGTAAGCTGTGGTGGACCTGGTGATGCATTACAAAATCCTGACAGTGAGTCATTGTATGGAATACTGGAATCGTTTGCAGTTTTATACGATGTTACCGGTGATAAAAAATGGCTCAATTATGCTTGCGAAACAGCTGCTCAATTTTCAACTTGGGTAATGTCATACGATTATAAATTTCCACCAACAACACTTTTTGGCAAAATGAACATGAAAACTAAAGGTGCCGTTTTTGCCAATACACAAAACAAACATGGTTCGCCAGGTATCTGTACGCATTCAGGATTAGCACTGTTACGTATATATCGTGCTACGGGTAATACGTTGTATTTAAATTTGTTGAAAGATATATTACAGTCTGTTCCACAATATCTATCGCGCCCCGACAGACCAATAAAAGGAATGAAAGACGGCTGGATGAACGAACGCGTAAGCACAACAGATTGGTACGAAGGTATTGGAGAAATTTTTCCGGGCTCTACTTGGGCTGAAACAGATTTGTTACTCACAATAACCGAATTGCCAGGTATTTATGTCGATTTGGAACAAAAATCAGTAACCACTTTCGACCAACTTGAAACCAAACTAATTTCTTGCAATACCAAATCTGCCAAATTGAGAATTAAAAATCCTACTCGTATGACTGCGCAAACATCTGTTTTGGTAGAGGATAAAAAACTTAAATCAGTGCCTTGGACAGAAAATAAATTCTATGGAAAACGAAAAATTACTATTCGACCCAATGAAACGATTGTTATAACAATAAATATTTGATAGTATAAATATGAAAAATCATAATAAAAAATTGAAATATAGCGTTTTATGTTTGATACTAGCTCTCAGTATTCAAGCCCAAAAACCTGAATTTATAATGGACATGGTGCATCATAATCCGGGTGAAGCTTTGACGAAATCAGCATTTACCAATCCTGATTATGTGAAAAAATCTGGATTTAATGTACAAGTGATGAACGATTTTATATTCCCTACAGCTGCTGTTACATTTGATAAATTCGACAACACAATTATTGCCAAAGGAACAAAAGAACGAGCTTGGTCTGATTCAATTACCGTTCTGATTCAGCAGAATATAAAAGCGGCACACGCGGCAGGTATCAAGGTTTTTTATTTTACTGACATTGTTGTTTTGCCAAAAAAGTTGGTGGAGAAATACAAATCGCAAATTTGTGATGAAAATGGAAAAATTAACTTCGAAAAGCCATTGACAGTAGAACTACACAAAATAATGTTCGATGAATTGTTCCAGAAATTCCCCGATTTGGATGGCCTAGTGATTCGTACAGGTGAAACATATTTAAACAATGTACCTTTTCACACAGGCAATAATCCAATAAGTAATGGCCCTCAAAGTCACATAAAATTATTGCAACTGTTGCGCGATGAAGTGTGTGTAAAACGCAATAAAACAATTATTTATCGCACTTGGTCGTTTGGTGGAATGCACGAAAATCCCGATTATTACTTGAATGTGACCAATGACATTGAACCACATAAAAATCTAGTATTTTCGATAAAACATGTCAAAGGCGATTATCATCGTACATATCCGTTTAACCCAACTTTAGGAATCGGGAAGCACAAGCAAGTTGTTGAGGTACAGTGTCAACGTGAGTATGAAGGTAAAGGCGCATATCCCAATTATGTTATGAATGGTGTAATTGATGGCTTTGAAGAGTACAAAAATAACAATCACCCCAACTGTTTGAATGATATTAAAAATATTGCTACTTTTGCAGGCATTTACTCATGGAGTAGGGGAGGTGGTTGGGTTGGCCCATATATCAGCAATGAGTTTTGGCCACGACTGAATGCATACGTTCTTAGTGCTTGGGCTAATAATTCGAATTTAACTGAAGAAGCAGCATTCGACCAATTTATGGATAAGCAGGGTATTGTTACTCCAATTTCCCGCAACGCATTTCGTAAACTTAGTTTGCTTTCAGCAAAAGCAGTTCTTCGTGGTCACATGTCAGCTACACTTGATCTAAAGCCCGATTGGGCATTTTGGATGCGCGATGAATTTTTGGCTGGAATTGAAAAACTAGATTCATTGCAAGTAAAAAAATATCCTTCTGAAGGATTTTTGTATGACGAATTTAGTGAGTTTTATAAGGCCGGAACTTTGAATAAAGCCGTTCAAGAAAAAATGATTTCGGTTCAAATCTGGGACTCAATTGTTACGCTTAGCAAACTTGTGAAATCAAATTATCCACAAGATGACAATTACATACGCATTTCATCCTTGTACGGTTTATACTTACATCGCATTATTGCAGCAGGTTGGCAAACTATGGCACTTGGTTTTGAAGGCGATAAAACTGGAAAATATAATAATAAAGCAATTCGACAAGCTATAAGGGCGTATGACAAAGCATGGCTTGATTTTAAAAACCTCAAAAAAAACCAACCTTCATGTGCTACGCTTTACAAACCAAATGCGTTCATTTATGTTGAACCAACATATTACGCCAAAAAGGGAATGGGGTTTTCGGTGGATAAATATAGAAAATTGTGTAGGTAGTAGATTAATATTCGAGTATAACATCAAAATTTGTAACACAGTACTGCATTAATCATTTTAAAGATCAATAAGTTGAATAATAATAGATTATTACTTAAGTTTAGCCATTGAATATCGAACTACAATAGTTAATATATCAAGATGTCATAACGGATAGCTCATTGTGAGTTATCCGTTTTTTTTTGGTACACTTTTTACAGAAACCATATAATAAAATAATTAAATAAATTAATTTTCAACAATTTCTTTTCAATTTCACAGTTATATGTAAAAATTTAATTACATTTGCACCCAAAGAAATTCAACGGAAATTGTAGCGACAATGGTTGGATTTCTTTATACATATTAAAGAAAACAAAGCGTTTTAAAATATTATCCTTTACAGAAATCTAGACAATTTCAAGCATCAAGGATGATAGCAACAAACGCTCCATGTCTATACCTATAGGCGTGGGGCTGTTGCTTATCATTTGGTGCGGGCAGTCTAGAGCCTCTGTAAGATGATAAGTTGACAGTTCCCACGCTTTTTTTGTGTCTAATACTGAACTTTAGGGAGCAAGGGAGGATAATTAATTATAAAAAATGGAAAATTCAACAAAACTATCACTTACTGAGTTAATTAAAAGTCAGATTAATTCAAATCATTTAATCAAACCTACGTTATCTCACGATCTAGATCAAATCAGATTAGTTCGTGTTATAAAAAGCCTAATTATCAATTCAGAGAATATTGACGAAAGCCATATCATGCAAGTTTGCGAAGAAGTTTTTCCTCATGAAAAAAGACATTTGCTTGATGATCCTGAAATATTTATATCTCCATTACTTTCACATATACGAAATGCAAAAGAAATCATTGAAGCTTATTTAAAGGTAGTCGAAAACGAATAAAAAAATATTATGGAAGATGAAATAAAAATTCTGTTTTACGATTATCTATTTTGTTATGAGCGGAGTATCAGAAAATTAAAAAGCAATAAGGATAATCTTTCTTTAATTAGGAAGTTTAATACTTTACTTGAAGAATACAATATTACAATAACTGGAAAAACCATTGAGCAAATTACAAATACTCAGGTATGTGACAATGTGGTTTACATGACGAAAAGTAAAACTATAGCTTTAGATTTCCTGAGGCATTTACGAAATTGTATAGCACACGTATATATTGAAGATATTGATGATAAATACATAATTAAAGACTTTAATAAACATAGTCAAACCATGTCAGGCATTGTCGATAAAAATTTTCTGGTAAACTTAATTAAAACTGTAAAAAATGAAAACAAACTATTTTAAATGTCTAATAACGACACTCCTATGTCTTATTCTCTTAAACGTAGCAACTGGCAATGCCAAAACAATTTATTACGTTACAGCAACTGGTACAGGCAATGGTTCCTCATGGACAAATGCTTCAAACAACATTCAAACGATGATTGATAAAGCTATTTCAGGTGATGAAGTTTGGGTGGCAAAAGGTACTTATTATCCAACTACAGAGTCTATAGCTCGTGATGCCCGTTCCCGTACTTTTGCTGTGAAAAGTGGAGTAAATATGTATGGCGGCTTTTTAGGGTCAGAAAGTTTAGTTTCTCAACGGGTATTAGCGGATTTGGATAAAAATGGAAGAGTTGATTCCTGCGAATTAGTGAATCCAACAATCCTTAGCGGTAATACTGATGGGGTGGCAGATGTTTGGACAAAAACTATGAATGCTGATGGTATTACTTGGAAATGGACAGTTAAAGGAAACGAAGGTAATTGCTACAATGTTGTAATCGCAAACTCTAAAATAGATGGTTTTTCTATTATTGGTGGTAATGCAAATGGCAGTACAAATTTGAATGGTGGAGGTATTAACTCGAATTCTACTGTTGCCAATTGTACAGTAAGCAATTGTTCAGCAAGCACTTATGGTGGTGGGATATACGCTGTTGCTTCTTCTGCTTATTCTCGTTTAGTCACAAATTGCATAGTAAGTAATTGTTCTGCAGGTACTAGTGGTTCTGGAGGTGGAATTTATTCTTCTTATTCTGTAACTTATTGCAATGTCAACAATTGTTCGGCAGGTTCTGGTAGTGGTATTTATTCTTCTAATTCTGTAACCTATTGCAATGTCAACAATTGTTCTGCAGGTTCTAATGGAGGAGGTATTTGTTTTTCTTCGACTTCATTCGACCTTACTATTTTAGTAAGTAAATGCAATGTAAGCAATTGTTCTGCAGGTTCTAAAGGAGGCGGTATTTATTCTGATTTTTCTTATGTAAACAGTTGCACTGTCAATAATTGTTTTGCATTAAATGGAGGCGGTATTTATTCTAATTTTCCTTCTTCTTCTGTCATAAATTGCACAGTAAGTAATTGTTTAGCAAGTTTAAATTATGGTGGAATTTATTCATATTCTTCTGTCATAAATTGTAATGTAAGTAATTGTTCTGGTGGTGGAATAACCGCTAAATCGGCTATCAATTGTGCAGCATCTAACAATAAATCAACTAGCACAATAGGTTCAGGTATCATTGGTACACAAGCTGGTTGTATCTCACCAATCATTACTGATGCATATATTCAACCAACTAGTTTTATTGGTGTGGCAACCACCGATGCACAAAAGTTAGAATTAGCAAATGCTAATTGGCGGTTGAAAGAAGGTTCACCTTGTATAAATGCTGGTACTTCAACAAATGTTTCTTCAGGTAAAGATTTTGATGGTAATACAAGAGTTCAATTGGGAACTATAGATATTGGTGCGTACGAATATTCAATTCCTAAAATCTCATTACCTGCTGTTGAAAACTTCAATAATTGGACTGATTTTGAAATAAGTGAAGTACTTTATCGTTTTGCAAAATTAAACACAGCTAATGACATTAAATGGACTATTACAAATCAAAAAGTGGTGTTTAGTTGGCAAACAAATTTCACTTCAACTTACAGCGAACCATTTTTCACCTATCAAATAGATGCAACAAAAACAAGTAAGGTTTTTCTCCGTTATGATATGTATTTTGAAGCTTACGCTGGCTCTGTAACTCCTTTAGGTACTGAAAAATTAAATGTTGAGTTTTCAACCGATTTGGTAGCTTGGTCTTCTATTGCCACTTATTCTAATGCTAATGGAACAATTGCCAATAAAAATTATTTGCATGATATTAGCTCATTGGCTGCTGGTAAAAACTTCTTTATTCGTTTCAATGCTAATGGAGCAAATAGTAATAGGATTGAAAAATGGGAGATTGATAATGTAGTTATTGTTGCAGATGGTTTAAGTGCTGTAAAAACTGTTCAAGAGAATAAATACAATTATTCTATAAATAATGGCAAATTGATAATTAGCAATTTGGAGATTGGGGCCGGTATTCATTTGTTTGATATTAACGGAAGACTTTTAAACACGATATATGCAGAATCACAAATTGCACGGTTTACTTTACCAGTGAGAGGTGTTTATTTAATTAAGGTGTCATCTGTTTCGGGAGTTGAGAATAAGAAAATTGTTTGGTAACTTTAAAAAAATTAAAAAATGGAAGAGCTTTTAAGATCACTAGAAAAAACAATAGAACAGAAAAACTGGTATGCAGCTTTAATAATGACAATAACTTTACCAGATATTGCTGGTCATATTGATTCTCCAACGGATGATTCACAAAAAAGATATGTAAAATGGTTTGATGAATATATCAAACAAAAATATCCAACTACAAATAAAGTTTACTATGGAATTGAAGGATTAGTATTTGGAGTTACCCAAGCACATACGAGTAAACCTTTTTTTATTACTGGTGAAGAATGTTATGCCATAAGATGTACAATCTTGCATGAAGGAAGTTATAAAATTAACGGACAACAGGTGCTTAAAAATATGAAGGATGACAGTTTAAATATTATTGATAGAGTTGCTGATTGTGTGAGATTTACATTTGAAGATAATACTACAAATGCTGAATATGCAACCATACAGTTTATAGGAAATCAGAATATTCTTCAAATAAATGTAAGTCAATTTTGTATTGATATTAAAGATGGATTGTATAAATGGATGGAAGATATAAAACTTCAACCTGCGAAACAAGAAAGATTAAAACAATCATTAAAGATATTCACATATAGTAATTTACATCGTTATCAGCAACTAAAAATCCCTCGTTGGGCGTAGCGTATTTCAATAGTCTTGTTGTTCTGCTCAGGCTCGTGCCTGAGTCGTGTGGAAGCAGACTTGTCAATACTATATTATAGTTGCACTCAGTTTCAGTATTTTCTGTTACGTTGTCGAACCAACTAATTTTCCATTTGACAATTTTGGTTATAAAAACGAATATCGGTACAAAACCAGACACACATCAATACTAAATAAATGAAAAAAATTCAAATCAAAATAGATAAAGATGCAAAAGCTTGTGCTATTTATATCAGTGGCAAATTAATTGATTTATCAATTCCGTACGGATGGCATTATTTTTATATCTTCGGTTATCGTATTGATTATGAAGATGTATTTATTGCTTTTTTAAATGCATTGGCTTGTGAAACAGAGGAAGAGTTAGATTATTTCAAGCCATTATTAGAGAACTTCATTTCTAATTTAAGGAGTACTGAAAATGGATATTGGAGAGATGTTTTAAACAAATTAAATGAAGAGATATTAAAAGCAGACGATTCAAAAGTTCGATCATCAGACAGATCAATTGAAATTGTTTACAAACAAAAATTATCAATGTTTGTAAGAAACAAAGATGAATTTTTCTACGTAAATAACATGCAAATTTCTAAATCGGCAGATATGTTTTTGTATTTTCATAAAGCTGCATTTGCGGAGACAAAAGAAGAGCTCGAACTGATAAGTCCAATGCTTGATTTACAAGATTCAAATTGGAGAGAAAAAGCAAAAACTATTAAAGAAGCTTTAATTGATAATGATTTAATTTAAACCCATCGTTGAGCGTTGCGTAATTTTTTGGCCTTAGTTCGGCGTATGGCTCTTACCTAAGTCGTGTGTGAAGGAAGCCCTCGTTGAGCGTAGCGTAATTTGGATGTCTTAGTTCGGCGAAGCGTCTTTCGCTTCGTCGGGTGGGAGGAAAGCTCCAGCTTTCCATATTAAAGCTTATCGGCTGATATTCAGAAATTGAATATCAGCCGATTGTGTAAATACACATAATATTTGAAAATAATCAATGAGATATTTAGTCAATGTTATTTTAAAAGATAACTTTGCAGCATGAATAGACAGATAGTATTTTATAAGGAACACTTTTTGGATTTTTATAAGGGCTTGGACGAGAAAGTAAAAAATAAAATTCAATATGTTTTTGAATTAATAAAACAAGTTGAGCGAGTGCCAGTTAAGTTTTTAGCTCCAATGACATCCTATGATGGGTTATTTGAAATTCGTGTTGAATATCA
>CAIWCC010000240.1 GCA_903911085.1 uncultured Bacteroidales bacterium | reverse complement strand
AGAGTTTGAAGAGTTTGAAGAGTTTGAAGAGTTTGAAGAGTTTGAAGAGTTTGAAGAGTTTGAAGAGTTTGAAGAGTTTGAGAGTTTGAATGGTTTGAGAGTTTGAATAGTTTAAACTGTCAACTCTCAACTCTCAATTATCAATTATCAATTATCAATTACCACTTACCACTTATCACTATCAACTGTCCACTAAATTCCTATCTTCTTTTTCCGATTTTTAACTTTCCTTGACTCATTGTTGCCATTTTCATCATTTTACTTGTTTGGTCAAATTGTTTCAATAAGCGGTTGACGTCAACAATTGTAGTTCCACTTCCTTTAGCAATTCTATTTTTGCGGCTTCCATTCAATAAGCTTGGATTCTCGCGTTCTTTTGGTGTCATTGAGTGAATAATTGCTTCGATTCCTTTAAAAGCATTATCGTCAACTTCTACGTCTTTGAGCGCTTTTCCCATTCCAGGAATCATTGCTGCTAAGTCTTTGATATTTCCCATTTTCTTAATTTGTTGAATTTGAGAAATGAAGTCATTGAAGTCAAATTGATTTTTTGCAATTCGTTTTTGTAAACGGCGTGCATCTTCCTCATCGTATTGTTCTTGAGCACGTTCCACTAATGAAACGATATCACCCATTCCTAAAATACGGTCGGCCATACGTTCAGGATAGAACACGTCCAATGCTTCCATTTTCTCGCCTGTACCAACAAATTTGATAGGCTTATTTACCACCGAACGTATAGAAAGCGCAGCACCACCGCGCGTGTCACCGTCAAGTTTTGTAAGTATTACACCATCGAAATCTAGTCTGTCGTTAAATTCTTTTGCAGTATTTACAGCATCCTGGCCAGTCATGGCATCCACCACGAAAAGGATTTCTTGTGGTTGAATTGCTTTTTTAATAGCCGCAATTTCGTTCATCATCATTTCATCTACTGCTAAACGACCCGCAGTATCTACAATTACCACATCATTGCCATGTAGTTTTGCATATTTAATAGCCGCTTCGGCAATTGCCACTGGACTTTTACTTTCTAAATCGGAATAAACGGGTATTTGAAGCTGTTCACCAAGTACCTTTAATTGCTCGATAGCAGCAGGACGATAGACATCACATGCCACCAACAAAGGGTTTTTGGAACGCTTTGATTTTAGGTAATTAGCTAATTTTCCAGAAAAAGTAGTTTTACCAGAACCTTGCAAACCAGACATTAAAATCACTGTTGGCGAACCTTTTAGGTTAATGTCCACATTGGCGCCGCCCATGAGTTGAGCCAATTCGTCATGAACAATTTTCACCATTAACTGGTTAGGTTTCAACGATGTTAGTACATTCTGTCCGATGGCTTTTTCCTTCACCGTATCGGTAAATGTTTTAGCTATTTTAAAGTTAACGTCGGCATCTAACAGTGCTTTTCGCACATCTTTGAGTGTTTCGGCTACATTAATCTCGGTAATTTTACCTTCACCTTTCAGAATTTTAAACGACCTTTCCAGTCTTTCACTTAACGATTCGAACATATATATATTATTTACTATTTTTTTGATTTACAGTATTGTTAAATTCTTAATAATACCGAATTTTTTACGAGAGTGCAAAGGTAAAAAAAATGCATCAATAAGACAAATACAATTTTGAACTTTGTGATAGAACTAAAATTGTCTAATTATTTCGATGGATAAAGATTTGTTATTTGACTAGATTTGTGTTCAATGTATTGATATATAGTAGAATATGTTTTTTGTGCTTTAGAAGTTAATTGAGTAAAATTCATTATTTTTATATAATCGAACTTTTGATTAAGTATTATCGTTTGTACAGATGTATACAAATTTGTACCTTTGTCAGTTCATAAAATAATTTGCTTTGACCAAAATAAACAAAATACAAGCTCCAGAAATAACTGAATATGTTGAAGTTATAGGTGCTCGAGTTCATAATTTAAAAAACATTGATGTTTCTATCCCACGCGATTCGTTGACAGTAATTACGGGTTTGAGTGGTAGTGGTAAATCTTCATTGGCTTTCGACACTATTTTTGCCGAAGGGCAACGTCGTTATATTGAGACATTTTCGGCCTATGCACGAAGTTTTTTGGGAACAATGGAGCGGCCCGACGTTGATAAAATTACGGGTTTGAGTCCGGTAATTTCCATCGAACAAAAAACCACCAATAAAAATCCTCGTTCTACCGTAGGAACAACAACAGAAATTTACGATTTTTTGCGCTTACTTTATGCCCGCGCTGCCGATGCCTATTCGTACGTTACTGGTGAAAAAATGGTAAAATATTCCGAAGATCAAATTGTAGATTTGATTTTGAAAGAATATGAAGGAAAAAAAACATTTCTACTAGCTCCAATAGTTCGTGGACGAAAAGGACACTACAAAGAATTGTTTGAGCAAGTTCGAAAAAAAGGTTTTTTGCATGTGCGCATTGATGGTGAAATACGTGAAGCTACACATGGATTAAAATTAGATAGATACAAAAATCACGATATTGAGGTTGTGATTGATAAGCTTTTAGTATCAGAAAAAGACAGAAAACGTCTTAAAGAATCTATGCAGAAAGCGATGCAACAAGGCAACGGTATTGTGATGTTGCTCGAAAAAGATAGTGATAAAACCCGCTATTTTAGCAAAATGTTAATGTGTCCAACAAGTGGTATTTCTTACGACGAACCAGCACCTCACAATTTTTCGTTCAATTCCCCACATGGTGCATGCTCGCATTGCAAAGGTCTTGGTTTTGTGAACCAAATTGACATGGATAAAATTGTCCCAGACAAAAAATTAAGTATTTATCAAGGCGGTATTGCGGCTCTGGGAAAACATAAAAGTACAACCATTTTTTGGCAAATAGAAGCCATTTTAGAAAAATACGAATGCACATTAAAAACCCCTATTGCTGAAATTCCAGATGAAGCAATGGACGAAATAATGAATGGTACTGATGATCGATTGCATATAAAAAATCAGGCTATTGGGACAAATTATTTTTTGAATTATGATGGAATTTTGAAGTATATTGAGATGCAAGCCGAAACTGGAGCATCTGCCACTGAACAAAAATGGGCAAATCAGTATTCAAAATCGATTAAATGTCCTGATTGTAATGGCACTAAATTACGCAAGGAATCATTACATTTTAAAATTTCTAATAAAAACATTGCGGAATTGTCTGCCATGGATATAGCGGAATTGTCCGAATGGTTAAGTAATGTAGATCAATTTTTGTCTGAAAAACAAAAAACAATTGCAGTCGAGATTCTAAAAGAAATTCGTACAAGGTTACAATTTTTGTTGGATGTTGGTTTGAATTATCTTTCGCTCAATCGCAGTTCGCAATCGCTGTCTGGTGGTGAAAGTCAGCGCATTAGATTGGCAACACAAATTGGTTCTCAGTTGGTGAATGTTCTATATATATTGGATGAGCCTAGTATTGGATTGCATCAACGTGATAATCAGCGACTGATTCGTTCATTGAAGCAATTGCGCGATACAGGAAATTCGGTGATTGTTGTAGAGCACGATAAAGACATGATGATGGCAGCCGATTATGTTGTTGATTTGGGACCACATGCTGGAAGATTAGGCGGAGAGGTGGTTTTTGCTGGAACGCCAGATGAAATGCTTAAAGCCAATACATTAACGTCTGAATACTTGAATGGTAAAAAAAGTATTGAAATACCAGTTAAGTTGCGAGAGGGTAATGGTTTAAGTTTGAAAATAAAAGGTGCAAGTGGAAATAATCTGAAGAAAATAGATGTAACATTTCCATTAGGTAAAATGATTTGTATAACAGGTGTTTCGGGAAGCGGAAAATCGACTTTGATAAATGAAACTCTTCAACCAATTTTGAGTCAATACTTTTATCGTTCACTTCAAGACCCATTGCCATATACAAGTTTTGAAGGTATAGACAATATTGATAAAGTGGTGGAGGTAGACCAATCGCCAATTGGACGAACACCTCGCTCGAATCCAGCTACTTACACAGGTGTTTTTTCCGATATTAGAAATGTATTTGTAACATTGCCCGAAGCAAAAATTCGTGGCTACAAACCAGGTCGTTTTTCGTTTAATACTGCTGGTGGAAGGTGCGAAATGTGTGGTGGAAATGGTTATAAAACCATAGAGATGAATTTTTTACCTGATGTATATGTACCATGCGAAAGTTGTAATGGAAAACGGTATAATAAAGAAACATTAGAGGTTCGATTTAAAGGAAAATCAATAGCAGATGTGTTGCAAATGACAATCAATCAGGCTGTAGAGTTTTTTGAGAATCAACCTTCGATACTCAATAAAATTAAAACGCTGCAAGATGTAGGCTTGGGTTATATAAAGCTAGGGCAATCGAGTACAACACTTTCGGGAGGTGAGAGCCAACGTGTAAAATTGGCCACCGAGTTGTCGAAGCGCGATACAGGAAAAACTTTATATATTTTGGATGAACCTACTACTGGATTGCATTTTGAAGATATTCGAGTTTTGTTAGGAGTTCTAAATAAGCTCGTAAATAAAGGTAACACAGTTATTATTATTGAACATAACATGGATGTAATAAAAGTTGCCGACCACATTATTGATATTGGACCCGAAGGTGGAAATGCTGGTGGTTATGTAATTTGCACGGGCACACCAAAGCAGGTAGCAAAACATCCAAGCAGCGAAACAGCAAAATTTTTAAAATTAGAACTCAATTAATTCAAATTATTTATGCATCCAAAAATAAAAATGATATTGTACGGTTTAGGTGTTTTTTCTATCTATGCCATATTTGTAGTTGGAATGAGATATTTTTCTCATTATACACCTACTGAGGCTGAGTATTTTAGATTCTTTTCACAAAATGATTTACTTTTAGGACTTTTGGTTGCAGTAGTCATGACTTTTACACACGAACGAAAAAAAAGAAGGTGATTTTTTTTTTATCAAAAACAACTTTTGACTATTTGATTTTTTTTTATCAAAAGAAAAAAATGAATTTTAATGAATGAAATAATTGATTATATAATAAGTTTTTTGGTGGGTGAAAATGCATCAGCCGAAATAATAAATCAAATAGGTTACACACGCCAAGAAGACGATTTTCATAAGTATAAACTCGTGATATATCCATCAACTTTTTTTGATGATAATATTTACAGCACTACAGATTCATTACCTAAATTACCTTTACAAATTTGGGAAGAAACGCCACTACTTTTTGGAAAACCAATAGTAGAACAAATTGGTGAAACCATTGTTTTGTATGCTGATTTAGTGGCAAGTACATATTTCTTAATTTCTCGCTACGAAGAGATTGTTAGATCAGATTGTAGAGATAAACATGGGCGTTTTCCAGGAAAAGAATCATTACCAAATAGAGCTGGATTTATCGATTCACCTTTGGTAGAAGAGTATGGCAAAATTCTTAGAAATTATCTTCAAAAATTGGGCTGTAAAGTTCCTGAGCCTCCTAAAAGCATTCAAAAAGTATATCTCACGCACGACCTCGATCAGTTGGCACATTATAGAAATGTTCGTAGTTTTTTGGGTGGGCTATTGCGTGGGCTTAGACATCCTAAGGAAGCGAATAAAGCAATTAAAAGTTTTTGGGGTAATATAAAAAATGATCCTTGGTTTACCTTTCCATATATGTTCAATTTGGACAATATTGCCAGAAAAGGTTTGGGTGATAATAGATGTGAGTCAGTTCTGTTTATTAGAGCTGGTGGTGGTTTGAGAAAAGAAGATAAACCAGTTTTGCTATATCACACTCCAGATTTTCAGAGAGTCATTAAATTGTGCCGAAAGCAAAATATTACATTAGGACTCCATGCAAGTTACGAAGCCGGAATTAATACCTACAGACTTATTGATGAAAGGAAAAATTTAGATAGAATTTCTAAGAAAAAGACTATATATAATCGACATCACTTTTTAAGTTCGCGCGAACCACAAGATATGCAAGCTTTAATTGATATAGGTATAACCGATGATTTTACGATGGGATATGCCGATGTGGCTGGATTTAGATTGGGAACTTGTAGACCAGTAAGATGGATTAATCCTATTAAAAAGCAACTTACAACGCTTATTTTACACCCACTAGCTATTATGGATGGAACTTTGAGCGATAAGCAATATATGTATTTTAATGCTCATGATGCTTATCAATATTGTATTAGATTAGCTGATATGGTTGAAAGTTGGAATGGTGAATTGGTATTACTTTGGCACAATACTGCCATGGAAGATACGTCACGCAACTATCATCGTGAGTTGTACAAAAATATTATTGAGTATTTGAAAAATAAGTAATTATAAATTAGTTAGTTTTAATCAAGTTGTAAAATGCAAAAAACGGCTATTGTTTGTGTTATCAATGATTTAAGCAATGATCAACGGGTTCATAAAACTTGTCTCACATTACAGAAATGTGGATATTGGGTAGTTGAAGTAGGGCGATTGATGCCAGAAAGCAAACCTTTAGAACGACCATATTTTATACTCAGAAAAAAACATAAGTTCAATAATGGTTTTTTGGCTTATGCAGAATTCAATTTGCGTTTGTTTTTTTACTTAATGTTTGCCAAAGTAGATCTGATCTTTGCAAATGACTTGGACTCTTTACCAGCAGCTTTTTTTGCTGCCACACTTAGGCGGAAAAGGCTAATTTATGATACTCATGAGTACTTTACTGAATCGCCTGAAATTGTTGATCGTCCAATTGTAAAGTTTATTTGGAAAATGTTTGAAGATTCAATTTTTCCTAAATTAAAGGATGTATTGACTGTAAATAAATCTATTGCTAAACTTTATGGTGACAAGTACAATGTAAATGTGCGGGTGAGTCGTAACATTCCAACAAGCTTTACTCCAGAACGTTTAAAATCAAGAGCTGAGTTAAATTTGCCTGAGAACAAACGCATAGTTATTTTACAGGGGACGGGGATTAATGTGCAACGAGGTGCAGAAGAGGCATGTTTGGCAATGCAGTTTTTAGACAATGTAATTCTGTTAATCGTGGGAAGTGGGAATGTATTTCCTACTTTACACAAAATAATAGAAGAAAAAAAATTGCACAATAAAGTGATTTTTAGGCCGAAAATGAGATTTGAAGAGCTTCGACAATACACTATGAATAGCGATTTAGGGCTTGCTATTGATAAGGATACTAACCTAAATTATCATTATTCATTGCCAAATAAACTATTTGATTTTATTCATTCTGGTATTCCTACTCTTTCATCGGGCTTGGTGGAATTAAAACAAATTATCGATTATTATGATATTGGCTATTATATACAATGTCATGATCCAAAACATATAGCAACAACAATTGAAGACATTTTTAGTGACAAAGAAAGATATGAAACTGTAAAGCAGAATACTTCAAAAGCTAAACTTGAATTGTGTTGGGAAAAAGAGGAACATGTATTAATTGAGCTAATCGAAGGTAAATATTAAAAATATATATTTGCGTAAAATTTAGACAAATATAAAATCATTTTTTAATCTTTAATTTTACTTTATATTTTACAAATTAATTTCATTTGTTATTTTTCAACCACGCTAAACTCATTCCTTAATTTAGCCTTTGTGCTAGGTAATTTTCCCTATTTCTTTTATACAAATATCTGCTTTTCGAAAATCAAATTTATACTCAGTGCTGTATTTGTAGTAAATTAGATACAAAATTAATTAAATAGTAGTATTCTTTCTAAAGTAACAAATAAGAATCACTAAATTGTAGTTGTAATATTTTTATTTGATTAAAAATTGTATGAAAAAAGAAGATTTGTATTAAACTATAATCGTTAAACTTATTTAATTTGTATTATCAACATGCAAATTTTCATACTGATTCGCTTATACTAATTCGTCATAAATGCCTTATAATACTGTGTTTAACAATATATATGTTGTGTGTGTAATAATAATTGCCACATTGTATTAATTACATATTTGTTAAACCTTTATTATTATATTTCTTTTAATAGTTCAAAATGTGCTAATTAGAAAGGAAAAATGATTTTTAATGCTAGCAAATAAAGTCCATAAAATTAAGATATAAATAATTCTGCTTTTTGTTTGTAGCAATTTCTACAATTTATCTGGAATATGTTCTACAACATATTCTATATCAATTAATTGCGTAATTATTCGTATATTTGACATGAATTTAAACTCGATGTTTAAAGAAGTAAAAATTTACGATTATGAAAGCAATCATTAACCTCCGATTCCGTCAAATTTTTTTGACAATTCTAGTGATAGGATTAACAAATTGTATAGATGACCAATACGATTTATCGAATGGATTAAATACAGATATTTCCATTGGCGGTGATTCTTTATCATTTCCTATTGGCCAAAGTACTAAGACTTTTTTGAGCGCAATGTTGAATGAAAATGATATTGAAATGCTAAAAAAAATGGCAGATAGTACTTATTCGTTGCAAGTAAAAGACTCGATGCAAGTAAATTTAAATTCATTAAAACCTGTTGTTTTTTCGATAGCTCCTATAACAGTAGCTCCAATTACTACAAGTTTTACTGAAATAAAAATACCTGAATTTAAATTTGATCCAATAAGCATTGAATCAACAATTGCTACTCCTTCTATAACCGTTGATACAAAATTGATTAAACCAATTAGTTCATCGTATACTCAGAAATATTTAATTTCAAATTACGACAATCCTGTAAAATCAAGTTCTGGAAATGATATCGTTGGTCCGTATAGAAAATCAGTTTCACAAGTTTCAAATCAATCTTTTGAATATGCATTTGCAGCAGAGCTAAATAAGATCAATAAAATTTCGCTTCAGAACTGTAAAGTAACCATGACTTTTGATAAAACAAAGACAAATCAATTGGGACTTTTGTCTCAAAATGACACAATTAAGTCGTTGAGAATTAATTTTCCTTCTGAATTTAATATTAGTACACCAGTTGGATTAAATTCAAGAATTGAAGGTAATTCTTTTATAATTGAGAATGCAGCACTCGCACAAAATGTAAATATATTTACTTGTAGTTTTTATATTCAAAGTTTAGATTTGTCCTCTTACCCTCAAAATAAATCATTGGTGTTTAATAAAGATATTACATATAGTATTGATTACAAGTTTATTGGAGAGATTGGGAGTCTTTCAACCATTGCTAATAGAGATGTAGAGTACAAAGTTTCGCTCAGTGCCACACCAATAATTGATGATATGGAAATTGCGCTCAATCCTTTCGCAACCACAATTCCAAGTGGCTCTTATGCTATAAATAAAGTAATACAAGATATCCCCAAAGATGTTTCGTATTTATCAAATGTAAGTTTCAACACTGGAGCATATTTACAATTATCAATTGCAAATCCTGGTATTGCACCATTTAGCTTTACCAGTGGAAACTGTAAAGTTGAGTTACCGAAATCATTTATTTTTAAACCATTTAGTGGTCTTAATACTAGTACAAATGTTCTTACAATTCCTTATAATGAGTTATTTACGGTGAAAAATATTGGTATTGCAGGTGTTTCCATAAATCAGTCGATACCTGAAGGCGTTACTTCAATCTCAGTTTCAGATAATTTAAAATATGATATTTTGGGATTTGTTGTAGGAGCCGAAAATACGACACTTAATTTTTTGAAAACTATCAATTCCAAAAAGATTAAAATGACTGGCACTTGTGTTGGATTGACTGTGAACGATGCAGCATTAACTACAAGGCGAATATCTGTCGATTTGCCAGATAAATCATCTAATATCGTAATTAATAAATTTGTATCAACTGATGTAAAACGCATATATTCAGCAACATTAAAAAATCCAGCATCTTTACAATTTAAAATTAGCATTAGCAAATTACCTACTACAATCGATTCTTTGTTTTTTGAAAATTATACAATTCAATTACCAAGCAGTTTGAGATTTAAAGATGGTAATGTAAATATGAATAATGAGGTAATTTTAAATCGTGGTTTCAAAGTTTCCGATGGATTTGTCAAAGTATTGACGTTGGAGGGTTTCAATTTCGGTAATGACGGTATATTTTTGGAAAATGGAACCTTTAAACTAAGCAGTGCCGTGAGTATGAAGGGTAGAGTTTATATTAAAGGTAATAATCTGAATACAAAAGATTTAGGTGTTGTAGAAGTAAAACCTTCTATAGTAATGGGAGAAATTGATTTGGCGGTAATAGAAGCTGAAGTAGCTCCAACAATTAAGCCAATAAGTAAAACCGTAGCATTAAATATTCCAGATTTTTTAAAACAAGAAGGCTCAAAATTAGATTTGAAAAATCCAGTAGTAACGCTCGAAATTGGTAATACAATGGGAATACCTGTCGATTTAGCATTTAATTTAACTCCTCGTAGAAATGGTGTTGCAATTCCTAATGTTTCTATTTCTAGTCAAATAGCAATTGCACAAGCACAAGTTTTAGGTCAGTCAACATGGAGCAATTATTGGATTTCGAAGGCAAATGAAGGAGTGTCAGCAAGTTTTCAACCTTTGATAATTCCTACTTTACCAAATTTATTCAAGATAATGCCGGATGAAATGGTTATAGATGTAACTCCAACAATTACAGGAACACGTCAGAAAATTGATTTATATGCAGCAAAAAATGAAATAAATGTAAAATACTCGATCAATGTTCCATTAGATTTTGGAGAAGAATTCAAAATTCAGTACAACGATACAATAACTGGTATCAAAGATAAACTGGATGAATTAACCAAATATACCAATCAACTCGATTTGATTGCCATTATAGATAATCAAATACCTATGGATTTGAATTTTGAAGTAATACCTTTAGATTATGCTAACCATATAATTTCGGGTGTGAAGATTACGACTTCCGACTCAATTAAGTCTTGTAATATTGATGGTACAGCTCAAAAAAGCCTTATTAATTTAAATATAAGTGAAACTGCTGAAGGTTCATTAAAACAATTGACTAGCATGGTATTAAAGGTTTCGGCGAGCAAAAATAGTACAATCGCAGGTATGCCTCTTAAATCTAATCAATATTTTACTATCGACTTGAGAATGAAAATTCCAAATGGAATTACCATTACTAATAAATAGAGTCAGAATACTCAGCATTAGGAAATTATATTGTATAACTATAATTTATCAACTCAAATATTATTATTTGAACTAAACTTACGAATACTATTGATTAATTTATTAAATTTGCAGCATAAATTAATCAAAAAAATGTAGCTTGTGGTACGTGGAATTATTTTAATATTAATGTTATTATGTCCTTTATTCGTTAAGTCGGAGGGAGCTTTGCCTACTTATTTTTTAAATGAATGGAGTCAGAGGAATACATTAAATGCATCTTTTGCACCTAAATATGCTTATTATTCACTTCCAATAATTGGTAGATTCGATTTTCACTTTTCGTCAAATACAGGGTTGTCAAATTATTTGTATAAATTCCCTGATTTGGCAAAACCTGTTACATTTCTACACAAAAAAGTTAATGGTCAACAATTTATTGATAAACTTGATGAGAATACTTTTTTTAATCAAGATTTAAAAATAAATTTGATATCCTTTGGTTTTCCTACCAAAAAAGGTTTTTGGTCTTTCAATTATTCAATGAAAGAAGAATTCAATTTAAACCTACCAATTGATTTATTTAAACTAATGAAGTTAGGTTTTGCTGCTCAAACTAATTTATTTGACTTAAAAAATTTCAGTATCGAACAGTCGAATATATCTGAATGTTCGTTAGGTTATTCAAATCAGATAAACCCTAAATTGAGAATTGGTGTTAATGCTAAGTTACTTATGGGCTTATCAGTTGAGAAGGTAAAATATACCCAATTTGATATTTCGCTCGAAAACGATAGATACTCTGTGAACGCAGTTGGAGAATCATTGTTGATGTCCAATATTTTATCGTTTGAAAAGGACAAGGAAAATTATTATGAGTATTCAAAATATGGTTTTAATCTATTTGGGAATCCTAGCGGAATAGGTGCTGCTTTCGACATTGGATTATCATATAAACCCATTGAAAAGTTGACCATTGCAGCAGCTGTTAATGATATTGGTTATATAAAGTGGAATGCCAATTCTGTAAAAAGAGGTGCAGCAAAAGGGGATTTAATTTTCACTGGTTTTAATGAAGTAAGTATCGAAACTTTAGATATCCAAACTCAATTGAATCAATTGCTTGATGATGCTGGCAGATTGATAAAATTTAAAGAAATTTCTTCGAATCAAAACTTGGTTGAAAATATTCCTTATACCGTAAATTTGTCGGCAGAATATAGCATTTTTGGTAATACGAATAGTGACATATTACTTGGTTTTCTTTGGAATAGTTATAATTCATCAGCAATTCATGAAAATGAACTAGTAGCTGCCATTAATTTTAAGCCCTTTTCTTCATTAACTATTTCAACAACTGCTGGAATGCATATCAATGATGGTTTTCGATATGGTTTGGCAATGAATTTTTCACCAAAATGGATTAATTTTTTCATTGCAAGTAATTTTATGCCAACAAGTATGAATCCTCAATTCCTTCCTGTTAATAAATTCAATATTAATCTACAAACTGGTGTTTCATTTTTATTGGACGAATGATTTTAAATTTTTTTTTTGAGTTTGTTATTTTTTTTGATAATTAAGAATCTTGAATTTAATGTCGATTGGGATAAGTGTTCCTTAATTTGAAGAAAATCATCCAATTTTATCAATATCAGTCATTAAAAATCGACCACTTTTACGAGTTCGTTGTGAAACTAAAATATTTCTATTTTTAGTTGTTTTGTCTACTATTTCGTTCGTTATGCCACGAATTGTAAGTAGTTCTAAATTATCATTATAACTAACATTAAATTCGTTTCTTAATTCGTCTAAGGCACCTTCCAAATAACGTGTATTATCAACACAAACTGAAATACTAATGGCTGAACTTTGTATGAGTGAAACTTTGAGGCGATGTTTATTCAGAGTGAAAATGGTTTTTGAAAGACTGTCTTCTAAAACGAAAGAAAAATCGTGAGGACGAACGGTAATCAAAACTTGGTTTTTACGAAGAATTAACACAGGTACATTTATTGGCTTTTCGGTACTAGCTTTAATTACTGATCCAGCTTCGGATGGAGAGCCAAATGGACGAACAAAAAGAGGTATGTTTTTATTTTGTAGTGGTTTTATTGTTTTTGGATGAATTATTTGAGCACCACTATATGCTAATTCAACAGCATCAAGATATGTCATTTCAGGAATAAGTACTGTGTTGTCGAATAACCGTGGGTCGGCATTTAAAATGCCAGGAACATCTTTCCAGATGCTTACGCTGCTGGCATTTAGTAGATTACCAACCACTGCAGCTGTGTAGTCTGAACCTTCGCGACCAAGTGTTGTTGGCTCTCCTTTTATATTGGTACCAATAAACCCCTGTCCAATAAATATACTGTTTTCTGAAAAATCAATAGCTTTTTGAAGTCTTTTTTGCGATTCGTCCATACGCACATTCGCTTCGCGAAAATTACTATCGGTTACCAATAATTGGCGCATATCTAACCATTTATTTTCAATGCCAGACTCAGATAAAAATGCCGAAACTATACTTGTTGAAATAACTTCGCCATAAGACACCAAGTGATCATAGCATCTGTCGTAATCATCACCAATAGAATTAGTTAAATAGTCTTTTAATTCAATGAAAAGTGATTCAATTACTTCAAAACCGTTTTTGGGGATGACAAAAAGTTCTGTAATAATTTCGGAATGATAAGTTTCGATTTCTTTCAATTTACTCAAAGCCGCATTATGGTCAGCTTTCATAAAGTTTTCGAGTACAATTTCCAAAGCATTGGTTGTTTTGCCCATGGCTGATACCACGATAAATAGTTCGTTATCAGCCATTGATACAATATGTGCTATATTTCGGATACCTTCGGCTGAGCGAACCGATGCACCACCAAATTTATAAACTTTCATAATATTATTAACATTAATCGTTAGTAAATGATTTAATCCCAACCAATCTATCGTATCGTTCACCCCAAGCGCGATGATAAATATAAATAGTATATTCGTTCAGGGTTTGCCAATAGCTGCCATCAACTCGCTCGGAGGACGCTTTGGTGCTTCCTTTTGGTGAAAACCAATACTGATAATTATAACCACCTTGTTTTAATAAAATTGTTTGTGTGTAGCTTTCGGTAGTTGCATCGTATTTCATGCGCGAGATATTGTTTAAAAGATTATAATTAAACTCGCCACCTAAATATATTTGACCATCAAAAAACGGTTGTTTGGCTGGCAAAGTAAAATGCACATTCATATAATCGGCTTCAGTATCATCATTTTGTGCCCGCTGCATATTGATAATAAATTTACCATTCACATCCATTTCCTGCATATAAGTTTTAGATGTCTGAATTTTATCAGGAATAAGGTATGCATTGTATGTGGGTGCCACAAAACGTATTATATCAACGCCTTGACCACCACCATAAACATTTGAAATGTCGAAACGATGATACTCATTGCCACCTTCAAAAACTAAATTTCTATTGTTGATATAACTTAATTTGGAATTTGAAAAATAAGTTGGTTTTACATCAAATACTTCATTGTCAGTGCGGTTATTTTGGCGAATTAACACTTTAATTTCCGATGACGCATTTCTAACAGAAAATCCGTTGAGTTCTACATCAAAATCTAATTGTTGCCATTTGGTATTCATCTCAAAATCAGAGTTTCCACGTATATTGGCACTGATTTTTACATGTGGTTCAACAACCGAAAAACATGCCTGCGCAATTGGTTTTTCTTGCTGATTGTCTTCATAAATAATGACCACATAATTGCCAGAAATTTTAAATCCCATATCAGAACTTGGCAAATCGAAAGTATAATGAGTGTACAAAACAGTTGTATTTACTGATAATACGTAGTTTGTAATGTTAGCTGTGGTAAAACCGCTCAAATATTCGTTTGAGTTAATGTTTGATTCTGTCCAATCGGCATTACAATGTACGACTTTATAGCTAAAATAATGTGATTCGAAAGACATTTCATCAAACCCAACTTGAAGTACATTGGCTGAATTTAATTCAATTATTGGTAACCCCATTTTTTCACCTTTCACACCTATTTGAAGTGTTTTAATCGACGGATTAAATATCTGTGTGCGATAAATTTTTTGCGAAAGTAGGTTAATACTTATGAACAAACAAAGCAAAATAGTGAGCTTTTTCATAAAACGTTTTTACTGAAAAATTTAGTTTTTGAATTTCTTGGTACAAAAATAGGCATTTTACAATGAATATAATATTTTTGAAAACAAAATGATAATAAATAACTATTTTTGAATGTGCTTACATTTCAAGAGCTTAATTTTAGTTTGATAATTAAGATTGTTTACTGATTAATTACAGTTTTCAATAATGTAGTTTTTCTGTCAAACTGATTGTTTTTAGTGAATAAATTAATTTTTATACTATTTGTTGAAAGTTTGGTTAGAATAAACTCTAAATAGCATTTGCGTGTTGTTAAATACCTTAATATCAAACAATATTAAGCTAGTTCTGTAAAGCTAAATTTAGTGTTTTTCAAATTCATAACAACAAGTGAATTTTAAATATGATTTAATTTGTAAAAATAATGCTTTGATTTTTACTACAAATAGCTTAGAACAACTTCAGAATTTAAGAAAATTTGTGCATTTGATAAAATAACTAAATAATGTTTACTGTAATTTAAAAATATGAATATATGATAAATAATTTTGACCCGTTAAATCTTTTCAGTATTTTTGGTAAACCAAATAATTAAAGCATTTTCCGAAAATTAATTTGTAATTTTCAATTTGATTATTTCGTAATTACTTATAATTAAATATCAATAAATAACAATAAAACTTAAATGATATGGAAGAGTTAGCGGTAAGGTTTGATGAACAAATCCAAGAATCAGCATCTGATAAAGTTATTTCAAAAATTAAAGAATTAATAAGTTCGGGTGTATTGAAACCAGGCGATCGACTTCCTGCTGAGCGTAAAATGGCCTTAGACTTCGGCGTTGGAAGAACACAAATTCGAGAATCCTTACATAAACTAGAGTTTTATGGAATTATTAAAACTTTGCCTCAAAGTGGTTCTGTAATTAATGGGTTGGATATTAATACATTGGATGGGTTGATATCAGATGTATTAAATCTTCAAAGTTACGATTTCTTCTCGTTAGTTGAAACCCGAGTATTATTGGAAGTAAATACAATTAGACTTTGTGCTGAAAGATGTACAGAAAGCGATATTAAAAAACTTGAAAAGGCTCACGAAAATTATTTGAAGTACTTTGAAACTCCCGATCGTATTAGTTACGATTTTGCTTTTCATCGTGCCATTGCAGAGGCAAGCCATAATCCAGTTTTTAAAGCAATGTTGATGATAGTGATTCCAGATATTTTAACGATATATTTGCGTGATAGAATTTGTGCTCCCAATATGGCTGTTTCTGATGAACACCAACAAATGCTGGATGCAATTAAGAGTAAAGATGGCCAAAGAGCAGCCGATATAATGACTAAGCATTTGCAAGGAGTTTTGGATTTTGCAAAAGAAAAACTACTTCAAGACGCAAAATAAATTTTGGTACTTAAATTTAATAGTTACTTCTTAATAAAGACTTAATTTTGTAGACAAAATTTCAAAATTGAGTGAAATTCAAACTAACTTTATATTAGTTTATTTACAATATCTCAGTTTTTTTATTTGATTATCTTTGACGTTTAATCAATAAAAGTTTTGAGAATATGCATCAAAAAGATAAAACACTTTGGCTTGATAATTTAAGGGTTATTGCAACAATTGGGGTTATATTTATTCATGTTTCGTCCGATTATGTACCTATGACTGGTACGGTGTCGATGTATAATTTTTGGATAGGTAATTTGTTCGATAGCGCCTCACGTTTCAGTGTTCCAATTTTTGTTATGATTTCGGGTGCATTATTACTCCCCAAAGACTATCCAATTGCTACATTCTTGAAGAAAAGAATCTCACGATTACTACTTCCTTTTATGTTTTGGAGTCTTTTCTACATCGCACATTCCATAAATTACGAGATACATCAAGGAAATAAAATGGGTGTAATGGAAATTGCACGGTTTGTATTTGTCCAATTTAGAGATGGAAGTTCCTTGCATTTATGGTATATCTATATGATTATTGGTCTATACTTGTTTGTTCCAATTATTGGAAAATGGGTACGAAATGCCAGCGAAAAGGAAATACTGTATTTTTTGGGGATTTGGTTGTGTACCTTATTTTTTAACCAACCGATAATGTCAAAAATTCAGCCCAGTATTGATTTGACCAACTTTACTGGTTTCTTGGGATATTTAATTTTAGGTTATTATCTTAGCACAAAATCTTTCGAAAGTGTTAAACGAATAAATATCATTGCCGGTTTATTAATCTTTGTTGGTTTTGTTACAACAGTTGTTGGTACTTATATAGTATTACATTTTTACAAGGAATACACTTCTATGTTTTATGAATGTCTCACACCAAATATTTTGATGTTTTCGATGGGACTATTTTTACTCCACAAAGACAAAGATATTAGCAATCGTGGATTAGTTGCCATACGTAATTATATAAGCAAATACAGTTATGGCATTTTCTTGGTACATGTTTTGGTGCTCAACTTGCTTGATAACTATGAAATTAGATGGGATTTTATTAATCTGGCATTTGGTATTCCTATTACAGTTTTCCTTTGTCTAATCATTTCTAGTTCAATCATTTTTGTTGTCAATAAAATACCCTTTGGGAAATATATTTCGGGTTAATAATTTAGAATTTAAAAACAAATTCAAAATTTTGGCAGAATTTTTTTTGTTAAGTCCGACTATAGATTTCAGTCTTGAAAATTATGTCCTTAAAATTTACAAAATTAGAGAATCTTCGTATTGATATTGAAATGCTTGGTGGCAAAGATGAAAATCATGCTTGGCAGGATGCCAGTTTTGTGAGTTGCGAAAATGCCTGGGCAAAAAATTGCACGGTAACTCATTTTACATTGTCGGGCATTATTACCGAATCATGCACCAGAAGTACTTTTACCAATTGTAATTCCATTGATCCTGTTGGCGTTGTTACTGGTGGACGAATGTATAATTTTAATAATTATATGTATTCTCAATTGACCTTATTTTCAAATTGTTATGCCAATAATGGCCGACATCATTATGTTTCCAACGGTACTTCCACAGCTTCGGGCAATGTAGTTTTATGTTCTGTTTCCGAAGGTAGCAGAATGGTTAATGAGGGTCACCGGCAGTGGACGAAAGGAATGTTATACGACAATTTAAAAGAAACTAAATTACGCCGCGACTTTGTAATTGGTTTTTACAATCGCATAAATGCTGGTACTGGACATGGTTGGTCGGCTGTTCATTCCGTACTATGGAACTACGATATCGACTCTACTCGCGCTATTATTGGTCTACAACAACCACCCACAGCTCAAAACTATGCCATTGGATGTTTCGCTAAAACGATTGGCGGTACAATTTATGGACAAACATTACCAGCTGGCTACATCGAAGGACAGAATAAACCTGGTTTAGTTCCTAATTCACTGTACGAGGCTCAATTGACTGATCGCAAAAAACTTAAGATATCTATTAATGAAAAAAAAGTAAAATGAAACCAATAGTGATAAACACAAATAATTTGTCTAATTTTGCTAAAAAAAACACACAAGTTTTATGAAAAAAACAATGATTACCTTTTGGGTCATCTTCGCATTCAAATCATTCGTTATTGGTCAAACCGATAGCCTTATTATTCTTGAAACAAAAAATACTCAACTAGTGTATTCAGTAAAGAATAATAGTAAAGTATATCAAATTTACTTGGGCGAAAAACTTACTAATAAAGTCGAATTCACAAAGTTGAAATCTGATAAAGAAATTTATATTGGTGCCGGAACTAGTAATCTTTTCGAGTCGGCAATTCAAACTACTCACAATGATGGAAATCCATCGCTTGATCTTCATTTTGTAGGAAAAGAGCTTAAAACTTTGAATGACAATGTTACCGAAACTATCATTAAACTCGCAGATGATAAATATCCGTTTGAGGTAAAACTACATTACAAAGCATATTACAATGAAGATGTTATGGAGCAATGGGCAGAAATTATCCATCATGAAAAGAAGCCGCTCACATTAGAGAATTACGCTTCTTCGATGATTTTTTTCGATGCTGATAAGTATTTCTTGACACATTTTTATGGCGATTGGGCTAAAGATATGCGGGTTGCAGAAGAACAATTGCAATCAGGTATTAAGGTTATTGATAGTAAATTGGGTACTCGTGCCAATGTATATCAAACCCCTTTCTTCATTATTTCGCCCAACAAACCTGCAGAAGAAAATACCGGTGAAGCCTTTGCCGGAACTTTGGCTTGGACAGGAAATTTTAAATTCACGTTTGAAGTTGATAATCAAAATTCCCTCCGTCTTATTTCCGGAATCAATCCTTATGCTTCACAATATAAATTGCAGCCAAATCAAACTTTTACGACTCCTGCATTTATTTTTTCATATAGTAAGTCGGGCAAAGAGGCAGTTAGTCAGAATTTGCATCGCTGGGTCAGAAAATACTCATTGCTCGATGGTGATAAACCGCGAATGACTTTGTTAAACAATTGGGAGGCAACTGCATTTAATTTTGATGAGCAGAAATTATCAGGACTTATTGGTGATGCTTCCAAATTGGGTGTAGATATGTTTTTGCTCGACGACGGTTGGTTTGCCAACAAGTATCCGCGCAATAACGACAAAACTTCGTTGGGCGATTGGGATGTGAATAAAACCAAACTGCCAAATGGATTGGGAGTTTTAGTAAAAGAAGCCACCAAACAGGGAGTGAAATTTGGTATTTGGATTGAACCCGAAATGGTGAATCCTAAAAGTGAATTGTACGAAAAACATCCCGATTGGATTCTACGTTTGCCAAACCGCGAAGAGCATTATATGCGTAACCAATTGGTGTTGGATTTGCCAAATCCTAAAGTACAGGATTTTGTGTTTAGCGTAGTGGATAATTTGATGACAGAAAATCCCGATATTGCCTATATGAAGTGGGATTGTAATCGCCCTATGACGAGCAGTTTTTCACCTTATCTAAAAGAAAATCAGTCGCAGATGTACGTAGATTATGTACTTGCATTTTATAAAATATTGGATAGAGTGCGTGCTAAATATCCGCATTTACCAATAATGCTTTGCTCTGGTGGTGGCGGTCGTATTGATTATGGCGCCCTAAAATATTTTACTGAATATTGGCCAACTGATAATACAGATGGCTACGAACGGGTTTTTATTCAATGGAACTATTCATATTATATGCCTGCTATAGCCACTTGCAATCACATAACCTCGTGGGGAAAACAATCGCTAAAATATCGCACAGATGTGGCCATGATGGGAAAAATGGGGTACGATATTATGATATCTCATTTTACAGATAAAGAGCTGAAATTCAGTCAGGATGCTATTAAAAATTATAACCGATTAAGCAATATTGTTTGGTTTGGTAATGTTTACCGTTTGGTTTCACCCTATGATGGAAACCGTGCAGTGGTAATGTATTCCAATGATTCAAAAACAAAAGCAGTTTTATTTAGCTACACTTTGAATACTCTGTTTAAAGAAATTCATCAAAAAGTAAAACTACGTGGTTTGGATGCGTCTAAAAAATACAAGGTAAAAGAAATTAATTTATTTCCAGACACAAAATCAAAGTTTGTTGAAGATAATCAGTCTTTTAGTGGCGATTATCTTATGAAAATTGGAATTTCAGTTTCTCCCAATACGCCTCTCACAAGTAATGTGTATGAAATAACTGCCGAATAATTAAATAATCTAATATTTTAAAATCTGTTGTTGATTAAATGACCTATAGTCGGTAGGAGACTATCAATCAATAATTAGTACATTATAAAGAAAAAAAACCGTAACAACAGAATTTACGGTTTTTTTTGTGCCTAATTGTAGTGTTCTCATTGTTAAATATTTATTTGGCGACAAATTTGGCGACAAGCCGTATAAAACGCTGATTTTAATGTAGATTCAAAAAAAATGTAAAACGTTGATACATAGCTAAAACTGAAAAAACCGTAACCTTTACGGTAACGGTTTTTCATTTTGGGCTCTCCCTCTTGGACTTGAACCAAGGACCCTCTGATTAACAGTCAGATGCTCTAACCAACTGAGCTAAGGAAGAATTTGGTTGTGCATATTTTTTTCTCAAATGCGATGCAAAAGTAATTGTTTTTACTGAAATATGCAATATCTTTGTACAAAAAAATCAAATAAATTTATGAAAAAAATTTTAGGAATGGGTAATGCCCTGACAGACATTTTATTGCAGATTGATCAGGATGAAATTTTATTTTCGTTAAACTTGCCAAAAGGCAGTATGCAGCTCGTAAATGACCAAAAATCGGAAGAAATTAGTAATGCTTTGAATAATTTTTCGAAGAAAATGGCCACCGGAGGCTCGGCTTCCAACACAATTAACGGACTTACGCGTCTTGGAGTGATTGCTGGATTCGTTGGAAAAATAGGAAATGATGAAGTTGGAACGTTTTTTACAAACGATTCTATTGCAAATGGTGTTACTCCGCATTTATTGATTAGCAATACACCTTCGGGTCGCTGCACCGTATTGGTTTCGCCAGATGGTGAACGTACGCTTTGCACTTTTTTGGGTGCAGCTTGCGAATTGCTTGCTGAGGATTTATCTGTTGAAATGTTTCAAGGTTATGATATCTTTCATATCGAAGGCTATTTGGTACAAAACCACGATTTAATTAGAACGGCGGTTCATTTGGCAAAACAAGCGGGTTTACAAGTTTCCATCGATTTGGCCAGCTATAATGTGGTGGAGGAAAATCTTGAATTCTTAAATGAAATTATTAAAGAATATGTAGATATTGTTTTTGCAAACGAAGATGAAGCGCGTGCATTTACTGGAAAAGAACCAAAAGATGCTTTGATTCATATTTCTAATCATTGTGATATAGCAGTTGTAAAAGTAGGAAAAGAAGGTTCACATATCAAATCGGGCGATGTTGTTGTACAGGTGGGCCCACGGGTGGCTGTATGTGTCGATACTACTGGGGCTGGCGATTTGTATGCTGCTGGCTTTCTGTATGGTTTAGCATGCAATTATTCGTTGGAGGTATGCGGTAAAATAGGTTCAATAGTTTCGGGTAATGTGGTGGAAGTACTTGGTGCCAAAATGCCTGATGAGGTGTGGAAAATGATCCATACTGATATTGAAAAAATAGTTCAATAAGTTTTTGTAAATTTGGTTCATTGGTCGACTTTGAATCGCATATTGTTTACTAAATAGATATAAAGTGCAGAATTCATTCAAATTGTATATTTCCATAGTGTTGGCTATGATCTTTTGGTCGTTTTCATTTATTTGGACTCGTATTGCTATACTTTCTTTTCCACCAATGACGCTTATTACGCTTCGTTTAATAATTGCTTCGTTACTATTGTTCACAATTGGGAAATTGAGTGGTAAGTTCCAAAAAATTAGACGCAAGGATTTGAAAATATTTTTGTTACTTGCTTTCTTTGAACCATTTTTATATTATGTTGGCGAAACTTATGGGTTAACAGTGGTGGAATCGACTTTGGCTTCGGTTATTATTTCCACCATTCCGCTTTTTGCACCAGTGTTAGCCTATATCGTTTTGCGTGAGCGAATTGGATGGACAACTATTCTTGGAATTATTGTTTCGTTAGCAGGTGTAATTTATGTAATTTACGAGCCAAAAGATGGTTTTAATGCCAATCCATGGGGTGTAACTTTGATGTTTCTAGCAGTTTTTGCAGCAATTTGTTATGCCACAACTTTACGTAAAATATCAACATATTATTCTAATTTGAATGTGATTTTTTATCAAAGTTTATTTGGTTTGTTTTACTTTATTCCTACGTTTTTTCTCACCGATTTTTCCACTATTCATTCGTTGAATGTTACTAATCAGGGTATTGTAGCATTGGTGATGTTAGCTGTATTTGCTTCTGTCGTTGCATTTATTCTTTTTGCTGGTGCTGTTAGACAAATTGGTGTTGCACGTACCAATGTGTTTGTGAACTTAATTCCAGTGTTTACTGCCATTTTATCGTGGCTTATTCTCGACGAAGTTATTACAATCAACAAATGGGTTGGTATCACAATAGTAATCCTGGGATTATTTATCAGCCAATGGGGAAAAATGAAACGAACAGTAATAGAGTAGGGTAGAGGCTTTGTTTTTAAGAAATAGGTTTTATTGATTGAAAAATTATTTTATATAAATGAAATATTTTATTATAGCTGGTGAGGCTTCGGGCGATTTGCATGCTTCAGGTTTAATGCGTGAACTAAAAAATGTGGACTCAGATGCTGAGTTTTGCTTTTTGGGAGGTGATTTGATGCAGCAGCAAGGTGGAAAACTGGTTAAGCATTACCGTAACATGGCTTTTATGGGTTTTGTGGCGGTAATTAAAAATGCGAAGACCATTTTAAACAATATGAATGATTGCAAGAATGCCATTACACAATTCAATCCTGATGTATTAATATTGGTCGATTACCCTAGCTTTAATCTTCGAATGGCACGTTTTGCCAAAGAAACATTGAACATTCCTGTTTACTATTATATTTCACCTAAAATTTGGGCATGGAAAGAATATCGAATCAAAGAAATCAAGCGGTATATTGATAAGATGTTTACGATTTTTCCTTTCGAAACTGCTTTTTATACAAAACATAATTTTAAAGTGGAATATGTTGGCAATCCTACTATCGATTCGGTTTGTTTGCGTCCAAATCAACATCAAAGTTTTGAAGATTTCTGCTTCGAAAATAAGTTATCCAACAAACCAATTATCGCATTATTGGCAGGCAGTAGAAAACAAGAAATTAACTCTTGTTTGCCTCGTATGTTACAGGCCGCACTGCGTTTCCCCGATTATCAAGTTGTGATTTCAGGTGCACCAGGCATCGAGCCAGATTTCTATACTCGTTTTTTTGATAACAAAAAGGTAAATATTGTTTTTAATAAAACTTATGATTTGTTGCAGCAAAGTGCTGCTGCTGTGGTCAATTCGGGAACTGCTACTTTAGAAACTGCACTTATCAATACACCTCAAGTAGTAGTTTACCATGCACCATTTGGACAATTGGCAATATTTTTGAAAGATATTTTTATAAAGGTGAAATACATTTCGTTGGTAAATTTGGTAGCCGAAAAGGAGGTGGTAAAAGAACTGATTGTCCACCATTTTACTGCTGATAATGTGGCTGAGGAATTAGAGAAATTGTTACACAACAAAACTTATCGTAATGAGTTGCTAAGCAATTATTCAAAGATTAAGATGAGTTTGGGTGAGCCTGGCACTGCTGAACGATGTGCAAAAAAAATGGTTGAATTTTTAAATTCAAAGTGACCTCAATTTGAGATTTGAACATGTGTTATACTTGTTGACTTTCAAACTTGTTGAAATATAGTGCATTAACTTTAAAATCCTTATATTTGTTTGGCACAGTACTTAGCTGCCTTGACTTGTGATAATTTGTGTGATTTGCGTTCAATCCTTTAATTTCGAAAAAACAAGTTTAGTTTTAACCTCAAAATACGAAGTATTTTTAAGATGCGTTTAAAATTCGCTTAATCAGTGTAATCCGTGTACTATTTCTTTTTTTATTTAGTTCAGGTAGTTAGTACGCATGCCATGGCAATACTATAAAACTTAGAATCAACACTTTCGCTTCGCGAAGTAAGCACCACAGGTTTTTCGGTACCTTGTAGTAAACCACCCATTTCGGCATGACCAAACAACGACACTCCTTTGTAAAAGCAATTGGCACATTCAAAATTTGGAAAAATAAGAATGTCAGCATCGCCAAGCACTGGCGAAGGTACATTTTTTATACTTCCTCTATCCTTATCCAGTGCCAGAAAAATATCTAATGGACCATCAATAATTACATCACCAAATTCCCCATTGCGCCATTCTTGTAAAATATCCAAATAATCTTGCATATAATGAATTTTGGGATTGGCTATTTCGGTGGCATGAATAAGTGCTACTTTGGGTTTTACAATGCCAAATTTGTACGCCGTGGCGATAGCATATTTTATCATTGCTGTACGTTGAACTAATGTGGGTGAAGGAATTACCACTGGGTCGGAAATGAATATCAATTTGTGATAGCTAGGAATTTGTAATGCTGCATTATAAGTGAGGATATTACCTGCAGGAAGCAAACCTTTTTCTTTATCCAAAATGGCTCGCAACAAAACATCTGTATTCACCAGCCCTTTCATTAATATATCGGCCTCACCTGATTTTACCATTCTCACAGCCTCTAAAGTTGCTGCTAATACGTCTGGAATGTCAATAATGTGAATAAAAGGTGAATGTTCTTGTTCAAATAAATGAGGAGATTCTATTAAAGCAACGTCACCAATCAGAAATGCCTCTATAATTCCAATATCCACTGCACGCAAAACAGCATCCAAAGTATGTGAATCAACCGCATTGGCAACTGCCAACCGTTTTCGGCAATTTACACTAGTGAGATGTGCTGTTAGTTCGGCAAAAGAGGAAATTGACTCCATAAATATCTCAATTTGTAAGGAATGATTTTACAAATGTAGGCATATTATTTTACTGTTGCAAATTAGTTGTTGTGTCAAATTCAATTGCTGTTAAATATTTGTATTTAAGTTTCTTACTATGTTTTTAGGACGATGAATGTTCTCTTTCAAATTTCAATTTTTTTATTGTAAAACGATATGAATGTTCGTTTTCTTTGCATAATGAATTTCAATATGAAAGTTTTTGTGTGGTAAATCGATATAAATATTTTTTAGAAAAAATTTTATGCTTCAATGTTAAGAATTTGGAAATTATGTAGCTGATTTTGCAAAAGTAAATTTTATAAGCCGAAATTAGAAATAAACTTTTGCAGTAATCATTAATCCACGGGGAATGCTTAATTCCATTGCGAAACGACCATTTTCATTATCTGGCTCGAAAGTGTATTCGGTAAGCTCAGTTCCATAGTCATAAATATTATACATCATCATTTGAATTTCATAATCGCGATTTAGGATTCTACCGCTAAAAGTAGTTCTGAAATCAATGTTAAAAAATGCATCTTTTCTACTTCCAAAATCACCATTCATTGGATTTATACCTTTTGTTCTGTTGTTCCAAATTGCCAATTGTGTATTACCTTTTGCATCTATTGCAAATTGTGTGTCATAACTTGTAAACGGTTGACCATCTTTGAATTTACCCGACAAAGCGAAACTTAAATTTTTATTTACTTTGTATGACATTAGTATATGAGCTACATAAGCTCTGTCCTGATCGTTTCGCCCAACGAGCTTGTAGTTGATATTTGGATTGGCCGAAGTTTCGGAATAAACGCCTATATTGTTGTGTAACGGACCATTACCCAAAGTAGAAATGCCACACATAATATACGAACACCATGATACTGAGAACAAAAACTTTTCGGAATTGTACTGATATTTCATTGTAGAAGCGGCATAGTATGGGGTATTAGTTGCAAAATTAAATAATTGATTCGTTTTCATATACTCTTCGGGATAATAATCAACAAGATAGTTGACAGCTCCACCATTGTAAAAGTAGATTTGTTTGTCGCCTTTTTTTTCTGGATAATATTCTTCAATATCTTCGTTTTTAAAGAATCCATATTGGTCAGCGTTTTTGTCAAAGCGAGTTGTCCAATTATTGTTGTACTTTTTATAAGTATTGAGTATCGAAAATTCATGATTACCAAAACGGAAATAAAATGGTATATCGAGCACAAAATAAGACTGTTGCTTCAATTTTTTTACAGCTTTATGATACATTCCACCAGTTGATGTGAAATAATCCAATTTTTCAGTTGTTTGATATTGTTGGTCAGCGTTTGTATCTTTCCAAAAATATACATTGGCATTCAAGTAATCGTTTGAAAAATAGCGTGTGTCATCAAAATTAAATGCCACTCGATTTCTGCTCATATTCACTTCCAACGAAAACCATTTGCTGGGATGATAATATAAACCCATTTGTGCTTGCCAATTAGGTCTTAACATCGATTTTGAAGCTATAATCATACCATCGAATGTTAAGTCGAAATTTGCCTTAAAATTCAAATTGTTTGAAATTTTATTATGAGTTTTCAAGCCTAAAGTGTTTTCTAGCAGCCCACTAGTAAATGCATTTGATTTCCATTCATAAATGTAAAGCGACTGAAATGGTATAATCATAGCTGGAGTTACATTTTCTTTCCGTGCAAATATTGGATTTTGAAATGTATTTGTCGAAGGTGAGAAATGAATTGCTGAATTGTAACTGTCAAATGTTAGTTGAAGTGTCGAGGTTAGATTTTGCGTGTAATTTAACGCATGTGACAATTCTGTGTTAGTTCCATCTGGATACCAAGGTTCAAATGCTTCACCATCTTGGTCAATTAAATTTCTTGAAAAATTGAGGTCATTATGACGAACTTTATTTGTGGCAAGTGTTATTCCAGAAGTGTAATTGTAATTCGACTTGTTTTTCAATCCATAAATGGAAAGACTATAAGCATTATTTTGAGCAGTTTCTTCATTTCCAAAATTAAACTCACTATATAAATTTTGTCGCTCCGAAATATTGCATAAGTAATTTGTTTTGTCGAAAAATTTACTTGCTTTAATAGGCAGTTGCCCTGATAGTTGCAGTTTCATGAAATTTTCTGGGTCATAACTATTTATTCCCGATTCATCAAAATTGGCTATCATTCTAGTGCCGAAATCAGCATAAATTTGTTGTGAATATTGTTTGTCGCCTATTGGTATGGAATAATTCAAATAAAAAGATCCTGCAGCTCTCATTTTATTTCTGTAATCAATTGGGTTATACAATCTTTCAGGCTTGTATATTCTTTCGGAAGCCGATTTGTGAAATAAATTTATGAATGATTTTGTAGAAGGCGAAACACCACCAAGTCCACCAATATTGTACGTAAATGCCAATGAATTAGGGATTGTAGAATCGGTGCTGAATCTTAAAGATGAATTATAATAATCAATATTTAAGGCATGAGTTGAAAGGTCGGGATGATACGCAACAGAACCTGGCGAAAATCTGCTATCAATGCGGAATCCATCAAGATAATATTTGTTCCATTTAAATGAATTTCCAGAAATTGAGAAAATGTAATGATCAGGTAGATTATAACTACCAGTTGTTTCGGATTGATAGGTGACAAAATCATTCAAATTGTCGAGATAATATGCCAAATCAGTGTGTAAAAAACGTTCTCGGAAAAATGTAGAACTTTTATTTTCAGTTCCATAGTTGGGGAAAGAATCCTTTTTGGCTAAGTTGTTTTCGGCATTACTTGTTAATGGGAAAAGAAAAATTATTAGAAAATAGGCGGATAATCTCATTTTAAAGAATGTGTAAATTGAAAATATTATTATTGGTAATGTGTTGATTTTGATATGCTAAATGTTCGCAAAATCACGGTTCAAAGATAATACATTAATTTTAAAAACTTGTGGTAGAATTTCAAATCTTAAGTCTAAAATACAAGCTTAGTTACAAAAAAAAATAGTAATTTTGCATTGAACTACTCAATAATAATCTTGCCAAATAAACATATACTTAAATGTCAAAATCGTTAAACATCCACACTTTTCTCCACGTAAACTTCGAAGGACTTGGGTGTATTGAGCAATGGATAGCTCAAAATGGTCATTTTTCTACATTTACACGTTTTTACAAAGACTACCAATTGCCAAGGGTAGAAGATATTGATTGGTTAATAGTTATGGGTGGTCCTATGAGTGTGACTGATGAACAAAAATATCCTTGGTTAGTGCAAGAAAAAGAATTTATAAAAAATGCCATTAACAATCACAAAACAGTAATTGGAATATGTTTGGGTTCACAACTTATTGCTGAAGTTCTTGGTGCCAAAGTTTATCCAAATAAGCAAAAAGAAATTGGTTGGATGAATGTGCAATTAGTCAATAGCAGTGCTGTTTTAGATGGTTTTGAAGATAAATTTGCGGTGTTCCAATGGCATGGCGATACCTTTGATTTACCTGATGAAAGCACACATTTGCTACAGTCCAGTGTGTGTAAAAATCAGGCTTTTTTGTATAACAATCAAGTCTTGGGTCTACAGTTTCATTTAGAAGTTACAGAAGAATCGTTAAACCTTATGGTCGAAAACGGTCGGGATGAATTGGTTCAATCCGAAACAGTTCAATCCGAGACGGCTATTTTAGAACAAAAAAACTTTCTAAAATCGAATAATGATAAGATGTTTCAGATTTTGAATAATTTGATTCGTCAATAAGATTTTAATTTGACTTTTTACTGTCTGTTAATAACTTCCAAAGCAGCATTTATCCAAAGTTCAGTGTCTAAAGTATAATTTTGTTCTACATTATAATTATCATCACGTTTTTTTCCTAATCGAACTATTACAGCATCCAATTCTGGAATTGCAATTATGTATTGTCCAAGAATTCCACGCATAATTGTAAATTTCAAGCCCTTATAATTTGCTAACCAAAATTGATAACCGTACATTGTACATGGTTTAGGGGCTGGTTGAGTAGTTTCATTGGGTTTTAGTCGACGATAAAATTGCAGCCAAGTAGCTGGTGATGTAGCTTGTCGTATGTAACTCGAATCAACAACTGGTCGACTATTCCAATAGCCTTTATTGAGAACCAATTGACCCAAACGTGCAAAATCGCGTGCATTTGTGTTAAAGCAGCAATAGGCCTTTTCCATACCATCTTTTCTGTCCAGCGACCATAAAGCATCTTCTTCGGCTTGAATTGGAGTCCAAATTTTCTCGGAAGCATATGTTGAAATGTTTTTGCCTGTTGCTTTTTGTAGTACAAAACCAAGTATTTGTGTTACACCACTTTGATAATTAAACCTTACCCCAGGCTTTTCTATCATCTTTTCAGTTAACGCCAATTTCCATAAATCGTTTCCATAATAAGCTTCAGTAGTTTTCGAAAAAAGAGTGGTATGGTGTTCGTCCCATTCTACTCCAGCACTCATGGTGAGCAAATCTTTAATGGTCAAAGCTTTGCCGTCAAATGAAGTCCATTCTGGTAAAAAATCACTTACTGGTTGATCAACACTTTTAATAGCGCCATCTGTTATTGCACATCCTACCAATAGTGATATTATGCTTTTGGACATTGAGAAAGAATTGCTCAAACTTAATGGTGAATAATTGCTCCAGTATTGCTCTAAAATGATTTTTTTGTGTTGAATTACAATAAACGCTACAGTTTTGTATTTGTCGAAATCTGCGTTGAACTCTGGTGCAATTACTTTACCCTCAACATCTTCGGCAAATTCCCAAGGATGTGGATCCTCAGCTTTTACTACTCTGTTTTCAAAAATCGTGTATTGGTTTATTTTTGGTAGTTGATGCCACAAAGCTCGGTGCACATAATAATTTGCCGGTAACCCTAAATATATTGCGATACTTAAAATGATTGTTAATGAAACAATTAAAGTTACTTTTAGTGCTGAATTACTTTTGAACAATTTCATTTTTTTTTTGATATGATTATTACTACTTTTATTTTATCTATTGACAACTTGTGCGTTACAGTAAAAACAAAGTCTGCTAAAACTATGCTGACAAAGGTAGTGGTTTTTGAGTATTATTGGCATAAGTTTTGTAAAGAAATATAGGAATAAACAAACTTAGTGTCAAAAACAATCTTGGTGAGTACTCAATTAAAAAGTAGTTTGCCTTTAAAAAATCAATTTTATGAAAAAAGCATTATTTCTATTCGTATTAGCAGTTGTTTTTATGTCGTGCGAAGACTCCGTTCCACAAGAATTAACTACTAAACAAATTTTTGAATTGACAGTAAATAAAAGTAATTGGGTGGAATATACCGACGGTGATGGACTTAATAGATATTATTCATGTTATTTTCCGTTGCGTCAGATCAATTCAAGTTTACTTACCGATGGTGCTGTTGTAGCGTATACCGAAATTAATGACAAACAGCAGATTCTGCCTTATGTGCGTCATTATGAAGATACTAAAGGGTATGTGTGGACACGTACTGTTGATTACGACTTTTCAAATGGTGGTATAACCTTTTATGTTACAAATTCTGATTTTGCTAAATATTTACCTGAGACAATGTATTTTAGAGTTGTTTTAATGTGGTAATTTTATCGAAAGTTTTCTTTCCTTTTAAGTAATATTCAAATACCAAACTCTTTTGGAGTATGACTAATTTGTCATTATTTGTTGCATATAAGATGTTTTCTGCTCTTTTCTTTTGAAAATTAGGTTGAGTCATTTTGAAATCCTTGCGTGCCTTTAAAATACTAAAGGCATTGCGAGGTTTTCCGGTTAAAAAGAGTTGCACAAAAGCTAGATAATCAAGATATTTGCGCCACCGTAATGTGTTATTTAAGGTTTTATTGGGCAAATTTTTGTATAATAGCAATAAATTATTTCGGAAATTGAGGTATGTTTTATGTGGATTTTCGGTATTTAAAGTCCCGCCACCAATATGAAAAACCGAACTTTGTGGAATACACATCACTCTATAACCTCTACTTTTGAGTCGCCAACATAAATCAATTTCTTCCATGTGTGCAAAAAAATCATCGTCCAAACCACCAACTTTCCAATAAATTTCAGAACGTACAACTAAGCATGCGCCCGAAGCCCAGAATATATCAGTCTCAGTATCATATTGTCCATTGTCCTGTTCCACAGTTCCAAAAACTCTTCCTCGACAATATGGATAACCAAATTTATCTATAAAACCACCAGCAGCACCAGCATGTTCAAAATAATTTCGCGAATTATAAGATAGTATTTTGGGTTGACATGCAGCCACTTCTTTGTGGCTTTTCATAAAGTCGATAATTGGCGTCAACCAATTTGGCGTAACTTCTACATCCGAATTGAGCAAAACATAATAATCCGATTCTAATTGAGCCAAAGCTTTATTATAACCACCTGCAAAACCATAATTTTTGTCTAAAACGATAGTTTTAATTGTTGGAAATTGTTCTTTCAAAACCAACAGAGAATTATCTGTTGAGGCATTATCGGCAACAATAATTTCCGTGTTACTTAATGTTGTATTTTTGATTAAAATTGGTAGAAATTGTTGTAGAAATTTTACACCATTCCAATTTAAAATAACTATAGAGTTGGTCATAACAATGTTTATATTTTAGTTGTTTGATTTTCAACTGGTCGTTTCAGTTTCCATCTTTTATGAGACCAAAGCCAAAATTCGGGTGCATCTTGTATTTGTTTTTCCAAAATACGCATAAACTTTTCAGTAATTTCAAATTCTGGAGAAAGTCGTGGTTCAAGTGAAATAGGAATTGCTTCGCCTAAATAATGTCCTCTTTTTGTGCGTGTTATCATTGCATAAAAAACTGGTAAATCAAATTTTCGTGCTAAAACTTCTGCTCCAACAATTGAGGCTGTATCTTGATTTAAAAATATAGTCCAATAGTGGACGCTTCTGGCATTTGGAGTTTGGTCGGAAATTAATGCATACATGCCCATTTTTCCCTCGCGTTTTAATTCCACCATTTTTCTAATCAAATCTCTTTTTTCAATACTTTCACCACTAAATTTCGCTCTCAGTTTTAGCATAAACATATCGAATTTTTCGTTCTTCAATTGTTTGTAAACACTATACATTGGGCTTTCTGGAGGTAATACCAACGAAAAAGCAGTGAACCATTCCCAGTTTCCATAGTGCGCAGTTAGGATTATTACGCTTTTCCCTTTTGCATATTCGTCTGTTAATGAATTTACATTTTTAAATTCAATTCTTCTTAGAATTTCTTCGTTACTACAATGTAATTGGTAAATTGTTTCAATAAAAATATCACAAAAATAACGATAATATCGTCTTTCAATACTACGAAGTTCACTCTCCGTTTTTTCTGGAAATGAATTGCTGAGATTTGAACGAACAACTTTTTTTCGATAACCTACAATGTAATATACAACCAGGAAAGTTACGTCCGAAAATACATAGAGTATGCTCAACGGTAACCATGTAATGAGCCAAATAAATGCGTAGAACAGATGAAACATAGAAATTTAATTGATAGTAAGTAATAGTTTTTTTGTTTGCTGAAACTCTTATGGATTTTTTTTGATATTAACTAACGATTTTTGAAGAGAGGATATTAATCGAAATTTTATTTGTTGTTATTATCAAAATTTGTATTAATAGAAATTAATGCAAAAAAACACCAATCGTGCATAAAAATGCAGTGGTGTTTTTTTTGTAATTTATAATTTTACATTAAATATTTTTCAAAATCATTTTTTGAAAAATATTTCCAAAGAAAATGATTACTAATCATGAAGTACTATTCTTCGTCTTCGCGATAAATGCCTAACGATTTACCATATTCGTATTCGCCATCCATTATTAATTGAATATCATCTTCAGTTAAATTCATTTTGTCTTTTTTACAACATTTCATTATGAAATTTAACATATCTTCTTCATCAATGCTAGCTTCTTCAGTAGAATCTTCGTCAATTAAACCTTTTTCGTCGTAATATTCGTACACCACATCCAAAATATATTCTATTTTGTCATCGTCAATTCTTTCTTTTGCTTCGTCAGGTAAACCATTGATAATAAATGCAACAGCAGCATCTTCGTCATATTCTAATAAATCGTCTTCTTGAGTTTTCATATTCTGTACATTCTAATTGTTTGTGTTTGAAAAATTTCAGGTCAAAGATATAAATATATATTTGATTCTACTATTTTTGTTGTCGAAACATATATATTTATTTCAATTTTTCAACATTTTTATAATTGTATAAAATATGCATTACAAAATTGATATGGTTATAATGAAAAACTAAACAGTGTTTTGTAACTACTTATATATTTGCATTGTTTCGGTAGCCCTGTATTTCCTCAAACCAATTGGTTTCATTTATGAAGACTTATATTAGTTTATGAAGGTAATACTTAACCTCACTACCAATTTTTTTAAATAAGCCATATCCCTATTTGCCGATAATAATACGGCTCAGCAAGCCATGTTGTATCAAATTATGACCAAATAAACCTACCAGTTGGTGTGAGTTTGTGCACTTCCAAGGTGGAGATAACAATCATAAATTATCAATTTTTTACCTTCCCGATTGAATAATATAATTGCGCAATTCGGTATTAAAATCATCTTTTTCTAATAATTCTTCGATATTCAAATGTAGACGATACCTCCAACTATATAAGGAATTTGAAGGTACATTGATGCGCTCATCATGTGGATTGGGTCGACGAATATTTTCCGAGATACTTAGCAAATCTTGCATTTGAAAAATTGCCCACATTGCTGGTGAATATAAATGTTGCAGAATTATGTCACGGCAAATCCACCATTCGCAAAAATAAGGTGCTTCGCCCCAATGACCAAGTTGTGAGTTGTAGAACCGTTGAGTAACACCTCTGTCCTCCTCCCACCAGCCACGTATGGTACTCATATCGTGTGTAGAAGGTGTTACCACTGATAAATATGGTGCATTGGCAGGATGAAAGAATTCAATTTTATTTGATTTTGGTGCTCTCTGTACCTCCAGACTTAATATGCCTAATTCGTTCATCACTTTTGTAACACACGGCGTCATCATTCCTAAGTCTTCGCCACAAATAAGCATATTAGTGGCTTTTTTGAGTGCGGGTAATTTTTCCATCCCCGATTTATACCAAGCTGTATCTTGTCGACGATAGAAATAATCTACATATAATTCACGTAACCGATCTTTAGAATGATTGTCTAAATCGCGAAATGAACGAATTGATTCCATTCCAAAGCGAGGATAAAATTGCGTTTTATTACTACCTTCAACTTCAAAAAATAATACATTTGAAATTAAATCGAACAATCCCCATTTTACTTTTTCGCTTATTTTATTTGCTAAAAAAAGTTTCTCTACATCTGCTTGATGCTGATATTCGAGTTTTAATCTGAAAATCCAACCATTTTCTATTTGCAAACAATTAATTTTTACCCACGATGCCTCTTCTCCAAAAAAATCCCACAATATTGCATCGTTGATATAAGGTTTGCAAAAACGATTATAGTCGAGCCATAAACCTTTTTCAGCAAATTCATTGATATGAATTGGAGTTGATGGATTGAGATGACCCATTATGCCTTCAACCTGATTGGCAGGTATTTGCCAGATTCTGAAAAAACCTAATATATGATCGATGCGAAACGTGTCGAAATAATTAGACATTTGTGAAAAACGTTTTTTCCACCAATCGAAACCAGTACGCTCAATTGCATCCCAGTTGTAAGTAGGTAATTCCCAGTTTTGACCTTTTACAGCAAACATATCTGGTGGTGCTCCAGCTTGCATATTCATGTGAAATAGTTCAGGCGAAACCCAAGTGTCCACACTATTTCTGTTTACACCAATTGGAATGTCGCCTTTGAGCACTACACCTTGTTGATGAGCATAAGTGGCTGCGCTCGAAAGTTGTTTATGTAAGTGGTATTGAATGTAATAATTTACTGCTAAATCATTAAAATGCAATTCGCTGGCTGCTGTAAAATCTGCAATGGTTTTTGCATTATAAACCGAAAATTCTTTCCATAAACGATAATCAGAAGTGTTATATTTATCGCGTAAAACACAGTATGCTGCGTAAGGAACAAGCCAATATTCATTATTCGAAAAAAAGATTTTGAAATCAGCGTTTTGTAAAAACTTATCTTTTTCGAGCAAGAATAGTTCTTTAGCATATTGTAATTTGTAATTTACTATGTCTAGAAATGCCACCAAATCTAATGCATTCCACTGTGTTTGTTTTGTTTTATATTCTTTTTGTAAAGGATGTGAAGTTGGAAGTTTACCAATTGCTTGCAAATTTAGAAACAGTGGATTGAGAGCAAAAGCCGAAATGGCAGCATAAGGCAAAACATCTGCTTCAGAATGAGTTCCAATTGTATCGTTGAGTGGTAACACTTGAATAAGTTTCAAGTTTACCTTTGCAGCCCAGTCGATAAATAGTTTTAAATCGCCAAAATCGCCTACGCCTAAACTTTTTTTTGTTCTAATACTAAATACGGGTAAACTAACACCTGCACCTTTCCATGTATCGTTTACCATTCGTACAAATGTGTCGGAAACTTGAACCAAAGTGTTTTTTGATTTTATTACAGGCGCTATTCTGTCAGCACCTGTTTCGAAATATCGAAATTGCTTATCTTCAGGATCGTATATGCCATATTTATAATGAATTTCGGATAATACTTTTTCCAAGTCGACGTAAGCAATCCACCAATTTGAATTTGTACGTTGCATTATTATTGGTTTTTTGCTCGACCAGTTTCCCAATGCCTGACAGTCGCCAACAATACATAATGCCTCATTATTTTTCAATAAAGGAGCTTTTACTTTAAAAATATGAGTGTATTTTATAGGTTCTTTTGCAGTTGTAAGTGTAAGGTTTTCGGCGAATAACACTTTTTGAAAAGGAGTTGTGAGAAATACATTTTCAACTTTATCAGGTGAGTTCCAAGCGTCGATGCAGAAAAAATGATTCACTTTTAAAGTATCAATATTGACAAATCTGTCATCGCCAAACTCCTCAATATATTCCTCGTTCTGATGAGTGTAAACAATATATTTATAATTAAAAATAGTTGTTTCTTCTGCATTAATATCAATTTCGCCATACCAATCTCCAGGCGCTTTAAAGTTAAGCGCTAATGCTTTTATTTTATTTCCATTTCCAAGGGCAGGTATATTTCCACTTACCAACAGTTGTTGTCCCCAAAATGTGTTGTAAGGAATATTAAAATGAATTTTCATAGAATGTTGAATTTTATACAATTATACTGCTCCTGTTTAAAAACTTGTATCAAAAGTAGTGTTTATATTAAATTGATGATTTTCTGAAACATAAAAAAGTGACAAAATAGATTTCAAACGTTTGCGGAAATATATTTTTGACGATTCCGTGAATAATTAGATTGTTGATTTAACTATAATGCACCAGTTGTAGAGATGAATTTTTATAGAATAAATATTCATTGATTTTTTAATTAATTATATTGGTCTTTTTAAGATTAAAAGCAGTACTTTTGCAAAAAAAATAATACAACTAAAAAATTTTCCCATACATGACAGTATCAACTACCAACTTTAAAGTGTTTGCTGGCACAAAAAGTAGAAATTTAGCTGAAAAAATTTGTGAAAGCTTAGACTGTTCGCTAGGAAATATGATAATTCAGCACTTTTCGGATGGTGAATTTTCTGTATCATTCGAAGAGTCAATTCGTGGTCAATACATTTATTTGATTCAATCTACTTTTCCCAATTCAGATAATTTAATGGAATTATTATTAATGATTGATGCCGCAAAACGTGCATCGGCATACAAAATAATAGCTGTTATTCCTTATTTTGGCTGGGCACGTCAAGATAGAAAAGATAAACCTCGTGTGTCAATTGGTGCTAAATTAATTGCCGATATGTTGAGCGTTGCTGGAGTAAATCGTGTGATAACGATGGATTTACACGCCGATCAAATTCAAGGATTTTTTAATATTCCTGTAGATCATTTATATGGTTCAACAATTTTTGTACCTTACATAAAATCATTAAAGCTTAAAAATTTGGTTATTGCATCACCCGATGTTGGTGGTTCTAAACGTGCTGGATCATATTCGAAGCATCTAGGTGTGCCAATGGTTATATGCCACAAAACACGAGAACGCGCCAATGTGGTAGGTGAAATGACAATTATTGGTGAGGTGTACGGCAAAGATGTAATTATTTGCGATGACATGGTTGACACTGCTGGAACACTATGTAAGGCTGCTGATTTGATGATTTCGAAAGGTGCAAGAAGTGTGCGTGCAATAGTTTCGCATGGCGTTATGTCGGGCGATGCTTCAAAACGAGTTTGCGAATCGGCTCTTACCGAAATTGCATTCACCGATTCAATTCCTTTCGATACAAGCAAATGTTCAAAAGCAAGAATTCTTTCTGTTTCCAGAATGTTTGCCGATACTATTCATAGAGTTCAAGAAAATAAATCAATAAGTGAACAGTATCTGCTGTAATTTATTGACCCTATTGAATGTAAATACATTATTAAATGATATTAAGCTCCTAAATTTATTTTTGGGAGCTTTTTTTGTTAACTACATACATACATACATTTGTGTCTTTTTTTTTGTGTATCCACAAAAATTAACAAACTAATTAGAGTTACGAGAAATTACAAATGCAAGCCAATTAACGCTTTAATAATTATTAAATAAATAATGTATTTGTTTGTAACTATCTATTTATATGTTGATTAATTTTGCAGAATAAATGAAAACGATAAAATTTACATACAATTTGTTTACAGCCATTATCTTTGGCGTGCTTTTTTTAGGAGCATGTCCCGATTTATTGGATACTAATTCAAATAATAATGTAACTCAAATTGGAAATGAAGGCATTCATTATCAGTTGTCTTTGTTAGATTCTTCTGACTCAAGTCAACAGGAAAGTTCGTCGCATTTAGGTTTTCATTTAGTAGAAATTGATAGTTTTGTTCCACAAACTTTTATTGCTCTCGGTGTTCCTTTGCATCGCAAAATTGAGCTAAATAATTTTCATGTTTTTTACATTCAATCAATTTGTTTGAATGTAAATCCTTTACCTCCATCACTGGTTTAATCCTTTATTTTTCACAAACAAGTATTTGATTTGAAGGTTATATTTTTATAATCATCAGGTTGCGTTGTGCTCATTTTCTGTACAATGTAATTCTATTCATTGTACTTACAAATTTTACAAGCCCCAAAATACTTATAAGTTTACATTATTGGTTAGTTCCGATTGTGTTAACTATATTTTCAATCTTGAACATTCATTTGATTCAAAGAAATGATTATATATTCTCATTAAAATCAATTCAAAATATATTAAAATTATGTGTAGGTTATTATTGTATTCAGCCATTATTATGGCATTTTTTAGTTGTAAAAATAATCAGTCGCCTCAAAATCAATCGATTGCTGAGATTCCTGTTTTTAGAATTAAACCTTCCAACACGGTATTCAACAACAATATTGTTGCTGAAATTCAAGCAGTAAAAAATGTTGAAATTCGTTCCAGAATTAAAGGCTATCTCGAACGAATTATGGTTGACGAAGGAAAAGAAGTGCGTAAAGGTCAGCCGTTATTCAAAATTAGTTCACCCGAAAATACTGCCGTATTCACCATAGCACAAGCTACTTTGAAACGTGCAATTGCCGAAGAAAAAGCTGCACAATTAGAGGTTGATCGGGTGGAAATGCTTGTCAACAAAAAAGTTGTTACAACAACAGAAAAAGTGCTTGCTGAATCAAAATTTGAAATAGCTAAAGCTGCTGTTGCAGAAGCACGTGCTTCACTTAATAATGCTGAAGCATTTATGAATTTTTCAACAATTACTGCACCTTTTGATGGTGTTTTAAATCGTATTCCTCTAAAAATTGGTAGTTTAATTGCTGAAGGAGATTTGTTAACTAGTATTTCAGATAATTCAAGCATTTATGCTTATTTTTATCTGCCAGAGGCTGAGTATTTAAAGTATTTACAGGCTAAAACGAAAGGGAAATCTGTGCCTAATGAGCATAATGTACGTCTTAAATTGGCCGATGGGTCTTTGTATCAACACGTAGGTTTTGTTGAAACCGTTGCCAGCGAAATTGAAGGTACTACAGGGGCAATTGCATTTAGAGCAAAATTTATAAATCCAGATAAAATAATTAAACATGGCGCTTCGGGAACAATCAAACTTGAAACAAATATGAATAATGTAATAATGATTCCCCAAAAATCAGTTTTGGAAATTCAGAATAAAAATTTTGTATTTGTTGTCGATTCATCCAATAAAGTAAAGATGCGTTCGGTGCTGTTGGGTAGGAGGGTTGGCCAAAATTATTTAGTGCAAGATGGAATTGTTGAAAATGAACGAATTGTGTATGAGGGTGTACAATTATTGCGCGAAGGAAATGAAATTAAACCGATAGAAAAAAACGTAAAAATCTAAATTATGGTAATCAAATTTATAAAACGTCCGGTTTTATCCATCGTTATTTCAATTTTTATCACTTTGTTAGGTGTGCTAGCCATGTTTCAGCTACCTATTACCCAATTTCCTGATATTGCACCACCATCGGTTGTGGTAACTGCCGATTATACTGGTGCCAATGCTGAGGTTTGTGCAAAAGCTGTTGCTACGCCGCTCGAACGTGCTATTAATGGGGTAACAGGCATGACTTATATGTCGTCGGTATCAAGTAACAATGGTACAACTGTGATACAAGTTTTTTTTAAGGTAGGAATAGATCCCGACATTGCAGCAGTAAATGTTCAAAACCGTGTAGCAACTGTCTTAGACGAATTGCCCGAAGAGGTAACCAAAGCTGGTGTGATTACAGAAAAAGAGGTAAACTCTATGCTCTTGTATCTGAATTTATACAGTACAGATAGCACTCAAACCGAAGAGTTCATTTATAATTTTGCTGACATCAATGTGTTGAATGAGTTGAAACGAATTGAGGGAGTAGGTTTTGCAGATATTATGGGTGCACGTGAATACTCAATGCGTATTTGGTTAAATCCAGACAGAATGTTGGCATATAAAATATCAGCAGAAGAAATAATCACTGCATTGCGTAGCCAAAATGTGGAAGCTGCACCCGGAAGAACGGGCGAAAGTTCTGGTAGATTGCCACAGTCGGTTCAATATATTCTGCGATATACAGGAAAAGTTAACATGGAAACCGATTACGAAGAATTGGTGATTCGTGCTGAAAAAGATGGAAAAATGCTGAAATTGAAAGATGTAGCCACTGTTGAATTTGGAACTGTAAGTTACGATATGCTTTCAAAAACAGAGGGACGACCTTCGGCTTCAATAATGTTGAAACAACGACCTGGTTCTAATGCGCGTGAAGTAATTAAAAAAGTGAAGGAAAGGATGGCCGAATTACAGGCAACTTCTTTTCCGCCAAATATTAAATACAATTTTGCTTATGATGTATCACGCTTTTTGGATGCGTCGATGAGTGCCGTGCTTCGAACACTTTTAGAGGCATTTCTGTTGGTGTTTATTGTTGTGTTTTTGTTTTTACAGGATTTAAGGTCAACATTTATACCACTCATTGCTGTGCCAGTGGCGTTGGTTGGAGCGTTAGCATTTATGTTGCTATTTGGGTTTTCTATTAATTTACTAACACTTTTTGCTTTAGTGCTTGCCATAGGAATTGTGGTGGACAATGCCATTGTAGTGGTGGAGGCGGTTCACGTAAAAATGAAAGAAGATGGATTGAATGCTCAAAATGCAACTATTGCATCTATGAAAGAAATTAGCTCAGCTATTATTTCTATTACATTAGTTATGGCTGCCGTATTTATTCCTGTGGCTTTTTTTTCTGGTCCTGTTGGTGTTTTTTATAGACAATTTTCCATTACGTTGGCAATTTCTATTGTCATTTCTGGTATTGTGGCTTTGACATTAACACCAGCTTTGTGCGCAGTAATGTTAAAGACACACCATAGAGTTGATAAGAAGAAACTAAATCTTTTGGCAAAATTCTTCAGAAGTTTCAATTATTTTTATATCCGAACCGAACGAAAATACAAAGAACTTATCGGTAAAATAGCAAGTAAACGTAGAATATCGTGGACATTACTTGTTCTTTTTATTCTTGGAATTATAGGAATTAGTGCTATTCTCCCATCTGGATTTATTCCCACCGAAGATCAAGGTGTGATTTATGTAAATGTGGTAACGCCTCCGGGTTCAACATTAGATAGAACAGACAAAGTACTGGACGGTGTTCAAATAATTGCTAAACAGCTTCCCGAAATTGAAAATATTTCGGTACTGACTGGTTATAGTATTGTAAGTGAGGCGCCTGGTTCATCATACGGAATGGCCATAATCAATCTTAAACCGTGGAGTGAACGCACAGCATCGGTAGAAGACGTGATAGCGAAACTTAAACTTAAATCGTCCGAAATTGCTGATGCAAAGATTGAATTTTTTCCACCACCCACTGTACCTGGTTTTGGAAATTCAAGTGGTTATGAATTGCGTTTGGTAGATAAAACAGGTTTAGGAAATTTACAGAAAACGGCTGGAGTTACAAATAGTTTTATCGACTCATTGAAAGCTTCGCCTGTAATTGGTAGTTCGTTTACTAATTTCGATGCATCGTTTCCGCAATATCTTATTCATATTGACAAAGAAATGGCTGCTCAAAAAGGGGTTTCTGTTGAAAATGCTATGAATAATCTTCAAGTGCTTGTTGGAAGTTTATACACTACTAATTTTATTCGTTTTGGTCAAATGTACAAGGTTATGTTGCAAGCTTCACCCGAGTATCGTGCTAATCCAGACGATATTATGAAATTGTATGTTAAGAACAATGTTGGTGAGATGGTACCTTATTCTAGTTTTGCAAGTCTTGAACGTGTGTATGGACCCGAACAATTGACCCGTTATAACATGTATACATCAGCTCTAATATCGGGTGATGCTGCTGATGGATACAGTAGTGGTGAAGCCATCAAAACTGTTGAGAAAATTGCAAAGGAGACTTTGCCGAAAGGATATGACATTCAATGGTCGGGTATGACTCGCGAACAGATTTTGGCTGGTAATCAGGCTATTTTCGTATTTGTTATTTGTCTCATTTTTGTGTATTTACTTCTTTGTGCACAATACGAAAGTTTTTTATTACCATTGGTAGTAATATTATCATTGCCATCGGGTATATTTGGGTCATTTTTGTTTTTACAATTAGCTGGTCTCGAAAATAATATCTATGCACAAGTTGCAATGATTATGCTTATTGGTTTGCTTGGAAAAAATGCCATTCTCATAGTAGAATTTGCAAATCAGCGCCAAAAAGAGGGACATTCTGTTTTGCGTGCTGCACAAGAGGGTGCAACTGCACGTTTACGTCCAATCCTGATGACTTCATTTGCATTTATTGCAGGTTTAATTCCTCTATGTATTTCTACTGGAGCTGGTGCAATGGGTAACAGATCAATTGGTGTTGCTTCGGCTGGTGGAATGCTTGTAGGTACAGTATTTGGATTAATTGTTGTGCCAGGATTATATGTAATTTTTGCAAAAGTAGCTGAAAAAAGAAACAAAAGAAAAACGCATTCAAAAGTAAAGAAAAATGAAAAATAAATTGCTAAAACTAATCAGTCTTGTTCTTCTTGTAATATTGATGCAATCTTGTTCATTATCAAAAAATACGGTTAAAAATAAAATCGTAGTTCCCAAAAACTACTTGGGTCAATCGTCCGATTCTATTAATATGGGTAACATTGGCTGGAAAACTTTTTTTAACGATGCAAAACTCATCAACTTGATAGATACTGCGCTTGTCCGAAATTATGACTTGAGGTATGCACTACAGCAAATTGAAATTAGTAATGCATATTACTCAATGTCCAGAAAGGCAGTATTTCCAAGTTTACAGCTAGATGCAAAATATGACAAACTGCTTGAAAAACAATATGCTTTAGGGTTGTCAACGTCATGGGAAATTGATGTATGGGGCAAGTACAACAATACAAAGAACGCTTCCAAAAGTAGGTTTCTTGCCTCCAAAAGTGGGTTGCAGTTTACTCAAACAGTTTTGATATCGCAGGTTGCCAAAGCTTATTATGAGTTGTTGGCTTACGATGCCGAGTTGGATATTATTGAGCGGAATATTAAGTTGCAAAGCAATGCGCTTGATATTGTGCGTGTGCAAAACGAAGCTGGAAAAGCCACATCGCTTGCTGTTCAACAATTCGAAGCACAATTGTACAGCACCAAAGCACAGTATAATGAAATCAGACAGTTAATAATTTCCACCGAAACAAATCTTAATGTGCTATTAAATAGAGCACCTCAACCAATTGAGCGAAATAAAATTGGGGTAGCTGATGGTATTACCAAACAATTAAATGTAGGAATACCAGCGCAATTACTTAATAATCGACCAGATTTGAAAGAGGCAACTTTGCTACTTACGGCAGCAGGTTTTGATGTGAAAGCTGCGTTCAAAGCATTCTATCCAAGTGTCGTAATAAGTCCATTTGCAGGTTTTCAAACAAATAGTTTGAATATGATTGTCAATCCTTCATCCATGGTTTTGAATATGTTAGGAGGGCTTACAGCTCCATTATTTCAACAGGGTAAAATAAAAGCAAATTACCAAATAAAAATGTCGGAGCAACGTCAAGCTTTTCTAAATTATGAAAGGGTGTTGAATCAAAGTTTGAATGAAGTGCAAAGCAATTTATGGAAACTCGCCGAGATTGAAAAAGAAATTGATCTTAAATCGAAAGAATTTTCAGTTCTCGATTCGGCTATTAGCACGTCTCGAGATTTATACGCTTATGGATATGCCAATTACCTTGAGGTAATAAACGCACAGAAAAATGCGCGCGATACCGAAATTCGACTTATTAATACAAAAAAAGAACGTTTATTTCTTTTGGTCGATTTGTTTAAATCACTTGGAGGAGGTAGATAATCAATTTTTAGAATTTGTTTGGTTGAAAAATGTGAAAATCCGTTGTAGAAAAAATTAGTGATTAATTTTAAAACTTCATTGAACAATATCATACAATCATATGTTTAAGTTTAGCATAAGTAAATTTTTTCTAATTCTATAAACTTTGAAATTTAATTGTATGAATATGAATACATCCCATAATTGGACAACTGCATCCATTCCTGTTTTAACTGGAAAAATAATTGTAGTTACAGGTGGAAATAGCGGATTAGGTTTTGAGGCGGTAAAAGCTTTTGCCGAAAAAGGTGCAACAGTAATAATGGCTTGTAGGTCAGTTAGTAAAGGTGAAAATGCCAAGAGATTAATTCTTGAACTTTTTCCCAAAGCAATAATTGTTGTGTCTGAGTTAGATTTGGCTGATTTGAAGTCAATTACTGCTTTTAGCAATAGATTTTATGAGCAATATAGTAGCTTAAATATTTTGCTCAACAATGCTGGAATAATGATGGGACCTTATTGTTTAACTAAAGATGGTTTTGAAAATCAAATTGGTACAAATCATTTGGGTCATTTTGCATTGACAGGTTTATTGTTGCCAATGCTAAAAAAGACCCCAAAATCACGCGTTGTTAATGTAAGTAGCATTGCTCACAAACAAGGTGTAATGGATTTTTCGAATTTATTATACGAAAATGGAAGTGGATATACGCCAATGAAAGCCTATGGTAGATCGAAACTCTCCAATTTGCTTTTTACATATGAACTTCAACGTTTTTTTGAAAAAAATAAAATTGATTGTATAGCTGTTGCTGCTCATCCAGGTGTTTCGGACACTAACTTATTTCAACATGCTGCAAGTAAATGGGTTATGAGTATTCTTAAACCTGTATTTTCGCTTTTTGTTCAGTCAGCTTCAATGGGTGTGTTGCCAGAATTGCGTGCCTCAGTTGAAAGTTTTGCAAAAGGTGGTGAGTATTTTGGTCCCAAAGGAAAGGGAGAGATGAAAGGTTATCCTGTTTTAGTAAATTCTACTAACGATTCGTATGATTTGGATAATGCTAAAAAATTATGGGAAATTTCCGAAAAACTAACTAAAGTAGTTTATAGTTAATAATATTTGGTTTCTGATTGATTAACAATATTATAAATATCACAAATTTTATTTTAAAATTCGTGAGTAAATAGAAAAGGCGTTACATAATATAACGCCTTTTTTATTGGATTTTTTACAATTCTAAATCAATGTCATGTAATTCAATCCAAGGTAAACCATGTATGTTGAGTTGTTCCATAAATGGATCTGGATTAAATTCTTCTACATTGTATACGCCCGGTTTTTTCCACAATCCTTTCATAAACATCATAGCGCCAATCATTGCTGGCACCCCTGTGGTGTAACTTACTCCTTGTGCGCCAGTTTCTTTGTATGCCGCCTCATGACTGCAATTATTGTAAACATAATATGTTTTTTCAACTCCGTTTTTCAATCCTTTAATACGACAGCCAATTGAAGTTTGTCCAGTGTAGTTTTCGCCTAAATCGCCAGGGTTTGGCAATACTGCCTTTAAAAATTGAATTGGAACTATTTTTTGTCCGTTGAATTCCACTTCATCAATGCGGGCCATGCCAATGTTTTGTATAACACGTAGATGAGTCAAATATTCTTGTCCAAAAGTCATCCAAAAACGAGCACGTTTTATTGTTGGATAATTCTTTACAAGCGACTCCAATTCTTCATGATAAATAACGTACGATTCTTTTGGTCCAATTTCAGGGTAGTTGAGTGGCATATGAATTTCATGAGGTTCTGTTTCAATCCATTCTCCATTTTCCCAATATTTTCCTCTTTGAGAAACTTCACGAATGTTTATCTCAGGATTAAAATTGGTGGCAAAAGCTTTACCATGATCACCTGCATTGCAATCCACAATGTCCAAATACTGAATTTCGTCGAAATGATGTTTAGCTGCATAAGCGGTATAAATGCTTGTAACTCCAGGATCGAAACCACAACCAAGAATTGCAGTTAACCCGGCCTTTTCAAATTTTTCTTTATATGCCCATTGCCAGCTGTATTCAAAGTGCGCTTCGTCTTTTGGTTCATAGTTAGCAGTGTCAAGATAATTTACACCTGCCTCCAAACACGCATCCATTATGGTCAAGTCTTGATAAGGAAGTGCCACATTGACAAGTAACTCAGGTTTGAAATCGTTTAATAAATTTACCAATTCTGGCACGTTGTCAGCATCTACTTGTGCCGTTTTGATTGTTATTCCAAAACGTTTTTTTACATCGGCAGCTATTACGTCACATTTCGATTTTGTGCGGCTAGCCAACATTATTTCAGTAAAAATATCTGCATTTTGTGCTATTTTATTTACTACTACTGTTCCAACGCCTCCTGCGCCAATAATTAAAATTTTTCCCATTTCTTTTAGAGATTGATATAAATAATTTGCGTTTTTTTATTTGAAATACCTCAACTAATGTTTAGTGAGAGTATTTAATAATTATATTGATTAAACAAAGATAGTGTTGTGTAAAGCTGGATTTGACGTATTCAATTATTTTCAAATTGACTCATTTTCAAATTAACGTTACACAATGAGGAGCTTTAACTTACTTTTTCTTTAATTGTTCCAATGCTCGTTTTACTGTTTTATCATTTTTGAAAAGCAATGGATAAAAACCGTTATCACCAATTGCATTTCTAATTATATATGCTTTAAGTTGATTTAAAATTACTGATTTTGATTGATTAATTTCGTTCCAATTGGCCACTATTCCCTTTGAAGTTGCAAAAAGTGCAAAACCTGTGATAATGTTTTGGCTATCTAAATACATATCAATTGATTGCCAAATTTTAAATTGTTTTAATGTTTTGCGATTAATGTCGGTATAAGTAAATGCATATTGATATACCAATCCATTGTTAATCACTTTGTTCAAATAGGATGTAAATTCACTTGTATCACGTCCCACAAATAAATCGGGCATTATACCTCCGCCACCATACACTGTTCGTCCAGCTAACGTTTTGTATTTAAGTGTGTCAGCTACTCGAATGCTATCTTTATTGTCGAATTCGCCATGTTTATAACGATTAACTATATCCATTTCGTAAGATTCAGATTTACCACGGACATAAGGTTTTTGAATACTTCTTCCTGAAGGAGTATAATACCGCGCAACTGTAAGTCGAATGGCTGAACCATCCGATAGCGTGAGTTGCTGTTGTACCAATCCTTTTCCAAATGAACGACGACCAATAATCAAACCTCTATCATTATCTTGAATTGCTCCTGCAAATATCTCACTTGCTGATGCTGAGAATTCATCAATAAGTACTAACATTGGCACATTTTTGCAACTTCCTTTGCCATCCGATTTGGCTTCAAAGCGAGGATAAGCCTTACCTTGAGAATAAACAATCATACGCCCTTCGGGTAAAAACTCATTTACCATATTGATGGCTTGATCCATTAATCCACCACTATTTTCACGTAAATCAATGATGTATTTTTTTGCGCCTTTAGCTCGTAAATTAGCAATCGCATCTAAAAATTCTGAATAAGTTGTAGTTCCAAATTTATTTACTTTAATAAATCCTATACCAGGTTCAATCATGTATGCAATATCAATTGATGAAACTGGAATATCACCTCGAGTAATATTGAAATTTAATATCTCGCGAGTGCCATGTCGACGTACTCCAATTTTAACTTTCGAATCTGCAGGACCACGTAATTTTTTCATTACTTTTTCATTAGTAATGTTTTTCCCAACAAAAATTGTGTCATTTACTTTTACTATTCTGTCACCTGCCAACAATCCTACTTTTTCTGACGGACCACCACTTACAACTGCTACTATCATAATGGTATCGTTTTGTATATTAAATTGAACGCCGATACCACTGAAACTTCCTTCTAATTGGCTATTTACTTCCTCTAAGTCGGAGGCTGGAATATAAACTGAATGAGGGTCGAGTTTAGAAACCAAGTCGGTCATCATCTCTTCAGTTATTTCATTTATATTAACCGAATCGACGTATTGATTTTCAATAATTGTAAGCAATTCATCTACTTTTCCATGTGTTCCAGCATTCCCAAGTATGCCTCTCAATGATCTGTCGGCTCGTATTGCCATCAAATTTCCTAATAATAATCCGCAGAAAACAGACAATAATATTACTAAAACTAAAAATACATTTTTTTTATTCATAAGAAAAATCTATTTGATTTTTGGGATAATAATTAAATTTTATACTAATATAATAACGTCAATTTGAACTTACACCATAAATTTGGTAAAGTGTTGATAAATTGTGTTTGGTTCCTTTACTCTTGGTTCTAATAGCTTTTACTATAATTATTGATTATCAGAATCATTTTCCAAAAAGATTACTTCAATGTGAGCTCTCTCAAGTAATTCCACACCATCCATAATTCTATATTTCTCACCATAAACAACGCGTTTAATACCTGCTTGAATAATTAATTTGGCACATTCAATACATGGCGAAGCGGTTACATAAAGTGTTGCATTGTCGCTACTGTTGTGCGAACGTGCTACTTTACTTATGGCATTAGCTTCAGCATGAAGTACATAAGGCTTTGAAACATTATTCTCATCTTCGCAGTTGTTTTCAAAACCAGATGGGGTCCCATTGTAACCATCCGAAATAATCATTTTATTATTTACGAGTAAAGCTCCTACTTTTCGGCGTTCGCAATATGAATTTTCAGCCCAAATTTTTGCCATACGCATGTAACGCTTATCTAGTAAGTGTTGTTTTGCTGTCATATATTTATTTTTTGTAAATAATTATCTTTGAGATAGTTAATGGCTTTTGTTATTTCAATAATTCGTTAGCAAAATCAATTAAATTTACACCCGAAAAATTTCCAGAAGTCATCAAAAGTAAAGCAGAATTATCATAATTTAATTCGCGAAGTTTTTGCTGTAATTCCTGCGAATCGGTGTAGACAGTCAAATTATTTCCACCAAAAGCATTTTTTACTTGCTCTTTTGTAATTTCTTTCAACCTTTTATGTTGAATTACTTCTGGGTTAAAGTACACAAACGCAATATCAGCATCGGCCATACAATTTGCATATTGTGGCAAAAAATCTTCGGTAAGGCTACTAAAAGTATGAAGTTCCATACATGCCACCAATTTGCGAGCTGGATATTGTTGCTTTACGGCTTTAACAGTGGCCAATAGTTTGGATGGTGAATGAGCAAAATCTTTGTATGCTACAGAAGTTGTTGTTTCAGCAATTTTTTGCAGGCGATTTGATGCACCTGGAAAATTTGTAATTGCACCATAGAACTGTTCGTCAGATACACCAATTTGCCTACATGCTAACCGTGCAGCGTTAATATTCTGAAGATTATGCTCTCCAAAAACATTTAGCATTACATCCCCATATTTCGATTTTAAAAATGTAACTCCATCTCTAAGTTCATATTCTGGGGTGTTGTACGGAAACGAAACTATATCACGACGAAGTTGAGTTGCTATCTCATTCAAATTTTTATCACCGTCGAAGTAAATTAGGCGACCTTGCACTTCCATTAAATCGGTAAACTTTTGGAATTGCTCAACATAGTTTTCGAAGGTTGGAAATACGTTAATATGATCCCATGCAATTCCAGTTAGAATGGCTACGTGAGGTTTGTATAAATGAAATTTCGGACGGCGGTCAATAGGAGAGGTTAAATACTCATCTCCTTCAAAAACAGCAATTCTTGACTCGTACGAAAGTTTTACCATATTATCAAAACCTTCAATTTGTGCACCAACCATATAATCTGCATCGATTTTCAGTTGCTTTAACACAAACAATATCATGGCTGTAGTGGTAGTTTTGCCATGACTTCCGCCAATTACAATGCGTGTTTTACTCCGCGTTTGTTGATAAAGATATTCAGGAAAAGAATAGATTTTCAACCCTAATTCTTTAGCTCGTATCAATTCGGGATTATCAATTGTAGCGTGCATTCCCAAAATTACGGCATGCAAACCCTTATGTATCTTGTCGGTAAACCAGCCCATTTTGTCTGGCAATAATCCATGTTCTTTCAGTCGGCTAAGCGATGGTTCAAAAATCTCATCATCAGAACCTGTAACTAGAAAATTGTTTTTTTTGCTGATAGCGATGGCTAAATTGTGCATTGCAGCACCGCCTATTGCAATAAAATGAACTCGTTGCATATTGTTGGCTAGTTGAATGTTTTTTGCTATTTTTGTCGAATAATAAATAATTCGCAAATGTACAAAAAAGTTCGTGAAACTCATAGAATTTTAAAGTTCGTAAAGATTTAAAGATTTTTTATACAAAAGTAATTATCAATTATTTGCTGACATTTTAATAAATACTATTATATAATGCGAATTAAGGGTAGAACCCAATTAAAAAATATGCTGATTAACAGCAAAATAACACTTAAAATATTTTGATATATCAGTAAATATCAGTAACTTAGAAGAATATTTACCACAATTTATTCTAAATTATGACTTCT
>CAIWCC010000239.1 GCA_903911085.1 uncultured Bacteroidales bacterium | reverse complement strand
GCCGCGACCCCTATCCCCCTTCGGGTACTTTCCCCTAAAAGGGAAAGAAATTGGAAAAGAGAGTTTGAAAAACTGAAAGTTTTTGTCTTAGCGTTCTTTCTCTTGGTTGTGAATATCAGGCATTTAAAACTTAGCGGCTTTGCGTTTACTCTTTGTTTGAGTAAAGCCGCAATTCGTTAAATTGTACTGTTTAAATCATAGTTAATCAATATGATACGACTTTTTTATAACGACCCAATGGATTAATATCTACAAAACTATTTGTTCAAATTCCATTCACATGCGTCCATCAACTTTTTCTTACCAGAAATTGCTTTCACTTCAATCTTATTTTTGCCAGGTTTGAGTTGCACATTTTTCCAAAGGCAAATTTTGATTTTATCTGGAGCAATTTTTCCGTACGATTTTCCATTTACCTTCAGTTCTACTTGTCCAAGATTTGAAAACACTTTAATATCAGTCAGTTGTAGCTTTCTTTCGGTGGCTCTGCGCGAACTAATATATACCATTGGTTCCGGATTCCAATTGGCTTTGTAAAAATAAAAAGCATCCTTTTTAATTTTACGATCGTGTGTTATAATTCCTTTGGTATTGATGGCCGGCATACTTCCTTCGTTGCGGTTGGCCGCAGCAAAATCATTTATTGCCCACAAAAACGAGCCCCACATTTTCGGATTATCTTTAATTACCGCCCAGTCTTTTTCGTGCACATAAGTTTGCCATTCTTCGGGCTGAAACGGTCCACCGTGAGCCGGATTAGGCTTTTTTGGTTGCCCTTCGGTGTGATGCTTCACATCGCCACCAGCACCATATTCGGCAAAAGCAATCCGTTTTCCTAACTCACGAGAACGGTCGTTCACGTATTTTTCGAAGTAATTATTCTCTGGTGTATTGCCATCCTCTTTGTCCCAATCGCCAAAATACCAGCCCGGGTAGATATTAAAACCAACTTGATCTGGAATTGAGTTGAACTTCCGTCCATATTGATTGGTAGCGCCAACCACTATGCGCGACGAGTCTATCGATTTGGCAACATCCCTTAAAGCAGCCAGTTGTGGGTCGGCAGGAGGCGTGGGCGCATTGCCCAATTCATTAAAAATGCCCCACCACACTACACTTGGGTGATTGTAAAGCTGATAGCATAATTCGCGCAACATCTCGTTGGTATTTTCCCAAAACGCTCTTGTTGTGCGGGTTTCGTTTACAACTGTTACTTCGTCCCACATTAAAAGTCCGGTGCTATCGGCAAGGTTATGCCACGACTGACTTTGCGGATAATGGGCATTACGAACGGCCGTAGCACCAATTTCCAAAATGTTTTTGTTGTCCTGAATTTCGTCATCGGCATTGATAGCCCAACCTTTATCGCGCTTGTCCTGATGGCGGCAAACACCATAAACTGGATAAATTTCGCCATTGAGTAAAAATCCTTTTTCCTGCGTAATGGCGGCTGTACGCAATCCCAACGGTTGAGTTATTTCATCCATTAGCACTCCGTTTTTCAAAACACGTACTTTTGCCTGATACAAATACGCATCTTTTCGGCCTTGCCAACGATGTGGATTTGGGATTGTCAAAGTCTGAACCAGCGTATTGGTGGTTTCAAAATCCACCGCACTTTCATTTTGAGTAGTTGCCACTGTTTTTCCTTCTTTGTCGATAATTTGAGTTTCAACTATCACTTTTTCTGAGTAATTTTTTGCTCCTTTGGGTTTTCGGCCATTCGAAATATACGATTTTACATCAATCACAGCCTTGCTATTGTCCATCGATTTAGTGGTTAGAAATACCCCCGAAGTGGAGAAGTAAAGCGGTGAAACACAAACGGCATCCGTTACAATGAGTTCCACAGGACGATAAATGCCACCCCACACATTGAAATCGCCCGAAAGTGGTGCCATGTCCTGGCGTTGCGAATTATCAACTTCCAACCTCAATTCGTTGGGTTGTCCGTAATTCAAAAAGTCAGTCAGTTCATAGGTAAAAGCGGTAAATGCACCTCTATGTTCGCCTAATAAATTTTTATTGATAAAGGTCTTAGCCACTTGACTAGCAGCCTGAAAGCGTACAAAAACCCGTTTCTTTCCTTTCCAATCGGCAGGAACATCCAGATTTCGGGCATACCAGCATGTACCACGGTAATATCCTGATTTCATGCGTACATCATCGCTTTGAGCTTGTTGGCTCATAGATAATTTCTGAGCTTCGGCTGCCTGCACCGGATTTTGGTAAGCATCCAACACCGGGCCTCCACCAGCCTGACCATCAATGGCATTCCAGGTATGCGGAACGGTTACATCCTCCCATTTTTCGGTTGCAGACATTAAGTCCACATTTTGTTTTATAAACTTCCAACCATTGCTCAAAATGGTGGTTTGACGCTGTGCGAAAGCACTGTTTGTTGCAAAAAATGCAAGTAAAATGGAGAAACAAATTAAGGTTGTCCTTTTCATTGTAATTTGTAATTTTTATTAGTTTATATAAGATTGAATTTTAATGATATTGGCACGCGGGTTAAGCGGATTTAATACGGATAAGAACTCCTACAAGTCGGAATTATTTGCTCCAAAATCAATTTACGAAGTAAATTTTAAAATCCGTTTTTTATCCGCTTAATCAGCGTTTATCCGCGTTCCATTCATTTTTTTATACAATAATACGACTCCCGATAGCTATCTGGATTACTTCCACTGACTAATAAGTGAAAACTTATTTACTATACAAAAACAGATAAAAACCAGTAGATTATTTTCTATTAATCAACTGATTGACTGATACAAGAGGAATAGCTACATTGCAAGCATGTTCCCTTTTATTTATCCCCATGGCTCCAAAAAGAAACTTTGGAACCCCTTTTTCGAAATAAAGAAATGGACGTTCCAAATGATCGTCGGTTTGCTGTCCGTTTTCCCAGAATATTTTACTGCTGAGCACTTTAGGGCTCGGAGCTGGTTTCCAATCCAGCGCATCTTTAGAAGTGAATAGAGTTATTGCTCCGGCATCGCCAGTAAAAAGACCCACCACATCGCGGGTGAGCGCATAAAAACGGTTGTTCTGAAAAGTAATGAACGGATCTTCGGCAACCATCCAGTTTTTCTCGCTTCCGGGTGTTTGGAAAAGCAATTTATTTTGCTTTTGAAACGGGCCTAACGGCGATTTTGCAAAAGCAACGCCATACGAAACACGTCCGCCACGATAGGTTCCATTTTTACAAACCTGCTTGTAAACCAATACCACTTTACCTTTATTATCTACAGTAACAGCAGGATTAGTGACTAACATGGCATCGGCAGCAGTAGAATCTTTACTCACATCCAACACCGGTTTGTCGAACCGCTTCCATTCACCTTCGGGATTGGACGCCACCGCTACACCTATACGCTGCGAATTTCGGAATTTCCACCATATAGGATTTCTATTTTTCAGCGGATTTGGTATTTCGTCGGGAGCACTCAAGCCAATATAAAACAAATAATACTTGCCTTTGTAGGGCAAAATCATTGGATTGAGCGTAGCACAGCCATCCCAAAACTGATTGCCTCGCGCCGGAAGTATCACCTTAACATGTTTATATGGGCCCTGAGCATTACTGGACTTTGCCAGGGCTATTTCGGGCGTTGCCACCCACGAATCGTACCCAAACTTACGTGGCCAACGGGCATAAAACATATAATAAACACCGTTTTTGTGTTTAGCTACCGAGCCGCACCAAATCAGATAGTCTTTATCAATCAAACAGTTGGCACCAGGAATTGGCTTAACCATGCTGTTTAAATCTATTGAATCAGTTATTAGCTCAGAATTTTTCTGAGAAAACGAATGAACAGACAGACAACTTAATACAAAAAGAAAAATGAGTTTATTCATTATTGGAGAGTCAATTGATTTAAAGAATGAGTGAAATTGTAGTGAATTTTGTGTAACTGACCGTCAAAATACGATTTTAAATCCCACAATTGGTATTTCAGGTACGGCAAAGGATGGCATATCAATCGTCAAGCCTTCGGATGTCTGTTTCCATTTTACACTTTGTTTAGAGCCAATCAAAAATATATTCTTTATAGGCAAATTAGTATTTGCGGACAATGTCTTGATAAATAAGCGCTTATCACGGAAGCTACAAACAAAAGCATAAAGGTCATTGCCTTTACTTAAAAAGCGAACTTCTGGAATGATTGTCTTAGATGTTGCGTCATTTTCGGCATCCTTCATTGTATTGTCAATCTCATTTTTCCCGTTTTCTATTGTAACAGGAGCTTTTTCTAAAATTTCACCATCCACTTTCCATGTACGAGTACCGTAAATTCCTTCTGAATTTGTAGCCATCCATTTACCAATCATAGTAAACCTATCGATTGCTGGCTGAGTAATTTCGCCCAAGGCAGTAGGTCCTATATTGAGTAGTAGATTTCCGCCTTTACTCACAATTTCAAGCAGTTGACGAACCATTAACTCCGGAGATTTGTAAACACTGTCATATTTAATATAGCCCCAGTTTTTACTCATAGTAATGCACGATTCCCACAAAGCGGATTGTTTGCCTTTCACTATTTCTTGTTCAAGCACTTTGTAATCGCCCAAGTTGTTGCCTACACGGCTGTTTACAATACAGTTTGGCTGTATAGTATTTATTAGTGTTAGTAGCTCTTTGCTTTCGGCAAGGCTAATAAGTTCAGGTGTATCAAACCAAATAATGTCAATAGCACCATATTGCGTAAGTAATTCTTTAATTTGTGGTTTTACTTTCCGCTCAAAATACTTGTTGAAAACCTTGCCATCCTCGTTGGGGAAATCAACCAAATTACTTCTTCCACCTTTTGTAGGCCAGTTTGTAGGTACATCGGGGTCTTCCCAGTCGCGCCCCAACGAATAATAAAACCCAAATTTGATGCCATGTTTATGACAAGCATCTACAAGCTCTTTCATTGGGTCTTTTGCGTAAGGAGTTCGCATTTTAATGTTATAATTGCTCGAAGGAGAATCGAACATTGCAAACCCATCATGATGCTTTGAGGTTATGACAATATATTTCAGACCAGCATTTTTGGCCGTTAGCACCCACTTATCAGCATTGAATTTTACGGGATTAAAGTCATTGGCAATTTTGGCATATTCAGTTAGTGGAATGCGCTCGTATATCATAAAATGTTCCGAACCCTTGGCTTTATGTCCATCCCAATATCCGGCGGTTTGCGAGAAAAGTCCCCAATGAATAAACATGCCGAATTTGGCATCAGCCCACCATTGCATTTTGTCGGGAACTGCTGTTGTTTGTGCCTGAATTTTAATACAAAAACCAATCACAAATACTAGAAGTATAATACTTTTTAATCTCATAACACTGTAAATAATGGTTATATTTTTAACTATAACTGCAGATAAAGATATTGATAACTAAGATATATCAAAAAACCAAAGTTTAAAATTTCAGTGCAAACTATTTAACAATAATTTTCTGATTAAATTGAGTACTATTTACCTTAACAGAAACAATATACACATCCTTTTTGAGGTTCAATGCTAGTTTATCGGTAGAAGTAACACTCGTAAAAGTCTTAATAACCTGACCTAATGAGTTATATACTATAATATCCTTTGATTCAGTTGAGTTGAAATCAAAACACAAAAAACCATTATTGTAATAACAAAAAATCGGGTTTTCAGTAACTTCTGATACTTTTGATGGAGGTTGATTAATTGGTACTAAAAAAGTTGACACCGATTCTGATACGGCATCATACACAATTGATTTATTTGTAACTGACTGAATTTTAGTATAATTATAAAATGCCAAAGCTGGGTCGGCACGCGAAATAATTAGTTTTGCCTGATTGATATTATTAAACTTCGACAAATCGAACTGGTATTTTTTTGTATAAACCTGCTGATTGCTGACAATAATTACAAGTTCCTTTTCGTCAGGGCTAAGCGCTGTCACAACTGTAGGGTCATCGTTATTTATAATGGTGTAGCCCGCTTTCAAATAGCGGGAATATTGACTTCGAATATAGAAATTCGAACCACGATTCATTCCGTCGATTAACGACCAGATACCACCATTTGTGCCTCCAATTGCCGAACCTGCTTGCCAATCGCACCAGGCAGTACATTTCAGGTTTCGTAAATCGGCTGCAAGTCTGTCGGACAACGTCATAACGGTATGCTTATAAGAGCCATTGGGGTCGCCGTCATCTGGGCCACCGGTTTCGGACTGCCACAGTTTTTTAGCATTTGTTTTGGCCAAAGTGGCTATTGAAATTCTGTTTGCATCAGTTCCACGATAACTGTGAACGGCCAACAACGGAATTTTGGGCAGAATGTCACCCGCATTTTTGTAGGTATTGAACGTCGTAATGAAATTGCCCATGCTGTTTTCGTCATTAGCAGTTATTTGGCAATAGGTCAGCATATTTTTGGACTGCAACTTGGCATACAACTGTCGAATCATGGGCACCTGGTCGTTTCTATCAAAATAACAACCCTCTTGTTTTGTGCTAAAAGCATTCCACCACCAGCCATCAGGTTCGTTAAATGGCTCTATATAATTGAACGTAATGCCATAATTATCATGATAATACTTCACAACTTCAGTCAGATAATCAGCAAAATCGGCATACATAGTCGATTTGAGATTTGTTGACCAAGCATTGGTACTTACACTACCGCCCACACAACCACTATTAGTCATCCAGTATGGCGGTGAATTGGAAAACGCAACCCATTGAATATCATTTACTCCCACCGCTGCAATGCGCGAAGCAATAAGTTGCTTAGCCACCCTGCGTTGGTTGGCATCGCGTGTAAAATTATAAGCCGAAGTTGGAGAATCTTTAAAACCCGGCATGGCCGAACTTGAAGGTAAATGCGTATGAGTAGGATCATCGCCACCGCCGATATTGTACCTGAAAATATTCATATTCAAGCCATTTACAGGGTCGGTCAGGTAATCGCAAAATTGTTTGAGTTGAGCATCGGTGCATCGGCCACCTTCTACATTGGCCCACCAGCAAAGCGATACGCCCCAGCCTTCCATCACCTGATTTTTGGTAGCCGGATCGATAGCAACCGGCCAGCGCGAAAGTGATAAAGGACTATCAGAAAGTGTTATTTCGTCGAAATAATAATCGCCCGCATCATCGCCAATTTTTATTGAAAAAGTTTTAATGGTAGAATCGAGCGGAATTGGCAATACATAATCATACCATCCTGTAGTAGAAGCATTTGATTTCCATACATCAGCACTTTGAGAACCGATGGTAGGTGTGTAAGTCAACGAAATTCGAGATTTAGAAGTTTTATAAACAGCCACATGCAAATACCTGTTTGAAGCTGTAATTTTTAAGGGTGTAGTAAGTCCTATTTCAAGCCCTGTCCAATATGGGTCTGTTGCTCCTTTGGTGATTTTATAACATTTAGCTGTACTATTAATGGCATCTGATAGCGGATTTGAAACCGACCAACCTGATGCAGAAGTACCCGCAGCCGCATAGTTTTTCCAATACGAAATGGAAGAAGGTACAGTTGCGCTTTCGAAATTGACTATTACCGTGCTTACCGAAAATACACGAAGGGTCAATATCAAAAATCCGATTATCAACGAACTATTTCTGATCATTTTTAGCTGTGTATTATTTTTTGTAAATACCTGTTTTGGTCATTTCCAGAGGTTTGATAGTTCCATCGGCATTGTACTCGAGAAATTCTGCACAAACTCTGCGCTCATAAGCACTTGGGCCTTGTATATGGTAAAACAGATACCATTGGTTATTGAACTCAACAATAGAATGATGAATATTGCGTGATTTATTGTCTACAATAACACCTTTGTACTCGAATGGCCCATAAGGCGTATTTCCCACAGAATAAGCCAGTTGACTGGCATTTCCATTCTCATAAATTGGATACGATAAATAATACCGACCGTTGTATTTGTGCATCCATATTCCTTCATGAAATCTCTTCACATCCAGTTTCTCGATGTTGCCATTTCTGGTTATCATATCATCATTCAGTTTCACAACACGCAATGCATCCTGACCAAAATAAAGATACGCCTGCTTGTCGTCATCAACAAAAATACAAGGATCCATAACCCGGGTATTGCTTTCGCCTCTGGCAATCAGCGGTTTGTTCAGCGGATCGCGAAATGGACCTTGTGGTTTGTCAGAAACTGCAACGCCAATTTGATCGTCGGCAGGAAAATAAAAGTAATACTTTCCGTTGCGCTGAACACAATCGGGTGCCCAAGCCCAACGTTTAGCCCAGGTAATATCATTTAAACTAAATATCACGCCATTATCTTTCCAATGTACCAAATCGGAACTGGAAAAAGCATGCCAATCCAACATATCCCAGCCTTTGCTGCCAGCCAAATCGTGCGAAGGGTAAATCCACATTTTTTTACCAAAAACATGCGCCGAAGGATCTGCCTGAAAATCGGGCAAAATAGGATTGCCACTCATTACTTTGGGCGATTTACAAGATGTGGCTATCAGTGCAATTAAAATACTTACTGCCAAAATATTAATTACTTTTTTCATCGTCTTAATCTAACTTTACGATTTTAGTTTTATATGTATTTTTATCTGTCTGAACTAAAACGAAGTATATGCCCGAGGACAAATTTTCACCAAGAGATATTTCAGTACAATTAATATTGTTATTACGTTCAACAATTGCACCAGAGATATTCATTATTGTTGTTGACTTAATAAATTCTCCATTGGCCAATTTTAAAATCGTAAAGGTTTTAAAAGGCTGCGGATAAGCAATTAATTGAGAGTTGTCGGCTGTGGTTTCAAATATTCCAGTAGACGCTTCTTTGACATAACCTGAAGGTTGAGCACAAGCCACAAGTTTCACCATTGGATCACCTTTTCCATCGCCATCCAAATCCTTATACCAAGTAGTTGGAGCAGTAACAGTTACTTTAATCTCTACTTTTCGACTTTCAATAAAATTGAGCGTTTGCGTAACAAAATAGGATGTTGTTCCTACAACTTTAGTTGAAGGAGTAGGGGCAAACATAACCGTATTGGTAGTTGCATTACTATACCATTTAAGTTTCGTTCCGATAGCAGTCAAAGTAGGTGCAGTTTCGCCCTGACAATAAAATATCTCGGGCGTGACTTGTGGTAATGGCGTTTGTGGATAAGGAGCTTGCGCTGCAAATGCTTTTCGTTTGGCCGAAATAGTTGGATTTGCAACTTTCATAGCATTTAACATCCCGTTGTATATAGCTGGTTTTTTCTGAAAAAGCGTGTCCCACACCAAACATCCACAATCACTTCCCATCCACGAATTTTTGTCATCAACGCCCCATGTAACAAAGGATGTACAATTGTAATTTGCCAATGCTGCATTCATCAGGTTTACCCAGTTGGCAGGAATGTTGGTGGTTTTCATCATGTCCAATTCGGTGATTGATACCCGTAAACCAAGATCACCGAGCCTTTTCATATTGGCACTAATAGTACCAGCATTGATGTAATTACCAAAATGACCTTCGAAACCAACGCCATGAATAGGTAATCCTCTGGCAAGCATACCTTTCACATAGTTATAAAGCGAATCACTCTTTGCTTTTTCTGAAGATGCGGCCATTTCTGCACCATACTCATTGAGATAAAGATATGCCTGCGGATCGGCACGATGCGCCCAAACAAAAGCAGAATCGACATAATCAGGACCAATAATATTATACCACATACTCGACCGCAACCCACCAGGATTATTATATCCCAAATTAAACGGCTCGTTAAGTACATCATATTCAGATATTTTTCCTCTGAAATGTCCCATAACTGTAAAAATATGGTTTTTCAGAATATCCAATAATTGTTGGCGTGTCCAAACATTTGTGCCTGTGGATCTGGAAGTTAACCAGTAAGGTAAATTAGTGTGCCAAATCATAAAATGCCCACGGGATTTCATTCCATTGGCTTGCGCAAATGCAATAACCTGATCGGGATAAGTAAAGTTGAAACTGCCCTGAGTTGGCTCAATGGCATCCCATTTAATTTCATTTTCGGGAAATGCCATATTAAACTCATTTCTAAGTGTTTGCCTATAAACTGCTGAGTCGGCAGTACTTATAAACTGAGCTTTATGAACCATTGTACCGTAGTTTAATCCGGCAGCAGAGGCCCAATACTTCAATCCTTGTGCAACTGAATTTGAATTATTCAGGATTAGTAAGCCCAAAAACAAAATTACGTATCTCTTTCCAGAGATTCTATTTAAATTAAAAGTAATAGTTCGTTTCATTTTGTGATTTTTATATGAATGATTTTGTTTCTTATTTTACAAACAACAGGGTGTTATTTAAACATTTAAATATATATACTCCTGATGATAATTTACTTATATCGATATCCCGAAATACGCTTTGGGTTATAAGAAGCTGACCTTTTGGGTTATAAACCGAGGCCATTTGATACTGTTCTAATCCCTGGATACGCAATTTGTCATCTTTTTTATCAACAAATATTTTTACATCAACATTTCTATTTTCTACATTTATTCCTGTTGGTTTCAGTGGCATACGACTTACTCTGACAGATGCTCCACTTTTATTTCCAGTGGGTAACGAAAGTTGTATTGTTTCGTATTGAAGGGCATTGTAATAAATCTGAAAAAGAGCGCTTGTACTTGTCTGCCCGGGATCTGAAACGTGCATTATCAATGAATCTGTACTTAAATCGACCATTATTGCACAAGGTTGATAAGACTTTATAATGTACCCGTTATCCAAAATTATTTGTCCACCTGCATAAAAAACAACACCTGTCATTTTTTTTCCGGAATGGCTTACTGCCTGCACCACCTTGTTATTATTCAACACTTTAAGTGGATTATTATTAATATAAGCAGCTAATTTATCAACTCCAATGCGTGGCACCACAATGTACGCATAACTTGAATCGACTGGTGCTATACCATGATTTAAATAAACCGAAAATATCGAATCTTTTACTATAGTGTCACGTTGAGAATTGTTTATCTGATACCAGTTTCCCGATTTGAGTGAATTTGAAACATACACTTTTGCGGGAGTTGGAAAAACATAAGCCGTTGAATCATTGTAAACTGACTTCACGTTCGAATAAAGAACCTTGTCGCCATTTGTTACCGAAAGACCATTAACCCACACTTTCCCATGCAATTTATTTTGAGCTAACGAAGTGGTAATTTGCTTTGTATTGGTTGAAGTGATTCCAGCTCCCAATGCCACTATTTCGTTATCGAACATAAACCACGATTTATGAGCCTGCGTACTTTGTTTGTTCAGTTGCATGGTACAAGCGCCATTTTTACCATTGCTCACTCCGCCTACAAATTGCGTGGGTTGATTGATAGACCAACCAAAAGTGGGCACTTCTTCGGTACAAGTTACACCTGGCACTTTTGTCCAGTCCCACAATGGGAAAGATTGCCTGAACTCATCACCATTTTTCATCAAGCAGGTAGCACCAAAAGGCAGCCAAAATCCTTTCAGATTTTCACCATTTCCACTCTCGGTACCACTTGTGCGCGACGAACACATTTTCACCGAAAAGTAATACCCGGGCTTCCGTTGCACCATACAATCTGCCCGATAAAAATGTTGATTGCCACTCAAACTGTCTTTTTTATTGCCGGTAATATTGTCCATCATCAATACATAATCGGATTCATTTTCAGGGTCCAATTTAGCCATTCGCTTGAGCGTGGGCAATATATCACTAGTTCGAGTGCCATTTATCTGCGACACCCTGCGCCCAACCGTTCCAAAATCGGCAATATCGCCATAATAAAACCAACGATTTGCTTTCAAAATGGCATTGCGAAGCCCAATTTTATTTTCAATAGGCAACCCAAAACTAAGGCCGTTGGTCATTTCCACCCAAAAAGCAGCACCCCGCATAATGCTCACATTGTAAAGTGTTGAAAATAACTGCAATCCGTGAAACAAAAAAGAGTTATCAGCTTGAATGCCATCCGTTCCTTTTGTTACGGGCGAAATAACGCTCTGAATTTTGGTCAACGAAGCACTGATAGTAGCAACATCATTTTGCAAAACTCCACGTATAGCTGTAGAAGAAGCCATTTCCAACAAGTTAGCACCCGTATTATTTGCCGATGCAATTACAAAATACGTGCAAATATCGTTGATTGTAGTTGCTGGTAAATAATTGCGCATTAATATCAAAATGGGAATAAATTCCACTTGCTTGCCAATATCATTGTAAAACCAATTATCCGAAACAGGCTTTTTAACCTGCCAAAAGCTAATGCCTGACTTAATATTATTCAACAGTTTGAGCGATAATGCCGAGTTTTTGTCTTTTTGTTCACAATAATACCGAACCATTCCTCTTATTCTGTACAAATGATTCATTGGTGGCCAATATGTTACCACTCTGCTGGCATAGTTTATATCAGACCAACTGCCATCTGCCAATTGCGATTTATAATTGCTAGAATCAATCACCGAACTTTCCAAATAATCGTTGTACAAACGAGAATACAAAGTTTCAATTTCGGTATTTGCTGCCAAAGATACATTCATTTTTTTATGCGTAACAGTAGCCTGAATAATAATTTCAGGAACAAACATAAGTAATAATAAAAAAAGAATGGTTTTTTTCACAATTATATTCAATTCAAATTTCTACAATTTCACAATTCGTGTGCTATACGTTTTGTTTGAAGTAGTGATTAAAGCAATATAAACTCCTTTTGAAAGCCCAGCTCCTACTGATATAAATGATTTATTTACCTCATCATTTTGCTCAACCGTAACGCCCGACAAATTCAAAATGCGAACTCCAACAATTTGGTTATCACCATTATTCAATCGAATCATTACCGATTCTTTGAATGGCAATGGATACACATTGAGGTTATTATCGGAACTAATGTCATTTATGCCTGTTGAAGCTTCCTTCACATAACCAGTTGGTTGCGCACAAGCCACAAGTTTCACCATTTGGTCACCTTTTCCGTCACCATCCAAATCCTGATACCAAGTAGTTGGTGCAGTTACCGTGATTTTTATTTCCACGCGCTGACTTTCCAGACCGCTAATTGTTTGACTAACAAAATATGATTTGGTTCCCACATCTTTGGTTGATGGAGTTGGTGCAAAAAGGTCATATACATTACCTGTAAGCGTTGAGTACCATCTTAGCTTAGACCCAACTACTGATAATGGAACAGCAGTTTCGCCTTGACAATAATTAATAGTAGGTGTAGCCGCTTTTGGAAGCGGAGTCTGCGGATAAGGCAACTGAGCTGCAAAAGCTTTGCGCTGTGCCGAAATATTTGGGTTGGCAGCCTTCATGGCATCTGACAAAACCTTGTAAACAGCTGATTTTCGGACAAAAGTTGAATCCCAAATCAAGCAACCACAATCGCTGCCCATCCACGAAGTTTTGTCGTCAATACCCCAAGTTACAAAAGAGGTACAGTTATAATTCTCAAGGCAAGCATTCATCAAATTCTTCCAATTATTGGGAAGATTTGTAGTATTCATCATATCCAATTCGGTGATTGACACACGCAAACCAAGTTCACCAAGTTTTTTCATATTTGCTGAAATAGCTCCAGTATTGACATAATTCCCAAAGTGAGCTTCGAAACCTATGCCATGAATGGGAATGCCGCGCGCCAATAATCGCTTAGCCAAATTGTAAACTGTATCACGCTTGGCATATTCGCTGGCTATAGCACCTTCGCCACCATATTCATTGAAATACAGATAGGCTGTAGGGTCGGCACGATGGGCATAAACAAAAGCTGAGTCGATATAATCATCCCCTATTATACTTTGCCACGGACTTTTGCGCAATCCATTCGGGTGACCATCGCCAATGCCAATACCTTCATTTATAACATCCCATTCTGAAATTCGACCTTTATAATGACTTACAACTGAGGTAATGTGCGTTTTCATAATTGAAAGCAATTCTGCACGCGACCATGGATTTGTACCATACCATCTGTCAGTCAACCACGCTGGATTTTGACTGAAACTATGCCAAATCAAGCAATGTCCGCGCGATTTCATTCCATGTGCTTCGGCAAAAGCAATTACAGAATCGGAGTAAGCAAAATTAAAAACACCGCGTTCTTTTTCTACATTCTTGAATTTCAATTCATTGCCAGGAAAAGTCATATTGAACTGAGTGGACAAGGTGTCTTTATAACCTTTGGGGTTAGGACGGAATTGCTGAATAGTTGCCATTGTGCCAAAGTTCAGTCCGGCTTCGGTTGCATAAGTTCTAAGCCCTTGACCAATTGCCGTAATGCTACTAATTGCAAAAAACAGACAAAGGAAATTCAGTTTACTTGAAAATAAATTTTGAATTTTAAATTGCATAATATGATTTTTTTTAGAATTAAAACCTACTAAATTGAACAGAATAATTATCAACCAATTTCATTTTTTTTGCTTTTAAAGTAAGTCGATAAATAGTTTCACCCCAAACACTTAACAAACTTCTATCGGTAATGTGAATTGTTTCAACCACTGCTTCAAGTTGATTTGGGTTATAGCTTATTTTAAGTTTACTTCCATCTTTTTCCAATGTAATAACCCCTTTTTCCAAAATATCAGGTTTGCTCCAAGTAAGATAATTAAGTTGATTAGGCGATTTTGTTTTGCTCATTTTAAAAGCATCTTGTACCAATAATCCACCTTTGGGCTGCAACTGAAAAGTACGATGCCATTCATTCACAGCAGCTTCTTTGGAATAAGTATTGGCAATATCGAGCGAGAAAAGAGATTTTTTAGTATCAAATGTTGCGTTTCGTGAACGAAATTTGGCTCCATCAGATTGTGCAACACCATTTACAAGAGGCAAGTTGTGGTAATTGCTTTGCATGTTCCATATATTATAACGCTCACTGCTAAATGTTTGACGCGTGTACACTCCTACACCGGCATCAATAATCATAGGCTTATAATCCACATAAAGCAAAAACGAACCAACATCATTATGGTTATGACTTTCGGCATTGTTTCCTCCTTTGGCAGCCACAAAAATGCCCACTTTATTGCGCATATAACATACTTCGGTTTCGGGATACCAAGTGGCAGGTGCATCAGATACAGATGGTTTTGTTTGCAGCAATTCGTTGTGCGAAGTCAGGTTTTCGAATGTTCGGAACAAATCTCTACCAGCATCGAAATACGATTCATTCTTGTCAAACTCATACAAGTAAGATGCAAACTGCTGCATTTCAAGGCTATTAACTGCCTTACCATATCGAAACACAACTCCTTTTTCAACTTTTGCTTTTGCCCAAGCATCGGCAAAATTTACCATCCAACCATTTCCAATATATGACTTGGCAATATATTCGCCCATGTTTCGTATTAGCGGTTGGTTGAAAATAGTCACTTTACCAGCAGTAGCGTAACTTAGCAATTGTAAGTAATCATACAACTTTCCAGGTGCATGACTCCAGTACGATGGCCCTTCTTCGCAAGCGCCATCATTGTTATAATAATTAATAAATTTATCTGTAGAAACCATTGTGCGGTAAACGGCAGCAGCAAGTTTTTCGGGGTCGTTTTCCAACAACAGAAAACACATCAGTACACTAGAATTACACCACGGATTCCAGTTGTTCACCATAGTTGTGGGACCAGCATTAAAGGCTTGCCACCAAAAATCACTACGGTTCAGATACGAATCCATTATCCGGGTTTGGATATTTGCGCGCAGTCGTTCCGAAATCATCGGTTGCACTTTATCCAACTCATCTTTCAGGAAAAAATAAGTCCACGCAAAAAACGCTCCCATGTCTGAAGATCCAAGGTCGATGATATTTTCTTTGTACGATGGCAGTGAAGTTGACTCAGGCTGAGCACCTTTGATATGTGCCGAAAGTGACCATGAAGTCATCTCGCAAAAATACCAAATTCCGTTGGCAATCTGATTAGTAAAACGCCCTTTTCCCTCGGCCAATTCTGCCAATACCAGATCGGAAATGGCATTAATGTTAGCCCTGTATGGGTCTTCCATTATTTTACGCGAACCACTAAGGTCAAATTCCAAATAATCGGTAGCTTTTACCACTTTCCATTCAAAATTAAGGGCAGCTTCGCCCTTTTTGATTATTTCATCCTTCACACCAACTGTCAACGCATCCCAGCCTTTTCGGTCGCTGTATTTAGGATACGCAACCCATTGTTGATTGATAAGCAAACTCGATTTGAGCTTTGCCATATCAACATTTTTCTCAAGCAAATCTCTCTTTTCGAAAGCATTGGCAGCGAAAATATTTATAGCAAAAAGAAATGCAAAAATGATTCTTGGTAACATAGTATATGATTTCTCAGAACAAAAAAGACTCAGTAATTCAGTTACAAATGTAGTTTGCTTTTTTTGAGTATTGTTTCATCATTGTTACATTATCGTTTATTCATGTTACAATTTAGCTTTCTGTAACTTTTTATGGTTATGCCGAACTCAACCAAATGTTGGAAACCTTTATGTTAGAAACCATTATACAGTTCAGCAATATTTATCAAGCACTTTCTGAAATGGCAAACCAAAGTTAACAAAACAAGAAGCCACTAAATCCAGTTGGAAATTTGACTTATAATAACCAAAGAAAGATAGTATTGAAATAATTTAAATAACTTAATGAATAAGTAAAAAACAATTCATATATTTGTACTTCATTAAAATACCTCGTCAATTGTAGTGACAATTGCATTGCATATTATCAAAAGCGTTACCTTTAAGTATTATGACTAAACATATTAATCTTTATGAATGAGAATTTAGAAATACAACCTCATATTATCCAAAATAAGATATATACCATCAGAAATCAGAAAGTTATGCTGGATTTTGATTTGGCAGAACTTTATTTGGTGGAAACAAAACGACTTAAAGAGGCAGTTCGGAGAAATGCTTCTCGATTTCCAACCGATTTCATGTTTGAGCTAGATGCTGAAGAATGGAAAATCTTGAGGACGCAATTTGCGACCTCAAGTTGGGGTGGAATAAGATATGCACCTTTTGCTTTTACAGAACAAGGTGTGGCTATGCTTGCAAGTGTTTTAAAAAGCGAAACAGCCATACAAGTCAACATTGGAATTGTCCGAACTTTTGTGGCCATTCGTCAGTCGTTAAACCATAACCCAGTCGACAAACTCTCAGAACTTCAATCCGATATGAGAGAGTTAAAAGCATATCTCGAAGAAGTGTTCACTGACTACAATGATATAAACGAAGACACCCGCATGCAAATTGAACTCATAAATCAATCTTTAGCTGAATTGCATACTGATAAAAAACAACTTGATAAGCCACGAAGGAAAATTGGATTTATTACTGAAAATTAATTATTAATTTTACTCTGCAAATTTAAATAAATATTCTTACATTTGCACCTCAATATATTACCTCGTCAATTGTAGCGACAATTGCAAACCATTTTGTCAAAATCGTTAGCTTTTTATAACCTTCAACAAAACTAAATTGGAACTACAATTTATTCAAAACAAAATCCATACTATTAGAAATCAGCGAATAATGCTTGATGTTGACTTGGCTGAACTTTATGGAACTGAAATAAAGCGGCTAAAAGAGGCTGAAAGGCGTAATATTGAACGATTTGAAGGTGACGATTTTATGTTTCAACTTACTGAAGTGGAAATCTCTGAACTTTCAAGGTCGTAATTTGCGACCTTAAACTCAACTTACAATTACACGAATTTTTTACACCGAAAAACAATTGATGCGTATGGAATTACACATTATCCAAAGTAAAATTTATGAAATTAGGGGTTGCAAAGTAATGCTAGACCGTGATTTATCCGAAATGTACGGAGTGGAAACTCGACGATTGAATGAACAGATTAAACGTAACATGAAACGATTTCCAGAAGATTTCATGTTCCAACTTACAGCGGAAGAATTTGAAAACTTGAAGTCGCAATTTGCGACATCAAGATGGGGTGGAACTCGGAAAGTACCATACGTTTTTACCGAACTAGGTGTAGCTATGTTGAGTAGCGTACTGAATTCAGACACAGCAATAGAAATTAACATGAACATTATGCGTGCATTTATAACCATTCGCCAGCTTGTATTGAATTCGCCAATTAATAAAGTTCAGGAAATTAAAAACGAACTGCGAGAGCTAAAAGAATACATCGAAGAAGTTTTTACGGATTACAATGACATTAACGAAGATACACGTATGCAAATTGAACTTATAAATCAATCTTTAGCTGAATTGCATACTGATAAAAAACAACTTGATAAGCCAAGAAGGAAAATCGGATTTATTACTGAAAATTAATTATTAATTTTACCCTGCAAATGTGAATAAATATTCTTACATTTGCACCTCAATATATTACCTCGTCAATTGTAGCGACAATTGCATTACATATTATCAAAAGCGTTAGCTTTTATTCTGCTTCTAAAAATCGCCAATTTTTAACAAACAGCAAGGATAAGTTAGTAAACGCCTGCGCCTAAGGCGTGGGCTTTAACTTATTATTGTTGTTAGGTGTTTGGCGATACCTTAGAAGCGTGATACGGTTAAAGTTCCACGCTTTTTTTGTGCCCCAAAATGTTTAAATAATAACAAATACAGTATTAAAACATGCAATATTGCACATATTCGAATAAAAGTTTCAATTGTCTGAAATCAATTAATATGCTGATTATAAACACTTATGATTTTTGAATTGACCAATTCAAAAATGTTAATTTTTTTTATCCGATATTTTTATTATATTTTTGACGCCTGATAGAAAAACAATATACTAAAACCATATTTTTAAAATTTAAAACTATACACAATATGAAAACAAAACTCTTTTATCTCTTTTTGTTACTGCTCATTGCTTATGGAGCAAAAGCACAAGTAAACTTACAAACAGGCTTAATAGCCTACTACCCATTTAACTGCAATGCCAATGATGAAAGTGGAAATGGAAATAATGGTACTGTTAATGGAGCTACGTTGACTACGGATAGGTTTGGAAATGTGGGGAAGGCATATAGTTTTAATGGTAACAGTTCGTTTGTTGAATTACCATCTGCTGCAATAAATAATATGGCTTCCGGAACCGTTTCAGTTTGGTTCAAGACGAATAATATAAGTTCTACAACTGCCCTAATAGATAAAACAATAACTTCAGTCAATAATTACTTTCAATTGACTGTTGAAAATGCGGGAGTTCTTCAACTGAATATAAATGATTGTTATGGTTGTGGGACAGGTTTTAATACTCCGTCTATATGTACAACTAATATTTGGACAAATGTAATTATTGCTTGGAATGGAAGTACTCAAACAGTTTATGTAAATGGGGTATCTGTTCAGACAGTAAATCAAACATCAACTGTTCCTGATGTCAATAAAGCGATATATATAGGAAAAGTTGATAATAATACGGCTTTTTTTAATGGCAATATTGATGATATTCGTATTTACAATCGTGCTTTTTCTGTCACAGACATAACCCAACTCTACAACTCCGAAAAACCTGCCACAGACTTAACCACAGGCTTAGTAGCCTACTACCCCTTTAATGGCAATGCCAACGATGAAAGTGGTAATGGAAATAATGGAACTGTAAATGGTGCAACGCTAACTACGGACAGGTTTGGAAATGTTGGGAAGGCGTATAGTTTTGATGGTAAAACAAATAATATAAATATTACAAAAACATTTTTTGATAATGGCTGGCCCAACTATACAATATCTGGGTGGTTTTATAGTGCTAATGTAAGTGGATCGAGTCAGGTTCTTTGCAATACAAATCCATCATGTGGCTTTGATTTAACACTTAATCATGATTTAGGTTTAAATAAATTAGGTTTTGGAATTAATTCTAATCCTCCAATTATTTCATGGGATGTAGTAAATTTTGAATCTGGAACTAGTATTTTTCAAAATAAACAATGGAATTTCTTTACTTTTATAAAGGAAGGTGATAATTATAAACTTTATATTAATGGAAGTATTGAGAAAAATGCAAATGGAACAAAGTCTCCAATTTCATATTTATGTAGTATGTATATTGGTATACAAAATAATAACGGATACTCGAATGGATTTAATGGAAAATTGGATGATTATCGTATCTACAACCGCCCCTTATCTTCCGACGAAGTAACCCAACTTTACAACTCCGAAAAACCTGCCACAGACTTAACCACAGGTCTTGTAGCCTACTATCCCTTTAACGGTAATGCCAATGATGAAAGTGGCAATGGTAATAATGGCACTGTAAATGGCGCAACTTTGACTACAGATAGGTTTGGAAATGTGGGGAAAGCATTTCGTTTTGATGGAAGTAGCAATTCAATTACATCAAACACAAGCTGCTTTAATATTGGTTGGGATCAGTTCACTGTTTCAGGTTGGTTTAGTCTAGACGATGCAAATAAATTAAGCCAAACTATATTCAATACAATTCCACACACAGGAGTTGACTTGAACTATAATTATGAAACAACAGCACAACATAATTTTAGTGCCTTTATTGGTTCATATTCAGGTGTACCCGCTTGGGATATTGCTTTAAATAACCAAGGTTCGAAGAAAGATTATGAAAATAATAAATGGGTTCATTTTACACTGATTAAAAATGGATTAAAGTATTATTTGTATGTGAATAATATATTAGATATGATTATTACAAGTAGTATTACACCATCAAATATTCTTTGTAAAATTTCTCTCGGCTCCAATAATGTTCGTCCAGAATTTTTCTATGGCACAATAGATGATGTTCGCATTTACAACCGCGCCTTATCCTCTGACGAAGTAACCCAACTCTACAACTCCGAAAAACCAGCCACCGACTTAACCACAGGTCTTGTTGCCTACTATCCCTTCAACGGCAATGCAAACGATGAAAGTGGCAATGGAAATAATGGGACAGTAAATGGTGCAACGCTTACTACTGATAGGTTTGGTAATGTGGGGAAGGCGTATGGGTTTGATGGGGTGAGTAATAATATTTCGTTCTCAAAAATTCCAATGCAAAACACCGACAATTGGTGTATTTCATCATGGGTGAATGCTAAATCACTAAACACAATTCAAACAATTTTACTGCTTGGAGTTGATAATGGTAATGGAGGTAACTCCTCGTTGAATGGTTATAGCATAGGAACTGGTATCACGGGAACACTTTCATCGTTTGTTTCAATTTTTTCCGATATTGCTCCTATTAATAGTGGCTCAGATTTATCATCTAATCAATGGTATAGCTTAATTATTCAACGTGTAAATGGAGTTACAAATTTTTATATTAACGGCATCAAAACAAATAGTGCTTCTACGGTTACTCCTCGAACCCCGACAGAATTTTTTATCGGCTCTTCAACAGGTATAAGATATTTCAACGGGAAAATTGATGATGTACGTATTTACAACCGCCCCTTATCATCTGATGAAATCACCGATCTTTATAACTCCGAAAAACCAGCCACAGACTTAACAACAGGCTTAGTAGCTTACTATCCATTTAACGGTAATGCAAATGATGAAAGTGGGAATGGAAATAATGGTACGGTAAATGGTGCAACGTTGACTACGGATAGGTTTGGAAATGTTGGGAAGGCGTATTATTTTAATGGAAGTAATAATATTTCATTAAACAAGCCATTTTTAGATGGAGCCTATACATTATCATTATGGATAAAGGTTATGGAAAAACAATCCTACGCTGCCGCAATATTCACAAATGGAATTTTGCATGGTAATTTTGGAAATGGTTTTTCTGCACTAATATCTCCAGACAATAATATTATTTTATATGAAAAACACCCATTCTCCAATGGGTTCAAAATTTACAATGAGACCAATCCAATTACACCAAACAATAACTATAATCAATATACTTTCGTTTGGGATGGTAAAACAAATAATAATAGTGTAAAAGTATATTATAATGGCACATTAATTCTTTCTGGCGCTTGTAACTCAAATTTAATCAATGCAAGTCAAAACTTGGTTTTTGGTTACGGAAGCGATGGTGGTACAATATATCCATTTAAAGGGTATATGGATGATATCCGTATTTACAACCGCGCCCTCTCAGAGGAAGAAATAAAATTTCTTTATTCCGGTCAACAGACTTTAAGACTCGATGCTCCTACTGATATTCAATACAGAACTACTAAAATTTCAAACTCCACAAATACAAAAACTACGCTTATCTGGAAGAGTGTTACTGGAGCAAAAATATATGAAGTGTATAAGGACGGAGTTTTGTTAGGAAAAACTTTTAGTACAATTTTTTATGACGAAAACCCCGAAGGTAATTACAAATATCAAATAGCCTCTGTAAATGCAAGTGGAAAATCGCCACTGTCATTGCCATGTAATGTGTCAGTGTCAGGTACAAATACGGTTGCAGGTTATGGTAGTTTGGCTATTTATATTACCGATGCGAATAAACAAAAGGTTGAAAATGCGCTGATTCAGTTTACAGATGGTTCAACAGCCCAAACGCTAAAAACAGGTTTTGTTTTGTTGAAAAATATAGCTTATGGCACTACCAAAACCATAAGTAGAATAGTAAAATCGGGTTGGGATTTTGCACCTTTAAATGGGAGTTCGTTTTCGTGTAGCAAAAGTAAACCAAGTATGGTTCTGAAATATCTGGCTACTCCAACTCCCGAAAATGAACCAACTATGGAAACATTTAATCCTCAATATTCTTCCGATTTGGTCATAGTATCGGATGGTGATATAACGCTGCCAACTTTTACAAAAGGTCAGGACTTTACGCTAGATATGAAAATTGCTTCAACTTCGCAATACTGGTGGAATGGCAATATCCGCTTAAAAGCGGTACGTAAAAACGTAGAAGTTGGTAAAACCTATCCAACCTATTATATAGCACAACTCAATGATGTTAAAGTTCCTATGGAAGGTAAAATGATTCGGTTTACGGCTAATGCAAGTCAGTTAAATGCCGAAGCAGGAAATTATGAATTGTATGTAGAAGCGCAAACAAAAGAGGTATTCCGTCAGGGTTATTTTATTTTGAAAAAAGGTAAAGTTGCGGCGAGTACAACAAATTCTGACACACAATATAAAACAGATATTTCGGTAAGTGATAATACGGATCTTGCAACAGAACGTGAAGCTCTTTTTATGATCAGTGATGAGATAAAAAAGGGGCACGAAGTTTATAAAATATTCGGAAAATTAATTGAATGGCAATCTGATCCTTTAGACAGTAAAATTGTCAACGAATTACACCGTTCGTTTAAAGATTTAAACAAAAAAGCTGAAACAATCAATAAAATCATTGAGAAAATTCAATTTTTAAAAGACATGTCTGACTTGGTTTATGAAAAGGACGAAATTATACGCTCTTTTAAAGCAATGAAAATGATTGTTGAATTAGCAGCTAAGGGCGACCCAATGGCAACGGTTTTCAAAAGTTATTTAGATGTAGCAGTGAGTATGAAAGGGGCTGTTGATAGAATATGTACATCTATTTATAACAATGAAATGCAATATAGAATTGGAATGGATCCCATGTATATACAAATTGAAAAAGATTGGAATAAATGGGACCCTAGAAATTACGTTGGTCAAAAAAAATATTTTAAAGCTGAAGAATTTATTGAACATATCTCGTCAGTTGTTTTTTTCACAGAAAAAGATCCAAGTAATCAATATGATTTAGGAAAAAAGATTGATAGCGAAGATCCAACAAGGATATTACTAGATGGAAGTTCTATCCCCTTAACAGGGTTTGGAGGACTTAATAACTTTTTAAAAATTACCTTCATAAATAAAAGAGTTTTAACAATACCAATAAACAGCGATTTTATTGATTTCTTAGATGTTCAACCTGGGAAAGCCAATAAAATGCAAATTTTATTCAAATTAGGCACAAATACAAACGATCCAAAACAGATTGTTGAAAAATTTAAAATTATTGAACCATAAAAATAAAAGTCATGAAAAAATATATATTTGCCACCGTGTTTTTAGTGAGTTCACTTATGTCGTACTCACAAAATTATTTATTTGCTGATACGCTATTGCAATATACAACAGCTGTACACCTTAATCTGCCGTATAATTCACCAGTACCACAAAGTGCAGTTGATACAATAACGATGCTTGATTGCTCAGGTTTGGGAATTACAGATATTGCCGATCTTGCGGGATTTTCGATGTTAAAGTCAGTAAATCTATCCTATAATAATATTGAAGATGTAACTATTTTGGCTTCTTTGCCTAATCTGAGATTTATAGACTTATCCAACAATAAGTTAACGAGCATTGACGTATTGGCTTTCCCAGAAACTGATACGCTAAGCATAGATGTGAATCATAATTATATTGATGATTTCACATTGTTTACAGACAATACAATTGCTATCTTCAATATCTTTGGTCAGAATGCACAGAAAAAATCATTTGTTGAAACGTACTACAATGCCCTGACTCTTTCGCCGGTTACAAATAATTGCCAGAAATTCAATGTTACTTATAGTATTTGGTCCAACAATCCTGATTCTACATTTATTCATTTTGGTGATAGTTTGAAATCAGCAATAAATGTGGACGGATATACAAATTCGCTACAGCATGAATACAGTGCATTAGGTGCTTTTCCAATGAAAATAAAAATTGGCTCTGACTCAATAACTAAAATTGCCAAAGTTAGCTTTGTAGGACAACCACTTATAACCTATCAAAGTGGACAACTTCTTTCAAATGCAGTTTCAGGTAACCAATGGTATTTGAATGATGTGAAAATTGAAGGAGAAACCTCAAGTACAATGACCCCAACCCAAACAGGAACATATAAAGTAGTAGTAACATGTGAAAGTGGTTGTTTGTCAGAATCAAACCCACTCGCTATAAGTACGTTAACTACTTTACTTGACAATCAAATAAATAGGCCGAAGTTTACTGTCTTTCCAAACCCAGCGAAATCCTTTATAACAATTTCATCAACTGAAAGTATTGAGCGAATTGAACTTTGCGATATTTCAGGAAGGATTATACTATCAAAAACTGTAAATTCAAATGCTTATACATTTGATTTAAGCGAGCATTCAAAAGGTATTTATATAGTCAAAGGTTTTAATGAAAAAGGCGTTATAACGAAGCGATTTGTAAAAGAATAATGCTAACATTCAGTTCTTTTTAAAATCAAATATGTAAATAAAAACTATCGACGGCTGAGTTTTAAAAATTCTGGATGTTCGTAGCGTATTTGCATTAATCACGTTCATTGCTGATACTGGGGGCGCCTCTTGAAGTCGCACTTCAAGTATCAGCATTTCGAAAATGATGAATTTCAGCCGATTTTACTTTTCGATTCTTGATGGTTAATATATTTGATTCATATAGACCTAGAAGACTTTCTAATTTCAGAGATTTGTTGTAGTTGGATGGAAGTGTGGAGTTTAAGTTGATTTTAATCAAAGAACTAAAAGTGAAAGTCTGACATCAAAACAGCCTATCACTAAAAAAGTATAAAAATAACTTTATTAAAAGTATTTGATTGTGGAAATTTGAAATTACATATTCAAATTTGAATATTTGCAAAATGAAATTCTAAAAATTAAAAACTATATGGAAGCACTATTAGTTACCGCAAAAAATAAAACTGATTTACAACTTGTTGCATCTATGTTGAAACGAATGAAAATGATTCATTTCTAACATTATTTGCTTTGTCAAATGCTAATAATTTTACTCGAACTTCGTAATGAAAAGGAAACTCATTAATCATAATTTATAGTTTAGAAGATAGAATAAATTCTTTTAACTCTTTATATTTCTCAATTTTTAATTCATCAGCTATAGCATTTCCGTGAGGAAATGCTATGTTGTAAAAAACAGTATTCGAACCATTAATTATTTTACCCATTTTTCCTGAATTTGCATTCGGTTTGTTGATATTTAAGTACTTTGTTATATTTTTCAAAACTTTCCCGTGAAGAAATACTACTGATAATGGTTTTATTTCTTTGATTAACTTATCCAATTTAATGCAATCTTGATTTGTAGGATTAATTTTTCGACTATCGCTTTCAGCAACTTCAGTTATCAAGTTTGTAATACCATAATTCCATTTGTTTGTGTTTATTTCTGTTGACCCAAAAACAACATCATCTGCTATCAACTTGTCAATCTGTTCAGTAATAAGTCCAGATTTATAAAGTTGATTCCAAAATGATTGTTTGACAGAGAAGTAATGTCCGTTTTCACTCGAACCTTTTGCGGGATTTAATCCGACAAATAATATGTCTAAATTTGTTCTTGTGTAAGGTTTTAAGTTCGATTTTTGCATTTTCTTTTTTTTTGCCTTGCAGGTAACACGTATGTATGCGATCTCTATTTGGCTATGCGAACTTGTAGTTCGCATATTTCTCATTTATTGGTATTAAACTGTTCGCATACCCGCTGTATATCGAAATATGTGCAGTCACATTTTTTATTGCAGCGCAAATATAAACTTTTTTAATGGTTAAAGAAAATAATATATTAAACTCTGGAAAATCAATCTACTTATATGGAAAAAATACCGTCTCATCATGGAGATTGTTCTACCGAGGGGTAAAAAGTACTTTCTCATCATGGAGAAAGCTTCGCCGAGGGCTAAAAACTACCGTCTCATCATGGAGATTGTTCCGCCGAGGGCAAAAAAGTACTTTCTCATCATGGAGAAAGCTTCGCCGAGGGGTAAATGCTACTTTCTCAAGTAGGAGACGCTGT
>CAIWCC010000238.1 GCA_903911085.1 uncultured Bacteroidales bacterium | reverse complement strand
TGTTGTACGATTTTTTACTCAGCATCAACATAAAACCTTTTGTAGAGTTGTCGTTTATGCCTAAAGATTTGGCAAGCGGACCCGAAACAGTATTTTGGTGGAAAGGAAATATCACACCGCCAAAAGATTACAATAAATGGTATAACTTGATTAAAGCGCTAACGGAGCATTTTACCGAACGTTATGGAGCTGAGGAGGTAAAATCATGGTATTTTGAAGTGTGGAACGAACCCAATCATCCGGCATTTTTCAAATCAGATATGGCTGAATATTTCAAGTTATATGATTATACCGCGAAAGCAATTAAGGCTGTCAATAAAGATTATAAAGTGGGTGGACCCGCTAGTGCAGGTAATAAATGGGTATCCGAAATTATTGATTATTGCGAAAAGCAAAATGTTCCTATTGATTTTATTGCAACGCATACCTATTCGGTTATCAAAGGTACTTTTGATGAATCGGGAAAAACGGGAATTCAATTTAACCCTGACTCATTGGCAGTTACAACCGATGTTATCAATTCAAGAAAATTGATAGAAGCATCCTCCAAACCAAATTTGGAATTGCATTATACAGAGTGGAGTAGCTCTTTTTCGTCAAGCGACCCGATTCACGACACCTACCAATCAGCAGCATTTATATTGGATAAAATTAAAGGCACTGAGTCGGTAGCCACTTCCATGTCATATTGGGTATTTACGGATATTTTTGAGGAAAAAGGTCCTCGAACCACTCCTTTTCACGGTGGTTTCGGATTGCTAAATTATCAATCCATCAAAAAACCTGCTTATTATGCTTATCAGTTTCTAAATAGTTTAGGCGAAACTGAGTTGAAAAACTCTGACAAAGCATCGTGGGTTTGCAAGAATCATAATGGTGATATTCAGTCGCTTGTATGGGATTTTACCATCACAAAACCCAATGATAAAGTTTTTAATGCTGTATATTACAAGCGGGATATTCCTGCCGCCGATAAAGGTTTTGTGCAATTAAAGTACACAAATGTTTCTGCCGGAAAATACAAACTTTCAGTGGTAAAAGTTGGATATCAAAGCAATGATGTATACGCAACTTACATGAAAATGGGTTCACCGCAACAATTAACTAAAAGTCAGGTAAAAACCCTAATGGAAACAAATGCAGGTACACCAATTATTGATACAGAAATTCAAGTAAAAAGTGACAAACTATTTAATTATCAGTTGACTGTGCGCGAAAACGATGTATGTTTTGTAAATCTCGTTAAATTAAAATGATAAAAACAGCTAAGATATCACTACTGACTTTTTGCTTCTTAATTGGAAGCATGTTGTTATCGGCAACCACTTATCCTTCAACAATTCTGAAAAGTAAAGGGTTGGAAGTATTGGTGTTTTTGCCCGATAGCGCTATGAGCTATTATCAGGCTGCGCGTTTCGATTGGGGAAGTATGGTGGGACAAATTACTTACAAAAATCACACTTACTTGCAACAATGGGAAAATTACAATGGCAGAGGTCCGGCCGACAAGCATGACCCGCTTGTGCCGAATACAGGAACCGGTTTGGCAGAAGAATTCTTAGCGGCTTTAGGTTATGATGAAGCACCGGTAAATGGATATTTTGTAAAAATAGGTGTTGGAATTCTTCAAAAACATGACACAGCTAAATATAGTTTTGCTGTTCCGTATAAAATTATAAATCAAGGCAAAAGAACTTATTCGAAGACTAAAAACAGTCTGACATTTAAACATAGTTTGAATTCAGAAATTGGTTACTGTTATGAATTGGAACGAACCTATCAATTGATAGATAATAAGCTAGTTGTACATCACAGGCTACTAAATACGGGAAAAAAAAGAATCGTATCTGAAATGATTTCGCATAATTTTATGCAGTTCGATTATGGAGCTTTTGGCACTGACTTTTCGCTACAATTTTTGAAAAGCACCATCGATAATTCCAATCAGAAATGGGCATCGCCTAATCGCGTAAAGTTTAATAAAAGCAGCATCGACATTGTAACGGATATGAATGATTATACGCCCTGTTTTGGAGGAATAAATGTACACAC
>CAIWCC010000237.1 GCA_903911085.1 uncultured Bacteroidales bacterium | reverse complement strand
GGTCGCGCACTTCGTGTTTTTGGCATAATCTCCACACCTCGTTGCACTTCGGGTAGTATTTTGCCAAAAAACCTTGACAGCCCAATCCGTCCGCCTAATGTGAAAGCTATATTTTTCTTTTTTTTCTCTCTTTTTCTTCTTCTTTTTTTCTTCTCTTTTCTGGGGGTAAAAATTATTTGTGGGGGCAGTAGCTCTCTTTTATTCACCCTTTAATCGTTATCCTCATGTGTACCTTTATTTTGAAGTCTTTCAGTCAGAAATCAGAGATTAAAAAACCTCATTTCTTTATCCTAAACAAAGGAAATAATAGCGGAAAACCGCTTTCAGCTCCTTGTCCTAATTGCTTTGTCATCCAGTTTCAAAATGAAATTGAAAAGGAGCAGGTTTACTGGCTAATGTATAGCCTGTGGCAGTCTAATGCCTTTTATCCGTTTTTGCGGGGTTCGGTCATTCCCTTTGTAGTGCTCAGGGATGTAAAATCATGCCTATCGGCTGCTTTAAATAAAGTGGAAGCAAATCCGGCTCAGTTCGAGAAAGCCGTTTCAGCTCTTCAAGGTCTGGAGGCCATGGAAAAGCAAAACAAACAAAACCTGCTTTTAATCTCACAGGCTAAGCGAATGCTGTTTTACAAGTATCTTAATTGATATGCATAGGGTTTTTGTCGGTAAGTCCGGCAAAAACCCTATTTAATTACAAACAAGTCATAGATAAGCCATAGATAAGTCCTACATAAGCCCTACATAAGTCCTACATGAGTGCACTCAAGAAATAAAATTGACACTTTAATTATTGGTACATTTTGGCATAAAAAAAGATGTCCCATAAGGAACATCTTTTTCATTTTTAGTTGTTTTGTGCTTAGAATGTAACTTGAAGTTTCAAAGCGTGACCGTCATTAAACAAATAATAATCTGTACCTGCTTTTTGGTAGAACTCAATACCTACAGAGTTCAAAACAGTAACGTTATCCGTTAATTCTAAAGTTTCTGCAAAAGCACTGGTAAGCACTGTTGGCACTGTAATTTCAGTTGTCAAATCCAAATAAGCTGAATACGCAACGTTGGAAGTTTCATTCAATCCTGGTTCGATTGGCTCGTAGACTTTGGTGTTTTCATTATACGCAAAATCGGAGATAATAGATACTGCATTAATCAATCGAAAGTGTGTTGCACCTGCCGGAGCAATAACAGCTTTGTCGGGCTTAAATGGTGCCACTGTCATGGTTGAACTTTTGCGATTTGCTGTATTTGTCAATTCAAATGGTGCCAAAAACGAACCGTTAAAATTCACGTTTTTGTTGAAATGCAATCCTTCCAAATACTTGCTTTGGGTCGAAATCAAAATAGCGCGATAACCACGAGCTTCCGACTGATCTTCCAAGTTGATTTTTTTCATGATAGCGGTTAATCTTCCGGTTAGCTGGGCATCACTCATTTGTTTCATAAGCAAGTTCAATCCAACACGAACCGAGCGACCTGCACGGGCGCAAGCAGTAAACTCGTTCATGTTTTCACGGGTACGAACAAAGCCCGGGGCATTTTTGATTTGGTCGCCAGTGGCTCCACCTTTTAAACCGGCAAAATTGCCTGTCATACCTTTGATTTTGAAATGGCGAATCTCGCCGATAGTACCTTTGTACTTTACATGTCCTAATTGTCTGGCCATTGTTGTAATTTTTTAAAAAAGTTTTTACTAAAAATATTTTTGTAAAAATACCAACCAAAATACTGTGTTATAAATGTATAAATAATGCTAACTAATGCTTTTCAATGCAGTTTAACCTATTTCAGATATCTATTTTACAAGCAGTATTATTGATTCAAATAATATAACTGCTCCAGCTGCTTTTATTTTCACCTTATTCCAAAAGTCGGCTTTCTTCTTTTGGGTTGCTAAATGGTTTATTGTTGAATCTTTGATAGCAATCAAGTTTTGTTTACTATATATAATTTCAGACTGTATTGTCAATTTGCTTTCTAATATTTTGACGTGATTATTACAAGTCTCGATTTCAGAATCTAAGCTTTGAACGACGCTATCCTTTTCAATAATTTCAACTTTCAACCCATGAACAAGATCTTCGCAAGTGCTCAGTTCCTTGTTTATTCCGAATCGGGCTTGCAACGTGTCGTTAAGTGTGTGCTGTTTTCTGGCTTCGGCTCTGTGTTTCTCGGTATTGGCTTTTTCGGTTTTCAGTTTTGAAATCAGTATTTTTATAATGCTGTCTTTCTGTTGTAGTAGAGCATTGGCTTTGACAGTGTTTAGGCTGTCTGTTTTCGACTTTTCTTTGTTTAACTGAGTAATGTTTGACTGTTGCGGTTTTGATTGATTACCGCAGCTTGTTTGAGACAGAGACAAAATGCAAAATGTGATTGCAAGAATCACTAATGAGTACTTTTTGATAAATTCAATGGTTGTTTTCATATTGATTACATTTGAGTGAATGATACTTGTTTTTTGTTTTTAAATTTGAGAATTTGTTTTCGATTGCCTTTGGCT
>CAIWCC010000236.1 GCA_903911085.1 uncultured Bacteroidales bacterium | reverse complement strand
GGAAATTAAATTTTTTCGTTGACGGGTATAATCCCGTAATAAACGAATTTCTGAGTCTGGTTGAAAACTTTTTTGCAACAAACCACAAGTGTGAAGCCTTTGAATCCAGATGGCATCCGTATCATCTTTCTTTCGACCTGTCACGTTTTTTACATGTGAAGCATTCACCAAATAAGGTTCTATTCCAGCCTCTTCCAACAAAAGGTAAAGAGCCAACCAATACACACCGGTACTTTCCATTGCGACGGTGGTAATACCGTTAATTTTCAAATAATCTACAATCGCATGCAAATCGCATGTAAATGCAGAAGTCGTTTTTACTTCGTGACCACCCAAACCGTCGCTAATTGCAACACAATGCATCGTGTCGCCAATATCGATACCTCCTGCATGAGCATTAAATACGGGTAAACCAGTACCCATTTTGACTACACTGTTTTTTTCTAATTTTTTTTTCATAACTTTGCTACTCTATTTGTAAAATAAAATAGCGCATAAGAGCACTTATAATCTGAAATTGGTCTCCTATACGGTGTTTAGACTAAATGCCTAACAGCCAATTAAAATTTCAAAAAAGTGCCCCGAACCAAACTCTTAATGGGAATGTAACTACCAAGAAATAACAGGTTTCTTATGCGCTATTGTTTTGCAAAGTTATCTGTTTTTTTGTTGGAGTGGTATAAACCGCTACAGGGTACTCTTAAATATCAAGAAAATTAATTGAAAACGAACAATAATTAGGTGGTTTTAGACCAATAATGTGAATCTCCAAGTTTTTTAAAGTTAGTATTTTTACACTTGATATGCTACAGGATAAATCGATTTATTTTTCGAATCAACATTTATCACTTTATGTATATTGCTTTACAAAAACTTGAAACTAATATTGGCAACTATCACATGAAAAAAGTTTTAATTACTTTATTGTTATTTATTGGATATAATTCTGCTTTTGCAACTAACAACTTAGCGAATTCAAAAGGCAAACAGTTGAAAGTACAAAACGAATTGACGACCTATCCCCCACTTCCTAATGATTTGTATCGTTCAAATATATACGAAGTAACAATTCTGCAAGATCAGAAAACCCTTTCTTCGTATGCGTACAAGAACACTAAATATTTGGATGACCCCGACAATAAATTCAAATCTCTGAGTACTGATGCCAATCATTGGACTTCATTTTCGTTCAATGGTACAGTAACCGTTCAAATAAAATTGCGTGATGGTTCGGATATCAAATCAGCCATTGTGCGCCCACTTTCCAGACAAATTCTTGCTACCGTTTCCAACAATACAATTACATTCAAGCTTACAAAAGCTGCAAATGTTTTTGTAGAAGTGGCTGGTAAATCGCGTGACCCACTTTTCATATTTGCTAATCCTTCCGAGGTTGATGTTCCTACGGCAAATACACCTAATGTTATATACTTTGGCCCAGGCGTTACCGATTTGGGCAAAACGCCACTTAATTTAACCAACGGTCAAACAGTGTATCTGGCTGGTGGTGCTTATGTGAAAGGACGAATTACAATCAATGGAGGTGCGTATAAAAAAAATCGTTCTTCTGTAGTTGATAATAATGTTGTTGATAAAAATCTTTCACCTGTTACCATTCGGGGGCGTGGGATACTTTCAGGAATTGGCATTTTGGAAAACAGAAATGCTTATTCAAATTTTATGATTTCGGGAGATAATCTTAATATTGAGGGCATAGTCATTTCGGATGCACCGGGAGCTAATT
>CAIWCC010000235.1 GCA_903911085.1 uncultured Bacteroidales bacterium | reverse complement strand
TATTATGAGAACACTAAGATAAAACATAAATGTTTTATAATAAAACGACTATTCTAAAAAAACATTTATGTTTTTTCCTTAGTGTTCTTAATTTGTAAATATATTCTTAGTGTAACTTATTGTAACTTAGTGTAATTTAGTGAAACTTAGTGTCTAATCTTAAATCTTTGTTTTTGAGAGCTATAAACGTTTAATCTATATAAACTCTATTAAATAAAAAAACTTGATTATACTTTATTCGATTTCATTTGAAATTATTCAATTTGCAAAATTTGTAATTACAAAATATTTTGTAGTTTTGCAACCCATTATGTAACTCCCAAAGCAGTAAATGAAAATCAACGACAGAAATTTTAGGGAAATATACGATGCTCATTTTGAGCCAATTTGTAGATTTCTAAATTACTACACCCGAAATGAAGGACTCATTGAGGAGGTAGTACAGGAAATTTTCGTTAAGTTGTGGGAGGAACGTAACTCGCTTGAAATTCAGTTTATAAAGACTTATTTGTACAATGCAGCTCGAAATAAAATTTTAAATGAGCTTCGTGACGAGCGAAATAGAAATATACTTTTGGAGCAATGGGCAAAAAGAGAATATGAAAATCAAGAAGCAGAAGATTGTGTAGATATGAATGAGTTTTTACAATTGCTACAAACCGCAGTTGAAACTTTACCACCAACTTGCAAAGAAATTTATTCGATGAGCAGAGAGCAACATCTTAGTTATAAGGAAATTGCATTGCAACGAAACATTTCGGTTAAAACTGTAGAAGCTCAGATGGGCATTGCTTTGAAAAGGATACGTGAAAAAATGGCCAATTATTATTCTGCCGAAGCAAAGAACCGCGAACTTATTCTGTTAATGCTATTATATTTCTTGTAAAAAATAACCAAATTCCCTTAGGGGTTTTCATGGCATTAGGTGTCTAACCATTACACGATTCAACAAAAAATTATGGAACAACCAACCCCATACGCCTTAATTGCAAAATATTTATCAAGTCAATGTTCTGATATTGAAGAATTAGAGCTGTTGGCATGGCGTAAATTAAGCACCGAAAATGAACTTCTTTTTGAAGAACTTCGCAATGAATGGAATTTGATAAATGCAGATTTGCAAAAGCCACCCGTTTACCCCAACAAAGAAAAAGTTTGGAGTAATATACAACAATCAATCAAAACGACAGTAAATACATATACTCGCTCCTTTGTTATCCGCATTGCTTCCATGGCTGCAATGATAGCTTTAGTTATTGGTTTTTCGTTTTCTTACTTATTAAATGATACTAAAGAGGCTGCTGTATTAAGTTCCACATTTATAGCACCTAATGGTCAGAAATCACAGCTTGTTTTGGCTGATGGAACCAAAGTATGGTTAAACTCGGGTTCTTCGTTGACATACAGTAATAAATATGGCGACAAAGATAGAAGTGTGCAACTGAAAGGTGAAGCTTTTTTTGATGTAACAAAAAATCCGAATTTGAAATTTATTGTAAATACAGGATCTATTAATGTAGTAGTGCATGGAACTGCATTTAATGTAAAATCTTATGGTGTCGACCCCGAAGTTTCAGTTTCGTTACTCAGAGGAAAAGTGGATGTGGTTTCGGCCATTGATAATATGTCACTTGCACTTTTATCACCTGGCGAGCGTGTAGTATTGGACAAAAAAGGCATGAATTTTAAAGTAGAAAAATGTGATGCTAGTTTGGATGGAATTTGGCGACTAGAGAAATTGAAATTTGAAGGTGCTACCATTTCGGAAGTAGCTCAAAAATTGGGAAAATGGTATGGAATTGATATTGCAGTAAAAGATACTAATCGTTTTCAAAAGTATTGGTTTACAGTTAAATCTGAATCATTACTTGATATCTTGAAATCGATGAATGGTTTACATCCTATAAAATATAGTATTTCGGGTGACTATGTGTTGATAAGTAGTAGATGAGCCAGATGAGATTTGGAGGTTGAAAATTGAGGCTTTTTTTTGAAAAAAACAACTTATGTTTAGACGAAAAATATTATTTTTCATCTTTGTAATATTGACATATTTTCCAATAAGTGCGCAAAAAGTCTTTATAGATTTAACCTTGAAAGATGCGACACTTGAAGAGTTTGTTTCTGCTTTAGAAAAACAAACCGGTTATACTTTTATGTATGACAATACTTTAAATGAAAATCTGCGATTTACCCTCATTGAAATTAAATCGCCAATAGATGTTGTTCTTAAGAACGCTTTCGAAGGCAAGGAAGTAGAATTTTTGGTAGTTGGAAATCAGATAGTACTTAAGCGAAAAACAGAAACACCTCCTGAATTAGCAGTTTTACCAAAACGAATAAAAGGCACAGTAGTAGATGAAAAAGGTGACCCAATAATTGGCGTCACTGTGTATTTAAAAGGTAGTACTATTGGCACAATAACAGGTTTAAATGGAGAATTTAGTTTAGAAAGCAATATTAATGGTACATTGATATTTTCTCATATTTCCTACCTTACACGCGAATTAGATGCAAGCAAAGTTTCAAACACAAGAATAATACTTACTGAAGAGAGCCGAAAAATTGAAGAGGTAGTAGTATTAGGTTATGGCACTTCGCTCAAAAAGGATTTAACTGGCGCTGTTTCAAGTTTTTCGTCTGAAATAATAAAAAATCAAACGTTGGTAAAAGATTTTATTCAAGCCCTGCAAGGTCAAATTGCAGGCGCTGATATTACCTCCGAAAACGCCCCAGGTGATGGGTCAACTATACACATTAGAGGTTATAACTCGCTAAATGCTAGCAATGCTCCTCTTGTAGTAGTAGATGATGCTCCCTATAGTGGCAACTTCAATGACTTGAATCCCAACGAAATAGAAAAGATTGATATTTTGAAAGATGCTTCGTCGACAGCAATTTATGGTTCGAGAGGTGCCAACGGCGTGGTGATTATTACAACCAAAAGAGGCAATGACCGTGGAAAACTAACTGTAGAATACAATGGTTTTTATGGTGTTGGTAAATCGGCAGGCAACTTTGATATGATGAACGGTGAAACATTTATGCGTTATAAAACTCTTTCAGGTTCACCATTCGACGCTATTCAAAACCGAGTTATCGCCAAACAGAATTATATCGATTGGCAAAAAGTAATGTTTGGCGGTACGTCACAAAAAACGGATCATACTCTTTCAATTAATATGAGTAGTGCACGTAGTCGGTCGGCGGTTCAACTTGGTTATAACAAGGAGCAGGGAATAATTGAAAACATGACTTTTGAACGAATCTCAGGTAGGTTTACAGGCGATTTAGATTTGACAAGAACTGTGAAAATGGGTTATTCAGCGTCATTAACTCATTCATTACGCGAGAATGGAGATGGTAATGTGTGGCGAAATGGCACATTGCTTGATCCATTAACCGAAGTGTATGATGAAAATGGTGCGATGCGGTTTTACAATAGCGGGTGGAATATTAATGCATTGCATTCCAACCCAATATTTGATACCAAACGTGAAAATGTTGACAGTGAAACTAAGCGCGATAGAATGTTAGGCAATGCATATATTAGTTGGCTTTTTGCTCAGAATATGACTTTTAGGAGCAGTTTGACTTATGATTATACCAGTCTCGAAGAAGGTGGATATTACTCAGCAACAAGTCAGTACAGAAGTGGTGCTTCCAGTGGTGCATACTTTAGAAGGCCTACCGAAAACTCAATTACTTTTACCAATAATTTGAATTTTGCCAAGCGCTTTGGTGCACACGACCTTAAAATGACTTTGGTGCATGATATGCAAAAATATGACTATAACGTTGTTGGCGCTACAGGTTTCGATTTGCCATATTCTGGATTGTGGTATAATGTGAATGAATCGCAATTGAACCTTACTACTCAGGCTAATAGATGGGAATGGGCTATATTATCGTTTATGGGAAGAATAAATTATTCGTTCAATAACAAGTATCTTTTTACATTTACAGGCAGGGGCGATGGCTCATCAAAGTTAGCAAAAGGACATAAATGGGGATTTTTTCCATCGGCAGCTTTTGCTTGGCGGCTAAACGAAGAAAGTTTCTTTAAGTCGGTGGAGAATTTGTCAAATCTTAAGTTACGTATCGGTTGGGGAATATCGGGAAATACAGCGATAAATGCTTTTGCAACTTACGGTAAATTAGGGCGTTTCCCCTACAATTTTGGTATTACGTCCGATAATTCAGCAATAGGATATGTACCATCTGAAGTTCAAAATCCGAATTTAGGCTGGGAGAGAACATCAGAGGTAAATATTGGACTGGATTTTGGTTTTTTCAAGAATAGAATCAATGGTTCAATAGATGTATATCAAAAAAATACTTACGACTTGCTGATGAAGCGCAATTTACCAACTACTTCGGGTTATAGCGAAGTGTGGCAAAATGTAGGACAAACCCGCAATACAGGTATTGAGCTAACTTTACAAGCTATAATAGTTTCGAAAAAAGATTTTAGTTGGACTACAAATCTGACATTTAATTATAATAAAAACGAAATTGTACAACTTTTTAATGGAACTCAAGATAGTCCGAGTAACAAGTGGTTTATTGGTCAGCCTATTGATGTAGAATGGATTACAAAGTATAATGGAGTGTGGCAAACCAACGAAGCTGCCGAAGCCGCATTATATAGTCGTATACCAGGTCAATCAAAATTGCTTGATGCAAATAACGATAAAATAATTGATCAAGATGATAACTTTGTTTTTAATCGAATTCCAAAATTTGTTGGTGGATTTTCGTCAACTTTTAAATACAAAGATTTTGATTTTAGTTTTTATCTGTATTCGCGGTTAGATTATGGTAGAATGTTGGGAATTATTACAATACCCGATTTGGGAACCGCCAATTGGAATCAACTGAATTACAATTTTTGGACTCCAACAAACCCAACAAATGACGGGCCACAACCAGCTCTTACAAGAGATGCTTATGCACAAGGTAGTAGTTTTGCATATCGTGATTTGTCTTTTGTGCGATTGAAAAATATTAATTTTGGGTACGTATTACCCAATAGGTTAGCACAAAAAATTAAAAGCAACTCATTTCGTTTTTTTGTGGTTGTTGATAATCCATATATCTGGTCAAGAAACGATTTTGTTGGAGTTGATCCCGAAAATTGTAATTCACCTCTTGATGCCCGTCCTCTGAGGTCGATAGCTATTGGCATAAATGCAAAATTTTAAGCAATGAAAGCATTGAAATTCAATCATATTTATTCATTACTATTGGCATTAGCAATGTTGGTAAGTTGTGAGGATTCGTTTCTACAAGAAACGAATTACAACAAAATTACCTCAGGCGATTATTATTCAACTGCAAGTGGGATAGAAAGCGGGATAAATGGACTTTATGGACGGTTGCGCTATTTCTATACCACAGAGGCAGCGGTAAATATGTGTGAAAATAATACAGACATGTTTGTCCCTCCAATGTCAACTGGATATATGAAAATTGATCCCAACACGGGTTTTGTACGCGATTTTTGGAATGTATGTTATGTTAATATCAATCAGTGTAATACTGTTATTGATGCATTGCAAAACACTACTATTTTAGGTTTATCCGATTCTTTGAAATGCAGATATTTGGGTGAAGCTAAATTTATAAGAGCACATTTCTTTGATCATTTAGTGAAACAATTTGGTGATGTACCAATGCCATTAAAACCATCTGTTGGAATTGTAACTACCTCACGAAGAGTTCCTGCCGATAGTGTTTGGGCAGAAGTTATTTCCGACTTAAATTATTCTGTTGCTCATTTACCACCGTCTTATCTACCTTCAGAATATGGTCGAGTAACAAGATATGCAGCCATGCAAAATTTGGCTAAGGTTTTGCTTACAGCAAATAGAGATGATTTGTTAAGTGTTAGATTAGCAAGAAATTATGCCGATTCAATTATTAATTCGGGAAATTACACATTGGCAAATGTGAATAATCTTTGGGATATTACAAAACAAAGAACACCCGATGTTATTCAAGAGGTAATTTTTCCTGTATTATATTCAAAAGATGTGATAATGAATGGTGATGGAAATAAAGCGCATTTATTCTTTGTTAGTGCTTATTCCGAACAGCATCCTGGTGTAATTAGGAGCATAGAATATGGTAGAGGATGGGATAGATTAAAGCCAACAAAATATGCTTATAGAATGTATCTCAACCCAGACGTTGATGTGGTTTCTAAAAATAAATTGCTTGATAGCAGGGGCATAGCTTGGTTTCAGACCAGTTGGAAAATAAATAGGGAGGCGGGTTATGTTTACAATGCTATTATGTTCGACCCCATTTTGAAGGTCGATAGAGTTGTATATCAAACACCTGAAACTAAGGCTATGATGGCTCCATATTGGAAATATACGCCAGCCGATTGTAAAGCAATTTGGCCAACATGGGTTTATTTACCCGATTCAATGAAAGCTGTTATTGGTAATAATATTCAATCTTTGAATACACCAAATGCTACTTGGCCATCGAATGTGAAATTTTTTAATCATTTAATGTTCCCATATATTAATAAATACCTCGACCCAACACGACCTGATGTTAACTACGAAGCAGGTTCAAAAGACGTTTTTGTGTACCGGTTGGCCGAAACATATCTTATTGCTGCCGAGGCTGCTTTTTTACTCGATGACTTGGATGCTGCACGAGATTATTTGAATATTGTGCGAAAACGTGCCGAACGCGATGATCCAAGTGTACCACAAATGTATGATAAAATGCTGATTACTAAAGAACAGGTTACTGCCGATTTTATTCTTGACGAACGCGGACGTGAATTGATTGGCGAACTGAGTAGATGGTACGATCTCAAGCGATTTGGCAAGTTGGAAGAACGTATGAAGTGGCCAAATCTTTATTACGACAACCCTGTTACGTGGTATAATTACTGGTTGCGACCAATTCCAAGAGAGCAATTGCTTAGAATTACCAACCCTCAGGATTTTCCGCAAAATCCAGGTTATAATAATTGAAAAATAAACAGTTAATTTGAACTTTGTTGGTCTGAAATAAATCGCAAATTAGCAGGTACTTAATTTAAAACTAAATAATAATTATACTTTCAAAAGTCATGAAAAAAACAATTTTTGCTCTACTTTTCCCTGTTTTGCTGCTTTCAGCAAATGCTCAGGTACAGATTTCTGATTTAACTGTCGAACATTTGACAAATCCCATTGGGCTCGATGAAATGCAACCAAAGTTTGGTTGGATTCTTAATGCAAAGCAGCGGAATGTAACTCAAACTGCCTACGAAATTCAAGTAAGTGAGAATATTCAAACAATCGACAATATATCTATTGGCGACAAATTGGTTTGGAAAACAGGTAAAGTTACAACCGATGCCTCAATAAACATAGTTTACGATGGCGAGAAATTAAAATCTGGTCAGTGTTATTATTGGCGTGTTCGTGTATGGGATAACAAAGGTAAATGTAGCGGGTGGAGCAATGTAAGTTGCTGGCAAATGGCTTTGTTGAATACTTCAGATTGGAAAGCATCGTGGATAGAATCGGATATTACGGAGGTTAAACGAATTTGCCCTCAGTTCCGTAAATCGTTTAACACTTCAAAAACTGTTCAATCTGCAACTGCATATATTACCGCTCATGGTATGTACGAAGCCAATATTAATGGCAAAAAAGTAGGCGATGCTTTTCTTACTCCAGGTTTTACAAGTTACAATAAACGCCTTCAATATCAGACCTATGACGTCACAACTTCAATACAAAAAGGTGAAAATGTAATAGCGATAAATGTTGGAAACGGTTGGTATCGAGGTTATTTGGGTTGGGTTACTCAGGTAAATACTTGGGGCAATAAATTAGGATTATTGTTTCAATTAGACATTGCATACACCGACGGAACTCACGAATTAGTGGTGTCGGATGGCAGTTGGAAATCTTCTACTGGAAGCATTGTGAATGCCGAAATTTATTATGGAGAAACGATTGATGCCAACAAAGAAACCTACGGTTGGAAACTGCCAAAATTTGACGATTCGAAATGGAATGGCGTGAAAGTGGCTGATTATAAGTTCGATAATTTGGTTGCCACCTACAATGAACCAGTTCGCAAACATGAGGTTTTCAAAGCTACAAAAGTAATAACTACACCAAAAGGAGAGAAAGTGCTCGATTTTGGTCAAAATTTAGTAGGTTTCGAGTCTATAAAGTTACAAGGAAAAAAGGGCGATACTATTCGTATTTATCATGCTGAGGTATTGGATAAAGCTGGTAATTTTTATACGGAAAATCTTCGTACTGCAACTTCAATAAGTACCTATATTTTATCTGGCAATGGTGTTGAAACCTTCGAACCACATTTTACATTTTACGGATTTAGATTTATTAAAATTGAAGGACTAAAGGGTGAGTTAAATCCCGAAAACTTCCCTGCCGTGGCGCTCTACTCGGATATGCAGAAAATGGGTACGTTTACTTCTAGTAATTCGTTAATCAACCAGTTGCAAAGCAATATTACATGGGGACAAAAAGGCAATTTCCTCGATATTCCTACCGATTGTCCACAGCGCGACGAGCGTTTGGGTTGGACTGGCGATGCTCATGTATTTGTTCGTACAGCAGCTTATAACCGAGGTGTATATAACTTTTTTGCAAAATGGATGAAAGATGTTGCTGCCGATCAATGGGCTGATGGTCGTGTGCCATGGGTGATTCCAAACATTTTTACTAAATCGAAAAAAGAATCGGGCTCAACAGGTTGGTCGGATGTATCAACCATTATTCCGTGGAATATTTACATGGCTTATGGTGATAAAAAGATTTTGGAAAATCAGTATTCAAGTATGAAGAAATGGGTTGAATACATGAACAACAAAAGTGTGAACAGCCTTTGGAACACCGAAAAATTTCACTTTGGCGACTGGCTTTTCTTCCGTCCCGATGATGATAAGGATGGTATTGCTGCTATTACCGACAAAAATATGATTGCTCAATGTTTCTTTGCACAATCTACTCAAATGCTCATTAATACAGCCGAAGTGTTGGGCAAAACTGATGATGTGAAAACATACAGTGAGCTATTGGCCAAAGTTAAAAAAGCCTATATGGACGAATATATGACTGCTAATGGTGGTTTGGTTTCGAGCACGCAAACGGCTTATGTACTGGCACTTCATTTCGATATGTTACCCGAAAATCTTCGTCAGCAAGCAGCAGACCGTTTAGTGAAAAACATTCGCCAATATAAAAACCACATTACCACCGGATTTATTGGTACGCCATATATTTGCCATGTACTATCGCGCTTTGGTTATACGGCTGTAGCTTATGAATTATTGTTGCAAAAAACATATCCTTCGTGGTTATACCCCGTAACTGTAGGTGCAACAACCATTTGGGAGCGTTGGGATGCTCAAAAACCTGATGGAAGTTTCCAAACTTCGGAAATGAACTCGTTTAACCACTATGCTTACGGCGCCATTGGCGACTGGATGTACCGCGTGGCTGCCGGATTGCGCGAAGGTGAAGCTGGTTACAAACAAATTATTGTGAAACCACATCTTGGAGGTGATTTTACCTACATGAATGCTGACTTGAAAACGAGTTATGGCAATGCTGCTTCGCATTGGAAAATTGAAGGCAATCAATTGATTATGGAAGTGGAAATTCCTGTTAATACAACAGCAACTATCTATATACCTGCTAAAACAGCAAATGATATTACCGAAAGTGGCAAAGCGTTATTAATCAGCAAAGATTTGACTGTTTCGGGTGTAGAAGGCGAATATGTTGTGGTTAAAACAGGTTCTGGTAAATATGTTTTTGTAGCTAATAGATAATAGAACAAAGATAATAGAACAAAGATTAAAGACAAAAGATTAAAGACAAAATGAAAAGAATAAGTATAATATTGCTTGCTGTTTTTGCAGTATCAGCCGTTTTCGGACAAACCTCCAAAACAATTAAAGAGTTTCAGAGTTTTCCTGCTAATGCTAATCCCAAAACTATTGGTCTAACTATCACAGAACGGTTTTTGGTAAAACCACATTCCAGCACTGGCTCTTGGTGTACCGAGGAAATGCTCAAAAAAGGTGGCTATTACAACTGTCCGGTTGACCATATTGTTTACCCCGATGTTTGCGTGTGGTACGGTGGTTTTACGTTTTCTAAACTGACAGGAAATACCGATTTGGCCAATAAATTAATCAAGCGTTGCGAGCCAATTCTCGACAAAGAAGCGCAACTTATTCCGCCAGCCAACCATGTGGATAACAATGTTTTTGGTATTATTCCACTCGAAGTTTATTTTATCAACAAAGATAAACGATATTATGATATAGGAATGCGCATGGCCGATGAGCAGTTCAAAACATTGAGTAACGAAGAATATGCTAAGCTTAAACCCGAAGAGAAAGAGTGGTACAGCATGGGATACACTTGGCAAACTCGTTTTTGGATGGACGATATGTATATGATTACTATGATTCAAACCCAAGCGTATCGTGCCACAAAAGACATGAAATACATCGACCGCACAGCGCGCGAAATGGTGGCTTATCTTGACAAACTGCAACAACCAAACGGACTGTTTCACCATGCACCCGACGTGCCCATTTTCTGGGGACGAGGCGATGGTTGGTTGGCTGCCGGAATGGCCGAACTGCTCCACGATATGCCTAAAAATAACATTTATCGACCACGCATTATGGATGGTTACAAAAAAATGATGGCGGCATTGCTCAAATACCAAGACCACGAAGGCATGTGGCACCAAATTATCGACGACCCAAAAGCTTGGAAAGAAACTTCATGTACTGGTATGTTTACCTTTGCCTTTATCACGGGCGTAAAAAACGGATGGTTGGATGCTAAAATTTATGCACCTGCAGCCCGCAAAGGTTGGATTGCACTGTGTGGCTATATCAACAAAGACGGTGATGTAACCGATATTTGCGATGGAACCAACAAAAAGAACGACTATCAATACTATTTAGACAGAACCAAACGCACTGGCGATTTGCACGGACAAGCCCCTGTGCTATGGTGTGCAACGGCATTGTTGCGATAGAACCAAATATGCTGTACGTAAAGTAAAATGTGCATTGCGTAAAGTAAAATGGGGTTAGCGTAATGTTGAGTGGACTTCGGGGAATGTTGAGCGGACTTCGGGGAATGTGAAATCGACTTCGGGGAATGTTGAGCGAGTATTTCGTAATGTAGAGCAGACTTCGGGGAATGTGAAATCGACTTCGGGGAATATTGAGAGGGCATAGCGTAAAGTTGAATTGTGTTTTCGTAATGTTGAGCGGACTTCGGGGAATGTGAAATCGACTTAGCGTAATGCGAAATAGGGTTTGCGTAAATTTTGAGAGATATACGTTTTAGTTTGTACAATTTTCTTTTGCGAATCACTGCGTTGTACTATTTGACGTTTGGCTCTTTGCATAGGTGCAAGAAGGTCGGTTTTAGTCAAAAAGACCTAACAGGTTTTTAAAACCTGTTAGGTCTGCTGTATAATAATCCAATTCCTTTAATATGGAAAGTGGGAGATTTTCTTCCGAAACGGCAACTGCAGGAACCACCAGATATACCCTCATTAAATATACTAATAATGCTAGTTGGTTGTTGGGAACTATCGGGTGAGATTGAAAGAATTAGCTACGCTGACCGTGTTTTCACCCCACAGTTCCCAACTAATCAATATATCCGAAAAGACATGGCGCTTGTTTTGATTTAATTTGCTGTCGAAATTTTTGGAATTCGTAAATTCTTCGGACTAACAATCAGATAATTGGTTTTCTTTCCAGTGTCTTCCGATTTCAAGATTTCTTTTTCAACTAAGTCCTGTAAATCACGCAATGCTGTATCTGTCGAACAATCAACCAATTTTGCATAGGTTGAGGTTCGTAAAAATCCAACTTCCTTATCGTAATTGTCGTATAAATAATTAATTATTTTTCGTTGTCTCTCGTTTATAGAAGTGAATTTATATTTTTCCCAGAAGTGTGATTTATCAAGAATAATCTCCAAATTCTTTTCACTTGCAAGTAACGCATTCTCGAAACAATCTAAAAACCAAAGCAAATAAGTCGTAATGTCGCTTGTTCCTTTCTGCGTTTTTTCAATAACTTCATTGTAATGTTTATGTTCCTTGAAAATCTGGTTGGACATACTGTAAAATCTGATTTTACTTCCTTCACTTCGAGCCAAAAGCATATCCATAATTGCTCGGGCAAGTCGTCCGTTGCCATCATCAAAGGGGTGAATGGTAACAAACCAAAAATGCGAAATAGCTGATTTCAAAACTAAATCCATCTGATTCTTCTCATTTAGCCAATTCAGAAATATGTCCATTTCCTGTGGAACTCTTTCAGGAGTTGGGGCTTCAAAATGCACTTTTTCTCTTCCAAATGCTCCAGAAACAACTTTCATTCCAGCCGATCGAAAACGTCCAACATCAATTTTCGCAAGTCCACTATAACCCGATTGAAATAGTGAGTTGTGCCAACCAAAAAGTCGTTCGTCAGAAAGAGATTTATCATAATTCTGAGTTGCATCTAAAAGAACATCAACAATGCCATCAATATTTCGTGGTGTAGATACAAATTCAGCTCCTTCAATACCTAATTTTCGTGCAATAGACGAGCGAACAAGTTCAGGGTTAAGAAATTCACCTTCGATTTTAGACGTGTCAATAACGTCCAAAATTAGAGATTCCAATGTTGCACGCTCGATTAAGTCGAAACCAAGTCTTTCCATATGTCCGAGCAATCTACCTTGTAAATGTCTTACTGAGGCTAATAATTGTAAGATCTTTTCGTTATCCCAAACGAAATTGTACCAGTTTTCTCTTTCGTGTATATACATAATTCTTTTTTCGCTGCATAATTTGCGGTAAAAATAGAGCTTTTTCACCGCAAAAGCAAATTTTCAACAAAAATAATTATGAAAAGTGTTACTCTGCAATTTTTATTGCACTCTCACCTGACGACCGAGTCTATCGGCATTTGGTTTTTCGGATTGAAAATCCTTATAGTACATAGGGTGGGATTGAAAAAATTATCTACGCTGACCCTTGGTTTCCACCCAACAGTGCCAAACTTTGCTCAGCGAATCAATATATCCGAAGGGACAGGGGGCCGACCGCAGGAAATATTAAATATTATGGGCTAAGTGTTTATTTTCCAATTGTCATAGAAGACATTATTTCCTTTTTCTTAATTAATTCAATAGCTTTTTCCATCACCTCATCTTTTCCGTCCCGAATACCTTTTATTGTTGGCTTTACCACAATATCAGGCATAATACCAACACATTGTATTTCTCTTCCATCAGGATAATAAACGCCAAGTCCGGTAATCATAGTTTGCATATTTCCCGGTAATGAGATAAGTGAAACATCTCCGTCTGCTCCTGCCGTGGTACTTCCAATAATTGTTGCAGAAGGCGAACAACTATACATCATAGTCATAAATTCGGCATGGCTCTGTGTTATTTCATTTACTAAAATGATTACTTTCCCTTTATAAAAACTGGTTTTCGAGAAATAATCAGAAGATATATTTTTAAATACATCGGTATAGTCTTCTTCAGAATACTTAAATAGACCAGGCCTCAGAAAGTCAGTGGAAGTGAATTTAGCAAATCTAACAGGTTTTTTATATAGCTGATGCATATTTAAATATCCCTTGATTTTTTTTCCATTTGGGTAACATCTTAAGTCGATGATTAATCCCTTGGTATTCGAGAAATCAGGAACTGTACCTCCAATTGAACTGCCCAAATATAAATAACCTATGTTTTTTTCTTTCGAGATTAAACGATAAAGAGCTTTGTTCTTATGAGCGAGAAATCGAAAGCTTGGCGAATTCATTGGATAACAAGTCAGATCTTTAGAAAAAACATCGTTCCCTCTCATAAAAGTAACATTGATACTTTTCGCGTTAGTACGCATTAATTCATAACTAAATTTGTTCAATTGAGCTGTCAAATTAGAACCAGAAATAAAAGGCAATTGCTCCGAAATTATTTTATCTACAGGTTTCCCGTTTACTTTCAGTATAATATCTCCAATCTTTAAGGGGTAGTTTGTTTTCGGAATATCGATTAGAGTATCAGTTATTACAGGTTTACCATTCAGAAATGATACATAGAAAGGAACAATATAATCGCCTTTATACTTTTCAATAACCCTATCAAACAAAAAAGCATGTGAATCATGAATACGTGCAATAAGTTTGAGTAGTGTGAGCTTATATTCTAATTCGTTTTTTGCATTAATAAACAGAGGAATAAATTCTGTGAGTATATTATGCCAATTTTCTCTAATTAAGTATTTATACGGATAATAATACTGGATGATGTTCCAGTAACGAAACAAAGCTAAAAGTCGATAACTGGTGTTAGGATAGGACATTTCAGGATAAGCTTCTTCATTCAAAAAAACAGCATTGCCAATCCCTTTTTGAAATTCCACAAAATGACTTTGGTCATAAGGTCTTTTTGCTGTTTTAATTTTTACGAGTTGAGTTGAGAGTTTTCCCAATTCTTTTCTATCATTAATCCAATCCAAATCAGGATACATTTTCACACTGTCAGGTCTAATTGCAGGTAATGTATCTTGTTTAAACTCTCCCAACGAAGTTACCCATTCAGATAAGATTTTGTTTCTTTCATCTTTGTTTGTAGATTTCAAAATTTTGGGCAGCATTTTTACCAGTTCGTCATCCCAATTATAGTTGCCTTCTACAACAGATGGATGATAGTACTTTAAATAACCCCACACTTTGCTCAAAACTGCTAAATTGGAAATATCTTCCGAATTATAGTATTGTACACCAGCTATCTGTCTATATTTAGTACTTTTCTGTACATAATAATATCCGAATAATATTAAAGAGAGGACAATAAAAACAAGTGAAATAATTATAAAGTGTTTTCTTTTCATTTTCGATTGTTTTTACTTTTGTCGGTTAAGTGCCTTTAAAGCCTTGGTAATTATTGTTTTAAAAATTCGTCAAGCTACAAACTTTTTTTTGCTCTTGCCCATAAACATCCAAATATCTACTTTTCCACCCCACATACTCCTCAATATAGAGGGTATGTAATATCCTAAAGCACATACATCCATTTTAGGATTAGATTTTTTGATTAATAAATACGAAGGTATCACCGAACACCCGCATATAAAGAACTAAAAATCAAACCACTTCAGCAGTCATTGCGTTTGAAGTTGACCATTTTTGGCGGTTTTGTATTTGTAGTAGATTTCTGGCAATTTGCGTTGGAATTGGGTATCGCCAAATTGTATTATTCGATAAATAGAATTATTTATTCCGCAAATCTACAACCTTTTTTTAGATTAACAAGATAAATTATGGTGTTTTTCTTTAGAAATTTTAATACTGGATAATTAGGTATATTTTCGCATTAATTTTTTGTTTACAAATGAATTCAATTTGTTGATTTTGGTGGGATAATTTTAAAATTTGTTATGCGTTTTGTTGAATTTACCGTGCGTAAAGTTGAGCGGACTTCGGGGAATGTGAAATCGACTTCGGGGAATGTTGAGCGAGTATTTCGTAATGTAGAG
>CAIWCC010000234.1 GCA_903911085.1 uncultured Bacteroidales bacterium | reverse complement strand
ATGTCGGGTACAAAGAAAAGCTATATATCAAAGATTGAAAATGCGAAAGGGAATATTCAATTATCAACCTTAATACGGATTTTTGAGCAAGGGTTACATAGAAAAGTAGGACTTACATTTTTGTAAATCTCCACCTCAGTTATTCGTAGCTTGTAACGAATTTACATTGTTTAGGTTCGTCGTATTTCATTGCCTACATTGCGGCTGGAATGATAGCTCCGTTTCCATATTAAAACATAAACGGCTGAAATTCAGAAATTGAATTTCAGCCGTTTATGTTTCTAAAAGAATTAATCTTGTCTTTTTGGTATCTATGTCGAAAGTTGTTAGTATATTTGCATCGAGTATTAATAATTGTATGTCATTAACTATGGACAAAGTAAAATATTGGAGCGATTTATCAGAGTATGATTATGATACTGCGTTAGCCATGATGCAAACAGGTAGGTATTTATATGTAGGTTTTATGTGTCATCAAACCATTGAAAAAATACTGAAAGCTTATTTTAACGCTTTTAATGATGAGCCAGCTCCTTTTACTCATAGCCTAACGTATTTATCAAAAAAGGCAAACATCTATGAATTACTACCTAGCGAATTGAAAGATTTTATTGATATTTTAGAACCTTTGAATATAGAAGCTCGTTATCCATCTCACAAAGAAAAACTATTAAAAAGCTTGACAAAAGAGAGATGTCAATCAATTCTGGATAATACTAAAAACCTAAAATCATGGATAATAGAGAAATTATAACCAAATTATTAGATTATAAATTGCTAGTTTCTAAACATTTTGATGTTGACAAATTGATTCTATTTGGTTCATATGCAAAGGGAACCCAAAGACCCGATAGTGATATTGATGTTGCAATTATAGTCAATTCAATAAGTCAGGATTTCTTTACTTATGCACCTTTGCTCTGGAAACTTCGTAGAGAAATAGATGATAGGATTGAACCTATATTAATTGAAAAAAACAATGATGAAAGTGGGTTTTTATATGAAGTTTTAAGAACTGGATTAGTCATCTAGAACCATCGTTGTTCAAATTCGGCATTTTACATTTGTCTTCTTCATAGTTGGAAGTACAGCTCCTGCTTTCCACATTATACTTAATCGGCTGAAATTCAATAATAAATTTTAGCTGATTTTTTTATATGAATAAATAGTGTAAAACAAAAATATTTTAGTAATTTTTCTACAGTTTAGTTTTGCATTTAATAAATTAGTTATGACCACAGCATTAATAAACAAAATTTCAAATTATTTCGAAAGTCAACCTATCGATAAGGCATGGGTTTTCGGTTCTTATGCCCGTACGGAAGAGAATAGAAATAGTGATATTGATATAATAGTCAACTTTAGCAAGGAATCAAAAGTCACATTGTTCAAATACGTTCATATCGTTAATGATTTACATGCGTTAACAGGAAAAAAGATTGATTTAGTAGAAGAGGGTCAATTAAAACCCTTTGCTAGAGAAAGTGCAGAACATGATAAAATACTGATTTATGAGAGAAAAACCACGTGACAAAGAACGACTGCTACATATTTTAGAGGCGATTGACAATGTATTTGAATTTATTGAAAATAAATCATTTGAGAACTACAAAAGTGTAAAATACTACGATTTGCAGTTGTAAAAAATCTGGAAATTGTTGGTGAAGCTGCCTATTTGCTAACAAAAGAATTCAAGTTGAATAATGCAGAAGTTGAATGGAATGAGATGATTGGAATGCGGCATATTTTAGTGCATGGCTATTATCAAATAAAAGATGAGATTGTTTGGGCAACAATTGAAACAGAATTACAACCACTTAAAGAGAGTATTTTAACTTTACTCAGTTTAATGTAGATTTCGTGTTCTAGTATATTTCCCCTCTGTTTTTCGTAGCGCATTTTGCAATTTTAGTTCGATGTATAGCTCTTTCCTACATTGCAGCTAGATGGAAAGCTCACCGATAAATATAGACATGTACCAACGTCTTTTCATATTATATTCAATCGGCTGATATTCAAAAATTGAATTTCAGCCGATTGTTTTCTTAATGAATTATTCCTTTCTTTTTGGTATCTATGTCGAAAGTTGTTAGTATATTTGCATCATAAACAAAAAATATAAAAATTATGACAGTAACAGCAGAAATTAACGTTGAAAGTCCAACAGGTAGACGTATTGTACGTGAACTAGAAAGACATCGTATGGTGGTAAAATTGAATTATCCTACTGCGACTGAAATTGATGGAACTACAGGTCGCTCATATAGTTATGACGAGTTTAAAGAAAATGTAAAAATTGAATTTAAACAACGTTATGGTGTAAATTTTGATGAAGTATGAATGAATACAAAATAATTTTTTCAAAAGAAACAAATAAAGATATTCAAGATTTGTTTGATTTAATAGAACAAAATTATAAAGCACCTTTAACTGCAAAAAGATATATTCTCGGATTATTTTCAACAATTGATTTACTATCACATTCAGCTGATTCATATCCTATTCAAAATCATAAATCCTTTTTAAAATATGGTTTATTTGTTCGTAGAATTAACTATAAAAAAATGGTAATTATTTTCACTTTAGAAAATGATATTGCTTTTATTCTTCGCATTATTCCTAGTGCTATATTAACGTAAAGTTCTCGTTGCTCGTAGCGTATTTAACGTTGTTTAATTTTGGTCTATTGCCTACAACACGGTGAGAAGGAAATCACACCGATAAAAATCTGCATTTACCACCGTCTTTTCATATTATATTCAATCGGCTGATATTCTGAAATTGAATATCAGCCGATTATGTAAATACACATAATATTTGAAAATAATCAATGAGATATTTGGTCAATGTTATTTTAAAAGATAACTTTGCATCATGAATAGACAGATAGTATTTTACAAAGAACACTTTTTGGATTTTTATAAGGGCTTGGACGAGAAAGTAAAAAATAAAATTCAATATGTTTTTGAATTAATAAAACAAGTTTAGCGAGTGCCAGATAAGTTTTTAGCTCCAATGACATCCAATGATGGGTTATTTGAAATTCGTGTTGAATATCAATCGAATATATATCGTGTTTTTTGCTGTTTCGACCAAGGGCAATTAGTGATTTTATTTAATGGTTTTCAGAAAAAATCACAGAAAATACCAAAATCAGAGATTGAAAAAGCAATGAAGCTAAAACAAGAGTATTTTGAACTTAAAAATCAGTAATTATGGACAAATATAAAGGAATCACCACTTTTGACGAATTGATAGAAGTGGAACACGGAAAAATTGGTACGGAAAAACGGAATGAGTATGAACAAAATGCTCAAATGTTTATTGTTAGTGAAATGCTTAAAGAGGCGAGAAAAGATGCTAATTTGACACAAGAGCAGTTAGCAAAAATGTCGGGTACAAAGAAAAGCTATATATCAAAGATTGAAAATGCGAAAGGGAATATTCAATTATCAACCTTAATACGGATTTTTGAGCAAGGGTTACATAGAAAAGTAGGACTTACATTTTTGTAAATCTCCACCTCAGTT
>CAIWCC010000233.1 GCA_903911085.1 uncultured Bacteroidales bacterium | reverse complement strand
TGTTAATATATAATTATATGTTATATCCATGTTATTATCATATTATCTCCATATTAATACCATATATACTTTTTATGTATAAGCAATGTAGATACATATTATCCTTTTTTTTACGCTAGCTTCCGATAAATTGGAATAAACGGTGCAGAAGGCAATTGATTGGAATTGTGCAAAATATTGGATTTTAAATTGCGTTAAATTGCGTAATTTGCGTTCTAAATTCTTTGTTAAGCATATTTAAGTAATTGACAAAATATAATATCGTATAACAAAAAAGAATAGCACGCGGATTAGACGGATTAAGCGGATAAATACTGATAATATTTAAACGGATTGAGAACTGATTAAAGTCATGTAAACATGACTGATATTACCTAAACTATTGAAAATCATTAACTGCGTTGATCTTCGATTCCGATTTGTCGGAACCAACGGTCATCGAACAATGGGAGATTATTAAAATCCGTTTTTTATCCGTTTAATCAGCGTTTATCAGCGTTCCATTCTTTTTCTTTTTTAATGCAATAATACGACATTATCTATTTCCACTTACTTAGGATTTTTTGAAGCCAACCAGTTTCAATATGATTTGATGCAATTTTTTCCAATCTGATTTGCGTTAAATTAGCGTAATTTGCGTTCAAAATTCTTTGAAGCCAACTTAGTTCAATAGGATTGGTTGCAATTTTTCCCAATCTAATTTGCGTTAAATTGCGAAATTCGCGTTCAAAATCCCTTGAAGCCAACTTAGTTCAATAGGATTGGTTGCAATTTTTCCCAATCTGATTTGCGTTAAATTAGCGTAATTTGCGTTCAAAATTCCTCGAAGCCAACCTAGTTCAATAGGATTTGATACAATTTTCCCCAATCTGATTTGCGTTAAATTGCGTAATTCGCGTTCAAAATTCCTTGAAGCAAACTTGGTTCAATAGGATTGGGCTTTAGCCCATTCAAAACAATAGGATAACAATTGTCCCGATAGCTATCGTGGATTAGCCGAAAAGTTTATATCACAACCACCAATATAGCTCATTGAATATGGTTTAAAGTTCACTAATTCAACATATTATAATTCATTCCAATTTTATTTCTAAAAAACGATTTAATTATCATTGTTATTGTGAAAATTATCGATATATTTGCAGACACAAAAGTTTAAACTTACTATGTTAAATATATAACTGTTTTGTTAGTTTTATACGCCATAAAGTTTAAATTTTTAAATTATCTCTCACACTTTCTTTTCAAACATTTCAATCAAGAATCACCGAAGTGATTTCTTATTAGCTTTCACTTCCATGGCTTGGCGGTACAGCTTAAAATTGAAATTGATAGGGTTATATCATCACCCAAATACTCGAAAGACCATATTTGCGTTTAATACTTGGGATATGGTCTGTTTAATTTTTATATCATAACTTTAAATCTCTGTCTATGTTTACAATCTCACTTCTCAATTACCCTCAGTGCATCCGCACTAATGATTATATGTCCTGCTTAATAATTGTCATAATGCTGTGTAGTTGCAGCATAATCACTTTTATAGACAATTATATATTTCAAGCGGACTTAAAAGTAAATGCTTCCACCTACACCAAAGTCGAATGGAGCAAGCTGACTCAAAATAAAACAAACAAACCAAAATAATTATACCTTAAGCCGAAATGAGCTAATTTTGGCTGATAAGGAGATGCTTGGGAGATTGAAAGGGGAGTATGAACTTTTCAATTAAGTGAAAATTAGAATAACGAAATTTAACTAGAATAAAAAGAATAACTTTTTAAATTAATGTAAGAAGATAATAATCAACTTAAAAATAAAAATTATGGCAATTAATTTAACAAAAGGGCAAAGAATTGAAATTGGACTAAACAAAGTTGGCATTGGTTTAGGTTGGGATCCAAACGAGGGTACAGGATTTGATTTTGACTTAGATGCATCAGCTTTTATGTTGGGTGAAAACAAGAAAATACCAAAAGAAGAATTTTTCGTATTTTACAATAATCCATTATCCCCCGATAAAGCAGTTGAATCGTCTGGTGATGATACAACTGGTGGAAGTAGCGATGGAGATGACGAGACATTAACCGTTGATTTATCCAAAGTTGACCCTAAAATTACTGAAATTTTATTCACAGTTACCATACATGAATTTGAAGCACGACGTCAAAATTTTGGTCAGGTACGTAATTCATTTATTCGTATTTACAATGTTCAAACAAATGAAGAAATTGCTAAATATGAGTTAGATGAAGATTTTTCAGTTGAAACGGCTGTAGAATTTGGCAGACTCTATAGAAGGGGCGGTGAATGGAAATTTGAAGCTATGGGAATTGGATATAAAGGTGGATTAGACTATTTTGTAAAAAAATACGTTTAGGATATGGGAATAAACCTAGTAAAAGGACAAAATTCAGTTTTAAGCCTTTTGAAATTTTGTGTTGGTTTAGGATGGGAACCAAATGAAAGTCTATCAAACTATGAATTTGATTTAGATGTATCTGCTTTTATGTTAGGTGCTAATAAAAAGTTATTAGCGGATGATTATCTTGTGTTTTATAATAGTGATCCATTCAGGGTACTACCAACAAACTTAAATATGATTGAAAACCATAGCGAATCTAAATATCCACCATTTTTAGATGGGGATTCCGTTACCGTTTCAAGTTATGAAAATTGGAGAATAAAAACACGACCAGTTGACCCAGAATTTGCAGTTATAGGATCAATTGATGATATGGATGGTAAGTCTAGTGCTGGTGGTGATGATGAAACAATGGATATAGATCTTGCAAAAGTCAATCCCTTAATTGAAGAAATTATTTTAACAGTTACAATTGACAAATACAAAGAACGAAAACAAAACTTTGGTCAAGTAAATGATTCTTATGTTAGAATTTATAATCCAACCACAAAGGAAGAGTTGTATAAATATGAATTGAGTGAAGATTTTTCAACTTCTACAGCTATAGAATTCTGTCGCCTTTATAAAAAAGGAGATGAATGGAAAGTTCAAGCTTTAGGCATAGGACATAGCGATGGAATTGAAGAGTTGGTTCAAAAGTTTAATTAATAAAATGATACTATGGCAATCAATTTACAAAAAGGTCAAACCATTGACCTAAGAAAAAATGACAAAGGAGATAATTACGATTTGTCGACCCTTACAATAGGACTTGGCTGGGATGTTCGAGAAAAGACAGGCTTCTTTAGCAAACTCTTGGGTGCTAAAGAGGAAGAATATGATTTGGATGCAATTGCGTTTCTTCTTGATGGAAATGGAAAAGTAGTGAATTTAGGTGAAGACAAACAGTGGAATAGCCAATATAAATCAAACTTATTCAAAAGCGATGTTATTTTCTTCAACAACGTAACTTTTCCAAATGGCTCTGGTACTGCCAAAATGGTTTATCCAGATACTTTATCAAAAACGCAGATGAGGGAAAAAGTAAACACACTCTTACGAAATGGTGAAACTATTGTTCATACAGGTGATAATCTTACAGGAGAAGGTGACGGCGATGATGAACAAATTATTGTTAAGCTTGATTCTCTCCCACAAAGAGTTCAAAAGATACTGTTTTTAGCATGTATTTATCAAGGACAAAAAAACAATCAACATTTTGGTATGATAGATAATGCTTTTATTAGAGCTGTTGATGCCAAAGGAAAAGAAATTGCTAAATACAGTTTATCAGGCACAGAATTTAGTGGTATGTGCTCAATGGTATTTGCTGAGGCATATCGTAAAGACAATAGTTGGAAATTAAGAGCACTTGGAGAACCTCAAAAAACAGATAATTTTATTGAAATATTAAAAACCAAATTATAATAACAGAAAATGGCAATAAGTTTAGAAAAAGGCCAACGAGTAAATGTTGGACTACCCAAATTTGTGGTAGGTTTAGGTTGGGATGCAAATTCTTCAAATACTGGTGAGGGATTTGATTTAGATGCTTCAGTTTTTATTATGGGTGAAAACAAAAAAATCATTTCTGATGATTATTTTGTTTATTACAACAATTTGAAATCGCCTGATGGTTCTGTAGAACATACGGGGGATAATCTAACTGGAGATGGTGCCGGAGATGATGAAAAAATCAAGGTTGATCTTTCAAGTATTAACCCAAGCGTTACTGAAATATGTGTTGTAGTAACAATCCATAAAGCAGAAGAAAGAAGACAAAATTTTGGTCAGGTAAGAAATTCTTTTGTAAGAATATATAATCCTGATACAAATGAAGAAATTCTAAAATATGAATTAGAAGAAGATTTCTCGACTGAAACTGCTGTTGAATTTGGTCGTTTATATAAACGAAACAATGAGTGGAAATTCGAGGCAGTAGGAGTTGGTCAAAGAGGAGGTTTAAATGATTATCTAACAAAATACAATTAATTATTATGGCAATTATTTTAGAAAAAGGTCAACGTATAAATTTAGAGAAAAGTAATGGTTCTAAATTGGTAAATATTTGCGTTGGAGTAAATTGGGGTGCTATTGAATCTAAAGGGTTCTTTGGTCAAAAAAAAATGGAAGCAGTAGATTTAGATGCAAGCTGTGCTACATTTGACGACAATAACGTTTCAAAAGAAGTAATCTATTTTGGAAATTTAAAATCAAAAAATGGTTCTATTAAACATAGTGGCGATGATTTAGTTGGAGATACCGGGGGCGATGACGGATTAGATAATGAAATTATTAGTGTTGATTTATCAAAGTTAGATTCTTCTGTGACTAAAATCGCTTTTGTATTAAATAGTTTTAAAGGTCAAGATTTTAAATCAATACCATTTGCTTCTATACGAATTTACGAAGGTACATCAACGAGAGTAAATGAAGTGTTTGCAAAATATGACATCGCCAATGGTCCTTCTTTTGCTGGTAAAGTTTCTATGGTATTAGGCGTTTTCTATAAAAGAAATGGAGAATGGAAATTTAATGCAATCGGCGAGTCAACAGATGACAGAGATCTTAAAGGTACATTATCAACAGTAGTTTCTAAATACTTATAAAAAATGAGACGATTACCCGTTTATTTATTATTAGACACTTCTGGCTCAATGTCTGGAGAGCCAATTGAAGCCGTTAAAAATGGCGTTCAAGTTTTGATTTCTACGTTAAGGTCAGATCCCTATGCATTAGAAACTGCGTATTTAAGCGTCATAACATTTGACAGTTCGGCACGACAATTAGTTCCATTAACGGAATTATCTATGTTTCAAATGCCAGGAATTCAGGCAAGTGGAGCAACTGCTTTTGGCGAGGCACTTTCATTGCTAGCAAATAAAATTTCGATAGAAGTTACTAAAACAACTGCTGAAGAAAAAGGTGATTGGAAACCTATCGTTTTCTTGATGACCGATGGTGGTCCAACCGATAATTGGCAGCAAGGCTTAGCTGATTTCAAAAAGCAAAAAGTTGGTATGGTGGTAGCTTGTGCAGCCGGACAAGGTGCTGATACAAACATTCTAAAACAAGTTTCTGAAATAGTAGTTCAACTTGATACAGCCGACAGTGCTACAATTAAAGCATTTTTCAAATGGGTTTCTGCATCAATAAGCACAACCAGTACAAAAGTAGAAACAGGTGGTAAAGAGATTTCAGGTCTTAATGAACTTCCACCTCCTCCACCAGAAGTAAATATCGTAGTTTAATAAATCTGTTCAGCTAACCATTTAGTTATATATGGTTAGCTGAATTATTATAATTTTATTTTATTATAAAAGAATTAAGTTGTTGTACAAGCTGTGGGAGAAAAGCTGAGAAATCTGTTTTTTCAAATAATTGCCATGTACAAACTTGTAGAAAATGTAATATAAAGTATTGCAAATCAAGTAACAGCGGTTCAATTTGCCCTAAATGTGGTTCAAAAGAATATTCAGAATACGATAAAGTATATGCAAAAATAAATTTGAGTAATATATTTATATAAAAATAAATGAGACGACTTCCAGTATATATTTTAATACAGACATCCGGTGCGATGAAAGGAGAACCTATTGAATCGATTAAGGTTGGGCTTGAATCGATGATTGCAAGTCTAAGGCAAGATCCTTTTGCACTTGAATCGGTTCAAATAAGCATCATCACGTTTGATAGAACTCCAACTGAGATTGTTCCAATGACTGAATTGGAAAATTTACAAATACCATTTATTAATCAACCCTCGTCTGCAGGAACACATTTAGGCGAAGCACTTCAAATGCTTTGCAATAAAGTAGATACAGAAGTGAAATTAAGCACAGCTGACCGAAAAGGAGATTGGATGCCTTTATTGTTTATAATGGCAGATGGAAGAGCATCTGACGTTCAATTGTTCAATCAAGTAGTTCCACAAATTAAAAAAAGAAACTTTGGAAGTATTGTAGCTTGTTGTGTTGGTGCAAGAAGAGATATATCCAATTTGGAGCTTTTTGCAACAACTGTTGTTAGTCTTGATACTACCGATAGCTCCACTTTCAAACAGTTTTTTAAATGGGTTTCGGATTCTGTAGGAGTTGGAAATAGAAGTATTGGAGCAAGTGAGGGTGTTTTATTGCCTCCGCCACCAGAGGAAGTACACACTGTAATATAAATTAATATGAGAAGATTACCTTTGTATATAATTGTTGAAACTTCAACACAAATGAGTGATGTAATTCATTTGGTGAATGACTCAATTCAAAAACTGTTTGGCTTGTTAAGAAGCGACCCTTTTTGTCTTGAGACTGTTTTCTTAAGCATACTTAGTTTTGATGAAAAAACAGTAATTCATTTTCCACTGAATGAATTATATGATGTTGAAATTCCTAAATTGATTATATCTAAAACAGACACCGCAAATATAAGTGAATGTTTGTATGAATTAAAAATGCAAATTGGAAAAGAAGTTGTTAGAACTACGGCAGAGCAAAAAGGAGATTGGAAGCCGACAATTATTTTCTTTACAAATAATTCATTACCAACTTATAATTTAGGAATAGAAACGATGTCTTCTTACAATCCATTCAATTTAAAAAAAAATTGTATCATATCATTTGTTAAGAACAAACTGAATGACCTTGAAAATACAAATGAAGAAAGTATTTTCGTTTTTCAAATATCTAATGATATCGTTTCTCAGTTGTTTAATACTGATTTCTTTAGTCACAGTTATATTAGTCTCGACCAATTATGATTGTTAGGATATCTAAGATTCAACTAAATTATCAACTATAAAAATTTCAAGTAAAAAACATGAAAACTATTTTAATTCTTCTAATAAATATCTTAATTGTAGGGCTTTTCCTTTTCTCAAAACTAACTCCTTACAAAGACAAATTAACAGGTAACTATTTAAAATCTTTCCTTTTATTTGAAAGAATATTCAATCCCATACTCAACTTTCTAAAAAGGTTTATACAACCAACTCAGGTAGGTACTGGAATAGCTGTTGATATGTCACAAATTATTTTACTTATAATAATGTTACTAATAAATGCAAAAATATAAACTTATACACTAATGAAAAAAACAGATTATTTTCTTCTTACATTTGTTTTAGGCTCATTGATTCTTTTTGTCTTTTCAGGCGAAATCAAAATTGGCTTAATATTCAGATTCATATTGGCTTTGGTAGTATTGGGTTTGTTTTTATATACTAAAGTGAAACCAGTTAAGAACAGTCTAACCCCTAATTTAAAAAAGGCTTATTCAATTATTGAGATTTTCTTTGATAAGGTTTTTAATTTCATGGGACAAATAATTAAGCCTGTAGCTATTGGCACAAACGTTTCTATTGATATTTCACAAATTATTATACTAATTATTTTATTAATACTTTTATTATTATGAATACCAAATTAAGACTTTCTTTAGTAGCAATCTCTATTGTTATTGTTATCGTGTTATTATTTCGCTGGGTAATAGCAGTTGAGCGTATTGATGCTGGTCATACCGGAATCAGAGTAAATTTAATTGGAGAGAATAAGGGTGTTGACGACATTACAGAAGTTACCGGTTGGGTATTTTATATGCCAATGCTCACCTCAATTTATGAATTTCCAATTTTTACGCAAGTGAAGGATTATACGCCATTTAAAGTTAATGCAAAAGATGGTTCGGAATTTATTGTTGATCCCACTTTAAGTTATTATGTGCAAAGCAAATCAGTTCCACAAATTTTCAGACAGTATCGTAAAAACCTATCTGAATTAGAAGACGGATTTATTAAAAATGTCATTTTTGATTGTTACAGAATTATAGCAAACAATTATCCATCAGATTCTTTAATGAGTAATCGTCAGAATTTTGAAAATGAAGTTCAGACTAAATTATCAAATGTTCTTTTAAAAGAAGGTTTTGTATTTCAACAACTTACTTCAAATATGGAGCCACCACAATCATTGAAGGATGCAATAGATGCCAAAAACAAAACAGTGCAAGAGGCAATGCAAGCAGAAAATAAAGTGAGACAAGCCGAAGCAGATGCAAAAGTAAAAAAAGTTTCAGCCGAAGCAGACAAATATGTAAATGATTTAAAAGCATCTGCCCTTACGCCATTAATTATACAACAAATGTTTATTGAAAAGTGGGATGGAAAGCTACCTGTTTACGGTCAAACTCCAGCATTGTTGCAACAAATAACTAAATAATTATGAGACGACTACCAGTTTATTTTTTAATCGATGTATCTGAATCAATGATTGGTGATCCAATAGATCAGGTACAGGAAGGTATTGCGAATATTATTAAAGAGTTACGAACTGATCCTTATGCATTGGAAACAGTTTTTGTGTCTATAATTGTATTTGCAGGGAAAACCGAAAAGATTTCAAACTTTGTAGAACTTTACAATTATTACCCACCTAAACTACCTATTGGTGGTGGTACTGGTTTGGGAAATGCAATTGATTTTTTAATGAAGGACATGGAAATTTCATTACAAAAAACCACCATGGACGAGAAAGGCGATTGGAGACCTATCATTTTCCTATTTACAGATGGCAAACCTACTGATAAGGTCGATATTCCATTCGATAAGTGGAATCAAAAATATAGAAATAAGTCAAATCTTGTTGCAATTTCAATTGGAGACAATACTGATACAAAAGTTTTAGGTCGTATTACTGACAACGTGTTACAACTGAATAAAACTGATAATGAATCATTCAAAAAATTCTTCAAATGGGTAACTGCTTCAATAAAAACTACTAGTATAAGTGTTTCTGCAACTAACGACGATGGTCTTAATTTAGCTCCATTGACAAATGGCTTTTTGGAGAAAATAGATTTGAACAAAACAAGCCGACCAACACTTGATGAAAATTTTGCGGTTATTTTAGGTAAATGCCAAACAACAAAAAAATCATATTTGATAAAGTATCAGAAACGTTTGTCTCCTTCTGAATTTAAAGAAATATCTTCAACTACATTGGATTATAAACTCGTTGGAGCATTTCCGATTGAAAACTCATATTACAATTTATGCGAAGGCGGCTCAAGCAATACAAAAATAAATACTGCTGAATTAACAGGGTTTCCTGCATGTCCTTGTTGTAGTAACCAATATGGGTTTAGCTTCTGTGAGTGTGGTAATGTATTATGTACGGGGGATGAAGAAACCACAAAATGTCCTTGGTGTGAAACTGAAGCTCATTTTGGCTTATCCGAAGGTAGTGCAAATGTAAATAGAACTAGAGGTTAATTACTAAAAACAATTATATGATTATAGTTTTAGTTGGAATCAATTTCTTTGCAATTATTTGTTTATCAGTTGTTTTGTATTTTAAATTCAAGAAAATACCAAATAAACAAGAACTAGAAGATTTGACTAATAAAATATCAGAAATTAAAATATACATTGAAAAGTTGGCTGAAAGAAAATTTGTAGAAGATAATTTCGCTCTATCATCAGAATTAAAAACTATCAGTGAAAACTTAAAAGATCAAATAAATCAAAACATTATTGAAACTCAAAAAATTATGGAAGAATTAACTGAATTAGAAAAGTCGAATGAGTTGAAAATTACAAAAGAAGAGGTGATTGAGGAATTTGTAGCCAAAGAAAGTGCCGAGACCGATTTTGTAAAAAAGGAAGATGCAGAAAATGCCAAAACAGTAATTAGCTCTCAGTTAGAAGATATTGGAAGAAGTTTAACTGAATTACAAAAATCAATAGATGATATGAAATCTAATACTCTTCCAGAAGCCATTTCTCAATTTATTGACAAAACCAAAGATTCTTTTGACAAGCTTGTAAAAGAAGTTCAAGAAATGGTCTTGAATTCAACAGAATTAAAATCTAATTCCCAAAACAAAGATTTACCTGCTGAAACTAAAGTGGAGATTGTAACTGCGGATATAAATAAGCCAACAATTGAAAAAGAAAAAGATCTTACATTTGAGAATCAGATAAAAACAAAACAAATTGTACTCACTAACGGCAAAATGAACCAGCCATATAGTTGCCCTTTTGATATTAGCTCTTTCGGTATTGCTGAGTTAAGAGACTTTGATTTTGTTGGTCTTGATGCAATCGGACTATCATATAATAAAGAATCAAAAGAAATAACTGGAGTTCCAATATTGTCTGGGGACCATAAAATAAAAATTGAAATTAAACGTTCTGATTGGTCAGAAGGAAAACCTAAGTTTGCCAGGGAATTAAATCTGACGATAAATCCCGACCCAAAATCTTTGTGGAAAAATTTACCAACACCTACAGATGTTGAGTATTATAAACTGGATGAAGATAAGCTATTTATCAAAGTTGAAGCCAAAAATGGTAATTCTTGCAAAGATATGGTAGCTGCAAGTCAACGTGGACGTTCACATGCTCACGAAGCTAAAGCTAGGGATGACGACTTTCAATTATACTTCGATAATGATAATGACTGGTATATTCTAGCGGTTGCTGACGGAGCTGGCTCTGCAAAATCTTCAAGAAAAGGTTCTCAAATAGCAACTCAGGTAGCAGTAGATGTTTGTAAAACTCAAATTGCAGAACACAATGAAGAATTTTGTAAGTTAATAAAAGGTTTTAGTGAGGATAAATCTGACGAAAATCGCAAAAAATTTGGTGATTACTTTTATACAATTGTTGGCACTTCGATATTTAAAGCTTATAAAGCAATTGAAAATGAAGCAATAACAGCAGGTAAACCTATAAAAGATTTTTCAACTACACTTATTTTCTCGATTTGTAAAAAATTCTCCTTTGGTTGGTTTGTAGGAGCATTTTGGGTTGGTGATGGTGGAATAGGCATTTACAATAAAGATACACGATTTTTAAAAGTATTAGGAGAGTCTGATGGTGGCGAGTTTGCTGGACAAACACGTTTTCTTACAATGCCAGAAATAATTACTGATACAGAGATTTACCACAGACTTCGATTTGATATTGTAGATGATTTTACAGCTTTAATTTTAATGTCGGATGGCATAACTGATCCAAAATTTGAAACAGATGCAAATTTATTAAGAATTGAGAAGTGGGATGAACTCTGGCAAGATTTATCCAATGAAGTAGATTTTTCGGATGATAACGTAGAGTCAGCTGACCAACTACTTAAATGGTTAGACTTCTGGTCTCCAGGGAATCACGATGATAGAACAATTGCTTTATTGTTTTAAACATGTTGGAGTTAGATGTTTTTTTAGAATTTGTAAAACATTACAGAAGGAGATGCAAAAATGATCTTGATGTTATGTTACTTGTCCTTTCAGTTCTTTCAATACTTTGGTTATTTATTCTGTTTAATATATTGAGTGATTTTAGCAAATTTATTACAGAAAATGATGTTTCTGAAGTATATATAGTTACAATATTTTTAATTATTTATCCATTATTTGTCATTGCATTTATTATCATAAATTTTTCTTTACTGTATTACAACCCTGCAAAAGACCGTCTATTGAATTGTCATTTAAATGAGAATAAAATTATTCGAATTGTGCAAATCTTTGAAAAGAGAAATAGACATTTAACAGATTCTCAGTATGTATCTTATTTTGTATTTCATTTCGTTGATAATAAAACAGAAAAGGTTAGTCCTAAAGAAACGGACAATTTGCTTCAAATTATAAAAAAAACTTTTAATGTTAATTGCGAAATCCAATATGATAATTCCTTTTTTATGAAGGTAATGGGCTTATTGCTCAAAGTAATGCACATATTCGAATGGTTATCGTTGTTATTATTATGTGGTGTGTTATTGTACGCCTTATTAATATGGTTACTAAGCTAGAAGAGTTAAATAAATAATTATGCAAATAGTTTCATAACAATGGAAAAACAATAAAAAATAAGGTAACTTAAATATGGATATCAATCTTTTCAAATATACAACTAAAAAGACTTTGACATTTGGATTCGCAGGAGCTGTAGGTGCTTTAGTTGGTTCTGGATGTACTGAATTGTTTTTAACAGCAGAATCTGGCGGACTGGGTGGAACCATTCTTCATGTTGCAATTTGGACTGGCATAATTAGTCTTGGAATAGCAATAGCATTGTTGACAACTCAAAACCTTTATTTGAAAAAGGCAGCTTTTTCAAAATCAATTCTTAGTGCTGGTTTTCGGGGTGTTTTAACCGGAGGTATTGCTGGCGGAATTGCTCAAATAGTGTTTTTTTATACTGCAAATATTTCAGAATCAGTAGAAATAATCAGTAGGGTTTTTTGTTGGGGAATATTTGGGCTTGGTACAGGTTGGGGCATTTCTAAGTTCGTCCCAAATTATCCTCAGAAAACAGCTATGATAGCGGGTTTTTTAGGTGGCGTAATTGGTGGAGCTGCATTTAGATTTTCGTTCAATTTTTTACCAGAAGCAGGTAGTAGATTGCTTGGAGTCGCCATCGTGGGTTTCTTTATTGGGTTGATGATTTCATATATTGAAGAGCTTTTTCGTGAAGCATGGTTGACAGTGGTTTGGGGAAAAGATGAGAAAACGTCCATCTCATTAGGCGCAAAACCAATAGTACTTGGTTCATCTTCTGAAGCTGATATTTATCTACCAAAAGAAAAGGGATTCCCACCAATAACTGCGATTATTAAAATCAACAATTCAAAAGTTGTAATTGACAATAAAATCAACAATCAATCGACTGAGCTAAGAAATGGAAGTAAGATTTCTTTGGGAAGTATTGAGATTATAATAAGTACAAAATAATTTCTGTAAGAAATCAATTTAAGATTTAAAAGGAAGAATATGGCAAATAAAATAAAACTAAAAGCAACCGATGGCACTGATGTTGAATTCATTGACGAAATGATTGGCTCAGGAGGTATGAAAGATGTTTATTTCAGTCCTGATAAAAGTTATGTTGTAGCTTTTTTCAGGGATAAGCAAGATGCCAATGCTATGGATAGATTACAAAAGATAACTGACACCTATAGCAAAAGTATTTTTAATCAGGAAGGTGGAAATTATTGGAAGGACTTATATTGTTGGCCAACAAAAATAGTGCAACACAATGGAAAATTAGGTATAGTTTGTCCAACTTATCAGAAACAATTCTTTTTTAAGGTTGGATCAATTAATAATGATTTCCTTGGAATTAAAGGGGCAGAGAAACAAGGTAAATGGTATGCTTCTGCTAAAAATATGAATAAATTTTTAGCACCTGAAGAGAAGGGTGATTGGTTCAAATACATTCAAATATGTCTGCGAATTAGTCGCGCAGTAAAACGCCTACACGCAGCAGGATTGGCTCATTCAGATTTATCATATAAAAATGTATTAATTGACCCAACAACAGGAAGTGCTGCAATTATTGATATTGATGGTTTGGTGGTGCCTGGCAAATATCCACCAGACGTACTGGGTACACCTGATTTTATTGCACCAGAAGTTGTTGCCAGTAAACATTTACCAATTACAGATTCCAATAGGAAGCTGCCAAGTATTCAAACAGACAGACATGCTTTGGCTGTTTTAATATATATGTACTTACTTTATCGTCATCCGATTAGAGGTGGTAAGGTTCATGATTTAGATCCAATGAAAGACGAAGACCTTTCAATGGGAATAAAATCTCTTTTCGTTGAACACCCTACCAATAGTAGTAATAGAGTTAAAGTTAATCAGCTGCATCCTAGCTCCTTGCCACAAGGAGACCCTACGAAAATACCATATACTGTATGTGGTCCGTATTTAAAAGTACTATTTGATAGAGCATTTATTGATGGTCTTCAAAGCCCAGAAAAACGACCTACTGCTGGTGAGTGGGAAGATGCATTGTTGAAAACGGTTGATTTATTACAACCTTGTCAAAATCCAAAATGCTGGCATAAATGGTTTGTTTTTGATAATACAATGAGGCCTAAATGTCCATTTTGTGGAACTCAATATACCACTAAACTGCCTGTTTTGAACTTATATTATTCTCCTAGGAAGGGAGTTTTTAAACCCGAAAATTACAGATTAATGGTTTATGATAAACAGTTATTATACCAATGGCATGTAAACCGTTTTATTTATCCTAATGAAAAAACAACAGCAGAACAAAAAACTCCGGTTGGCGATTTTCATTATCATAATGGGAAATGGATACTGATTAATCGCAAATTAACAACAATGTATGACAAAGATGTTGATAAAAAGATTGAAATTGGAGAAGCGGTTGAACTTACTGAAGGTAAAAAGATATTACTTTCTACTGAAGAAGGTGGTAGATTAATAATTGTCCAATTGGTAAATTAAATTACGAATGAGCGATTTCGAGAAAACAATAAATAAAAAAGATGATATAGAGTTAATCGGGATACTCAATAGCTCAAATAATTATCAACCTATATTTATTGGGTTGGCTGAAAAAGAGTTAAACAAAAGAGGAGTTTCTGCTAAATCCTATGTTGAATATATTCCCAGTATAACAACTGAAGAACTTGAAAATATCTTTATTCATTCTGAAGATTTTAATCCTGAATTTGTTGATTTTGTTGAAAAAGAACTCGTTGAAAACAGGGAAATATCTATTGAAAAGTTAATTAAAAAAAGGAAAGTCTTAGAAATATATACGGAAGAATTAAGTATTCCCAATAGAACTAGAATTCATCGGAGTATTTCTGCTAAAGCATTAATAATTAGAGCTATTGAGGCTATTATTTCAGTTTTTACAACGGTTACCATATTAGTAGTAATATTTGTAATATATGATGATTTTTCACTATTGTTTTTAATTATATTTGCTGTTGTTTCAATTAGTATTTTTGTTCTTATCAGTTCACTTTTTTTCCAAGATTATACTCTTGTATTAGATAAATTTGGTATTGCGTATTCAAAAGGTTTTCGATGCCTTTATTACAGGTGGGAAGAAATAAATGATGAAAAGATTATTTGGAAGTTAAAACCAAAAGTAAGTTCACATCATCTTACATACAATTATCCAAACGGGAAAGCTGATATTGATTTGAGATTTTTAAATACAAATAAAAGAGAATTAGCGAAGCTTATAAGAATTTACCGAGAGCGTAACAATCAATTAAAACAGAATTGACTTATTGAAATAAAATTAAGATTATGAGTGATTGTATTTATTGTCAAAAAGATGCAGGCTTTTTTAAATCAAAGCATTCGGATTGTGAAGCAAAACATACAGGTGGTTGTTCCGCATTAAATTCATTGTTAATGAATGCATTTGTTAATGGTGTTGATTTTTACACAATCGACAAACAAATTAAATCAATAGCATTGGATAGTTATATAAATTCGGAGAAACTAAATCAAATCTATTTGAACACTTTCGATGATGCTATATTACGCTATCTAAATGATGGAATAATAGCAGATGTTGAGAAAAAAACAGTTGCAAGATTTCAACAATACACTGGCTTATCACAGCAAGTGCTAAATTTAAATAAATCACTTGAAAAAGTGGTTCAGTCTGATATTTTACAATCCGTACTTAATGGGGTAATTCCAACACCAGCCATTACCATTCAAGGTTCGCTACCATTTATGATTGGTAAAGACGAGAAAATCCTCTGGGTATTTCGCGATGTTGAATTAGTGGAACAGAAAGTTAAGCGTGAATTTGTTGGTCGCTCACAAGGGATGAGTTTTAGAGTGATGAAGGGAGTTTATTATCGGGTGGGTGGTTTTAAAGGTAGTCCAATTGAAACTACTCAAATGATATCAATAGGAAGAGGAATTCTTGTTTTGACAGATAAAACCATTTACTACAATTGCCAACAAAAAAGCTTGAAAATTCCATTTAAAAAACTGATAAGTATAGAGCCTTATTCCGATGGAGTAGGGTTTCAAAAAGACGGAGCTTCTTCAAAACCTTTCTTCTTGAAAGGAATGGATAGTTGGTTCACATACAATCTGATAATAAATTTACAAACAATTTAGCAAGAGTCACTCCTTGCAAACTATTTTTGGAATTATTGAGCTTTCATTATGATTTATATAGTTAGAAATAATCAGCAATTTGGTCCTTACGAACCACAAGTTTTGAAATCCTATATTGAGGATGGCAAAATATTATCATGCGATAAAGCCTTTTTGCAAACTAATACAAGTGATATTCAGACCGCAGGCTATTTTCTGACAAAAATTGGAATAAAACCAAACGTAAAACACAAAGGAAATTTATTGTCTCAAATAAAGGATATTGGTAGAGAATTAATTATCCCAAACGATATATTTTCCAGAAAAGAATTTTTAAAAGATAAGCGGTTGTTAGTTTTATCGTTAATTGGACTTCTACCAGTTTTTTTTATTCGCTTTTCACTGGGTGAGTTTTTTACATTTTATGCAATTGCTTTATATTTCTCGGTTATATGGGGTTTATTCTTTTTTTATCTTTTCAAAACTATACAAGTAAAGACAAAAACTACAATACTATTATTCTTTGGTTCACAGATAATTATCTTTGTTCTTTGGGATATTTTTCAATTACCTAGATGGCCAATAATCAGTTTTTTCTATTCACTCACCGAAAGTACCAATTGGTTTTATCAGCTTACTGGGTTTATTTTGGGTGTTGGTTTTTGGGAGGAGCTAGTTAAGGCTATTCCGATTATAATATTAATCAAGAAAGCAAAAGAACCTTATATACCCCAAAGTTTAGTTTTTTATGGACTTATGTCTGGTATTGCTTTTGGTGTTTTTGAAGGCGTTCAATATCAAATGACTGTTAATTCTAAATTGGATTATAGTTCTGCATTTTTTATGAATGTTGCACGTTTGACAAGTTTGCCATTCTTACATGCAGTTTGGGCGGGTATAAGTAGCTACTTTTTATCGTTTTCAGTTTTGTATCCAAAGTACAGACTATCTTTGTATTTTTTAGCTATCCTTATTCCAGCAAGTTTACACGGTTTATATGATACGCTTGGATGGAGTATATTAGGTTTAATTCTAACTTTAATGAGTGTCATTTTACTAATGAATTATCTAAAGCAAGGCATAAATTATCAATCAAAATTGTCAAAATAAAAAAATGATAAAACATATTTCTTTTGATCTTTGGCTCACTTTAATAAAGTCTCATCCAGAGTATAAAAAACAAAGGGCAGATTTTTTAAGAAGAGAATTTAATCCACATGGGTTTTCACTTCAAGAGGTGATTGAAATAGTTCAGACAACAGACAAAGTAAGTGATAGAATAAATGAAATAAATGGGAAAAAGTTGCAAACAGAATTGATGTACAAACGGATACTATTAAAACTTGGTAATAAACCCGAATTGATAAATAATGATTTACTTGTTGAAATCAAAATGGCTGGTAATAAGTTGTTTATGAATTATCAACCAGAATTTTTAAATACATCAATTCATTCAATGTTAGATACTTTAAAAGCAAGGGGCTTTGATTTAAATCTAAGTAGCAATACAGGTTTTATCGAAGGTAATACAGTCTCCTCAACGCTGAAAAATCTCAACATATACGATTATTTTAATTTTTTTGTTTATTCAGATGAGATTAATGCATCAAAACCTTCGTTTGATTTTTTTGATAAAGTCTACAAACAAATAAACTTTCAGAAAAATGAAATATTACATGTTGGAGATAATTATAAAGCAGATTATGAGGGGGCTTTAAAATATGGATTTAAGGCATTACATATAAATAACAAACAATACACAATTAATGATATTACAAAATACTTATAAAAGAACAATCGAAAAGTACAGCGCTTTTAAGGTTTTAGACAGTCAATGTTCAGATTTTCCATCTGAGAAATATTCCAAGTTTAAATTTGGATCAAACGATATTGCTCGCGAATTCGGCTATGCACTTGCAGAACGTTTTATTAATCAACAATTCAAATTTAGTTATGATGGCGAACCAATTATAGTTTATCCAAGTGCTTATTCGCACATTCCTACTGCATCATATTTTATGACCGTTCATTTTATTGATAAACTAAATCAATATATGTATCAAAATGGATATTCTCCTGTTGAAACAGGTAAAATCCATCGTAGTGTAACTTATCGAGAGGATTATGGTGAAATGAATGCTGAAGAACGATACAATCTTATTAAGGGAGATAAATTTCATATTGATGCTGAACTGCTAAAAAACAAAACATTGATTTTTATTGATGACATAAAAATAACCGGAACACATGAGCGCATTATCGTTAAAATGTTGGATGATTTTGGCATTCACAATCATTGTTATATGCTTTATTATGCAGAACTTTACGATGAGTCAATTTGTCCAAAAGTGGAAAACTACTTAAATCATAAGTATGTAAAGAATATATCAGATTTAAATTTAATAGTCAAACAAGATGATTTTAAATTCAACACTAGGATTGTGAAATATATTCTTAATACTAATCATGAGCAATGTGTAGAGTTTCTTAAATGTCAAAGTAATTCCTTTATAGATAAACTCTACAATAACGCATTGGGAAATGAGTACTATAAGTTTCCTGAGTATATGTCCAATCTGCTAGAAATTGAAAATCTTATATGTATTGGTAATAACATTGAAATAAACAGGATTTGAAATTAATAAATTAACACAATAGAAAAATATGGAACACAAAAAGCATTTTACAGGTTTAACTGACCAGCAAGTACTTGAAAGTAGGGCTAAGTTTGGCGCAAATGTATTAACACCAAAAGAAAAAGATCCTTGGTGGGTTGAGTTTTTAGAGAAGTTTAAAGATCCGATAATAATTATTTTATTAGTCGCTCTGTTTCTTTCATTAGGTGTCTCAATTTACGAGTTTTTTACTGGTAATGCTGGTTTAAGTGCATTTCTTGAACCTGTGGGTATTTTGATTGCTGTATTATTGGCAACAGTAATTGGTTTTTTGTTTGAGCAAAGTGCCAATGCTAAATTTGAAATACTTAATAAGGTAAATGATGATACTTTAGTAAAAGTTATTCGTAATGAAAACGTATGTCAGGTAACTAAAAAAGACGTTGTAGTTGGTGATATTGTAATTCTTGAAACAGGTGAGGAAATACCTGCTGATGGTGAATTGCTAGATGCAGTCTCTTTGCAAGTGAATGAATCAACGCTTACAGGTGAACCAGTTGCTAAAAAAACCATAAATCTAGCCGACTTTAATTCAGAAGCAACTTATCCATCAAATTATGTTCTTAAAGGAACTTCAGTTGTTGACGGCCATGGGATTATGCAGGTTAATAAAGTTGGCGATGCATCAGATTACGGTAAGGTATTCGAAGGAGCACAAATTGATAATAGTATTGAAACGCCACTTAATCAACAATTAGATAAATTGGCTGATTTAATTACAAAAGTTAGTTATGGCATTGCTATACTTATAATTATTGGTCGCTTAATATGGTATTTTGCTGGTTTAACTGAGTCTTTTGACTGGATTTTATTTGGTGGATTTTTGTTACAAACAGTAATGATAGCTGTAACAGTAATTGTTGTAGCAGTTCCTGAAGGATTACCAATGAGTGTTACTTTAAGCTTGGCATTGAGTATGAAAAGAATGCTTTCTACTAATAATCTAGTTCGAAAAATGCATGCATGTGAAACGATGGGTGCAGCCACAGTAATTTGTTCTGATAAGACAGGTACTCTTACTCAAAACCAAATGAAAGTGTATGAAGCTCAATTTTATAAAAGTAATGGTATTTCTGATTTAATTAAAGAGGCAATTTCAGTTAATTCTACCGCATATATTGATTATTCAGACTCGGCAAAAATCAAAGCTCTGGGTAATCCGACCGAAGGTGCATTATTGTTGTGGTTGCATGGGCAAGGTGTAAATTATCTTCCTTTAAGAGAAGATGCTGAGATTATTGAGCAACTTACATTCTCTACTGAAAGAAAGTATATGGCAACAATAGTTAATTCAGCAGTCTTAAATAAAAAAATACTATATGTAAAAGGAGCACCAGAGATTCTAGTTGATTTATGTCAAATTTTACCTGAAGGAAAAGAAATTATACACTCAAAGCTTATAGAATTTCAAAATAAAGCAATGAGAACCTTAGGTTTTGCATCCATGCAAATAGATGAGGATGTTGAATGCTTTAAAGATGGCAAATTGAATCAAAGTATCGTTAAATTGACATTTGATGGTTATGTGGCTATTTCAGACCCAGTAAGGGCTGAAGTGCCTATGGCTATTGAAGAGTGCTTAAATGCAGGGATAAATGTAAAAATTGTAACGGGCGATACTCCAAATACGGCAAAAGAAATTGGTCGTCAAATAGGGCTTTGGGGTCAAAATGAATCAGAGCTAAATCATATTACAGGTGCAGAATTTGCATCGCTTACAGATAAACAACTCTTAGAGAGAGTTTTGGACTTGAAAATTATTTCACGTGCAAGACCAATGGATAAACAACGTTTAGTTCAATTGTTGCAACAAAAGGGTCAGGTTGTTGCTGTAACTGGAGATGGTACAAATGATGCACCAGCTTTAAATGCTGCTCAGGTTGGACTTTCTATGGGTGATGGTACATCAGTAGCAAAAGAAGCAAGTGATATTACAATTATTGATAACTCATTTAGTAGTATTTCGAGAGCTGTAATGTGGGGTCGTTCACTTTATCAGAATATCCAGCGATTTATTCTTTTCCAAATGACTATCAATGTAGCTGCATGTATTATTGTATTGATTGGTGCATTTTTAGGTACTGAATCACCATTAACAGTAACTCAAATGTTGTGGGTAAATCTGATAATGGATACATTTGCTGCATTGGCATTGGCTTCGCTACCGCCAAGTGAAAAAGTAATGAAAGATAAACCGCGTAAAACAACAGATTTTATAATCAGCAATGCTATGTGGAAAAGTATCCTTGGAGTTGGTGTAATCTTTGTGATTCTACTCTTAGGCTTTGTTCAATATTTTAAACATGCAGATATAACTTCGCTAAATGATTTTTCATTGGCAGAATACTTTGCTAACTATTTTAATTTCAGTATTGGCAATGGTTTATCTCCTTATGAACTATCGCTATTCTTTACCATTTTTGTAATACTTCAATTCTGGAATATGTTTAATGCAAAAGCATTTATGACAGGAAAATCTGCTTTTGCTAATTTGAAGAACAGTACTGGATTTATTGCAATAGCAGCTGTAATTCTAGCAGGTCAATGGGTGATTGTAACTATAGGTGGAGAAATGTTTAATGTAGTTCCACTAAAATTGAATGATTGGTTTATAATAATTGGAAGTACCTCAGTTGTATTATGGATTGGTGAAATTATTCGATTGTTTAGAAAGAAATAACATTTAATTGATATAACATCTTGCTAGATCAATCTATTTTAAGATTGATTTTGCGAGATGTTTTACTTTGACAAATATTATTATGAAACACTTTCCACCCTCAGAATTAATAATAAATTGCGATGGAAGCATATTCCACTTGCATCTGAAACCTGAACAATTAGCAGATAATGTAATCTTAGTAGGTGATCCTGATAGAGTACCTTTGGTAGCTTCATATTTTGACACACAAGAATGTTCTGTTTCAAGTCGGGAATTTAGAACAATTACAGGGTCATATAAAGGTAAACGTATTTCAGTTATATCAACTGGTATCGGAACTGACAATATCGACATTGTTATGAATGAATTAGATGCGTTGTCAAATATAGACTTACAATCCCGAACTGAGAAATCAGAATTCAGACAACTCACTGTTGTGAGAATTGGTACTTCAGGAGGTATGCAAAAAGAATTACCGTTGGGCAGTTTTCTTATCTCAGAGAAATCTATAGGTTTCGATGGCATGTTAAACTTTTACGCAGATCGTGATTCTGTAAGCGATTTAGATTTCGAAGAAGCAATGAAAAAACATTTAGAATGGAATCCACAATTAGCAGCACCATATGTTGTAGATGCGGACGAAGAGTTAATCAACCGTATTGGAAGAGATGATATGTTACGCGGTGTAACTATTTCGGCAAATGGGTTTTATGGTCTACAAGGCAGAGAACTCAGATTACCCTTAGCCGATAAGTACTTAAATGATAAGATTGAGAGCTTCCGATATGGTAAATATAAAATTACGAATTACGAAATGGAAGGTTCTGCTATTGCAGGTTTGTCAAAATTAATGGGACATAAAGCTATGACTGTATGTTGCATAATTGCCAATCGTAGAATTGAAGCTGCAAATACAGATTATAGACCATATGTTGATGAATTAATAAAAATTGTGTTAGAAAGAATTTGACAAATGAAAACCCAAATCAAAATAATCCTTTCCATTCTACTCTTCCTTTGCCTAGCCGATATGCCATACATTTTTTATCAGTTGGTGAGATTATTAGCATTGGGAGGTTTTGCTGCGTTGGCATTAATAGCCAATAAAGAAGGTCGTCAAACCGAAATGATAATGTACATTGTGTTGGCTATTTTGTTTCAGCCTTTGCTTAAAATATCTCTTGGTAGAGAACTTTGGAATGTGGTGGATGTGATAGTGGGAGTTGGGTTGTTGGTTAGTTTAAAAATAAATAAGATCTAGATTAACGACAATTACAAACTAAAAACAAAAGACATTTTAAGACTCAAATGATTTGGAGTAAGCCGTTTAAAAGTTTATTAATCAATTGCATAACCTATTAAGTGATTATAATGAATACAATCTTTAAAATTATACCGATTCTGGCATTTCTTGTTCTATTCAGCACTTTCACTTTCGCACAAGCTAAACTTACAATTGTCAATAATTCAATGCGCACAATGACTGTGAAAGTTATGAGTGGTTCAAAACGAAATGCAAGTTTACATGAAAAAGTTATGATAGATGCCTATAGTCAAAACACTGTATATTTCTCAGAAAGTGGACAGTATTTTACAAAATCTAAAGCGTCATTAAATGGTCGAGATCCAATTTACAGAAAAGGAAAATACTTTAAAGTAGTTAACGATGAAACAGGTTACTCAGAAATGACGTTGACATTTACAATTAAAGAGTCTAATGTACCACAAGCTTCTGGAGGTGTTCAAATTTCAAAACAGGAATTTGATCAGAATTAAGGGTTGCAAGAATGCTTTGTACTTAGATGGTTTTGTGTCAAGAATGTATTGTCCTGAAAAAGATTTGGTAAGCACCGAGGGTGAATTTGGGGTGATGATAGGGGTAATTACTGATAATTAATAATTAAAAATTAAAAATTAATAATTGACAATTAAAATAATCATAGCTATTCTTCTCTTCCTTTGCTTAGCTGATATGCCTTATGGTTTTTATCAGTTGGTGAGGTTGTTAGCATTTGTAGGTTTTGCAGCATTGGCATTTATAGCCAATAAAGAAGGTCGGCAAACTGAAATGATAGTTTACATTGTGTTGGCAGTTTTGTTTCAGCCATTGCTTAAAATATCGTTGGGTAGTAAAAGAAAATGTTTGGCTAAATCGGCAACAAATTGCATTGCTGTTTGATAGAGGTATTAAAACCATCGGAAAGCATATTGCCAATGTGTTGGACAAAGAGTTGAAAGGATTTTCAGTTGTCGCACAAATTGCGACAACTACAACTGATGTAAAGACTTATCAAACAGAATATTATAACTTGGATGTGTTTATTTCTGTGGGTTGTCGGGTTAAATCAAAGCAAGAACGAAATTCAGAATTGAAAATTATGACAATGCAAAACGAAATCATATTATATCAATCAAACGAACTACCCGAACGAATTGAGGTAAGAATAGAAGACGAAACCGTTTGGCTCACCCAGCAGCAAATGGCTACGCTTTTTATGCAAACAAAGCAAAATATCAGTTTGCACATTAATAATTGCTTTAATGAAAATGAGTTACAACAAATTTCAGTTGTCAAGGATTCCTTGACAACTGCCACTGACGGAAAAAAATACAAAACAAAATACTACAACTTAGATGTCATTATTTCGGTGGGTTATCGGGTTAAATCAAAGCAAGGTACGCAATTCAGAATTTGGGCGACTACTGTTTTAAGAGATTATTTACTAAAGGGATATGCAATAAATCAACGAATGAATCGCATTGAAAACCATGTAGAAAATCTCACAGAAAAAGTAAATGCAATTTCACTTCAAATACAATCATCAGCAATACCAAATCAAGGCGTGTTTTTCGATGGGCAAGTTTTTGATGCTTATGAATTAGCTTCTAAAATTATCCGTTCTGCCACAAAAAGCATAGTGCTGATTGACAATTACATAGACGAGAATACACTCACTCATCTATCTAAAAAAGGGAAAGGGGTGAAGGTGCTGTTGCTTACCAAAAACACGAACAAGCAGATAGTCCTTGATGTGCAAAAAGCCAATGACCAGTACGGAAACTTTACGCTAAAATCGTTTGACAAAAGCCATGACCGATTTCTTATTGTTGACGAAAACGAAGTTTATCACGTCGGTGCTTCACTCAAAGACTTAGGCAAAAAATGGTTTGCCTTTTCTAAAATGGACAAAAACTCATTGGCTGAGATTCTAAACTCAATTTTAGAGCAGATTTAATCATACAAATACGCCTCTGGTAAGAGCATCGCTTTATGCCAAAGATGGGAGCATTAGGCTGAATCAACAACAGCTGGCTGAACTTTTTGCCACCTCTAAGCAAAACATTGGACAACATATATCCAGTATATTAAAAGACAGTGAGTTGGAAGCTAATTCAGTTGTAAAGAATTACTTTACAACTGCCACTGATGGTAAAAAATATGGTCGACATTTCAGTTTCTAAATATCGTGTGTAAATTGTGCATAGTGCCAAAGTATTTGTATATTTGCAGTGGAATTTAAACTGAAAGAAAAAACAACAAACACGCCTATGCCTAAAATACTCATTTTCATGGATATTTGGATTTTCATTATTTACCCTACAGATATGTATGAAAATAGGATGCATGTGCATGTAGGTAAAAAATCGATGCAGGAGCTTTGTAAAATATGGCTCGAACCAACTTTAGAAATCGCTAAAGCGGGTGAATTAACACAAAAGCAACAAAATGAAGTATTGGAAATAACCAAAACTTATCAAAAGGAATTAGTTAAGCAATGGAATAACTTTATACAAGGTAAACCTATACAAATAATTAAAGTAAAATAATTATGAAATCAAATCCACAAATAGAGGGTTTTTGGAATGTAGCACCTAAAATAAAAAAAATAACCTTTGAACAAAGAGGTAAAATAAACATTCAGTTAGAAGATGGTCGTTTGATACTAGTGCCAGTGTCTAAATTTCCAAGCATAAAAAAATTAACACCTCTACAGCGAAAAAAATGGTATTTGTTTGGTAATGGATTTTCGTTTGATGACTCCAACGAAGTATATCATTTAGAGCAAATACTAGGTAATTTTAATGCGTACAAACATGAAAACTAAAAAAGCCCGTTTAATTTAGCGGGTTTTTTATTTCCAGTGCTTTAAAATCTGAATATCAGAAATGGTGTGGGCATTCTACCAAATAACGATATCATTTTAGCCATTTCAAAAGGAGTATTCAACTTCTATTATTTTGCTAAATTCTTTAAAGATAACGGTTGTAAAAATGCCTTGTTCCTTGATGGATTTGTGTCAAGAATGTATTGTCCTGAAAAAGATTTGGTAAGCACCGAGGGTGAATTTGGGGTGATGATAGGGGTGATTTTTAATTAAGAATTAAGAATTAAGAATTAATATTTCTTGCATTCTACTTTTTCTTTACAACACAAAAAATATTAAGAAATCAATCGTCAAATGAATTGACACATAAATTATAAATTAATACAATAAGCACTATGCCTGAAAGTCAAAATACAGAATACAAGTCGTCGTGGCACGATGATTATCTGAAGTGGATATGTGGTTTTGCCAATGCTCAGGGCGGACGGATATATATTGGCAAAGACGATGTGGGTAATGTTATTGGTTTGGACGATTACAAAAGGCTGATGGATGAAATTCCGAACAAGATAAAAAACAATTTAGGCATTAGCACCGAAGTAAATCTATTGCCGTATGGCGATATACACATTATTGAAATTATCGTTTTGCCTTATTCAGTGCCTATTTCGTTGCGCGGCAGGTATTACTTTCGCAGTGGCAGTGTAAAGCAAGAATTGACGGGAGCCTCGCTCAATGAGTTTCTGCTCAAACGTGCTGGGCAAACTTGGGATGATGTGATTGAAACACGAGCTACTTTTGAAGATATTGAGGAAAAAACAGTAAAGATTTTTCTGCGAAAAGCAGAAGAGGCTGGTCGCCTGCCAGAAATTGATGGACTTACAACTCCAGAACTATTGGAAAAGCTGCGGTTGGCCAAAAACGGACAGCTTAAACGAGCCGCCATTGTTTTGTTTGGAAAAGACCCAGGAGCATTTTATCCTAATACCTTTGTAAAAATTGGCAAATTTGATAACGATGGTTTTACCATTCGTTTTCAGGAATTGGAAGAAGGCAATCTTATTCAGGTGTTGGACAAAGTATTACGCACGCTCGATTATAAGTTCTTGATTCGGAATATCACTTTTGAAGGAATGAATCGCGTTGAAACACTTGAATATCCGATAGTAGCACTTCGCGAAATGCTGCTGAATGCACTTGTACATCGCAATTATATGGGTGCGCCCACTCAAATTCGTGTGTACGACTCAAAACTGACCGTTTGGAATCACGGTATATTACCCGACGGCATAACACTTGATAAACTCACCAAGGCACATTCTTCTTATCCACGGAATCCTGTACTTGCCGAAGCCTGTTTTCGTGGTGGTTATATTGATTCGTGGGGCAGTGGCATCATGAAAATTGTAGATGCGTGCAAAGCTGCTGGTCTGCCTGCTCCGCTAATGGAAGAAGATGGTGGTGGTTTTATTGTACAATTGATTAAAGACAGTTATTCGGGGGAGGAATTGCGGGAGTTGGGGCTGAACGAAAGACAGATAAAAGCCATGTTGTATGTAAAAGAAAAAGGGAGGATTACAAATAACGATTATCAGAAGATAAATGAAATATCCAGACAGATGGCAACCAATGAATTGCATAATTTGGTCAATGGATTTAAATTGCTGATTAACAATGGATATGGGGCTGGAAGTTACTATGAAATAGTCAATCAATAGTCAATTGTAGGTCAATTTAGTCATTTATTAGTCAATTAAAAATGAGCTTTAGTCTAGAAAGTAATATCCGATATAATTTAATTGAAAAAAGTTATACTAAGAGAAGGGGAAACGAATTTGGCTAAATATAAAATTGTTAACAGCATTTGAATGCCGAAGTTATGCCGAAGTTATGCCGAAGTTGTGAGAAGAATTGAATTTTAAATTTAATGTCCGATAAATGTCCGATATGTCCGATAAATGTCCGATTAAACACCGATTATTGACGTTTAGTCTATATGAACTAACAGTTCGGCATTAATTGGGCTAAAACGGACAAATAGGGTATTCTTTTATAAATATAGTTTGTGAAAGCGTAAGATATGTTCGGTTTGCCACACAATCGGGACCAATGTTAGTGGTAGATGGAGAGATAAATAGTTTGTTTCAATCAGGGTCTATTAATCTAAATATCAGAAATGGTGTTGGCATTCTACCAAATAACGATGTGATTTTTGCCATTTCAAATGAAGAAATCAACTTCTATGATTTCGCTAAATTCTTTAAGGTTAAGGGTTGACATTTACAATTAAAGAGTCTAACGATCCAGAAGCTTCTGGAGGTATTCAAATTTCAAAACAGGAATTTGATCAGAATTAATTTGATGTTTTCAGTCAACATTTGAGATAGCAATATTTGTGCGCCGAATGCATGATATTGGCAAAAGTGGTTGGTGGATTTTTATTGGTGTAATACCACTTGTTGGTGCTATCTGGCTGTTGGTATTGTGTTTCACCGAAGGTACAAGTGGTGATAATGAGTATGGTTCAGACCCAAAAGCGGTGGTTTAGAGATTGTTAAATTTATGAGGCTTCACTAGGAGAGAAGCCCTCATTAAGAAAAAATTTAGAATGATGTCCAAGTTATAATTTAATTTTGGACATGATATAATTGCGAATATATGGAAAACAAAATAGATGTTCATACAGATGGTTATCAGCATTTAATAGGTAAAATTTCTGAAACATATTCCAACGGTTATCGCAAAGCCGTGGCAGCTGTCAATTCCAATATGGTAGAAACTTATTGGAAAATTGGTGAGCATATTGTTGAATTTGAGCAGGGTGGTAAAATTAAGGCTCAATATGGAAAAGCTTTGCTCACTAATTTGTCGAAAGATTTGTCGTTATCACATGGCAAAGGATTTAGCTTGAGCAATATGTATATGATGCGGCAATTTTTTATCAAATACCCAATTTTCCAGACAGTGTCTGGAAAATTCGACCGTTTAACGTGGTCGCACTTTTGCGAACTTATTCCTATTGATAATGAGTTGGAAAGACAGTTTTATGAGGTACAATCGCAAAACGAAAATTGGAATGTCAGAGAACTAAAACGTCAAAAAAAGTCGTCTCTATTCCTCCGTTTAGCAGCATCAAAAGATAAAGAGGGAATTCTGCTACTGGCTAAACAGGGTCAACTAATCGAATTTCCCAAAGACATTATCAGAGAGCCAGCCGTGTTGGAATTCCTGAAAATACCAGAACCTTACCACCTGAGCGAATCAGAACTGGAAACACGCCTTATTGACCATTTGCAGGATTTTTTGCTTGAATTGGGCAAAGGTTTTGCTTTTATCGGTCGTCAATACCGCATTACATTGGGAAACAAACCTTATTATGTCGATTTGGTTTTTTACCACCGCATACTCAAATGTTTTGTGCTTATTGATTTAAAAAAAGAAAAGGTTGGTTATCAAGATGTTGGGCAAATGAATATGTATTTGGGTTATTTTGAAAACGAAGAAAATGTGGAAGGCGACAATCCGCCTATTGGTATAGTACTTGCAAAAGAAAAGGACGATTTGCTTGTACAATATGCAATGCACAACATTTCATCGCAACTTTTTGTAAACAAATACCAATTTTACATGCCAGATAAAGAAGAGCTTAGGAGTTTAATAGTAAGCCAATTGCAAAAAGAGAATGAACACTGAAATGAATTTTCGATAAGTAAGTTAGCCAAAATAGAAGCATTGGTTTTATGGTTACCTAGCCTGTCAGTTTTTGTACGTCTAAGCTGGACAAGTCAGAACAAAACAAAGAAATGGAACGCGGATTACACTGATTAAGCGGATTTAAAACGGATTTTAATTCCGATAAATCGGAATGATTTTAAGACTTATCTTGCATATTTTCGAAAAAAAGTTTGAACGCAAATTACACAAATTATCGCAAACGGAGTATTCCGACGTGCCGTTTTTTCGGTATTAAGGCTGCTAAATATCGGATTTTTTGGACACTTTAATTAGCTGATATAATGACTTATATTAAAAAATTACGCCAAAAATTACACCAATTTGAAAGATAAGGTACTAATGCGTAATATTGATAAAAGTGGTTGGTGGATTTTTATTGGTTTTATTTCTTTGGTTGGTGCTATCTGGTTGTTGGTATTGTGCTTCACCGAAGGTACAAGTGGTGATAATGAATTTGGTACTGACCCCAAAGTGGTGGTTTAGAATTATTGGATTAGTGAGAGCTTCCCTCCAAGTGAAACTCTCAAAAAAAACAACTTCATATAATATTTTATACATTAAGATGAATCGTATAGGCATAATTATTATTTGTACTTTTTTCATTTTCAACTGTAACACATCGGCAAAACAAGCTGCTAAGAATGTTATTACAAAAGAAGCAAATCTTATCCCAAAAATGTACGTAATTCCATTGGGAAAAGTTGATAAGCAGACCATTGCCATATTAGTAAAAGGAATTGAAAAGTTTTATGGCATAAAACCTGTAATAGAAAAACCTATTCCCCTAACAAATGATTTGCTGGCTAAAAGTGGTACTCGTTATGAAGGCAATAAGATACTGAGAAAGTTCAAATCCAATCGATATCAGTTATTTATAACAGAAAAAGACATTGCTATAAAATATCGTCAACGGAACTCGGAGGAATGGGGTATTCTGGGTTTAAGCTATTGTCCAGGCACTACAGCAGTGGTTTCGACCTTTCGGATAAAAAGAAATTTGAAGTTATTTGGAGTCAGACTACAAAAAGTCAGTAATCATGAACTTGGACATTGTTTAGGGTTGAATCATTGCAGTGTAACACCAACCTGCTTGATGAACGATGCCCGTGGAACCATAAAACAAGTTGACAAGGAGGAAATGAAGTTTTGTGTGGAGTGTAAAAAGAAACTTACGGATTACAACTGATGGGGTTATTGCCAATCAAAATAATCCTAGCTATTCTACTTTTTCTTTGCCTAGCCGATATGCCTTACGGATTTTATCAGCTGGTAAGGATGTTGGCAGTTTAGAGTAGTGTGGGTTTCACTAAATGCATAAATGAACAGAAGTGTGATATTGAAACAATTAATAATGATATTAGGATGAATTTCGATTTACTAGTCAGCACTTTTGAGCAGACACATCATCATTTTTGGCAGCAAGCTTCCAAAGCTATAAATGTATCGTTAACCTTAAGGAATTGGCTAACTGGGTATTATATTGTGGAATTTGAACTTCAGGGAGAAGATAGAGCCACTTATGGCGAAAATTTGTTTGATGAACTAGCCAATAAGCTTAAGTCAATCAAGGGAATAGATCGCAGATCATTGTATCGTTTTAAAGATTTTTACACCCTTTATCCACAAATAGCACAATACTTATTGGATAACACTGATAATTCGGTTCTTTCACTAATTTCTCCAATTGTGGGGTCACTGACCCCACAATTGGAAATCTGTGAGAAAGTGGGGTTGCCAACCCCACAATCTAAGCAGCTCTATTATACACCTGTAGAAAAGCTCTTAAATAAGCTTTCTTATACACATTTAGAGCAACTTTTGCAAATGTCCAATCCACTCAAAAGAGCATTTTACGAAGTGGCTGCAATTAATGGCTGTTGGTCGGTAAAGGAATTGAAACGACAAATTAACAGTCTTTATTTTGAACGAAGTGGAATGAGTACCAAACCACAATTATTGAGCGAGATAACCAATTCAAAAGCAGAAACTTTATTGCCAACAGATATTGTAAAGTCGGTTTACGCATTCGAGTTTTTAGGGTTAAAAACCAAAGATGCGGTAGAAGAAAGTGACTTGGAAGCCGCTCTGATAGATCAACTGCAAAATTTCATGATGAAAATGGGACATGGCTTTTGCTTGGTAGCGCGACAGAAAAAAATACTGATAGGTGACGAATACTTTTTTATAGACCTAGTGTTTTATCACCGCATACTGAAATGCCATGTGTTGGTTGACCTAAAAGTAGAAGACTTTAACCATTATAACATAGGGCAACTAAATACCTACGTGAATTACTACAAAGCAGAAGTGATGCAGCCTGACGATAACCCCACGGTGGGGATATTGCTGGTAACCAACAAAAACAATGCACTGGTAGAGTTTGCCACAGCGGGTATGGACAACCACCTTTTTGTTTCGAAATACCTACTCGAACTTCCCCGAAAAGAAGAACTGGAAGTCTTTATAACCAATGAAATAACCAAATGGAACAGATAAAAAATTAATTCAATGATAGAAATAATACTATAGGTTGAAAAAGAAGAATTGTGAAGCTATCACTAAGCTTAAAAGAAAATCGTCAAACGGAAATGATAATTTACATTGTGTTGGCAGTTTTGTTTAGCCATTGCTTAAAATATCGTTGGGTAGAGAGCTATGGAATGTGGTGGATGTGATAGTGGGAGTTGGGTTGTTGGTTTCGGTATTTATGAAAAAACGAAACCTGAAATCTTGAACTGCATCAGTGGTTAATAAATATAAAACGACGCAAAAGAATATAGAAGCACTATGAATTTAGACCTTTCTCAAAAACAATTTATTTCCGACATAAAGGAAAAAGTGCGTGCAGCACAATATGAGGCATTAAAGGCGGTAAATACGCAATTGATAGGTTTGTATTGGGAGCTGGGTAGGTCAATATCCGAAAAACAAGCTTTGGGTTGGGGAAAAGCCATTGTACCAACACTGTCGAAAGAACTGCAAAAAGAATTTCCGTCAATGGGTGGATTTTCAGTAGGTAATTTGTGGCTGATGGCTCAGTTTTACACTGAATATCAAAGTGATGAAAAACTCGTACCATTGGTACGAGAAATTAGTTGGAGTAAACACATCGTAATTCTGAAAAAATGCAAAGACAGTTTGGAGCGTCAGTTTTATACGCTTGCTACCCGTAAATTTGGATGGACAAAGGATGTTTTGATACATCAGGTTGAGAATAAAACGTATGAGAAATACTTGCTCAATCAAACAAATTTTGATAATGTAATGCCAGAAGCTATTGCTAAACAAGCATTTATGGCCGTGAAAGATGAATACACTTTTGGTTTTGTAAACCTGGCGGACGAACATGCCGAAAGTGAGCTTGAACAGGCATTATTAAAAAACATTCGTGCATTTTTGTTGGAAATGGGAACCGACTTTACATTTGTAGGCAGTCAGTATCGTTTGTTGGTAGCAGAAAGAGAGTATCGGGTGGATCTGTTATTATACCACCGTCGCTTGCAAAGTTTGATAGCTATCGACCTTAAAGTGGGTGAGTTTGAACCAGAACATAAAGGAAAAATGGAGTTTTATTTGTCGGTGCTGAATGATAAAGTAAAGTTGACACACGAAAACGAATCCATCGGAATTATTATATGTAAAAGTAAGAACCGCACCATTGTAGAGTATTCTCTCAAAACATCAACTTTGCCCATTGGTGTGGCCACTTACAGTACTTCAGCAAAATTGCCTGCTGTTTATCAATCGCTTTTGCCTTCGGTTGAAGAAATAAGTGCCAAAATAAATGACTTTTTCGATAATAATAGTGACGAAGATTGATGAGCGATGATTGTCAATAAGACAAATGCTAGAATGGAAGAATAATCGTATTCTTGTAGCTGGTTCTAAAAATCCAACTATCAGAAACGGTGTGGGAATTTCACCAAATAATAAAGTAATTTCTATTTAATTGATAGTATGACTCAAAGTCATGCTATCAATACTAACAACAAATACAGCTTATGATAAATTTAGACCGATTTATTACAGCTCAAGAAAATGATTATGATAGGGCTTTGTCCGAAATAGTGAATGGGAAAAAGGTTAGCCATTGGATGTGGTATATCTTTCCGCAATTTCATGGTTTAGGTTTGAGCAGCACTTCTGTGTTTTATGCAATAAACAGTAGGGAAGAGGCAATTGCTTATTTGAATCATGATGTTTTGAGTGCACGGTTAATTGAAATATCGAAAGCATTATTGTTGCATAAAAACAAGACGGCAACTGAGTTTTTTGGAAGACCTGATGATATGAAACTAAAATCGTGCATGACACTGTTTAGTTTGGTAACTGAGAATGATTCAGTATTTCATCAAGTGTTGCAGCTATACTTTGATGGGAAAATTGATTTAAGAACCAAGGAATTAATTTGTCAATAACAAAAATGTCATCTTTGAGCAACAAATATGATTTACCACCAGACAATTACTAAGAAAATAGCATTCGTTTTAAATTATGCATCACAAATTTTGGAATATGAGAAAAAAACATCTATCTTTGCATCAACATGCTTGCCCCGCTTCCCGTAAGAACAGCGCGCTTAGGGTAAGCTTTTTATTTTTATACCTATGAGCAAAGTGCCCTACTCCAAGCCAGCACTTATCTACGCCGCTCAACTTCAGCAACTCAAAGACCGTGGGTTAATAGTGCCAAACGAATCTAAAGCATTGCATTTGCTAGAGGCAGTAAGTTATTATCGCTTGAGTGGATATTGGTATCCGTTGCTGGCAGATAAGGAAAAACATGTATTTAAAGTAGATGCCAATTTTGATACTGCATTTAGTATTTATAAGTTCGATAGGGAATTAAGGATGCTTGTATTGCGAGAGCTCGAAAAAATAGAGGTTGCAGTTCGTGCCAAAATGATTTATATACTTTCGCATAGTCGTGGACCATTTTGGTATAACGATACGAAAAACTTTTCACGACCGTTGAAACATGCCGAAACTCTTACGAAAATTGGACAGGAATACAAACGTAGCGACGAAGAGTTTATCAAGGCATTTCAATTGAAATACTCAGACCCAATGCCACCATGTTGGATGATGCTCGAAGTTTCGTCGTTTGGTACTTTATCTAGCCTTTATAGTTATCTTTCGCCTGGCAGAGATAAACGAGATATTGCCAATCACTTTGGATTACCCGAAGTGGTTTTTACTTCGTGGCTTCACAGCATTGTATATCTTCGTAATATCTGTGCACACCACGCCCGTTTGTGGAATAAAGAAATGCAGATACAACCCATTATTCCAAATGTACCAAAACAACCATTTATTAATCAAACAAACTATACCTGTCCCGATACAGGTAAATCACTGCCATTGAACAACAGGGTTTACTTTATATTGTCGATGATGCTCTTTTTGATGAATACAATTAATCCCAGCAATAGCATTCATGCAAAATTCAAAGTATTACTGGCAAAATATCCCAATATTGATGTAAGAGCTATGGGATTTCCGTTAAATTGGGAGAAAGAGCCATTGTGGAAATAGATTTAAGTCTTGATAAAAATCGAAACCCGCTAGCTTGAATTTCTTCAGGGGCTAACGGGAATATGGTGATGCAAAGATAATGTATTTAATTTTAATTTTATAATTATTAAAACCAACAAAATTGAATGAACAGATAAGTCTCGTAATTCGATAACAGGATGTGCTAAAGTTTCAGCCCATATTTAGCTGGCACTACAATCAATGTGTGGTGAATAATTCGCTTATTCCCATCAAATATGCGGTGAATAAATTGTTACGAGACTAGAATGGTTAATAATGGAATAATCGACTTTAATGTTTATCAACTTATTAAAAGAAACAAAATAAAATTATGAAAGATAGTTTACCATCGTACAAGGAAGTGTTTTTTGTACATTACCAATGCGATAAATTCGATGAAGGCAACGGAATAAAGGAAATGGGGATTTATGCAAAAGGCAAGTGCAAGGAATATAAAGGGACGGATGAAGCTGCGGTAATTGAGCAATACTGCCAACGTGTGAAGGAATTGTGCGCCGAAGGACTAATACCGGTTCATTGGAATCAGAACAGACCATATTTTGGCGCAGATCATATTTGCGAGAGATACAAGGAAATTACGGGTAATGATATAGCAATTGAATATGAAAATGATATTGAATTGTCTGGATTATTAATAGAAATTTATGGTGATGATTATGTGCCCCATCCTAGGTTGGATAATTTGGCTGAGCTAAACCAATGTTTTGGATCTACGCTCGATAGTAAGCGTGTGAGAACGCTTTCGGCTGATAGATTGATACTTGTATCAAAAATGTATCATAAACTGTTGAATAACAAATTGATTATAGGCAAGCCAGAGGCTACCATGCAGCTGCCGATAGAAATTGTACCTACAAAACTACCTTCAAAAACTATTGATAACAAATTAAAATTATTCCCGGATTATCTGCTTCACTCCCAAAAAGATAATTTGGCAGCAGCTTTACGAACTGAGTTTTCTGCTGAGAAGGGCAAGTCCATCCGTATCATGTTAGGTGCCATGGAACAATACGAGCCAGCGCTCATTACCATTGGAAAAAGAGAGGGCCAAAAAATATATGATGCACTAAAGTTGTATTTTGATAGAGATATTGGCTCTCGACAAAGTATTTTCGATAATACAATCACCAACAAAAACGACAAGGAAGATGTGGAAAAAATGAAATTGCGTATCAAACATATTCTTAAAGATCTCAAATAGCTAATTTTCTAAAATATTGAGGCCTTCACTCCAAGTGAAAGCCTAAATAAGAAAAAAATTACGAGCGACGGCTTCACAGAAATGTGAGGTCGTCGCTTTTTCATTTTATTCCTACCCAATAATCTCTCTACCTAAATCCCTTCTATGGCAATTATTGCTTGTATAAACTTGTATAAACTTGCAATAACTTGTTTGTTCTTGTATACAAGAATATACAAGTAAGTTGTTGATTATATGCGGAATATAAACATCTATCTTTGCAGAGATATTAAAAACAGAATGTGTTCAATAATTATTGTCGCATAAATAATATACAAAATAAAGTAAAAGAGGAATAAGAACAATTAACAACAAAAGTTATGAAAAAAAGTAGAGCGCCGCCAATCTTAAGTAATTAATAATTAACAATTAATAATTAGTAAAACGCAGTTAATGATTGTTTTTTGAACAAATAAATATATCATTAAATAACTTCAACTAATTTATTAATCATTCTCTAATATTCACTCGTTAAAAATAAAAAGCGTGAAAAAATTTATTTTAAGTCAGCTAAGAGCTGATATTTTCAGATTAAATTTTCTAGACAATTCAAATAGTAATAAACAATTAAAAAAAAGAAGTCAAGATGGCAGAGTTTAACTCGTCGACGTTCGGAACCATTTCTGGTCGTCATGGTAGCGCCGTTGCTACTACAGTAAAAAAGAGCGGCAAAAGTATTCTTAAAATTTTTAGACAGCCAACTGATGCCAAAACGGCAAAGCAGGTGGAGCACCGTTCTAAGTTTGCATTTTTGGTGGCTTTTCTGACCAACATGCGTGAGTTGATGGACGAAACGCTCAAAGCCAAGGGAGGTTACAATTACGGGTTTGCAATGGTAATGAAAAATGCAATAGTTGGCGAAACACCCAATTTCAGCATCGATTACAGCAAATTGGTTTTTTCGCAGGGCAGTACTACACGTGGTACAGGTTTAATGGCCGTAAAAACCACTGGTACAACAGTAAAAGTGAGTTGGAATGCCAGTAATTTTTCGGATCAAACAACTGGTGGTGCAAAACCAACCGAATCAGTCAACCTAATATTTTATAATGACACTACAAAAGAGTGCATTTTAATTCAGGATATTGCAAAGCGTTTAGCTGGTACAGCAGAATTGGAATGCCCTGATTATTGGGTTAGTAACATGGTGCAAAGTTGGATATATTTTACCCGTGCAGATGGCAAGCTGAATTCAAACAGCGATTATATTGGCGAAGTGCAATTGTAGTGTTGTACTTCTGATAGGTTAATTATCTATCACTGATATTAATCAAAAAAAAGAGTCAATCGTAAAGCAGACATGCTTTTGATTGGCTTTTTTTATTTCTACTTAATAAAATCTACTTAACCAAATTAAAGAATGAACCGCATATTAGGTAATATACAGAATATAATGTCGAATAAAAAAGAATAGCACACGGATTACACTGATTGAACGGAAAAAAATGGATAATAAAAATACTTCGTTTTTTGAGAATAAGACAAATCTTGCTTTTTTTTGAAATAAAAGGTTTGAACGCAAATTACACAAATTATCGCAAATCAAGGCTGCTAAGTATTGGCTTTTTAGTGCACTGTAATTAGCTGATATTTTGATATTTATTTATTGTTGTCCGGTAAAAACAAAAGAAAAAATAATGTCGCTCCTAAGGAGCTCTGGTAATACTTGTAACTTATTGAC
>CAIWCC010000232.1 GCA_903911085.1 uncultured Bacteroidales bacterium | reverse complement strand
ATAAAACATTTATGTTTTATCTTAGTGTTCTCATAATAACTGATTAAAAGAACCTTAGTGTAACTTTGTGCCCTTAGTGACTTAGTGGTAAATCTTTTTTTTTAATCACATAGTATACTAATCTATATAAAGTCTAATATATTTCAACATGAACATTATGAATTTAATTTCTGCAAATAATGTCAAATACAACATTAAAATATTAAAAACTTTTTTGTTCCACCCCAATCATTTACTTTCCAGTAATAATTCGTTTCACTTCATTCAATTTGTTCAATGCTTGAATTGGCGTTAAATTGTTGACATCCAAGTTTTTAATTTCGTCGCGTATTTGTTCCAATATGGGGTCATCAAGTTTAAAAAAGCTAAGTTGATAGCCTTCACGCTGTTCTGCTATTTCGCCAATGGGCTTGCTCACACCCGATTGACGGTTATCTGTTTCCAATTGTTTGAGGATTTGTTCCGACCGTTTTACGATGCTTTGAGGCATTCCAGCCATTTTGGCTACATGAATACCGAAGCTGTGTTCACTGCCACCAGCCACCAATTTACGAAGAAAAATTACTTTTTTCTCAACCTCTTTCACCGACACATTGTAGTTTTTTATTCTATTAAATGATTTTTCCATTTCATTCAATTCGTGGTAGTGGGTTGCAAAAAGTGTTTTGGCTTTGCAGCTTGGGTGCTCATGTATATATTCCACTATAGCCCAAGCAATTGAGATTCCATCGTATGTACTTGTACCGCGTCCTAACTCATCAAAAAGCACTAAACTTCTGTTGGATAAGTTATTCATAATGCTGGCAGCTTCGTTCATTTCCACCATAAAAGTCGATTCGCCCAACGAAATATTATCGCTTGCACCCACTCTAGTGAAAATTTTATCCACCACGCCTATAGTTGCACTTTCTACTGGCACAAAACAACCAATTTGGGCCATTAAAGTGATTATTGCAGTTTGCCGCAACAAAGCCGATTTACCCGACATGTTGGGTCCGGTAATAATAATAATTTGTTGCGATTCATTGTCCAAATACACATCATTGGCAATATAACTTTCGCCTATAGGTAAATGTTTTTCAATAACTGGATGGCGTCCTTGTTTGATGTCAAGTACATCGGTGTCGGTAATTTCGGGACGAACATATTTATTTTCGGCAGATGCTTTGGTAAACGACAGCAAACAATCGAGTTGTGCTATCAAATTGGAATTGAGCTGAATGGCAGTAATATAATCGACCAGGCTAAATACCAAATCGCTAAATAATCGGGTTTCAATAGCAAGAATTTTTTCTTCGGCGCCAAGAATTTTTTCTTCGTAAATTTTTAATTCTTCAGTTATATATCGTTCGGCACTTACCAAAGTTTGTTTCCTAATCCATGTATCGGGCACCTTGTCTTTGTGCATATTTCGGACTTCGATATAATATCCAAACACATTATTAAAACTGATTTTCAAGCTAGGAATACCAGTAGCAGCACTTTCCCTTTCTTGAATCTTTTGCAAAAAATCTTTCCCCGAATATGCTAATTGACGCAATTCATCCAAATCGGCATCAACACCTTGTTTGATTACGCCACCACGATTAATAAAATTTGGTGGGTCATTAGATATCTCTGCATCTATTTTATCTGAAATTATGCCACAAGCATTTAGCTGGTCGGCAATTTTTTGCAAAGTTCCATTTTCGGTTTGTACACATGCTAATTTGATAGGCTCAATAGCTTTCAATGCCACTTTAAGTTGAACTACCTCACGCGGATTAATACGTCCAACAGCCACTTTAGAAATAATTCGCTCCAAATCACCAATCAAAGCAATATTCTGTTCGAGCATCAACTTCAATTCTGGATTTCTGAAAAAATGCTCCACAACGCTCAATCTTTCGTTGATAGGTTTCACATCTTTAAGCGGAAAAGCCACCCAACGTTTGAGCATTCGCCCACCCATTGGACTAATAGTTTTGTCAATAATATCCAACAAAGTGCGACCACCCTCGTTCATTGTGCCATACAATTCCAGATTGCGAACTGTGAAACGGTCGAGCCACACAAAACGCTCTTCTTCAATGCGCGACAGCTGGGTGATATGACCAGTTTGCTGATGGTGTGTTAAATCGAGATAGTGCAGAATGGCACCAGCAGCAACTACAGCATTTGGCAAATTATCAACTCCAAAACCTTTTAAGTTCTTTGTTTCAAAATGTTTAAGCAATCTTTCATTTGCGGTATCGGGTGTAAATGCCCAATCTTCGAGTGCATAAGTAAAAAACTTTGTACCAAAAAGAGTTTCAAAATCTTTGCGCTTGGAGCGGTCGAAAAGAACTTCTTTAGGTCCAAAACTATTCAACAATTTATCTATATATTCAGCAGTTCCCTCAGCAACAAGGAATTCGCCTGTAGAAATATCCAAAAACGAAACTCCAACATGATTTTTATTGATATAAACACTCGCCAAAAAGTTGTTTTCCTTGTGATTAAGTGTTGTGTCGCTGTACGAAACGCCAGGTGTAACCAACTCAGTAACACCACGTTTTACAATTTTTTTTGTAAGTTTCGGATCTTCCAATTGATCGCAAATAGCTACACGCATTCCAGCGCGTACCAATTTTGGCAAATATGTATCCAGCGCATGATGTGGAAAACCCGCAAGTTCTATTGTTTTACCCGAACCATTGGCTCGCTTGGTAAGAGTTATTCCCAGAATTTGCGATGCTTTTATTGCATCGGCCGAAAAAGTTTCGTAAAAATCACCACAACGAAATAGCAAAATTGCATCAGGATGCTTTGCTTTTATCTCGTTGAATTGCTTCATCATTGGTGTTTCTACTATTTCATTTGCCATAATTATCAATTCTTATCAGCCGCCTTTCGACAACATTTTAGTGTTTATTTATTTGTAATACAATTAATTAAGAAACAGGAAAGTCATAATATCTTTCCTTAGTTTGCGCTTTTGTTTTTTTGTACTGACCTCGTCCAATGAGCCGAAAAATGGAGTGAAGTAGGCGTAGAAAACTTTTGTGTTTGAGTGCCGACGTATTCCGTCGGTACGAGTTTAAAAGTTTTCAGCCTACGAACGACTGATTTTTCGAGCGAAGTGGGCGCAGTCAAACACTACATTTCCTTTCTTCCCTCTCCGGAAGGAGAGGGTGTCCGTAGGACGGGTGAGGTGTTTTTTTTGCTTACTTTTTTGCGTCAAGGCAAAAAAGTGAGTGGGGCGCGGGGCTAGCCCCGATTAAAAAGTACATTATAATATTCAAGTTATTTAAGTATATTATTTATAGAAATTCTTCTCAAAAGCATTAAATTCATTTCTGCGCAACACAATTCTCAACCAAGCAGCTTTAGTAAAACCAAATCCGTACCCAAATAGTTGAACGAATGAAGCAATTACTGATAAAAGACCAACTTTCAAGCTTTTATTCTTTATAGTTGAATCGCTGGTTATAATCAGCATATACAATAAAACAGGTGTCAAACTATACAAGCATACAAAACTCGACAATAGGAAAAAGAGCATACCATAAGTAAAAACAGCAGGTAATAAATGCACAATTTTTAAAGAATCGGGATATTTGAGAAATAAATTTATTCTAGCAATTCCAGAATTGAAAACTTGTTTGTAGAATTTTCGCAAATCAACTCTTCGTTTATGAAACACCCATGCTTTAGGAAAAAGCCTAACACGGTATCCTGCCTTAAAAAGTCTTATACTAAAGTCAATATCTTCGCCAAAACGCATATTTGAAAATCCACCTAACGCTGAGAATGCAAGTTTACTTATCCCCATATTAAAACTACGGGGAAAGAATTTATCTAATTTCTTTTTGCCGCCACGTATTCCGCCGGTTGTAAAAAAAGATGTCATTCCATAATTTATGGCTTTTTGCATTGGCGTAAATGAATTGTGCGCTCTATCAGGCCCACCAAATGCATCACAAGGCTGGTTGTTTAATTCATGCTGAACTTCAAACAAATAAGTTGGTGGAATAATACAATCGGAATCAAGTATAATAAAATAATCGCCAGTTGCACGTTCAGCTCCATAATTGCGAGAACCACCAGGCCCGGTGTTAGGCTTGTAAAAGTATTTTATATTCAGCTTTGAGCTATATTTTTCAATTATTTGACGGCAATCAATGGTGGAACCATCCTCAACAACAACAACTTCAAAGCCTTTAACTGTTTGTAAAGTTAAACTTTCAAGCAACTCATCAATTTCTTGTGGGCGATTATAGACAGGTATAATAATAGAAAAAAGCATGTACAAAGTATTGTGTTTAAGGTGATAATGTGCAAAAATTACTTATTGAGCAATCCATTAATTGCATCTGTCATTTTCGACCATTTAAATTTTGTCTTTTCAATTTTGATATTTTCAATCAATTGCTCAGCTCTATTATTAGAATAAAAATCAAGCAAAGCATCGGCAATATCTGTAGGATTAACATCTACCACATAACCCACTTTTCCGTCGGGAACTGTTGCTGCCAAACCTCCAACATTGGTAACCAAAATTGGTTTTTCAAAATGATAAGCAATTTGTGTAACACCACTTTGTGTAGCTACACGATAAGGAAGAGTTACTAAATCGGCAATACTGAAATAATTACGAACCTCACTATCAGGGATAAAACCTGTTCTAAGTTCCACCTTTCCTTCTAAACCTAATTTAATTATCAAGTCTAAATACGGTTCTGGATTTTCGTAAAACTCACCAGCAATTATTAATCTAAGCGGAAATTGTCGTAAACGTTCATCCGAAAAAGCTTGAATAAGTAAGTCAAGTCCTTTGTTCTGTCTAATATAACCAAAAAACAAAATATAATTGTGTTGCTCACGTAAACCCAACTTTATGGCGGCTTCCTTTTTGGATAATGGAATGCCATAATGATCGTAAATTGGATGTGGTGAAAGTGCTTTAGGCTTATTTCGGGTATCAAAACTATTTATATCCTCGATAACAGACTCAGTCATAGCTACAAACCCATCCATTGCATTAACAAAGTATTTTGGAAATATTTTGTCTAGTATTGTAGATGTTTCGGGAATTATATTGTGAATGACAGCAAGCATTTTGGTTTTGGGACGGCGAGCAAAATGCGCTATAGCACTATAACAGGGAGCCATAAAAGCCAACCAATAGCAGAAAATTACCAAATCTGGCGATTTTGATTTAATCTCATTACCTACAAATTTCCAATTGAATGGATTCATAGAATTGATTAAACGATGAATAATCAAACCATTTGGCTTGGATCCTTTAGAATAAGCTTTATCGCCAGAGTGAAATAACGCAGGAAATTGAAGTTTAAACGTAACAATCTCTACATCATGCCCTTGATTTTGATATTCGCGAGCCAAGCGTTCGTTATATGCCGCCAAACCTCCACGATATGGAAATGCAGTACCAACAATGATTACTTTCATACTGATGAATTTCAAAGTTTAAAAATTTTCATGCCATTTTTCGAAACAAACATTAATCACCTATAATAAAAGACATTAGAGCAAAGAGCAAAGACAAAACGTAGTTTATCAATACTTTACCAAATTCAAAGTGTAGGTTATACGTGGCGTTTATTATATATGAATGTTTCGAAAACAAATTAAATAACTGTCAGAATATGCAATCCAATAGTGTTATTTTCTGCAAAAGTACAAAATAAATCGACTGAATTTGTACTTTTAGCTTAGTATTTTGATTTAAAAAATCAAAAACCGTAGAATGGTAAATAGTTGTATGAAACGTAAACTTGAAACTGTATGTAATATTTGAAAAGTAAATATCAGTAAATGTATTGTAATAAATGGGGATGTAAATCGGAGAAAGATTAACTTATTATATGAAGAAAAATAATAAAGTCTGATTTATTTATAGAATGCATTAAGTTTGTGTGTATTGCTTAGCGTCATTTCGAAAACAAGCAAATAACCTACCCACCTAAAAACGCGAAAGGTAGTCTCGCTTGACTACCAATCTTTGTTAACCTTAAATCTAATACTATGAAAAAATCACGATGCAAAGATAAAGTGTTTTTTCTACACTTGCAAGCTTTTTGATGTATTTCTGCTATAAAAGTATGTTATATAACATGATTTTATTCATTTTAACTTATATTTAACATCAAAACACAGATTATACTCTTTTTTGGACTAAAAAAATCATTCAGAATAAAATTTTTATTCAAAAAAAATCGACGGAAGCAAATAAATTTACTGCACATCGATTCGATAATTGAAAATTACTTTGCACCTTTCCAAATTGTATCTAACAAACCTTGAATTCCATTATCGGTTACAAAACCGAGCAGTTTCATTATTATCGGAAACAAAAGGACAACAATTAACAATACAACAACAAGAATTACTACTACCCCAATAATCACAAGTCTCTTTAAACTTGGGTTATCTTGTAGTTTGTCCAACAATTGTTTTTGTATGTTACTGTACTGATTATAAGAATGTGATGAATGGTGTTCATCTCTTTGTCTATAAGAATGATCGTGATTATGATCGTCATGTCCATAATTATGGCGCTTATGACCCTGCTCAAAAAAATCGTCTAATCCCATGATTTTAATTTTTAAATGTATTTAATAAACCCTTTCTATATAACACTAAATGTATGAATATCAACGCAAAAAGTGTAAATCCGCAAAATTCATGAATTTCATCTAATTCGTCGAGTTCGTATTCTTCTAAAGCTTCGAATAGCAATGTGGAAACCCCCAACACTATCGCTGTTAGCATCATTAGCCAAATATTTAGCTTCTTGATTATTTTAATCCAATTTATATTATTGTTCATAATTTGCATCATTTTAATTCATTATTCTCTTTGTCAATATGTTCCAAATTTTCAGGTTCAGGATGCAAATAAAGTTCACTCCGAGGAATAAGTTCATGAACTGTATTCTCAATTTTATCACACAATTGATGCACCTCCAATAAACTAAGTTCTGGATTCAAGTGAATATTTACTTTGATAAATGTGTCAGCACCTGCTGTGCGAACTTTCAGTCGATGAAACTTTTTCACTTCAGGGAAAGTTGAAAGCGTATTCTCAACCATACCAATGACGTCTTGTGGAGCGCGATCGAGCAGCACATCAATTGCCTTTTTTCCAAGCTTATACGACACTAGAAGAACGATAGCTGCAACCACTAAAGCAGCAATAGAATCGGCTGCAAAAAATCCAAAGTTGGCACAAATCAGTCCAAACAAAACCACAGCTGAACTCCATATATCTGTCGAAAAATGTAGTGCATCGGCTTCAAGTGCTTGACTATTATGTTTCTTTGCTACCTTACTTAACATTCTTGATCTATTGATATCAATAATGATTGAGGTAATTACCACAATATAACTCCACACAGATATTTTAATATCTGTTTCATGAGTGACCAACCGATTAATGGCTTCGTAAATTATCCATGTACAAGTAATTAGCAAAAGAATGGTTTCCATGAGTGCAGAAAAATTTTCAATTTTTCCATGTCCGTAATGATGATTTTTATCAGCGGGTCTATCTGAAACTCTCACCGAAAAATAGGTTATAATTGCTGCTACCAAGTCAAGTCCAGAATGCAATGCCTCCGACAATATGCCTAAACTATTTGTAACAAGACCTACAACTAATTTAAAACCTGTGAGAATAACTGCAGCAACTACTGATAATAATGCTGCATCTTTTTTTTCTTTTAAAGCTGCGTTTTTTAATTCTTTAGCCATAATAAATATTAAATTGGTATTATACGTTTAACTGCTAGAATATACATGTAAGAAGACTACAACCTGACAAACATTATTGATAAATGTTTGAAAGCTTGCAGAAAATACATTGAATGTGAGTTGTTTAAACTGCCTTTGGCGGTTGCCAAATAGAATTAGAAAAACTGTTCTGGAAATAATGTAGCGTGTGAGGTAACACCACTACAGTTACAAATATTGATGTTGGTTTGAAGCTTGATTCACACAAAAATAGGTTATCCGAAAAGCAAAGTGAATGTGAATGCTCTGTTTCAGTCGGCATGTCGGTACATTCGAAAGAATGCTCATATAAAAATGAGCAACCATCAAAACTACAATTTGAAAACAGAAATATCTGACAAATGATAATGACTTGTAAAAGAATATGTTTAGTCATGTTATTCATATTGCAAAAGTAATCAAAACAAATGACCTAAACAATGGTTGAAAATTATAACAATAAAGAAAATATCCATGAAAACACCATAACGGTTTTCAATCAATCATTTTTACAAATTCCTTCAATCCTTTACTTGCTATATTTTTAATTACATGCACATGAGTTGGTAAATGTTCAATATCAAGAGGATCAATTAAATAAACAGTTGAAGTAGTTTTTACATAATTTATTAGACTTGCTGCTGGATAAACTTGCATCGACGTGCCTATAACTACTAATATATCAGCAGTTTTTACAATGTCAACTGCATTTTCAATTTCAGGCACTTCTTCTCCAAACCATACAATATGTGGACGCAATTGATAACCTTTTGGACATTTGTCGCCTAAATTAATCTCATAATTATTATTGCTTAACTCAAAAACATCTGCACTAGCACTTGTTGATCGCACTTTCATTAATTCACCATGAAGATGCAATACTTTTGTGCTACCTGCTTGTTCGTGAAGGTTGTCAACATTTTGAGTAATAATATGAATATCATATTTGTTTTCTAATTCGGCTAAAATTAAATGTCCTTCATTGGGTTTACTTTCAACTAATTGTTTTCGACGCTGATTGTAAAAATCAAGAACTAATGCAGGATTTCTTCTAAACCCATCAGGCGTTGCAACATCATCAATTATATATTTTTCCCAAAGTCCACCAGCATCCCTAAAAGTACCAATTCCACTTTCGGCACTCATACCTGCACCACTAAGAACTACAATTTTCTTCATAATTTATTGTTATATTTAACAAGCTTAAATTAGTATTAAATCAAAATAGAAATGTATTCATTATATATGAGAATTGTCAATTTATGCAAAAATATGGCAAATTACAAATTTGAAACAACATCAATAGTGAAATAATGAACAAAAAACATACAAAAAATCCTTGATAATATATTAATTATCAAGGATTTAAAATACAACTTTTTTGTTGGTGACCGCGGCAGGATTCAAACCTGCAACCCCCACATCCGTAGTGTGGTACTCTATTCAGTTGAGCTACGCAGCCATTTCTTTGCTTTTGCGAGTGCAAAGATAGTGCTATTTTTTGTTCTGGCAAAATGAAATTGTAACTTTTTTTGTTTTGCAATGCGGCAATCCACAAAAAACAACAAAATCTTCAATACAAGCAGAACACTAAACCATTGTAATTCTGCTGATTACAGAACTAGTGTTTTATAAAATAAATATTGAATGAGAGTTATGCAAGCACAAAATCAAGTTGTTTTTTGTCCAAATTTGCACGAGCCACCTTAACTCTAAGTTCATCGCCAAGCTGAAATTTTTTATTATAACGACGACCCACCAAACAGTAATTTTTATCGTCGAAATTATAATAATCATCATCCAAATCGCGTATTGGAATCATTCCCTCACACTTATTTTCAATCAGTTCCACATAAATTCCCCATTCAGTAACTCCCGAAATAACTCCGTCGAAAACCAATCCAATTCGTTCGGACATAAATTCCACTTGTTTATATTTTATAGATGCGCGTTCGGCATTGGCAGCCAATTGCTCCATAGCAGAACTGTGTTCGCAATAACCTTCATATTCTGGCGCACTTACACTTTTTCCGTCATTAGCATATTTTTCTAATAGTCGATGCACCATCATATCGGGATAACGACGTATTGGCGATGTAAAGTGCGTGTAATAATCGAATGCTAAACCATAATGTCCCATGTTGGAAGTGGAATAAATGGCTTTCGCCATGGAACGAATGGCCAATGTTTCAATCAAGTTTTGCTCCTTTTTGCCTTGCACTTCGTCCAGCAAATGATTTATTGAACCAGACACTATTGCAGGTTTGCCAGTGGTTTTTAAACTATACCCAAAACGTTTTATAAACACCGAGAAAGTTGCCAATTTTTCGGGATTTGGCAAATCGTGAATCCTATATACAAAAGTTTTAGCTTTTTGTCCTTTGCCCACTTTTCCTATATGAGTTGCTACTGTTTTGTTTGCCAGCAACATAAACTCTTCAATCATTTTATTGGCATCTTTTTGCTCCTTAAAAAAGACAGAAACAGGTTTACCTTTTTCATCTATTTCAAAGCGCACTTCTACTCTATCAAAAGCAATTGCTCCATTGTCGAAACGCTTGGCACGAAGCAATTTTGCCAATCTATCCATCGTTAGTATTTCTTCTTTGTAATCGCCTTCTCCGCTTTCAATTACCGCCTGCGCTTCTTCGTAAGCAAATCTTCGGTCGCTACAAATAACTGTTTTGGCAATTTGATAATGTTGAACTTCAGCTTTATCATTCAACTGAAAAATGACCGAGTAAGTCAATTTATCTTCGTTTGGACGCAACGAACAAATCCCATTCGAAAGATGTTCGGGAAGCATTGGTATGGTTCTATCGACCAAATATACCGATGTGGCGCGTTGTTCAGCCTCAGTTTCAATAATACTTTCGGGGCGCACATAATGAGTTACATCGGCAATGTGAACTCCAACTTCCCACAATCCATTTTCTAATTTCCGTAACGATAGAGCATCGTCAAAATCTTTGGCATCGCGTGGGTCGACAGTAAAAGTGGTTACTTTTCGCATGTCAACACGTTTTGCAACTTCTTGTGGTGTAATGCCAGCAGTAATTAAATTGGCAGCCTCTTCTACTTCAGCTGGATATTTATATGGTAAACCAAATTCAGCCAATATTGCGTGCATTTCTGCATTATTATCGCCTCTATCACCCAATATGTCAATCACTTCGCCTACAGGATTCTTAGCATTAGCTTCCCATGTGAGTAATTTTACAATGGCTTTTTGACCTGTTTTACCTCCATTCAATTTGTTTTTTGGAATAAAAATATCGTTGGTCATAACACGATTATCCAAGGTCAGAAAAGCATAGTTTTCGGACACATCAAGTATTCCTACAAAAGTATCTTTGGCACGCTTTGTTATCTCTACTACTTCACCTTCAGGCTGTTGACCTTTGCGACTAGCATATAAAAACACTTTAACTTCATCGTGGAGTAAAGCATGATTGGTTTTTCTTTCTGGTATAAACACCATTTCGCCACCATCATCTGGGATTAAATATGTTTTTACACCTTGACGATCGATGGTACCAGTAATATAACCTCCTCGAGAATTTACTTTGAACATTCCACGTGAGATTTCTACGAGAAAATCTTCATCTAAAAGCTCATAAAGAATTTGATTAATAAATATTCTTTGCGATTCCGATTTAATATTTAGCAGTGAAGATACTTGCTTATAGTTGAACGTTTTTTCAAGATTTTCATTAAATACATTGATGATATTTCGTACCAATTCGGTTTTACGAATTCGGGTACTTGGGGAAGGTCGTTTCTTTTTTGACATATTCTAAAGTTTAAATTTTGTACAATTACGATAATTTCATTTGAGTTATATTTATTCGATATAAATCAATAAAATAGAAATACCGTTTGATAGTTTTTGCATTATTTGTAAGCATAAAATACTATTTGACAAATGTACAACAAACAACTGATTTGAATATGATTTTTCCCTAAGTACATGACAAAAAACTGAAAATATCTATATTTAATTGATTATTAGGATTTAAAAGTGTTGTAGCAATAAATGTCAACCCATATTTGAAATAGCTTTTCGCCATTCTTCCATTATTGAGTATTCTAATTGGT
>CAIWCC010000231.1 GCA_903911085.1 uncultured Bacteroidales bacterium | reverse complement strand
GACAAGAAGGATATTGAATTTATTCATCTGGCTACTAGAATAGCCAAACCCGTTATCTTACAATATCAAAATATTATAAACAATTATGTCAAAGATCGCTAATTCTTTCTTATTTATACTCAAAAGTCAAATGACTTTATCAGTAGGGGGTTTGGGGGTCACAACAAAAACATATCATTAAATATTATTGATTACTTAATGGATATTAATGTCCTACGGACAATTTATTTAATTCGCGATTAATTCTATTGATATTTATTGCCTACGGCAAATCGCATAAATCTCTATTTCAACTCATTGCTTAAATTTATTCCAATAGATTATCTCGAACTCAGGTTGATAATACCTAAGCTATTGAAATATAAATCCGTTTTTTATCTGCTCAATCAGCGTTTATCTGCGTTCCATTCATTTCTTTTTAATACAATAAATACGACATTATTTACTTACACTTACTTAAGTAATAGGAAAGTTATATTGTCTTAAAATCTTTCCTGAGTTTTGCGCTTATGCTTTTTGGACTGACCTCGTCCAATGAGCCGAAAAATGGAGTGAAGTAGGCGAAGTCAAACACTACATTTCCTTTTTTCCCTCTCCTGAAGGAGAGGGTGCCGTAGGCGGGTGAGGTGTTTTTTTTGCTTACTTTTTTGCGTCAAGGCAAAAAAGTGAGTGGGGCGCGGGGCTAGTCCCGATTAAAATAGTACATTATATTGTTTCAATTACTTAACCAATATGTGTGTAAAAAGTGTTATACAACATGTATTCTTTAAATTGTATGATATTCAGATAATTAGATTGGTGTGTTGTTGTATAAAATTGAGTTAGTTGTTGGTGCTATGTGAGTTTTTGTGTGGTGAAAAATGAGTCATTAGAGTTTTAAAATGTCTAAGTTTGCGACTGTAATTCAACCTCGATAAAAATGAACTCTACAAGTGGTCAATTAACTTTCAAAGAAAAAGCTGGATATAGTTTGGGCGATACAGCATCGCACTTTGTGTGGGACATGGTGGGCTTCTGGCTTTTGTTTTTCTATACCGATGTTTATGGAATTTCGGCGGCCGCTGCTGGTACAATTATGCTAGTTGCCAGGTTTTGGGATATGGCTATAGACCCTATAATTGGCGTTATATCCGACAGAACTAATACGCGATGGGGGAAATTCCGTCCTTACATCTTATTTGGCGCACTGCCTTATGCTGTTTTGGCAATTCTTACTTTTACCACACCTAATTTGGGAGAAGTAGGTAAAATTATTTACGCTGGTGCCACCTATGTACTTTTGATGACTGCTTATGCATTTATCAATTTACCTTATTCGGCCCTGGGCGCAGTAATGACAGACGATACCTACGAGCGTGCAGGATTGAATACTTATCGTTTTATTGCCGGTTTCACCGGTCAATTTATAGTTACAGGACTGGCTTTGACTTTGGCAGAATTCTTTGGTAATGGCAATAAAGCCCAAGGATTTCAATTTACTGTTATTTTGTTTGCGGTTATAAGTTTGATTTTTTTCTATATTACTTTTCGCACCACAAAAGAACGCGTTCAACCACCCAAAACTCAAAAAAATTCTTTAAAGGAAGATTTAAAGAACCTTATAGCCAATAAAGCTTGGCGGATACTTGCAGTTGTAGGCATTATTTCTTTTATCATGTTTGCTATGCAAAATGCGGCTATAGCTTATTATTTTAAATACTATTTAGGTAGAGAAAACAATGTGCAGCTTTTTAATGTAATTGGTACGGTGGCACTTATTGTTGCACTTCCTTTGTCAAAACCATTGGCTAAGAGATTTGGAAATAAGAACGTATTTATTGGCAGCTCACTTATATCTGGTTTGTTTTTTATCCTTATATATTTGGCTGGAATCGATGATTTAGTTACAATTTACATATTCAATATTATTGCTAAAATGGCTTATGCACCTGCTGTACCATTGTTGTGGACAATGATAGCCGACTCAGCCGATTATGGTGAATGGAAAACAGGGCGACGAGCAACGGGTTTGTATTTTTCGGCAGCTGTTTTTGCTCAAAAAGCAGGGTGGGGAATAGGTGCTGCCATTGCTGGTTGGATACTAACCATTTCACAATTTGTACCCAATGTCGCTCAATCCGATAGCGCTATTACAGGAATTAAATTACTAGTTTCGGTTATTCCTGGAATTCTATATATGTCGTGTGCATTGTTTATGGTTTTTTACAAAATTGATAGCAAAACAACCGATAAAATGAAAATTGATTTGGATAAAAGAAGAGAATAATAAGAAACTTCAATTCCTACGGTAAAAACGCAATAAATGGTGGGGGATAATTAAGTTGGTTTTACCACTTTGTGTTTGACTTTACTAATAACTGCTTAAACAAATTTAAGGTAACTAATCAGCGAATCATTAATTAATCAATTATAAGTTCATTTAGTTGATTCAGAATAGAATAAGTCTTTACCCAGATAGGGGTTAAATGTGATTAATCCCTCTTACACCTTCTACTCAAGGAGAGGGTTGGGGTGAGGTCTAAGCGAAGCGCAACTGGGGGATGAAGTGAATAAATAAATCAAATAATTAGAAAATAGAACAAACAAAACACTAAAAAAATGGAAAATATAGATTTGAATACACAAACTAACTTCGACTCTTCATTTGGTAATAAAGGGCATTTAATACGTTCGGAAAAAAAGCAAGTTACAGGAAAAATGATTGATATTGATGGAGAAAAGTACTATCAAATAACGAATTATGATAGTATGCTGCCATTCTTTATTAGCTTGGCAAGCGATTCAAATCATTGGATGTACATTTCAAGCACTGGCGGTCTTTCTGCAGGACGAAAAAATCCAGACACAGCACTTTTTCCATACTATACCGATGATAAAATTAGTGAATCATCTGAATTAACTGGCAGCAAAACCATACTTCATGTGTATAAAAATGGAAAAACATATCTTTGGGAACCATTTTCGGAACGAAACAATGGCGTATACACTTTGGAGCGCTACATTGCCAAAAGTACAATTGGCAATAAGTTGATATTTACTGAGAAAAACTGCGATTTAGACCTTACTTTTAGTTATTCTTGGATGAATGCCGATGATTTTGGATGGGTGAAAAAAAGTAGTCTGACGAATGAAAACTCAGAGGATGTGGAGGTTCGGATTGTAGATGGATTACAGAATATATTGCCCGCTGGAATCGATAGATTTACACAAAATACTTTCTCTACTTTGGTTGACGGTTATAAAAAAACTGAACAAGTAGATAATTCTAGTTTGGCACTTTATCGCATGGAAGCCATTTTGGTGGATCGACCTGAACCTAGTGAGTCATTGAGAGTAAACTCAGTTTGGACCGTTGGTTTAAATATGGCTACATTTTTGTTGAGTTCCACGCAATTAGATAATTTCAGGAATGGACAAAATTTAATTCCCGAACATGAAGCCAAAGGTGTAAGAGGAGCTTACTTTGCTTGTGCTAATTTTGTGTTGGAAACGCAAAAAACTAAATCATGGTATTTTATTTCAGAACTTAATCAAGACATTGCACAGATTAATAATTTATTAGATTTTATTCAGAATTCGAATAATATACATGAACTTATTGAGCTAAATATCAAAAAAGGTACAAATGCTTTACAAGCTATTATAGCTCAGGCCGATGGTATTCAAGAAACAGCAGATGAAAAAGGGATGGCACGTCATTTCTCAAATGTACTTTTTAATATTATGCGTGGCGGAATTTATAGCGATAATTATACTATTTATGCCAATGATTTTAGAAAACATATTCTTATTTTCAATAAAAATATTGCTCAATTGCATTTTGATTTTTTAGCAAATCTGCCACAAACGCTACAATATTCTGAGCTTGACAGATTAATCACTAATACAAAAGATGCCAATCTATATCGACTTTTTCAGGAGTACTTGCCTCTGACATTTAGCCGTCGACATGGTGATCCTAGTCGACCATGGAACATGTTTGAAATAAATGTAAAAGATGATGACGGTAATAAATTGCTATCCTATCAAGGCAATTGGCGCGATATTTTCCAAAATTGGGAAGCACTTTCACTATCTTATCCTACATATATAAATGGTATTATTTCCAAATTTATGAATGCTACCACCGCAGATGGTTATAATCCATATCGCGTTACTAGCAATGGAATTGATTGGGAAGTGATTGAGCCAGATAATCCATGGTCGAATATAGGATATTGGGGCGATCATCAAATTATTTATTTGTTGAAATTAATGGAAATTTCGCAGAAGCATTTCCCCGAGCATTTAGTTTCGCTTTTGGACAAAGAAATGTATGCTTATGCCAATGTGCCGTACCGTATAAAAACTTATGAAGAAATTATTGCAAATCCAAAAAACACGATTCGTTTTGACGAAAAGTTGCATCATGCTATCGAAAAACTAGAAAAAACTTATGGAGCAGATGCACGATTGGTGTTGAATGAAAACAGCGAAGTGAAATTGGTGAGCTTTAATGAGAAGATATTGGCTACTTTGCTGGCAAAACTTAGCAACTTTATTCCTGAAGCAGGTATTTGGATGAATACTTTGCGTCCTGAGTGGAATGATGCCAATAATGCATTGGTCGGAACAGGTGCTTCGATGGTTACGTTATATTATTTGCGGCGATTTGTAGCTTTCACACAGCAACTTTATATGAGCTCAGAAATTGAGTCATTTACTGTTTCGGAGGAAATTTGTAAATTCTTTGAAGATGTTTTTGACTCATTTGTTAGTAATGAAGACTTGCTAATTTCTGGATTTACTAATCAACAGCGACGAATTGTTGCCGATGAACTTGGAATAGCTGGAAATAAATATCGAAATAGGATATATAATGGTTTTACTGGAAAAAAAGAGTTGATTATTAGAGCAGATTTATTGATGTTTTTTTCAATTACACTCGAATATCTCGACCAATCCATCACGGTCAATAAACGTGAAGATAATATGTATCATGCTTATAATCTTGTAAGTTTTACCGATGAATCCGTAGCTATTCGACATCTTTACGAAATGCTTGAGGGGCAGGTTTCCGTTTTAAGTTCTGGTAAACTTACGGCCAAAGAAGCTGCGGATTTATTGGATGCACTTCGCCAAAGTTCATTGTATAGAGCAGATCAACAAAGCTATATTTTGTATCCGAATAAAACATTACCACTATTTTTGGATAAAAATAATATTTCTGCCAAAGATATAAAGGGTATAAAACTATTAAATGAACTTGTTGAAAATGGAAATACAAGTATAATAACCCATGATAAAAAAGGACAATACCATTTTAATGCCGATTTCCACAATGTAGGCTTTTTGCGAAAAGCTCTTTCGCAATTAGAAATTACTTCCAATTTTGAAATTTGTGCAGCCGACAAACAAAGTATAGAACAATTGTACGAGAAAACTTTTGATCACCAATCATTTACCGGACGCTCTGGAACATTTTACAAATATGAAGGATTGGGATGTATTTATTGGCACATGGTTTCAAAATTGCTCTTAGCAATTGGAGAAAATATAACAAAAGCTGTGTTGGAATCGGATAATTATGATTCAATAAGCCGTTTGAAACAGCATTATCAAGCTGTCAAGTCTGGGATAGGCGCGCACAAATCGCCAGCAGATTATGGGGCATTTCCTTTCGATCCTTACTCGCATACACCGATTATGGCTGGTGTTCAGCAACCAGGAATGACTGGGCAGGTAAAAGAGGATATTATTAACCGATTTTTTGAGTTGGGTGTAACGGTTCAAAATGGATGCTTGGCAATAAATAAAGTTATGTTACATTTCTCCGAATTTATTCAACCATCAGCTAATCAAATGTCTGAACATTCAAAACCTTATTTATCATTTAGTTATTGTTCTGTTCCGTTTGTATATTTATTAGACGGCAAACAAGGAATTGATGTTTATTATAAAGATGGTAAATGTGATAATAATACTGATTATTCATTGAATCATTATCAAAGTCAATTAGTATTTAATCGGGATAAAATGATTGAAAAAATCGTGGTTCACTTCGATGAAATTAATGGATAGTAAAGCTATATAAATAAGGCACATTAGATTAAATTAATAATTATCTAATGTGCCTTATTTTAGTTATCCTTATTCAGAGTTTAGCTACCAAAGCTTTATAATAAGCAATTTACAATTAAATTTCTTTTTTTCGCCATCCTCCTTTTAGCAAATATAAATACCCCAAACCACCAATCATTATCCAATACACAAATTCGGACATCCAAACCACTGCAACTGAACTTGGATTGATAATGGCTGTATAATAAACGTAACTGATATAGAAAAACAATGTTACG
>CAIWCC010000230.1 GCA_903911085.1 uncultured Bacteroidales bacterium | reverse complement strand
CGTAACATTGTTTTTCTATATCAGTTACGTTTATTATACAGCCATTATCAATCCAAGTTCAGTTGCAGTGGTTTGGATGTCCGAATTTGTGTATTGGATAATGATTGGTGGTTTGGGGTATTTATATTTGCTAAAAGGAGGGTGGCGAAAGAAGGAAATATAATTGTAATTTGAAATCAAAAGGTAATGAGCAAATTTTTTATGTCAGCGGATAAATATTTGTAAATTAATTCTACGTATTAATATTTGAGTTTATATAAGTTGGATTATTAAAAATAATAGAAGAACGCTGATTTACGGCGATTTAGCGGATTTAAAACGGATTATATCTTGCTTTTGGCGAGCTGATTAAAACTCAGTTTCTTAAATCAGACCCGATCCCGATAGCTATCGGGACGGGGATGAAATCCGTTATTTAATCCGTTTTTACATTTTATCAATACAAATCCGCTAAATCCGCGTTCCATTTCTGAGTTTTAAAATATAAAGTTAATTATATCAGACAGATACAATTTGTATAACACCTATTCTGTTAAAATAAATTGCTTGTTTTTTTTCATGTTTTATAGTTTACATGTGTTTTTAATTTGTAAACATCATTTCTATTGATTAAAATTCTCTACCTTAAAATAGTTTTTCAACAAACACCAATTATCACTAATCAAACACATTACAAAAAAAATCCGTCAAACCACTAATAGTAGTCTGACGGATTTTGAATATTGTGAATTAGAATATCACTTTCTTCGACCAAATTTTACTACCTAGCTGCATTTGAACGGTATAAATACCTCTCACATTCAACTTGATTTCCATCTCGTTGCTGTTGGCTGTTTTACTTATCAACATGCGTCCTAAAGCATCGTAAACTTGTACACTTGTGGAAGGTAAGACATTTACCATTGACAATTTACCATTTACTATTGAAATGCCTATTTCGCCAAGTTCATTGTCTATTGTAATGTTGTCGGTAGTAATGCGCTGAGCAGTAATGGCAAAACGAGTAGTATTGGTTCCGGCAGCGGCAGTAAAACTGTAGTTTGAAGTCAACAAATTGGTTTCAGCTACTGGGCTCACTCCATTGTCCCTCAAAATCAATTTCGATAAACTTGGTGCTTGTGAAGCGTCAACACTGATAGTAGTACTGCCTGCTGTTTTGGTATAAATTCCAATTGGCAAGTTTGTCACGCTACTCATTGGCAATGCATTATAAGCATAATTGATACCACCCAACATTGAATAAATCTGTGGTTTGGTAGTGCCTGTACCTATCATTTTTTCCAAATCCTGACCAATTTCGTAGGCAGTGCTTTGTGCATTGTCCATAATCAAATTGGTTTTGTCAATACCAGTAGCACTTATAAAATTCAGCTGCACTCTATCAGATAAATCGCTGGTAACAATTGATTTAGCGCCTTGACGACCCAATCTATCAAATGTAATGGCAGTGCCACTTGCAATTTGTACAAAATAAGCACCAGTTGGCGGAATATAAAAATCTTCAGCATTGCTTATTTGCGAATAGGTAGCATTATTTCCATCTGGAAATGACATATACGGTGCAGTGGTTGTTCCATTTCCATTGAAGTTACTCATGTAAGGTTGTCCTACAAGATTCCAGCCATAGTTATTGCCACCTGCTATTCCTGAAAATGCGGTTACAGGTACGGTGCGACCATTTGATTCGGCAAGAAGTACATTCGGAGTTAATGGTATTGACAATTCTACATTGTATGTTCCACTTATAAGGGTTTTCAAACCAAAAATATAACCATGATTGGCAAGCAATTTTGTTGGATCTGGAGTTTGTTCAGCAATGTGTTTCCAATTGCTTCCTGTACCATTCGTAGCACGATTTTGACCATCATAATACTTGATATACCAATCGCCAGCAGCTCCAAGCGTACCCAATGAACTACCATCCGATTTGGTAATCTCAGTCACATTTACATCGCAAGGGAATGACATAAAATACCAACTCAGATCATCGATGGTTTTATAAAGACGAACCGTTGTGGCAGTAATGCTGGCATCCAATTTGGTGCTAAATGTATTAGCAGAAGGAGTAGCAGAGGCTGCAGTAAATTTATCAGCTTTAAATATCACTGTTTCAACAGTTAACGGAGAAGTGACATCCAGTTTTCCTCCCGATTCGATGGTTACGCTATTTACTTTTGACGATGCATTTACAGTAAGCGTACCAGTATTATTAACTACTAAATCTGTACCTGCATCCACAGCTAATGCACCAGGACCACTCAAACTTTGTGAAGTGAAAGCAGGAACAGTTACAGTATTTTGAGCATCAATGGTTATTATACCATCCGCAGGCGTAAAGCTGTAATTGGTAGCCGTTAAACCAGTAATATCTGGCGTAATGGTTACTCCCGAAGTGGTAGCAGCCATGCTATGAGTATAACTAGTGCTGTAAGTTGCCGAACCACCAATAACACCCGCACCTTCATTATTTACAAAACCTGTAGGAGTGTAAGTACCAGCACCAGTAACTATGGAAGTAGCAGTACCAAAAATGACAGATTGATTAGTAGCAGTAATGGTTAATTCTACTTTGGCTATGCTAAATGTATAATCCGCCGAAGTGGCTGCATTGCTATTGGAAGTAGAAGTAGCAGTTGCCACCACTTTATAATTACCGGCATTGGTGGGTGCTGTAGCTGATGAATATGCTGCACCGTCAGTATTGGTATATAATAACGAAGTAGTACCATCAGCACTGTAAGTTATTGTAGCTGGTCCTTGTGCAGCACCTGAATAAGTGAAACTTTGGGTTCCCGATACTGAAATACTTGGACTCGCTATGCTAATAGTGATTATTCCAGCAGCCGCAGTAAAGCTGTAATTAGTAGCTGTTAAGGCAGTAACTATGGGTGTAATGATTTTTCCGGAAGCTCCTACTGCGGTACTATTGGTATAATTAGTTGAATATGAAATTGAACCACCAATAACACTTGCACCTTCGTTGTTTACAAAACCTGTAGGTGTGTAAGTACCTGCACCAGTAACTATGGCGGAGACTGTTCCGTAAGTGACGGTTTGAGGGGCGGCAGTAATGGTTAATGCTTTTTTTCCAATAATAATATTTCCATTAGTGTATGTTATTGCATAATTACTTGGTATAAATGTACCGCCAACTATATCTGAAGGCACTACAGTATTGTAAGTGTCTGCCGCATCTGTTGCTTCCGTACCTGTGCCATAAGTAATAGTGACCGTAGTACCTATACCCTCCCCACTATAAAATCCACTTTGAGTGAATGCAGTAGAACCTGCACCACCAGCTGACAGAGCATCGCCATACGTTTTATTCACATTGGTAGCCGTAATGGTTAAAGGACGTGCATTTACTGTAATTGTACCAGCAACATAAGATATCGTATAATTATTTGCATTAAAAGTGCCACCCGTTGCAGCAGATGGTACAACGGAAGAACTGTTGTAAACGCCTACAGCCGAGGTAAGTGTTACACCTGAACCATATTGAATGAATACAGTGCCAATCGTTTCGGCTCCAAGTAAACCGCTTGACGTAAATGCTGTAGAACCAGCACCACTCGACAATGTAGTACCATAGTTTTTACTTACATTGTTAGCGGTAATAGTCAATACTAATTTTGAAACTGTACTGGAAGCGATAGCTACATTAATAGTAGCAGCACTCGAACTCGAAAGTGCAATATTTCCACTATAATTACCGGCAGCAGCTCCCGTTAGACGGATATAAACATCAGTGGCATTTATTGTTCCAGTTCCAGGCACTGTAACCGTAGAAGCATAGCCCGAACCCGAAGCCAATGAAACTTCGAAGCCGGCAGGCGGAGTTACCAAAATGCCTCCAGTAATATTAGCTCCCGATACATTGAAAGTAGAATGAGTCGATGCGGTGCCGTAAGTTGTTGTAAGTGCTGATGGTGTTCCTGTAGTAGAAATAGTAGGAGAACCGCTCGCAGCAATATAATACGCTCCCATATTAGCAGATGCGCGGTCTGTACCATCGTAGTCTTTTGTTGTTCCGGTAATTGCAACACCAGTAAGAATCTCTGTTCCTTTGAAGCTTGCTGGAGTAGTGCCGGCAGTTATGCCAGGAGTAAGAACTGAACTGTTAGCATCTTGACCAGAAACAATGACTTTACTTGTTTTTGCTACATCTGCGGTTCCATCAAAACCTGAAAAGCCATAAGAAGCATCTGTTACATAATAGTCGTTGCAGTCAGAAGTAATTGTACCACCAGCAGCAGTAATATATGAACCATAATGTTTGCCAGTCGCTGCTGATGTATTTAAACGTGTATTCACAAAAATATTATTGCGAATATCGCGGGCGTTGGTGCTGACAAGACTTGTGAAGCAATAACTTGCCGCACTACCCGAAGTCGGAGAACCACTAATATAAACCGTATTGTATAATACACTTGTATTGTATTCTGCAATACCTGTTTCACGTATTCCGCGTATGGTGTTGACATTGTCACCCCCCAAATTAATAATATTATTCGAAATAACAGTTGGTGCTGTATAAGAACCGCCTGCAGTTAGTGTGCCTTCAGATCCTTTGTCAATACCTATTACTGTTCCAACACCACCTGAAGCATTATTCAAATAAGTTATTTCGCCTATAAAGTTTCCATTTACCGTATTGTAAAATTGTAAATTATTTGTGCTTATTGAGATTCCTGTAAAGGTAGGACTTGATGAAGTAGCTGTCCATGAGATATTCTTAATAATATTTGCACTTACTGTGTTTAGAGTAGCAGCATTTTTTAACTGAATTCCAATAAATGATTTAGTTGAAGCATTCGCTGTCATTATGCCATTGCCAGTACCAACGCCACATTCAGATGCTGTACCTCCAATCCAATTATTTTTAATGGTATTATTTTTCATTGTGTTGGTCAAAGAGGTTCCACCCCCCAATAATATATAAATAGGTGAAACAGTGGGAGTAAAAGGAGTAGTTTCGTAAAAGCTATTATAGCTTATCTCAGTACTTGCCATATCACTACTCACTTGAATACCGTAAGTACCCACCACGTTTTCGAAGCTATTGCGTGTAATGAGGGTTGAATTTTCACCTTTACTTATAAAAATTCCTACTGTAGGTCTGGTAGCGGTAGAAGGCATAAATTTATTGTAACTTATGACATTTGAAGTGGCGGTTCCACTGCCAGTAGTATTGTTATTGAAATAAACGATAGCAGCGTTTGAACCTTTCAGATTACAATATGTAACTTTATCATTTGTAGCAGTATTAGATGGTTTCAAAAAAGCTACTACACAATTTGTATTATTTGAAGCAGCTGTATAGGTGTTTTCTATCGTTAAATCAATAACATCGCCAGCTGTCAACACTCCACTTGAATTACGTAAACGTCCATCAATTGTAATATTATCAGCGTTTGAAATTTCGATAGTTGCACCAACTACGCCAGACATCGAAATTGTTTTACCCGTAACGGTAGGATAAACATTTACTACCACGCTTGTTTTAGTAATTTGAGCAGGACTCGTTTCGGATGTACTGTTAATGATTTGAATGTCGAAAGGAGTTCCGGCTAAACCCCCATTAATTGCAGCAAATGCTTCTTTAAGGGTTGCATAATGAGTACCTCCGGTAGCAGTACCACTACCAACAGTTAAAACTGTAGTTGCCATAAGTCCGGTGGAATAGAGCACCGCACAAAGAAGTGAAAGAATTAGTTTTTTCATTGTGATATTAAATTTAAATTAATAGTTAAACATTGAAAATAAAGCATCATTGATGAGCTAAAATAAAATGTGCCAATAAAACTAGAAAAACTATTGTAGTACTAAATGTACAAATTATGACAGAAAAAAGTCATAATAAGCAGATAATCATCTAGCAGAATACGCATTTAATTACTACAAAAATGTTTTGGGCAAAATTAGAGGGAATAAATTCAAAAAACTTCTGTTTTTATATCAAAGAATGATACTTTTTCGACAGCAAAAAAAAACGTTCAAAACGTCTACGACGTTTTGAACGTTTTTTTTTGCTAACTTACAGGCTCTTATAAAAAGGCTATAGTGTCTCGGAATACTCGACTACTAAAAGTTTTACAAAAAATATTAACCCATTACTACTTCAATAACATTTTGTACTTCCATTAAATCAAATGGAATTACATTTCCTTCTATAGTTTTTCCATTCAACAAAATGCTTTTCACACCTTTTTCAACAGCATTCGGGTTTGATACTTTGATATTCAACATTTTATTTCTAAAACGGCGGGTAATTTCAAATTCATCCCAAGTTGATGGAATACATGGGTCAATTTTTAATCCTTCCACAACTGGCTGTAATCCCAAAATGTATTGTGAAGCTGCTACAAACGACCAAGTTGCTGAGCCACTTAACCATGGAACACGCGAGTTTCCATAACGAGGACTTGTTTTGCTATGAGTGGATTGGCAATATACATAAGGTTCTATTTGGCGAATTTCAGCTTTGGTATTGTAAGCCGATGGCATATATTGTCGGAAATACTCGTACGCTCTATTTCCATTTCCACACATCGCTTCTGCCATTACAGCCCATCCTTGTGTGTGCATAAAAATCCCACCATTCTCTTTCATGCCTGTATTGAAAAGTGCAGCTCGTACAATATTGTAATCGGTTTCGGTGTAAGGCGGGTCACAAAGCATAACGCCATAATCGGTAGAAAGTCGTTCGCCCATACTCTTGAGTGCCAATTGTTTTTGCTCATCAGTAGCTGCTCCACTTATAATTGCCCACACTTGCGGGTTCATAAATATCTGACCTTCTTCTGACTCTTTTGAGCCAAATTTAAAACCATCGGCACGATAACCACGCAAAAACCATTCGCCATCCCAAGCATATTTCTGGATATTTTCATCCAAAGTTACCAACAATGGACTTGCCCAAGTTTCTTCGGTTTTATTGCCCAATAATTGACAAATGTCAATATAGGTTTTCAATGCAAAACGCAATTGCATGGCCACAAAAGTAGTTTCACCGTCGTGTCCAAATTTCAAACAATCGTTCCAGTCGGCATGCAATCCGAAAGGTAAACCATGATTCCCAGAACGGTCTAAATTAAACTGAATGGCTGAGCGTAAATGTCCTAATACAGTGGCTTCACCTTTATCGGCATAAGGCAAAATTTTATTATAAAAATCCACATTACCTGTTTCGTTGACATAAGCCGGAACAGTATTGAACAACCATAAACAATCGTCGGAGCGGTATTGATTTTCGGTAGGTGCAGTTTCGCTGCCTGGTGCGTGCGATACTTTATTGATAACTGGCATTGCGCCACCAGTAGCCACTTGTCCAGTAATCATTAATTCTAAACGAGCACCAGCTTCGTCGGTAATGGAGTGCATCACACCCAATAAATCCTGAACGCTATCGCGGTAACCAAGCCCGTCGCGCTCACTTGCCGAATACACCAAACTGGCTGCCCTGCTCCACGCATACGTTATGAGGCAGTTGTACGGACTCCACATATTTATCATGCTGTCGAACTCAGCATCTGGCGTTTTCACTGTCAATCCATCAATGCGGTTGTGCCAATGGTTCACCAATTTATTAAATTCAGCATCAATGGTTTCAATGTTACCGTAGTTGGAGACGGTTGCTTTTCCTTCTACTTGAGCTTGTCCCACACCCATCAGAACAAAGTAATCTTTGCTTTCACCTGGTTGAAGCGTAGCATCAATTTGAAGCACACCGCATAAATTATCGGCCGCAGCTTTGAAATTGGAACATACACCTTTTTCAATGGTTTCAGGATTAGCGTAGGTGCGATAATTTCCTAAAAAACGCTCCAAATCAGTTTCGTAACCAACAATTTCGCCACCCACAAAGGCTAGAAAAGAATAACGCCCTTGATCTTTTTCGTTGAAATTGTCAGGCATCATCGGTATATGCACATTGGTACCATGGCTGATAACTCCATCTACCACATCCATTTTTCCAATATATTGTGTGTATTGAAGATTCAATAAATCGTCTATGGCATTCCAGTTATTGGCATATTCCACAAAAGTAAATAGGCTCAATTCACGCACTTTATCGCAATCGTTGGTCACTTTCAAATGCCACACTTCGAAACTTTGACCGAGTGGTACAAAGTAGCGTGTTTCTGTTTTAATACCGGTATATTCGGACTCGATAATGGTGTAAGCCGAACCGTGACGACAGACACTTTTGTATTTGTCGAGCGGTTTTCCCACTGGTTGCCAAGATGCTGACCAATAATCAGCCGTTTCTTTATCGCGCAAGTACAGATATCTTCCCGGCTGATCCAGCGGCACTGAATTAAAACGCATACGGGTAAATCGTCCTTGTCCGCCCGATTTGTAAAAACTATAACCTCCAGCATTGTTGGTGATAATAGCTCCGTATTCGGTTGAACCTAAGTAATTGCTCCACGATTTTGGCGTGTTGGGCGATGTGATTACGTATTCTTTTTTTTCGTCGTCGAAATGTCCGTATTGCATAGGGGAATTGTTTGAGAGTTTGAAAGGTTTGAAGAGTTTAGTCGATCAGTTCAATTGAGCTTTTTAGTTTGATGTCTTCCGACGATGCACCAATCATGATTTGAAACGTGCCAGATTCGACAGTCCAGTCTAATTTATTATTGAAAAACGAAAGCTTTTCTTTGTCAATGGTGAAGTGAATTTCCTTACTTTCGCCAGCTTGGAGCATTACTTTTTCAAAGCCTTTCAGTTCTTTAATAGGGCGAATAAGCGAAGCCACATCGTCTCTTAAATAAAGCTGAACGACTTCTTCACCTTTTACTTTGCCAGTATTTTTAAGCGTAAACGAAATATCAATTGTTCCATCAGCCTTCATTTGTTTTGCGCTCAATTTCAAATCGGAATACTCAAAACTGGTATAGCTCAATCCATATCCAAACGAAAATTTTGGAGTTGAAGGCGAATCTCTGTAACCAGTTACATAATTGTCAATATCATTATATCGAGGTCGACCTGTATTGAAATGGTTATAATACAGTGGAATTTGACCTTCATTTCTTGGGAAGGTCATGGTCAGTTTACCCGACGGATTATAATCGCCATAGAGCACGTCGGCAATCGCATTACCAGCTTCGCTACCCAACCACCAAGTGTAAAGGATGGCTGGAATATTGTCGGCAGTCCAGTTAAATACCAACGGGCGACCCGCATTTATCAACACTACTATCGGCTTTCCGGTAGCTGCAATGGCTTTAATCAGGTTTTCTTGCACGCCCGGCAAATGAATATTGGTTCTACTGTGCGCTTCGCCACTCATGTCTCTTGCCTCGCCCACGCTCAAAATCACCACATCGGCTTGTTTGGCAATGGCTATGGCTTCGGCAAAACCAGTTTCCGACGAGTCATTCACTTCGCACCCTTTGGCGTACAACAAATTATTTTTACCAATTTTAAGTTCCAACCCTTCGTATTGCGAAACCACATCGCTATTATCTGGCCATTCTACATTCCAAAATCCCAGCATATCTTTTTCCGATTTAGCCAAAGGGCCTATCAGTGCAATTTTTTGATTTTTATTGAGCGGCAAAATATTATTTTGATTTTTCAACAGAACAATACTTTTTTGAGCCATTTCTTTGGCAATAATTCGGTGTTGAGGATTTTCCATTGCTTGTTTTTCACGTTTCAAATCGCAAAATTTGAAAGGATTATCGAATAATCCTAATTCAAACTTTTTTAGCAAAATACGTTTTACAGCTTCGTCCACAATGGTTAAAGACACCTTGCCTTGTTTCACCAATTCAGCTAAGTTTTTTTTATAAGCACGACTTTCCATGTCCATATCGCTCCCTGCATTTATGGCAATAAAAGCAGATTCTTTGGAATTTTTGGCAAAACCGTGTTTCTCAATTTCACCAATCGAACCCCAGTCGCTCACCACAAAACCTTTGAAACCCCATTTGCCTTTTAAAATATTACGTTGCAAATATGCATTTCCTGTAGCGGGCACACCATTTATATCGTTAAAACTATTCATAAATGTAGCAGCTCCAGCATCTAAAGCGGCTTTGAAAGGTGGCAAATACACTTCGAGCAAAGTGCGTTCACTCATATCCACTGAGTTATAATCGCGACCACCAATGGCTGCGCCGTAAGCCGCAAAATGTTTGGCTCAAGCCATTACTGCATCCGTATTTCCCAAACCATTGCCCTGAAAACCTTTCACACGGGCTTTAGCAATGGTACAACCCAAGTAGGTATCCTCGCCGGCACCTTCCATTACACGTCCCCAACGAGGGTCGCGAGCAATGTCAACCATCGGTGCAAATGTCCAGTGAATGCCCGATGCAGCGGCTTCGATGGCTGCAAAATGAGCAGATTGCTCCATAGCCGCCAAATCCCAACTGCAAGCCTCAGCCAACGGAATTGGGAAAGTGGTTTTGTAGCCGTGAATAACATCTAACCCAAAAATCAAGGGTATTTTCAAGCGAGATTCCATGGCCATTTTTTGAATAGTCGTTGTTTTATCAACACCTCTCACATTGAGCATAGATCCGACTTTTCCATCTTTCAGATCTTGTAACTTAGTGGTATCCAGCGACACAGGACCCGTTGCCCACGAGCTTGAATATTGATTCAACTGACCCACTTTTTCATCCAGTGTCATTAAGGCAAGCACAGAATCGACACGTTCAGCTAAACTTTTTTGGATATAGGTGTTCTTTATAACAGGTTTGCTTTTACTTTGCACCTGAAAAGTAAAACTCAGTGTAAGAAGTATGAAGACAGAAAGAATCAATTTTTTGTTCATAAATTTAAAGATTGAAATCAAAATTCATATTATTTTTCAGTTGCCATTTCTGCCAATTCTTTGTTAATATCTATCACTTTTTGTTCATCGAGTTTATAGAAAAACAAAGCCATCACGGCAATTAAACTCCAGAATGCTGGCATTATTGCAAAAAGTACACGCACCCCATTTTCGGTTTCGGTAGTAGCAGGTGCATTTGCCACAAAACCGTAATAGGCAAGTAGATAGCCCGCAATAGCACCACCGATAGACCAACCAAATTTTTGTGCAAAATTTGCCGACGAATAAATCAAGCCCGTAGCTCGGCGACCGGTTTTCCATTCGGAATAGTCGGCTGTGTCGGCATACATACTCCACATCATAGCCATAGCTGGGCCGACCACCAAATTACACAATGCCTGAAACAAAAACATCAACGAAATTTGGTCTTTCTCCAAAAAATAATACGCCACGCTCAACAACGTTCCAATAGCCATAGAACCCATATACACACGTTTCTTTCCAACCCATGCAGCCATAGGTTTTAATAGTATTGTGCCAATAATACTACATGCCGTACCTACCACCATAAAGGTTGAAACTAATGCTTCAGCACCAATTTTAAACCCAAACAAATCGGCTGTACCGGCATTATTTACATAATATTTAAAATAATAAATGATAGAGCCATTGCGTATTGCCACGTATAAACAAGTCATAACGCCCACCAAAGTAAGTATCAACCAAGGCACATTGGAGAATAAATCTTTTACATCACGGCGAAGTGAAGTTTTCTCATCCGACACGGGCTGCACCCGCTCTTTGCAAAAGAAAAAAGTAGTGAGAAACATCATAACAGCCAGCAATGAATAAATTCCCATAGCTACCGAAAAACCAAATTGTTCGTTGGCAGAGCCATCGGTATGCGCTTTGAGTAGTCCAAAATAACTAACAATTTTCAACGTAAAACCTTGTACTATCAATCCACCCACAAAGGCAGAAATAGAGCGAAAAGCCGATAAACTGGTACGTTCCAAGGAGTTATTTGTCATCACAGCCATCAGCGCGCCATAAGGCACATTGATAGTGGAATAAATAAACATCATGGCAGTGTAGGTAACGTAAGCATACACCAATTTGGCACTGGTTGCCAACTCAGGCGTAAAAAAGCATAAAAACCCAATCACACCAAAAGGCACCACAGTATAAAGTATCCAAGGGCGAAATTTACCATACTTTGATTTCGTACGGTCGGCCATTATTCCCACCAGCGGATCGTAAAATGTATCCAACATACGCACTACCAAAAACATGGTTCCTGCCGCTGCTGCCGAAATACCAAACACATCGGTATAAAAATACAACAAAAACATGGTGAAAGTTTGATAGAAAAGATTTGACGCCATATCGCCCAAACCATAAGCCGTTTTTTCAACGACAGAAATTTTCCCTGATTGTGAATTCATTGATATTTTATTTGAGCTAATTTTTTAATGGAATAAATGAAAACAGAAAACTTAACTTAACGAAATTGACTATGAATTGAGAATTTTTAATTATTAATTATTAATTTATTAACCCCTTCTTTCAGCGCAATCACACTTTTGCCATAATTGAAAGTGCCTTTCATTGCTGTTGACAAAGTAATTATTGCCTGTAATTTTCCTTTATTAAGCTTATAATCAACACTTATTCTACCTTTTAAATGTGGCATTGAAGCTTTAATAGAAGTCAATTTACCCAAATGTGGTGTAATTATCACATCATTAAAACCCACATCCATTGGTTTTATTCCACACACAGAACTCAGTATATAAAATGCTGGGTGAGCACTCCATGCATGACAGTCGGAACGGTCGTGTGAGGCAAAACCAGTTTCTCCACAAGTGGTAAATCCTCTGTCGATATACTTGTACCAAGGACCTAAATTATCCAAAAACAAATCTTCCTGGTCCGTTTTTTCCATTGCTTTAAACAGAAAAAAGTCGAAATAAGTACTGGCTACTTCGTCAAACTTATCGTAAGTAACAATTCGTTTGAGCAGTTCCTTTTGCATGGCTGGCGTAACCACATCGCAAAGTATGGCTAATAAGTTAGTGTGTTGTGAATAAATTTCTTGTTCGGGACCATCTTTAAACAACTGTTTATCAGCATTCCAACAAGTAACAAACACTGCCACTTTAATGTCTTTTGATATTTTTTCATATTTAGCAGCCTTCTCTGTTAATCCCAATGCTTCGTATATTTTCACCGTACAATCCAGCGTATGAGCATAATACAAACTTAGCATAGACGAAGGTAACACTTCCTTATCCTTATTTTCTCTAGGAACTGCACCTTTGGTTATACTCCAATCAATAAACGAGTTAGTTCTAATTTTACCAATCAATCCCGATTTTTTATCAATGTATCGTTCGTAAAAAGCCAATGTGCGGTCGAAGCTTTTTGTAAACTGCGAAACATACGCCGTATCGCCACGCATCAGGTAATAATCGTGCAAACTTTGAATCCAAGCCAAGCCCCACGTGCCATGGTCGAAATCAAATCGCGAAGGATAAGCCGATTTCATTAATCCGGTAGATTTATTTTCGGACTGCGCATAAAGTCGCATCGCCTCCCGAAGCAGGCGGTCGTCGTTGGAATTGTAAAACGACACGCCCGAAATAGGTCGATTATCGCCACCGTAGCTCAATTGCTCGTAATAGGGTGTGTCGTAGTAAGTTTCGGCAGAACAAAGCTGAAATGTGCGCAAACACATATCGAAAACTTCGTTGAGCTTTTTATCATTACTCACAAAAGTTGACATTTCAGGATACGGATAACCTGAATATTCAAGCTTATACGACAGAATATCCACCGGCTCATCTTTGGTTTGCACCACAAACTCTACATAACGGAAAGTCCGTTGCCAAAGAGGTCTGAAGGTACGAACTGCCTTGCCATCTGGGTGAAAAATATCCCAAACGCCGTTCATGGTTAAATTATTGACCGAATCGCGATGGCCTTTGAGGTGTACTTTTTCGTACAATGCTTCGGCATATTTTACTTTAATGCTGCTATTTTCGCCACCTGCCACTTTCAATTCAGGATAACCCATGGTAAAATTCTCAAAATCGACTAAAATAGTCGCTTCTGTATTGGCTGGAATAGACAATTTGGAAGTTCCATCCCATTTGCTGAGGGGAATATTCACACCTGTAACTTTTCGAATACAAACTGGTTGCACCAAATGATTATCCAAAAAAGCAATGTTGCGAGGCACCAATTTCCAAGGTTCATTGCCATTAAATTCGAGAAGTTCAGCATTTTCCCATTGGCTATCGTCAAAGTCAGCTTTTTCCCAATCCCACGGATATTGCTTTGCATTTACATTATCGCCTGCACCACAAGCATAAAAACCGTAAAACCAAGGAGTTTTATAAATCATTTCGTACATCGAAATCGGTTTGTAGGCATTGTTTTTCAGCACTTTCCACGATGCATTGGTATTTACAATACTATCAGCTGCATTTTCAGCACGCAGCAAAAAAGCAGTTTGTGCGCCCACAAAAGCCAACGGTCTATCAGCGCCACCATTGTAAACCAATGCCGCCAACACATTTTTGCCAGCTTTTAAAAAAGGTGCAATGTCAATCACATCATATTTATAGGTTTTTAAATCGCCTTTGGCAGGACCATAACAAACCCTTAAGCCATTTACAAATAGATTGTACCTATTATCAGCCGATACCTGAATGACGAATTTAGTTGGCAGTTTTTCTATTGAAATTGTTTTTCGGAAATGATAAACGCCATATTCGGTCTGATTGGCAGAAGGATAGGAAATCCAAGGCGATGAAAGCAGATTTTGAGAAAAAACAGTTAGAAATATTCCTATCGAAAAGATAAATATGAACGTTGATTTTTTCACTAGCTTGATAATTAGTTATGATTGAATTAGTTACTGAAACCCCTACTGCCAACAGTTGGGGTTTCAGTATTTCAGTTATAAGTTACAGCTTTACAATTTTCTTAGTAATTTTTTGTCCCACATTATTATACAAAACTACAAAGTAAATTCCAGAATTCAATGCCTGCAAATCGATATTTGTTGAACTACTACCATTATTTATTTTAGAATAAAGAATTTTGCCCGCCAAATCAACAATCTGAATTAGCTTAATTCCATTCGTTTTGTCTATCTGAATCCTATCTTTTGTTGGATTTGGATAAACACTGATTTGTTCTGAAGCCAAATCAAGTAAAGCGGTTTGAGTTTTTGGAATTGATTGGTAGGTAACTTTGAATTTTCCACCCTGATTGGCAGCAATATTCAAAGTACGGGTTTTTGCATCAAAGGTTGTAAAATCAGCCCCATTGAGCGTTACCGATTTGATAAGCAACAAATTATCTTCCATTGGAATAGGGCTTAAAGAAATACTTTGGGCAGATGTACTTGCAGCAAATTTATAATATAGCGATGCTGGTTGATGTAAATAATACAAATTGCTGTACAAATAGGCGTAATAACCCAGTTCAATGGAGTGATACGAAGCTTTAAAGTCATCACCTTTGGTTTCATTTCGAACAATTAAACCACTTGGGTCGGTTTGCATGAAAATTTCACCATTTTCTTTATCCACCAAATATTTCATAAAAAAACCAAGTGATTCATCTGCCATTTGTAAATAGATAGGATTTTTTGTGATATAATAATTCATCATTGGGCTTGTAAAACCTTGTTCCAATGTCCAATAATCCTTACTATCGCCGTTGGTTTTAAACACTCCTGTGGCTACATTTATTTCGTTGAACGGTCCACCATTTACATGATCCCACACGGAATTTACTCCGTTTTTATAAGTCCAGGTTTCGTCTAAAATACGAATGGCTGCATCTTTAAATTCTTTACGTGTTGTATCACATAAATACGCCCTGCCAAGTACCCACGATGTTTTAATAAAATGACCTATACTTCCACCCGAACTGTACGTTGGCACCCAATCCGAACTAAAAGTTTCGGGATAAAGCACTTTTACACTCGCATTATCCATTGTGGGAATAAATCGCTTCACAATTACACCTGCCAAATCCATCAATCGGGCTTTGTATTCAGGCTTTTGAGTGACCAAATAACTGAGTTCGGCATTGGTAGTAATGGCATCAACCGTGGAAGTAAAACCTTTTCCAGATTTTGTCGACCAGTTAATTGCTGCATCCTCATAGTAGCCTTCCATTCCTACTCTTGCATCCCAAACATTAGTGTATAATGAGCTTATACCCTTGTCCATAAAACCTTTAACCGTGGCATCGCGTGTTGCTTCGTAATTGGCAATAATACCAACAAGAGCATACTGTTGTTGAAAACCCCATTTTGTTTTATTGGCATTCCATCCTCCAACCCTACTATCCAGCGAGCCATCTTTATTGGCAAAACAATACCAGCCACCATTCACTTTATCCCAACCATTATTGCACAAAAAGTCCAAGGCACTTTTGGCATAAGTGAGGTATTTTTCGTCGCCTGTAAGCATAAATGCTCTGGTAAAACCATAACCATGACGGGTTTGCGAAATAAGTGACTTTTGATTGGCATCTTTCAAACTTCCATTTCTATTTACACTCGAAAAAAAACCTCCCAAAATAGGATCGTATGCATACTTTATCCAAAATTCGGCATTGCTGCGCACATATTCAATGTTCAAATCTGGTGTAAGAATATTCGCAGATTTTACAATGTATTGGGCATTTGAAGGAAAAGATAAGAAAAAAATAATTGAAAAAATAAGTAGAGGATTTCTCATAATATGATTCTTAAGTGCTGATATCGAATATAATGGGTGAAATAATTAAATATATATTTTAGAAAAAAAAACGAATATAAAAAACCTCTGCTTACAATTATTGGAAAACTGAAAAGCAGAGGAAGTTATTAACGTTAGTTTGAAGTCTTATACAGATTCAACCTTAGAATAATTATTTAGCAATTCTGCTTTTTCGTTCAAATATGTTTTGTTCTTTTTCACTAATTCTTTTATTGCAAGTACCGACTTGTAGGTTCTATATCCATCGGCAGGACTATTTGTACAGTAGTCTAACAATTTATCAATAGTAGTAGTAGCTACATGCATGCGTGTATCTGACGAAGCATAATAAATAAAAACCGTTCCATCTTCATCCACAATCCACCCGTTGGAGAATAAAACATTGGAAACATCTCCAACCCGCTCTTTGCCTACAGGTGCCATAAAATACCCTGCAGGTTCGGCAATCACTATGGTAGGGTCTTGTAAATCGGTAAGATAGAGATATAAAACATAACGAAGTCCTGCAGCGCAATTACGAACTCCGTGCGCTAAATGCAACCAGCCCATTGTAGTTTTAATTGGTTGTGGACCTTCGCCGTTTTTAAGCTCTTTAACGGTGTGATAATAGCGAAAATTAATGATTATTTCTGTTTTAATCTCGGCTTTTTCTATATTGTCGATTAATGCCCACCCAATGCCACCACCTTTTCCAGTTTCGATAAATCCATCTTGCGGACGAGTGTATAATGCGTATTTTCCATCAACAAATTCGGGGTGAAGCACTACATTTCTTTGTTGCGACTTTGAAATTAAATCGGGTAATCTTTCCCACTTGTTCATGTTTTTTGTGCGAACGATACCTGCCGCCGCCACTGCCGAAGATAAATCGCCATCTGCTGCAGTTGGGTCTTTGCGCTCGGTACAAAATATGCCGTAAATCCAACCATCTTCGTGAGCCGTTAATCGCATATCATAAACATTGGTGTCGGGATTTTCAGTTTCGGGAATGACCAATGGATCTTCTCTGAAACGGAAATTATCAACACCGTTGTGACTTTCGGCTATTGCAAAGAATGATTTACGGTCTGCACCTTCAACGCGCACTACCAATAAATAATTGTCATCCCACTTTATAGCTCCGGCATTTAATGTTGAGTTTATCCCTATTCGTTCCATTAAATACGGATTCGTTTCGGGATTGAAGTCATAACGCCAATTTAAAGGAGTATGATTTGCAGTAATTATTGGGTTAATATATCTATCAAAAAAACCATTTCCTGATAGTTTTTTTTCATTTACCTTTGAAAGTAAAACTTCTTGATTTTTTATCAATTCTTTCATTTTTTTGCTGTAATCACTCATATCAATCTCAATTTATTTTAAATACCTAATGGAAAATTTACAACACAAAAATATAAACAATATCGCCAATAAAACAATATAATTCTGTCGCAATATGATACTTTTCCTACTTCGAGAATCTTTATTTTAATGTATAATTTAATGAAACGAGGTTGATTGAATACTACCAATCAACCTCGTTTTTTGTAAAAATTATTTTATAAAAACTCAAATAGAAATTAACGTACAATTTTCACTACTTCATTGTTGGCACGAATTACATAAACACCTTTTGATAATGAAGAAAGATTCACAAAATTTGTGTTATTAATACTTTTAACTGACTTGCCTAAAGCATTGAATATAATAACATTTGCATTTCTATTCAAATCAATACGTTCTGAAGTTTGCTTGCTGAAAATGCTATTGGCAGTTCCTATCGTATTTTTTAAGCCAGAAACAACATCATTTTTCAAGAAACCTGCATATTGATTTGTGTACCACACATCAGGTGAATTCAAATAACCCATTTTGTTATTCCAGAAATAACCAGCTGCTTCCTTTTTGGTTGAAGTTGGTAATGCTGGATCAATCACTTCGTCATTGTCCAAGTCTTTTACCGAAATTTCAAAAGAAAGGCCTCTGTTGTTGTTCAATGTATTCCAAATATCATTATTAAAATCAGGACGATAAATACCTGTAAATGCACCGAAACCAATTTTCATAATGTGTTTTTTTAAAAGTGGAGTTGCAACATCTGTTTTATTAAAGAAAGCCAAGTTGTTTACCAAAATATCTGGTCTTGCTGTATATGAAGAAGTACTTGCTCCCTTAGGTCCACCTACTACTTCCATTGCATCTTTAAATCCATTGGTTACTGTAAAAGCAGCTTTATAACCACCAAATTGTGCAAAACGCCAAAACAAAGCTGTAGAATCTGTAGAATTCAACTGATATCTACCATTTATAACTGAAGGGGTACTACCAGCAAGATTACGTACAGTGGTGATGGTATCAGGCGCATCAATTTTAAATGCATTCGACCACATCACTTCAACCGTTTCAGCTCCAGTATCAATATCATCGGCATATTTTAGAAAAACATACAGAAAGCCATCATCGTAAGCAGCCTTCCATTCACCCACAAAGTCGGTTGCATTGATGTCATTCCAAGGACGTTCGTTACATACTTTTCCATTTGCTTTTGATTCAAAAACATTGGCAGTGCCAAGTGTAGCATATACGGCATCAAAATCTAAACTTGCAGGAGCTAATCCTGTTTTTAAAACAGCCACAGTAGTTTTCTTTACTACAGCTGCATCTACGTCTTGTCCAAGAACTGGCTTTCCACATCTGTTCTGCATAGTACCAACATTTTCCCAACTCCAACCTTTTACAAATTCTGCATCAGCAAAAGGTGCAGCACAAAATGCGCTAGTTACAATAAGTAGTGTAGCAGCTAAAAGAGTAATCTTTGTCTTCATAATAAATAAAATTAAATTGTTTATAATAGAAAAGTATATATTAAAAAAATAAAATCAGAAAAATATTTTATTATTTAACAACTACCGTTACCACATAAGTAACAAAAGAAGTACTACCTGAATAAAATTTATAAGACTTTGGGGCTGTGAAGTTGATAACACTTACTCCGTTTATCTGATTCCCAACAAGCCCTGTTACCATTACTTTACCTACAGTGCCATTCCATTTTGGCGTTAACTTTGTAATGTCAGAGCCGCTCAACACATTGATAGTAATTGTCTTAGCAATATTGTCAATTACACCTGTAGGTGCTGGCACTAAACCTAATAGCACAAATGATTCAACCGGGAACAATGGTTGCGATACATTAAGTGTATAAACTTGTTCCGTATTATTTTGTGCAACTACTTTGATAGTTTTAATCGTTGTAGCAATGTTATAATTCTGCGTAGCGTCTGAGCTTGGAAATGCCTCAGTGCCATTGAGCAATATTCTACTTCCATAAGAACTTTCAATATCCAAGCGTAAAGCTTTGATGGGCGAACCATAATTAGCTACTACGTTAATAGTTTTATTCGCTTCGTCAATTACACCAACTTCGCCATTTCCAAAAGTATCAACCTTTTTAAGAACAAATTTTGTTATTTTCTTTTCGGAAGAGGATACAAAAGTGCTAAATTTTACTGTGTATTGGTTTTCTTCTCCATTAGCCGATTTTACAATGTATTTTACAGGTGCTTTGGAAGGGTTAAAATCGTTGACTGTAGTGCCTGATTTTTGCTCAATTTTGTCAGTTCCATTTAATACATAAACCTTTGCCAATGATGAATTCAAAGCAAAAGTAGCCTTAAAATTGAAATCAGTTGTGGCATCAGGCTCCGAAAATTGAATTTCATTATCCTTGCTAATTATTCCAGATACACCATTAATAGTAAAGGATGTGAAAAGATTTCTGTTGTCAATTACCTTAACTTCTTTGGTCAAAGAATCTCTTTCTACTACATTTCCAAATTCACCAGTACTTGTTACAACCACAGTAACTTTATATGTTCCTACATTACTGAAGCTTAATTGAAGTGAATCAGCATTATTAAAATCTACACCTTTTGCACCTTTATTTCCCCAAGTACTCAAAGAATCTAATCCACTATACAAGGTTACAAACTCACCCGAACCAGTAAAAATAACGTTAAAAGGAGTACCTGCTATAGCTGTGGTTGAGCCACTCCGTTCATATGAGAACTTAAAATCAGACTTTAATGGCTTCATAACCTCATATTGCTGACAAGCTGCAAATGAAAATGCAAGAATAATAAATGCAATTATTTTAACGAATATGATTTTCATAATATCTTAAATTTATTTTATAATTAAATAATTACCAACCTGGGTTTTGTTTCAAATTACCTTTATTGGCATCAATATCTATTTGTGGAATTGGGAAATAAAGGTTTTTAGGCGAAATAAAGAATCCTCTGAAAATAGTACCTAAATCAATTCCAAAATTGGGATCGAATGACCAGCGAATTAAATCATTATACTGATGTCCTTCAGTAGCTAATTCTACCGTGCGTTCATGTTTAATGGCTGTAGGGTTAAGTGTTGTTACAGCTGGCATATCTACACGTGCCCTCACTAGATTGAGTGCTGCTAATCCACTTCCATCTGCGTCATTGTCAGCCTGATAACATGCTTCGGCATACATCAATAATACATCGGCGTAGCGTATAACACGTACATTGAACGGAGCTGAATAAGGGGCACTGTTGGTAGTAAACTGTGGATAACTGTATTTTTTTAATCCAATAGTTACACTTGGAGGGGCAAGAGTGCCAGCATATAATTTATAGTTTTTCACTACTTCCTTACCATTTACACTGCCTACATAACCATTGTTGTAGCCCGATTCTGGTCGCCAATCCATGGTATCACCTTCCAAAAAACATGTGGCATTAGCACGTGGATCAATTGTATAACCTCCAGGATGACCAGATACTTGCTCAAATTCAAACCATAGTGTTGGGTCAATTTCGTGGTTTTTGTATCCAAATTTATGAACTCCAAAGTATTCATAATTCCGATTACCACCACATAACCAAGCTGGTAAATAATAATTATTGTTTGGTTGGTCATTGTATTGTACTTCCCAAACCGATTCTTTATTATTTTCTGAATTATAAGAAGTGCCTCCAACAGGAATGTCTAAGTATGAGAAATTTGATAACAATGCCGCCTGATAATGCGCTTTCGTTTTGATCACAGGTTTGATTAATTCATAATCGTTACTGTTAATCACACGTTTAAATGCCGCTTTTGCAGCCTCTAAATTGGCTTTTGCTTCGGGCGTTCCACCTTTGCCAAAACGAAGATAATAATGGTAGTGTTTGTAAAGCAATGCCTTTCCAAGTTGTGCATTGGCAGCACCTTTGGTTATACGACCTGTTTCGGACGAAGCCCATGTAGCAGGTAAATTATTGGCAGCAAAAAGAAGGTCTTCTTCTAACTTATTCCAAAATAAATCGGGTTCGTTATTTGTATAAGAACCAAGCGGATTAGTTGGCAAACTTGTTTCATCGTAGAAAATGGGTTTATTAAACCAGCTTACCAAATAAAAATAATACATTCCTCGCAATGCTCTCAGCTGTCCTTTATAAACATTCAATTTTTCGGGTGTTACTGTACCTTCTACGCGATATGCATTAGCTAAAATATCAGAAGTTCTGTAAACACCTAAATATAAATCTCTCCATGTATTTTTAAAATCGTTGGGGGTAAATGCAAAAATATCGTAACCTGCTTTTGGATTTTCAAACCAAATATATGGATCCAATGTATTGATGATATAGAAATATCTCTCACCAAACATTCCATTATGAGCAAGTGGAGTATATGCAGCATTTACTGCCAGATTCAAATCATTCTCGGTGGTAAGAAATGAACTTACATCCAAGGCATTTTTATTATTGAATTCAAGCCAGTTATCGGAACAGCTATTCAATGATATTATTGCAATAAGTATTAAAATATTTTTTTTCATTGTTTTCAATTTTCGTATTTATATAAATTAAAATGAAATTTGCAAGCCGCCAGTAAATTGACGAGGAATTTCGTACTGACCATTATCTACACCTGAGCTAAGAGGATTGCTCGATATAAACGGCTCAGGATCACGTCCTTTATATTTACTAATATTCAGTAAATTGGCAGCACTTACATATACTCTTAAACTCTGTATTCCTAATAATTTAGTACCGCTCGATGGTAGTTTATAGCCAATTTGAAGGTCTTTTACACGCAAGAATGAACCGTCTTCAATCCAGAATGTGGAAATTCTGTCATTCAAATTGGTGTTTGCCACATCAACTCGAAGATGTGTGGTCGATTGGTTTTCTGCTGTCCAATGATTTTGAGCAAAATCAGTTAATTTGTTATTTTGTGTATCTTGCGAATTCATACTCATTAAACTTGCTCTCTGTTGGTTATAAATTTGAAAGTCACTTACGCCGAACAAAAACACATTGAGATCAAAATTTTTGTATGAACAATCAAAACTAAAAGTGTATGTCAACGATGGTATAGTTTTACCTATAATCGTTTTGTCTAAGTCGGTTACATCACCATCGCCATTCAAATCTTTGAATCGCAAATCGCCGGGTTGTGGGATATTTCCACTATGCGTATTGTATTTGTAACCCGATGCGGCTGTATAAACTCCGCTAACAGGTGCCCCCGTAAAATCAGACTTTTGAACAATTCCTTCGGAAATAAATCCGTAAAGTGCACCAATGGAATGGCCAACGATTGTTCGGTTATTAGTTGACGTAATATTGGGTACAGGTAAGTAATCAACGCTGTTTTTTATAGTTGTCAAATTTGAACTAATACCATATTCAAAACCTCCAACTTTGTCTCTCCATTGAGCTGACAGTTCAATACCTTTGTTTTGAATATCAGCAATATTGTACCATGGTTTTGCAGGATTTCCACCGTCATCTATTCTACCAAAAATTGCCGAAGTTGGAACTTGTACCAATAGCCCGTTATTTATTTTCAAATAATATTCGGCAGTTAATTGTAATCGACTATTAAAAAGTGATGCGTCTAAACCAGCATTGTACATTTCGGACGATTCCCAATGTACCTCGGCAGAAGCCATGCCGTAGAATGCATATTGGGCACGCGCAATCTGCTGATTATCACCAAAAACTGGGTTGAAATTGTTGATGCCTGAAATTTGATCTAAATACTGAAAACCACCTCCAATATTTGAATTGCCAGTTTGACCCCAACCCAAACGGAGTTTGAGAAAATCCAATTGTTTTACATCTTTGAAAAAATCTTCGGTAATTTTCCATGCTAGCGAACCCGACAAGAAATTGCCTCGACGAAACTTTGGTGCAAATTTGCTTACGCCATCCGAACGATATGAACCCGTCAGGAAATACTTGGATTTGTAATCGTACATTAAACGTCCGAGGTAAGAAATACGGCGAGCTATTGAAGCAGAACCAGTAAGGTCTTCCGAAATTGTACCACCGTTTGTCAATGTATTTAAACTTTCAAAATCGAAACCTTTACTTTTACCACCAATCGAATTTGAGTTGGAATTATAACTCTCCATTACTGCAGTAGCTTGTACATTATGGGTTTTGTTAAATAGTTTTTTGAATGCTATTTGATTTTCGAAATTAAGTACTGAAGTTTGAGTGAAACTTTCGTTTAGTTGGGCATTTCCATCCGAGCGATTTCCAACAAAACCTGGTAGCCAATACCTTGATCTATTATTGACTAACTCGAGCGAAGGTGTGCTTTTAAACATCAACCAATTCGTAAAATCTATCTGAACGTAAACGCTACCGCTAATATTATTACTGAATGATTGGTCGCTGCCAAGTGAAGGTGCTGCCAAAGGATTTGGTTTGTCATTGCCAACTGTATTAGTATAGGTAACTCCAGTATATCCGGTTGGCACACCATAAATCAAGGAGCCATCAGCTGCATCGGAATAAAGTTGTTGGTAAGACTCAAATCCACCTTTGAGATTTGAATTGTCAATTCGCATCAAAGGTGACGCTCGCAAATCCCATACATCTGTTTGAATAGTAATCGGTTTTTGACTACTACTTCTTCTAACATTCAGATTTTCGCCTACTTTAATATATTTACTTAATATAAAATCAGAATTTGCACGAATACTGAGCTTATCGGCATTACTTTTTAAAACAGTTCCATCTTCATTATTGTATCCCAACGACACATTGAAATTACTTTTTTCGCCACCACCGGCTAATGAAAGACTGTGGTTTTGAGATACTGCATTGTGAAACATTTCATTTTGCCAGTCTGTTCCTTGTTGCCAACCTTCACCATAATATCTTTGGCGAAATGCTTGTTCGAACGCCAGATTTGGTAAGCTTACTTGTTTGTAAAAATTTGCATATTCATCTGCATCCATTACATCGTATCTTTTAGGAGATAATGTATAACTTGCATACGAATTTAAGTTTACCTGAATTTTACCTGATTTTCCACGTTTGGTGGTAACAATAATAACTCCATTTGATCCATCAGCACCATAAATAGCCGAAGCTGAAGCATCTTTCAATACTTGCATTGTTTCAATATCTTGTGGTTGAAGTCCATCAATACTACCTCTGACGCCATCAACTATTACAATCGGGTCTGCTGATTTACTGATAGAACCAACTCCACGAACTCGAATGGTAGCTGTACCACCAGGCTCTCCACTTTGAGTTACCAACACTCCAGTAGCACGTCCTTGAAGTGCCATGGCAGCACTTGCCGATGGTATTTTTGTTAAATCTTTTGCCGAAACTACTGCAACCGAACCTGTTAAGTCCGATTTTTTTACTGTACCGTAACCAATGGCTACAACCTCCTGTAATTGATTTGCATTTGGAAGGAGACTTATATTGATTGTTGATTTACTGCCAACGACAATTTCTTGCTTTTCAAGCCCAATATAAGAAAAAATTAGTTGATCCGAAGGTAAAGCGTTAATACTATATTTGCCATTCAAATCAGTAATTGTACCTACTTTTTTACCTTTAACCATTACATTAACGCCAATCAAAGATTCATTTGTTGAAGCTTCGGTAACCGTTCCAATAATGGTTTTTTGAGCAAAAAGAGTTTGCACAGCTAATACAAAAAACACAAATAAACTTATTGTTACCCTGTGAAGAAAGCGATTATTCATAAATATTTTTTTTAAAGATAAAAAAACATGGATGTTTTTTCTGATTTATTAAAAGGACTGCTTTTAAAAAATATTCTTCTAGAAGTATTTTAAAAAGATTTTCTTGTAAAATATCACAATGCAAAAGTAATTTATAGAGTCTTACATTAACGATATTTTTCTATCGAAAAATGATACTTTTCCTACACTTGTTCATTATTTTCAAATTGAAGGTTTTTATTTTAGATAAAAGAACTCTAAAGACTAAATAGTATGACTATTTTTAGTATAATTCATTTTACAAATGAATTATTAAAATCGGAAAATCAAATAAACTTTCTAATTTTTGTATAGTTGTCTCTAAATTCTTTTGGCGAACAACCTTTTCTGTTTTTGAAAATCCTATTGAAATTGGACAAGTTGTTAAATCCGCATTCATAGCAAATTTCAGCAATGGAACTATTTGAATTGACCAACTTGCTAGAAGCCATACCCAATCGCAAATCATTTACATATTCTACAAAGTTTTTGCCAGTTCTTTTCTTAATAAAACGACTAAAAGAAACTTCCGAGAAACCAAACTTAGTAGCAATTTCACCCAAACGCAATACATTTTTATAATTAGCTTCAATATAGTTTATCAACTTCTGAACCCGTTTGCTCTCAGATACTTCAATTTCATCAACAAATGTAGAGTTACACAGAATTCTGGCATCGTTGTCAATTGATAATTCATATAAAATGTACAATAAATCTAATACTGAGAAAAAATCATTTTTATTATTGGCCAATGTCTTCAGCTTTTCTTTCACAAGACCAATGGCGGGTTGCGAAAATACCAACCCTTTTTTTGCATTTTCAAACATGACTGCCAAAGAGTGAAATTGCTTTTTGGTCAGTAAACTACCAATAAACAAATCGCTGTGAAACTGTATTGTGATTTCATGAATGGGACTAATTTCTGATTCTGATTCAAAATCAACCCATCCATGTTCGAGTTTTTCACTTCCAATTAAACACAATTCTAAATCATCAATTTCTTCTATCGAATCACCCATTATTCGCTTTGCACCTTTTGCATTTTCTATAAAATTGAGTTCTATTTCGGGATGTACGTGAACAGGATAACTAAACTTATTTTTTGTTCGGTCGATAATTAAAAAGCAATCGTGATTTGAAAGTGGTGTGATTTCTCTGAAAATATTCGTTGGTTCCATATTATTTAATTTAAAGAGTTTAAAAAGTTTGAGAGTTTGAGAGTTTGAAAAAATCTTTTACTTGAAAACTAAAACTGAACCTTTTTTGATATTTAAAGTGTTGGGTAGTGTTATGTTAAAACCTTCAAATTCAGATTTTATTTTGGCATTCTTTACTATTTTATTGTCTAAATACAGTAGTGCTTTTGCATTGGACACGCCTGAATTTTGAAACCTTAGTTGATTAAAATTCATTTCACCCGTTTTGATTACAATGCTCACACTTGCTGCCGTTTTTTTGTACAATGCAGTGCCTTCAGGCGTTGCAAAAAACAGATTGAAACTTTCGGTCGTTAATTTCGGATTGAAAGTGAACTTTCCGCAATTGACCGAATATCCCAAAAAAGCATTCAGAATAGACCAAGCCGACATGGGGCGGAAATAATGCCCACCAAACTCCTGCTGGTCGAAATAAAGTCCGGCCTTTCGGTAGCGATCTTCCACTCCTTTTATTACTTTTAATCCTTCTGTTACCTGATTTTCGTAAATCAAAAAAGAAGCAAAAGCAAGTTCCACACCAGTCCAGGGGGTGTTGGCCTGATCTACCCACAAATCGGAGGCATGAATGGGGAAAAGTTCGGGCGTAGCTGGCCACGAGCAGTTGCGCAAAAATGAATTGTCGATAAACGATTTTTCTAAAATAGATTGAAGCGATTTTTGCACGTGTTCTTTATCGAAAATGTAACCCATTCCGGCATTATGCGCCACCCATTGTCCCATCAGTTGGTCGGTAAGGCAGCCATTGTCAATGCCTTTTTTGCCCAAATAATCGTTGGATAGATTGTAATACGAACCATTCCAAATCTTGCTTTCCATCAATTGAGAACCTTTGGTGGCAATGGCTTGGTATTTTTTGGCTAATTCTTTGTCGCCCAAATCGGTAGCCACTTTGGATGCCATGGTAAGTGCTGCTATCCATTGCGACTGAATATAAGATGCCAACCCATACATGGGGAAATTGTCATAACTACACATAACCCCTGTCATATCAGGCATTTGGTCACAATCTTTATCGCGCTTGGTAAGGATGTATTCAATGCCCAATTTTACGGTAGGCCACATTTCTTTGATGTAGCTTTTGTCGTTGGTGTACATATAATCGCGCAGCACCATTTGAATGTAATTAGGAACTAAATCCACCCGGTCGAAAACACCCCAAGTTCCATTCTGGTTAAAATCGAGGTCAAAACCCAAACCGTGATTTACCTCACCATCGGGCGTTTGCAACTGACTGTGTTCGCGCATCATCGATTTTTGTAATTCAGGATAAAGCGCAACAATCATGGGCGAACCATACAGTGCCACATCCAAGGTGGAGTTTGGCCCCCAAGGTTGTGAAGAAGTCATTCCTTCACGAATGCCAAATTGTCCGGATTTGGTTAAGGTGGACGAGGTTACGAAAGTATTGAGGTTGGAATTGACCTGATCCAACACATACTGGTCCAGCGACGACGAATACATATCGTCCACAAACTGGTGACTTCTACCAGTTAAATCGGTCTGATTAGCTGAGAAATAAGATGCTATTGAATCAATTCCTGAAAAATAATTTTGATAATAATGACCAATAATTTTGGTGGGTTTTAGCTTGATTTTATAATCTCTTTCCTTCCTTTTTTCCAACGAATTATCTTCTTTGTAGCTTATTGCACCGTATTTATTAGGGAAATTCCAGTTCATAAAAAAGCTAGCCTTAAATTCGGCTTTTCCATTCAATTGGTGCGAAACAGCTATGGAACTAAAACAGCGTTGGTCGTTTCCAGTACCACTAAAATGCCCGACCAATTTTCCATCTTTCATTTTGGTGTTTCGGTTGTGCGTATCATCCACATTTGCCAATTTATTTTCAACCAATAATTTTTCGTAATAAGGATGTTTGTGCTCCCATCCCAAATAGTACGAAACCTCATTGCCTCCAATAACTCCAAGTCCCATTTGACCATTACTAGTGCTTAACGAATCGAGGCCGGAAACGCTTTGAATAAAAAATTTATAGCCCTGTTTATTGATTATTCTCGACTCAAAAGCCTTCTCAATATTATCGTAACCCACCAAATTACGGAGCGATCCGAGCAACATTACCTCAACTTTTTTATCGGTTTTCGATTTTACCGTAAAATTAAAATAAGCTCCGGGCAACGACGAGTTTTTTACATCGTGAGGTATAAAAGGCGAGAAAGCTTCCAACTGAATATCGAAAGGCATTTCTGCGTCCGAAAAAGTGATATTGGTAAATGGAAAACGCGCTTGGTATTCAATTTTGTCAACGGCAGTCATCCACGGATAATAATAGATAATGCCTTCTTGAGCTCCTTCCTGCAAACTATTATTGAGTTGGAGCAGTTTTAGCTTCGGTTTTTGTCCTTCCACCTGATAACGTACCAGAAAAAACAGTAGCGATTGATCTAGTGAAGTTTTTGGTATGGACGGAAGTTCAAAAGCTGGACCGCAACTCAGTGGATAATTATTAAATATTGTCCAATTGTAAAAATTCCCATCCTTGCGTAATTCAATGCTACCAGTGCCAATGCCGCCCATAGCAATTCCACTGCGAACGCGCGAACTGGACAAATATGTCTCCGTAATTGGTTCATTGTTCTGTTGAGAATAACTAAGAATATTTAGAAATAAAAATGCAACTAGCATTAATTTTGAAAACTTGAATTTGATTTGCATAGACTTAATTTGATTCAATAATTATTCTTCAGAAAAAAAACTAATACTTTTCTTACTAATTCATTTCATTGTGCAAATGTATTTATTTTTATAATACAAAAATCATATTAATCTATCAAATACTGATACTATTTCGACACCTTAATATCTTAAATTTATCTTATAGTCTGAATATCAAATATATAAAGATAATGCAAAAATTACACATACTTGGCTTATATCTAAAATAAATATATCTTTGCGATAAAAAAGATAAAATTATTTGGAACAATAGCTGTTCGATAATTAGAAATTGTCAATTTCAATAAATGACGTATTTCTTACAACTTACATTTAAAGTAGCATTAAAACAACCACTAAACATCGAATATAAAATCAACTTTATGAGTACACAATTATGTTTAAAGTCGATGCCAATAATTATCTTCTTTTTTCTCATCTCAACAGCTTCTGCCCAGCAGCAATCCATTTATAAAGAGCGCATTGCTATAAGTCACGATGGTAATTTGACCGATTGCGATGACATTGGTACTTCAAAATGGAATGTAGTGTATCCAAAAGATAAATTTACAGCTGATGCAATGCTTGATTTGCGATTTTTGAATGAGCGTTTTGCTGGCGAACACGGTTTTATTCGTCAGTCAAAAAACGGAGAATCGTTTGCTACTGCCGACGGAAAATCGATACGATTTTGGGCAGCCAATGTTTCGGATCAAACTGCCAAAAAAGGCATGAATCATTTAGATAGTATGGCGAGGTATTTAGCCAAAATTGGTTTTAACATGGTGCGCTACCACGGGCGCATAAATCCGAAAGCAGAAGGAAGCAAATTGGAAGAGCCGGACAGTGCTGAAATTCATCGGATTTGGCGATTTGTGGCAGCTATGAAAAAACAAGGTATTTATGCCACCATTTCGCCTTTTTGGGCACACAACGGACACATGGGCGGACACATTCGCAAGGAATGGGGCATGGATGGTTATTCAGAAAAAGAAGCGTTGTGGGGCGCGATGTATTTTAACGACAAACTAAAAAATGCTTACAAAGCGTGGGTGCGCGAACTTTATACCAAACCCAATATTTATACCGGCATTGCTCTCAAAGACGAACCAGCTGTGGCAATTATTCAGATAAAGAACGAAGATGGTGTGTTTTTCTGGACCATGCAAAATATGAATCCCAGCTTACGAAAAATTATTCAACAGAAATTCGCAAATTGGTTAACATCTAAATACGGCTCATTATCAACAGCTTATTTGCAATGGGGAAATGAAAAAGTGGAAGGCGATGATATTGCCAATGGCAAAGTGGAGTTGTACAATACCTACGAAATGACTATCAATCAAACGGGTAATAAAGCCAAAAGATTGAAAGAGCAGGTGCAATTTTACGCCGAAACGCAACGGAATTTTTATAAGGAAATACATGATTTTTATAGAAATGAATTGGGATGCAAACAGTTAATCAACCCTAACAACTGGCGCACGGCCAACACGCCACATCTCGACGACTTAGAACGCTGGACAAATGCAGCCTGTGAAGTGATAGCCACCAACCGCTATATGGACCAAGGACATGTGGGCGAAAATTCGGGTTGGCAAATAAAAGCAGGACATTATTATAAAAGTGCTTCGGTGCTCAAATCGCCCGACCAATTGCCGATAAATGTGAAGCAAATCGTTGGGAAACCAATGCTAATAACCGAAAGCGGCTGGAATATGCCCAATAAATACCAAGTGGAAGGTCCGTTTATGATTTCAAATTACCAATCGTTGAACGGCGTTGATGGTTTTTATTGGTTTAGCATCGACGATATTGGTATCAACCCCAAACCCTATTTTAATATTAAATCGGCAACAGATTCGGTGTCGAAAATGCATCGGTGGAACTTGTCTTCGCCGGGAACGGTGAATATGATGCCAGCAAATGCTTTGTCGTACAGGCTTGGCTATGTAAAACAAGGCAAAACGGTGATATCCGAAAACAGAACGAAAGCGAGTTTATTTAACCGTGAACTGCCTATAATTAATGAGGATACGCCTTTTGACCCCAACCGTGATACCGAATTTGTAAAATTCGACAAATCGGAAAAAGTGGGTATTACTCCTTTGGCATTTTTGGTGGGAAAAGTAACGGCAAATTACGGTGCAACCAAAAACAGTTCATACGTCTCGAAAGACCTTCAAAGACTGATAAACACCAACAATAAAAGGGTATTGAGCAATACCGGAGAATTGGATTTGGATTATGGAAAGGGCATTGCAACGGTAAATTCACCTTATGCACAAGGTGTTTGTGGATTTTTGAACCAAAAGCGTGACTTTACATTCAAAACTGTCAATATTACTTCCAACAATGAGTTTGCAAGCATTCAGGTGGTTTCGATGGACAAAAAACCAATTGCCATTTCGGGTAAAATATTAATACAAATTGGAACAATATTTTTACCAACCAATTGGAGCGATACAGCTGCGGAGTTTACGGTAAACAAGAAAAAAGTAAGTGGTTTGGTGATTAACGATGTGGGTACAATGCCGTGGCAAGGTCAAAATGTGAACGCAACAATTAGCATTAAAAACCCTAAACTCACTAAAGCCACATTATTGAATGCAGCGGGTTATGCCATTGAAGCATTGAAAATTGAAAAATCGGACAAGGGCATTCAACTGGTTTTGCCGGCAAATGCAATGTATGTGATTGTGGAATAAGAAGAAAACAGCCCCAAACCCCTCCCGATATAAGAATCGGGATAAATGGCGTGGCTTAAAAACTAAGAAATATAAATCAAATCAAAATAATATATCAATGAAAACTTTCAAACAGTTAATCACTTTATTTTTTGTCCTCTTTTCGGGACAAGTTTTTTCGGCAAACAATGGATTTATTATTCAAAATGTTTCGGGCAGAAACACCCAATCGTTGAACGGCAAATGGAATTACATTGTTGACCCTTACGAAAATGGCTTTTACAACTACCGCTTAATACCGTTTGATGAAACAGAAAATCCCGGAAATGGTGCATTTTTTATGGATAAAAAGCAAACCGACAAAAGTGAGTTGATAGAATATTCGTTCTACGATTCGCCAACGCTCAATGTGCCCGGTGATTGGAATTCGCAGGAAGAAAAACTGTTTTATTACGAAGGAACAGTTTGGTATCGCCGCCTATTCGGCTATAAAAAAATGGCAAAAAACAACCGTGTTTTTGTGCATTTTGGAGCAGCTAACTACGAAAGTCATGTGTATTTGAACGGCAAAAAACTGGGGAAACACATTGGTGGTTTTACGCCTTTTAATTATGAAATAACTGATTTACTGAAAGATGAAGGTAATTCGTTGGTAGTAAAAGTGGATAATAAACGCAAAAAAGAAGCTGTACCCACTGTAAATACCGATTGGTGGAATTATGGTGGTATTACACGCGATGTAAATTTGGTGGAAGTGCCCGAAACTTTTATTCAGGATTATTCGGTGCAATTGAAAAAAGGAGGCAAAAATGAAATTGCAGGTTTTGTACAATTGAATGGAAGCGCCAAAAATGCGACTGTGAAAATCACTATTCCAGAGCTTAAACTGACCGTTGACGCAAAAGCTGATTCCACAGGGAAAGCGGAATTTAGCCTAAAAGCGAAGAAAATAGACTATTGGTGTCCCGAAAATCCAAAACTTTATGCGGTTGAAATTTCTAACAATGACAACACGATTACCGACAAAATTGGTTTCCGTACTATCGAAACCAAAGGAACGGATATTTTATTGAATGGCAAATCCATTTTCCTACGTGGAATATGTATTCACGAAGAAAATGCATTGCGCGGTGGTAGGGCTTATTCTATGTCCGATGCTCAAATGTTGTTGAACTCGGCCAAAGAGCTGAACTGCAATTATGTACGGTTGGCACATTATCCACACAGCGAAAACATGGTGAAACTTGCCGACGAAATGGGTATTTTGGTTTGGGAAGAAAATCCGGTGTATTGGACAATTCAATGGAACAATCCCGAAACCTACGAAAACGCCAAGCAGCAACTTACCGATGTAATTACCCGCGATAAAAACCGTGCAAGCGTTATTATTTGGTCCATGGCAAACGAAACGCCGGTGAGCGAAGTGCGCACCAATTTCTTGAAAAATCTGGCTGCCGTGGCTAGAAATTTAGATGGAACACGCCTTATTTCGGCTGCCCTGGAAATTCATTCAGAGAAAGACCCCAATGAACGGATTGTGCAAGACCCTTTTGCAGAATATGTTGATATTGTGAATTTTAACCAATATATTGGTTGGTACGATGGTTTACCCGAATTGTGCGATAAAGTAAAATGGACAATAAAATACGACAAACCAGTAATGATAAGCGAATTTGGAGGTAGTGCCTTGCAAGGCAAACATGGTGATGCTTTGACCCGTTTCAGCGAAGAATTTCAGGAAGATTTGTACGACCGCACCTTGAAAATGCTGTCGAAAATTCCACAATTCAGAGGTGTTTCGCCATGGATTTTGTACGATTTCCGCTCACCACGTAGGATGTTACCAAACGTGCAGGATGGTTGGAACCGCAAAGGCGTTATTGGCGAAAACGGTACAAAAAAGAAAGCATTTTTTGTGCTGAAAAACTTTTACAACGAAATGGAAAAAAAGGGTTTGAAATAAGATTTTAGATTGATTTAGAATAATACTAACAGCAATAGGAATTCAAATTTCTTATTGCTGTTTTTGTTTAGAATTCAAACACTATTAAAAAAACTTTTGGCAAAATTCAGATGAATTTAAACTTTCGAAATCGCTAATTTTGCTTCGGAGGAATAACATTTTTCTCTAATTTATTGATTTTTCCCTTATAGGTTTTATTGTTGATTTTTACACTTTGGAGTTGCACATTCTCAACCTGATTGATTAAAAGTATTTTAGCAGGATTGGTGTTGGTAACTTTCTCAATATTAATATTTTGCAAACGCACATTTTTTATGGGTGCATCTTCCCAACCAAAAATACGGATACCAATGCCAGCACTTTTTACCTTAATATTGCTGATATAAATATTGCTAAAACGAGTAGGGTAAGGACTTATAGTATCGTTGTCGTAATTGGGAATCATACAAATAGCATCAAATTTAATATTTTGAAAATTCAAGTTCTGTACATAAATATCTTTTACTTCGCCTCCCCGTTTTCGGTTCGATTTTAAAAACACACCCATCATTACTTCCATGGGCGAAGTGCAATCCGTTACATACAAATTATGTGCGCCCCCCGCAATTTCGCTCCCCACGCAGAATGCGTAATGTCCTTTGAAGGCGCAATTGCGAACGACAACATCGCTGGTTGGTGCGGTGATACGACCATTTTTCACAAACGGTGAGTTGATTTTTTCGTATTCTGTTCCAGCAACCAGCGCCCCTTCACGTCCTTCGCGGTCACGTCCCGATTTTATCACCACATTATCGTCGTGATTATCGAAAGTAACATTTTCAATCAACACACGGCTCGAACTTTCAATATCCACGCCATCGTTGTTCACTACCTGGCAGTCGTACATCACGTTGCGGAGCGTAAAGTCGGTGGTAAAAACTGGATGCACCACCCAAAATGGAGAATTAACGAGTTTAACCCCTTCTACGTTAATTTTCTGACAATGAATAAATTGCATCAATGGTGGGCGTAAAAAATTCACGCTGGTATCGGCACATATCCGTTCTGCAATGGGGGTATCTTTTGCATTATACATACCTTCATTTCTGAGCATTTTAAATGTTGGTAATAAACCTTTTGAAATCAAACGCCAATCGCCCTGATCCGCCCATTTCTGCCATTTTTCCCCATTGCCATCCAACACAGGCATAGCACCGTTTCCGCCAGTTACTGTAATTGCAATATTGGAACAATTGAAAGCATAAATCAATGGACAATAAGTATATACGCTTGTTCCTTCGTAACGGCTCAATACTGGTTTACCATTGGGCAAATAGCTTGCTGGCGCAAATTCAAACGATAATTTTACATTGGGTTGAAATTTAAGTTCAATATTACTTTTGAGAATAATAGGACCTTTAATTCGATAAATTTCAGTTTGTTTTACCCATGTATCCACTCCTCGAGTATGAGTGAAAAGCAAAGTGCCACCACCTTTTGCCGAAAGCGAATCAATGGCACGGCGGATATCATCCTGAAAATCATAACTTCCAGTTTCGTCGGCATTATGACCGGAAAATTGACAAAGATTGATGGTTCGATTGGGAATAATCGGCGTTTGGATGGACGCTACAATATCTGAAATGGATTTATCCACATTTTTATCTTTAGCAGAAATTGTACTAGAGAAAAATATCAGTGCAAATCCATTAATTATTGCTACAGTAAGAAAGTTGAAAGACCTAAGTTTTCTATTTTTTTTCATTTTTAATTCTTAATTTTAAATTCTTAATTGAATACTATTCAGTTCCTGGAATAATAGCTTTTGTCTCCTTTTTTACTTTTGTAAATTTCAGCAAAATGTCATCCTTAAAATCAGGCAAAATAATAGCATATTGATTTCGCAAATTGCTTGATATGACTGTTTGTTCGGATATTTTCTGATTCGTAGCAGGATTGATGAACTCGACCCGAAAGGTTCCGTTTGGAAATCTGAATTTTGCTTGCAACGCCTTTATTTCGGCATTCGTTGTGCGTGTACAAATATATGTTATGCCATTATTTCTTCCCGAATCGCACATTGTATTTACTATCAACGAATCGGCACTTGGCTGACAAACGGAATAATTGGGATGCAAAGTCCAAAATGGAATAGACTGAAAAAAGTCGGAAAGCGGTTTCAGAAATTCCTGTCCGGGCGAAACGTAAGTGGTGTCGTTGATGCCTTCGCATCCATCCCATGTGTGGTGCGTCCAAAAGCAGCCGGCCGAATTGGCTATCCACGCTTGTTTCCGGCGATGCACACCGTCGTCGTTTTTATGGCGTTTTTCGCGTCCACTTTCATTATTAAATGCAGGTTTGTTGTGTGAGCGGGTATTACGAGCCACGGCGTTGTACCAATTTTGCAAATCGTATTCAGGTACTGAGCCAGTGCAAGTGTGTACAATGGCCATTCCCATCCATTGTTTCTCAGGCCAAAGTGCATCATCCGTTGTCCCGTCCGACGAGATGACAGGACGTTTGAAGGGGTCGTTTTTATAAAAGTAATCTCCCGCTGCGTCTTGAAAATCCTCGTTTTTGATGCATTCATTCATGATTTCCCAACAAATAATATTGGGGTATTTTGCGAGTCGTTTTAGAATCGTTTTCCAATAAAACCGTTGGGATGGAATATCAGCCGTCGTAGGTTCTAAAGTAAAATAAAGTGTAAAATTGATGCCAATTCCATTCGCACCAGCCAATCGTATGCGGTTTTCGACTTCTGTCCAATACGGTTCATTGATTTTTGAATAATCAGGTTTTTCGCGCGTTCCACCCCAAGGCCATAAATCGTATTTCAACACCGTTTTGTAAGGCGTTCCTTCCATGGCAACCCGAATAATGGTGGCTCCTTGTGCTTTGGCTTTTCTAATCACATTCTCGGGATACGAACAAGCAAAATAAGTCCATGCCGTCCGATTCAGCAGAAACAAATGTTTGCCTTCAGCATTTACCAACTGGTTGGGATACAAAGGATCAACCCTATACACTGATGAATAAAGAGGGCTAAATGAACGTGTTTTTGTTGCTGCCGAAAGTGGTAACACTAGCGAAATGCAACAAATGAATGTGACTAATAAAAGGGATTTCATCTGTTTATAATTGTTTTTTATTTGTCAGATGGAACTCGCACATAAACATTCCCTTGTGTGTTAGAATTTGTTTGTCGTGCTCGTTTCATTTTGCGAACGATAATTGTGTAATTAGACATGATTTAATCCTCCCAATATTCCTTATTTATCAAACCGTTATAAGGAAATCCTGTAACTCGATCTATATTATCGTCGAGACGACGTTTATGTGGACTGAAATCATTGGTTTCTTTCATCCATTTTGAAAGCTCGGCAGCAAGTTGCTTCCCAATATTAATATAATCAGGATTGTCAGCCAGATTTACCAATTCGTAAGGATCTTTTTCATGGTCGTATAGTTCAATAACTGGTCGGGGACATTCGAATAAGCGTAGTTGAGCAGCAGTAACTTTCTTGTTTTTTATTTTGCACAAATCATACCAGCTCAAACTGGAAGCCACATCGGCGGGTGAGCCGTGGGGTAATTCTATGTAAGAATTAACAATGAGTTTGTATTTGTCGGTTCTTACGCAACGGATATGTTCGTCGGTATTGTGCCAGTTTCGTTCTGCAAAAATATACTTACGACCATCAATAGATTGATTTGAAAAAATTTTCGAAACACTCTGTCCATACATTTGAACAGGTTTCTTTACACCTGCCACATCTAGTAATGTAGGTGCTAAATCAACGGTAGAAAATTGATTGTTGTAGTTTGTTCCAGCCTTAATTACGCCAGGCCAACTAACGATAAACGGAGTTTGTATCCCTTTGTCATATAGTGTTCCTTTGCAGCGTGGAAAAGGCATCCCATTGTCAGACATAAAAATAATGATGGTATTTTCCAATTCGCCCCTTCGTTTCAATTCGGCCATCATCAAACCGATGTACTTGTCCATGCGAGCTATTTCATCATAATAATGGGCTATGTCAATTTTGGTGTTTTTTGTATTTGCTAAGTATGGAGGTATTGTAATCTTTGCAGGGTTATGAATTTCAGGCGCACGGTTGGCAGCAATTTTATCTTCTACATACGGACGATGAGGATCAACAAATGCAACCCATAAAAAGAATGGATTTTTCTCCTTTTTATCAAGAAATGTATTGAGATTTCCAATGCATTTGTCGTGCCATTCTCCTTTTTGCCAACTTTCAAATCCATTGTCGAACCAGTTGATTTGCTTCATCCCATTGTTGCCTATATGACTTTTAAGCATCAAACCAGTATAATAACCAGCATTTTGCAAATAGGATGTAATGATTTTTGTTGTATCATTTAGTGGAGCATGCAAATCTTCAGTGCCAATGGTATGAGCAAAAGAACCAGTTAACATACTTGTTCGTGAAGGGCTACTTTGAGGCGAAGTTACATAAGCTTCGGAAAAACGCAATCCATTAGCCGCCAATGCATCAATGTTTGGCGTTTGTATCACTTTATTTCCATAGCAACCTAAATCCATACCTGCATCGTCGGCAATAAATATGACGATGTTTGGCTTTTTAGGATTGCTATTCTCTTGTTGCTGAGCAAATAATCCCCCAACAATTACACTTCCAGAAATGGTTATTGCTATTTTCTGCTGCATGATTTTTCTTGAATTTCTATTCCAACTTTTGTTTCCAATGGTCCCAAATACGATTTGCGCAACCCTCCTAAATTTATTATAAATCGGTCGAAAACCACATCGGGGTCAATAGCCCAAACCTTGAAAACGTGCTTGCCGGGTTTGGAAATAAAATGTTTGCTTTCGCCAATGGCTGAATTGCATTGTACGTTTTGCTTCCATGTTTCGCTGAGTTCACGTGTGCTGAAATCAATGATTTTTGGTGGTTGGTTGTCAATGGCAACAGCATACAAACAGCCTCTTTGTTTGTTAATAGGATGATTTGGTAATGTGTATGTCAATGCATTTACCCAACCGGTGCTAAAGGTGTAAAAATTATATTCCAAACTTGGAGCATTTTTTGTCAAATCCCAATCGTGACCAATTCTGCGCAAGGTATCGGGCAATATTGTGACCATTTTTCCAGCCTGACCGAAATAATCCATAACCGTCCATTTGTACTCGTTTTTAGGATTTTCTTTGCTAAAATTAGCAGCATTAATGGCTATTACACCGTCTTTTTCTACAAAGCGACCTCGCAAAGAATCCAGCTCGTTTTGTGAACAATTGAATACTGGAACTTGTAGTAAAACCGATGAACCAGCACCTTTTACCGTTATTTTGCCCAAGCTATTTCCAATAGGAGCATTTGCCCAATCTACCGAAACTTTGATGCGTACTTGTTTATTGCAAATGCCTTTCGATTTCTCAATTTTCAGCCATTTACTGTCCGTGTTAGCTTGCCATTTAAACGGAACAGTTCCTTTGTTATAAACCTCAAAAGAATAAGTGTCCGAAAAAATATTGCTCATCAATGGCAGCGAATTGATGGATTTTGTTCCATTATCGGGATCGTTTCCGTCAAAATCAACACCCATAAGTGCTTTGTTGGGAATGCTAATTGAATCCACAGGAGGCATATACGAATAATTGAAACTCCACCACGACATCATTTCATTCCATTTTCCGTTCTCCAATTTTCGGAAATCTTCGGTGATTAATTTGATGCTATCGAATGCAAGTTTAGATTTCACAGCATATTCATTTGTCAATGCCCGCCCTTGTTTGGCATACATTCTATTTATTTGAGCATAAAGCATTTTGTCGTTCATAAGCTTACTTCCCAAAACATGGTAATAAGCCAGTTCGTAAAACGAAGATTTGCTTTCGGCAGGAACTTTGGCATAAATGGCTTGAGTTTTTTCCGCTAACATATTGAATCGTTGCATTCTACGGTTAAGTTCTCCATAATTGTGATAACTGTATTCTGAGTTTATAACTGGTGTTGCAGGTTCTAATCTGTCCCAGCCCATAAATTCTGGTTTGCGCTCAAAAGCCAGTTGATAATATTCCATCATCAACTGACAGGATGCTTCACCTACGCTCTCGCCCAAATAAGTTGTGTACCAATTTTTCATCCTGTCGAGTGCCATTTCTGGCTTGTTGGCAGGGAAGTCCCAAGCCAAATCCATGCAGTATTCTATTTGCTGTTCGTGTGGTTTAATATCGCCTACATTAAATACCCAAAGTCTGTTAGCACCCGTATTAATGGCTTTGTTTAGTTCTTTCCAAATCAGCATGGGATGCACGGTGGCAAGCCATACATACGATTGTGGACGACCCAAATAATCCAAGTGATAATATACGCCCGTTCCGCCTTTTCGGCCTTTTTCTTTCCACGAATTGAGTTGCTGAATATAACCGTAATTATCATCTGTCCAAACAATTGTAATATCATCGGGCACTTCAAGTCCTTCGTTATATAGTTTAAGCACTTCTTTGTAAACGGTAAGCACCTCCGGAACATCGGTCAATGCTTGTTTGTGGTATTTTTTTAGAATTTCGCGTTGGTTAGCAATGATATTGCTCAATAGTTTCGCCTTTTCATCAACACTAAAATCGCCCTCCATGCCTTTGTCTTCGGCACCACGCATTCCCATGGTGTAAATATTCTCATAATCAGCCGATTCTTTCACACGAGCATTCCATGCATTGTCAATCTGCTGTTTGTTAATATCGTATTGCCAAGGACCATTGACTTTTTTGTTCCATTCAAGGGAGGTATTTACATGCAATGGCTCATGATGCGACGAACCCATAACAATGGCATACTTATCGGCCATTTCTTTGTTGCCTGACACTTGATAAAATGCTTTTTTCATCTTCATAGATGGCCAAATATAGTTGGATTTTAAACGCAACATCATTTCAAACACTTTGGCGTAGGTTTTTGGTCCCAAAGTTCCTACTTCGGGTTCAAAAATTTTGCCAGCCCAAGGTCCAATGCCCCATTGTTCGTCGTTAATAAATATGCCTCGGTATTTTACATCGGGAGCATGAGAGAGATAGGATGCAGTGTTTACAAATACATCTTTGTGTTGCTTTACTGGAATATCCGACCACCAGTACAATGGCGAAACGCCCATTTGTTTCGAAAGGTCGAAAAGCCCAAAAGCAGTTCCACGGCGGTCGCTGCCACACACTACCAACGCACTTTCTACGCCAGGGAATGGATTGCTTACCACTTGATATATATAGCGTTCCCACTGACCTTCAACGGCTTTTACGTCGAGTTTCTTTTCGGCAATCAGTTGTTTAATAAAACTGCTTTTTTCGATACTTCCAACAAGAATCATGGTTTTGGTTGGTAGCGAATTTTGAAGCTCAGGTTTCACTTTGGTAACCATTGAAACATCGCTCTGGAAGTGACCGGCTACTGTTTTTACTACCTCAAAATCGTTGGCATCCACCACTATGGTTGTGGCTTCACCATTGCTAACTATCGGGAAAGAATTGGCCGATTTTGTGAACGAAACTTGTTGAGCAAAAATCAATTGCGAAATGCTCATCAATCCAATAAAGAGTAGAATTGAACGGTTTTTGGTGTTAAAAAATAATATTTTCAAAGTACTTTAATTTTAAAATTTTTGATTCAAAGTCGCATTTTTGTATCCTAATCTGCTGGCAATAATAGCTATGGTATCACCCGCTTTCACTTTTATTCCATTGTCATTGTAAAGTATCCAATGCTGAGAATTGTTCCCTTTGCCATTTAGTTGATACACAATAGAAGTGCCTTTTGTAGGAGTTTTAAATTTCAAAATGCCATTTTTTTGAATGAATATTGGAGTTTCCACTTGAGGTTGTACACCATTTGGCCACAACTCGTTTATTAGCTCTTTTTCCGTTTTTATTGTGCCATCCTTTTTTAGTCCCTGGTCGTGAATTGCTTTAACCCACCTGTCATTCTCATTGCGAAGCCTTATTAATTCTTTTTTATAAAGCGGATTTTGTGCCACATCGTAAAGGTTATGTGGGTCTTTATCCATCACATACAATTGCTCTTTGGGTTTTGTAGTGGAAAACCAAATCATTTGCACTGAGTCGAGTTTATTTTGAGCTTTCAGTTCCAAAAGACGAGCCATGGACGGAAGTGAGTTTACTCTAAACTGAATATCCTGATAATATGGTTTTTCGGGATAATAGTTGCGAATATACATAAATTTATTGTCGAAAGTCATGCGCACCATATCCACTTCGGTATCCATCCTGTCGCGACTGGCATGAACATATTTGCGTACTTTATCCTTTTGTTTGCCTATCAATACCTGCCCTTGCATATAGTTCGGCACTTTTACACCTGCCAATGAAAGTACGGTGGCGGGAATATCCAAAAGGCTTACTAACTCAGTATTGTGGGAGCCTGCGTATTGATTTTTAGGTAATTTTATCAGTAGCGGCACATGCGTTCCAGAAGCAATAATCTCTCTTTTTTGCCGAGGCAATGGCCCGCCATGGTCTGAGTAGAAAATGATAATGGCATCGTCGTACAATCCTTGCGCTTTGAGTTTTTGGATAATTTCGCCAGCCTCTCTGTCCATTACCGTAATGTTGGAGTAATTTCTCACAATATCTCTTCTAATTATCGAATCTTCAGGATAATAAGGCGGTACAATTACATCTTTGTCGAAATACGATATGGGACTGTTTTTGCGATATGAAATCTGTGATTCGTGCGAAGTCATAATATTAAAAATGGAAAAAAATGGACTTTTTTCTGGTCTATTTTCCCATAGTGCTGTTTTGCTGCAATCATCCCAAGCCGACAAAGGCGCATTGAACTGATAATCTGTTTTATCGTTGTTAGTGGCAAAATATCCAGCTGCCCGCATCAGTTCGCTGTAACATTTTACTTCTGCTGGTGGTACTGCCTGATAAGGCGAAATGCCTTTCACATCCTTGGCACCAGTACGCATATTGCCACCACCAATGGAGTTGGCATACATCCCAGTAATTAATCCACAACGACTTGGCGCAGAAACTCCAGCCGTAGAATAGGCATTTTCGAACAAAACGGCATCATTTGCCAATGCGTCCAAATTGGGAGTTTTAATTACCGTGTTACCATAACATCCTAAATCAGGCGAAATATCTTCGCAGGATATAATGACAATATTGGTATGGAAAGGAATATTTATATCTTTCTGAGCCTGAGTCGAACCGAGTACTAAAAGGCTACCCATTGACAAATTGAACCTGTTTGTAAGTATCATTTTTTTTATCTAATTGGGATTGTTACTTTTTTACAACTTTATTTTTCACACATCTAACCGAAAACGCATTGCGTTTAAGATAAACATTGGAAATTATTAAATGAGAATTGCCACTTAAAATTGGATAGTAATTATCCATTTCAATGCTCCAAGCATAATTTTTTCCAGCCGAACTCGAAGTCCAGAACGTTGCCCAGTCACCTTTTCGCCCAAACACATTATCGTAAGCCAGTCCGCCAGGCAAAGCACTAAAGCCCGTCGAATTGTTACCGTCCCAAGATGGTATATTGTTTTTGCCAACCTTCAGTTGTTGCATTAAATCCTGATTTTCCGATAATTTGTATAACTCTTCCCAATCTTCCTTGGTGGCTACATGCCAGCAATCAGGACAAATTCCTTGCCCCGACAAACTATCGTACTTCATTGCTTCATCATAAGTATAGAGTCCGCCATAAATCTTACAATTAGCACTGTCATTGTCATAACAAGTTTTTTCTATTATCTTATTGTTTATTTGATTGGTATTTTGCACCATCACTCCAATGTCCATATTTTTGGCCATCCAAATTGTTCCGTTAATATTGACAGTAGGATATTTCAATCCTGTTCTGTTATCAATAACAGTATCGCTGGGGCTAACTTGTCCGACCAATTTTATGCATACAAATAGTACGCAAATGATTGTAAATGTGTTCTTTCGCATGAAAAATATTTGTATCATTTTTTCTGTTTATTCATTATATAATCAAAGCACCAAACATATACTCCGGCACTCCAACCGAGAAATTCACGGGCATTGTATTCCAAATCATTTATTCCTCCAGTAACTACATTGTATTTTTCGTAAACTTTGTGAGGCGCACGTGTAACAATGCCTTTTTTACCTGAAAACGTAGCAGGAATGGGCACAAGGTAATTTTTTGTAACAATGTTGAGGTATTTTCCAGCTACTCTTCGAGCATCTTTTTTGTAGCCATACTTGTCTAAAGCTTCTACCGTTTGAAGGTACATTGGTGGCCAACCAGCAGGATAATCCCATTGATAATGAATGCTTTGCTGCGTTTTTTCGCAAACAGCAACGCCAAATTCATATTCAAAAAGTGCTAGATTTTTTACGGTTCGAGCGACTTGAGCTTTTGTGGCTATTCCTGCTAATAATGGATAAAAGCAAACAACACTTGCCACTGGCGAAAGACGTTTGTTTACAAAGTCATAATCCATATACATCCCTCGTTTCTCGTTCCAAAGGTATTTGTTCATCAATTCTTTACGCTGCTGAGCCATTAATTTCCAATCTGGTTCGTTTTTGAATCCCAATTCATCCACCATTTTGCTTAGCAACATCTCATATTGGTACAAATTACTATTGAGTTCTACAGGAATAAAGTCGGCGCATCGGTTCTCAAATCTTGGATTAAAATCCATACCGGTGGCAGCTTCTGATGCCAAATGTGCTGCAATTTCGAGTTTTTGCTTCAAGTCAATAGAATCGGGATGTACTTTTAATAGTCCACGGTGGAAACATTCTGAGTAAAGTTTTATCAAATCATTGGTTGTGGCATGATGGTAAAATCGTTGCAAGCCGGAAATGCTTGTAGTGTGATTTTCTATTGCATTTGCCGAAGTATCCGTCCAAAAGTGATACTCTTTTTTTAGTGTTTTATAGGAATGTTCCAACCATTTTTTATCCTTGTTTTTTTGATAAACATCGTTTACCATCATTGCCAAAAATGGTGGTTGACTGCGGTTCATGCCCCAATTCATATTGGAATTAGGAACAAAACCAAGTGTATCTACCATCCACAAGAGGTCATCGGTAGAGTTTTGTGCATATTGACTCAAAGAATCAATAAGCAACAATCCCTTATTGGTAAAATAGCTGTCCCAATAATAGATTAATTTGTGCTCATCAGACACTGTCATATAAGGCTTTGGAGGTATAATGCCCATTTTACCTAACCACAAAACCTTGGAACTATCAATAATTGATGTATGCCAATTTTGATGAATATATGTTTCTACGTCTTTCCAGTTCTTTTCATATTCATTGTATTTGCAAGTGTTTTTTGCAAAACAACCCAATGAAAAAGAGATAGATAATAGAAGAAAAAATGTTTTTTTATTCATCGCTGTTTATTTTACGGTAACATTGTAAACACCTCTTCCATCAAAATCAAACCAGGTAAGTCCGTCCACATTAGTTTTTGAGGCAATAATAGCCTTGCCCTTTTCGTCGGTGATACTCATTTTTTTGTTCAAGCCACGGAAGCAGAGCGTGTTTTTACCGTAAGTTTGCAATTTAAAAACTCCATTTTTTGCAGAAAGCAAGCGTGCAGTGGAAGAAACAAGTACATTTTGCGGTTGGGCTTTTGCAGTCATCACTACTTCCACTTTATTATCGCCTTTCAACAGCATGTCTTCGGGCAATTGGTAAATACCTTTTAGCTCTTTTCCATTTACGAGTAATTTGCTGATTTTACCTTCGCCTTTATAACTAAAATCAATCAACGCTCCACGAAATTCGTAGTTTTCTAATTTCTCAAGGTATTTGGTAGCGCGGGCAGCAATTCCAAAAGGCATTCGACGCACGCCTAAATTAGTAACTGCCGAATACCAAGGTGCCGATGAGAAAATCAACGGACGTACATCATGGAATGGGTCACCATCTTTTTCGTCCACTATTTCAGGAATGGTGTTAGCCATAGGTAAGAATTTTCCAGCTCTTACACTTTGTGGAACCAAATAATCGAGTGCAGCCATGATGCTGTCTTCGTCGAAAATATCGTTATCCATACTTGTTAAAATAGAATTGTACCCACATAAGAACATGCCTTTTGGCTTTTTTCTTAACCCATCGTAAAGTGCATTTTGTACTTCAATATTCTTTTTGTGGAGATTTACTTTGAATGGTGGTAATGACAATCCCCATTGATAATCAGTCAAATCCATGCCATAAGGTTCGGCCGTAATCATCCTACCATCTGCGGTTAACAATTGCCCGTAAGAAGGTAACGCATTCTTAAATTCATAAAAGACTTTGATTTTTTCTTCTAACTTTTTGGCTTTTTTAGCATACTCATCAGCTTTTGCCCCAGTTTCCATTGCCGACAACATCCAGTAACAAGAAGCGTTGATAGAATTGATATACACATCGTACGATTTTACAATCGAATCGCCTTTGTAGTTCGAATTGTTGTAGTTGGATGGTGCTCCGTTGGCTTGATCAAATCCCCATTCGCGACTTTTTACCATGGGTGCCTCGCAGAAGTAATAACGGAAAAAAAGTTGTTTTTCTTTGTCGAAACTATAGCGTTCCAGCCAATCCATTGCTGCTTCGAGGTTTATAATATAATTGCCTTTCGTAAATACATCATCGCCAGTTTGTGTCCAATACAAAAAAGCCGGCCAAAGCGTATAAAATAGGCCATCTTCTTCAAACTTATTAATGACAGGCGATAAAAGTTGTCCGTAGAAAGTTCCTTTCGGTTCTTCGAGGCTGGTAACAGGATTCTGAATTTGAATATCGGCCTGCCATTTTGCGGGGTTAGCCCAGCCGCCCAAACAAAAATGAGAAGTGTTCAACCCGCCATCGCGCGTCCATATCAAGTAATAAATGTATTGATTGGTGGAGCGCATAGGTCCTTTTTCGTCTTGCATATTCAAAGCAATGCGCTTGTTAATGTCCAATAGTTTTTGCATTTCGGGACGATTACGCATGGTAAATTTGCCATAATCCAATGCTTTAGCTACTTTGGCTTCGTTGGCAGCAAGAAATTTATCAACCGGAGTATTGGCAATTTCCTCGGTAAATTTTACTACTTGTTCAGTTTTGAGTTCAGCACCAATTGCCAACACCTGACCAGCAGCCATTTCGGCACGGGTATAAACGCTTCGCCCAACTTCCAAGCGTGTTTGGTGACGGAATTTGCCAGTGCCAGCACCTAAAATTGCAGCAAAATTGAATGTCTTACCACGCTCAGCGTATTCGACCACAAATTTATTGGCATCCTGTACTTCCAATTTTGCCAATCTACCACTCTTGATGTCAATCAAATCGGCTTTCTCGAACCAAACTAAAATAACAGGTTTATCATAGGCTGTAGCGAAATGGACTTTTTGTTTTTTGAAATTCAAGACACTATGGTTGGCATCATAGTCACATCCAAGAAAATCGCCAAAGCTGACATTGCTAAGCGTAATGCGCTCGAAAACATCACAATGGTCATCGCGATTGGAAAAGTTACGGTCGGTACCGAGCATCGATTTTCCTGCTTGTGGCGAAATCCAAATTTGAATGGCGCTGCGGTCGATGCAATATTCAAATCGCAATCCCATGCGGTTTTGAAGGAGTATGAATTTCTCCGGCGATTTTGCACCATATTGCGAAGCATTCATTGCCAGTGAAGAGTTCAATACTTCGGTATCTTTATCGGGTGTAATTTTTTCAGATTTTTCAGGTTGAGCATTTACACTCATTGAAAGACTGAAAATAATTGCAAGGCAAAAAATAAGTAAATTGGATTTTTTCATGTTTAATAAATTTTTATCTGATTTTTAAATCAGCAACTACAAAGTTACATATTTTTTTAATCAAAAGGAGTTTGTCCTGAACTCACAAAACAAACTCCTTCAATAATTAAACTTGATAATTATTTGACAAACAACTTTTTAACAGCCGTTTTGTCCGATTGAATTAATACATTGTATAGGCCCGATTTCAGCATACTGATATTGATAGCTTCGCCGGCATTCAGTTTTGATTTTGTAACTAATATTCTTCCAGTCAGGTCAATAATTGAAATATTAAATTCCTTATCAGTAGTTGATGAAACCCACAATTCGTTCAAAGCTGGATTTGGAAAAAGCTTATAGTCGTCCTCATTAGCTGCCTGAGTTGCAGGCAAAGCACTTGGTAATATCGATTTCTTATTATATGGAATTGCCAATGTGGTTACACTTTTTGCTGGAAGTATTATTTTATCGCCCAGGATTGGTGTAACTATTTGGTAATCCTCAAATTCGGAAGTGCGATACGCTTTTGATCCACTATTTGGGAGTATAGATGAAGCCAACGTGCCTACCACATTCGTTGTTCCAATATTTACCCAAACAATATTAATCACTGAATCTTTATTGTTTAAATTACCCACCATACTTACATTTGCATTTGCGACGCTAAGTGCAGTTGTTACAATTTTCGACCCTGGTTTAAAGTGTTTGTACACATTTTTTGCGGCATAAAAATGTTTCGAGGGTACATTGCCATACACCATAGCCAACTGGCTACCAACTGCATTTTGGCTATTGTTCATCAGCGCATTACCATTCCAGCCATAAATTGCCCATAGCCCAACGCCATTGTTCAACCCAAGTGCAAATATTTGCATTTCAGCCATAACTTTTGTCCAATCGTTACCAATTGCATTCATTTCCATTCCCCAATATTCTTTGGGATAAGCACCTTCCTGAGTATTGTTATATTGCGAAGCGTAAGCAACGGCATCCAGTTTTGGATAGTGCATGCCAATTACCGATGTGTATTTGTTAGCATCTGTATCTGCTTGAATAGCATCGGTGAAAGCATTCACATTCTGTGCAAAAACTTGTTCGGCGGCTATTACTTTGGTTTTATAGCCCAGGGTGCTCAGCTTTTTACCTAACATTCCACAAACAGTAGCCATGTGTACAGGGTCAAGTATGGCAGAGCCATAAGGTTGGCAAAATGCAGGTTCATTTTGTGGACAAATTCCCATCAATTCTACGCCGGTTCTTACTTTTACTAATTGAACTATTCCAACCATAAATTCTACATACTCATCGTAGTAAATGGGATCCACTTTATTGGTGGTTGCAGCCCATGTAGGTGCAAGTGACATGTTGTAGGTTTCACTCAAATTTTGTTTCATCCACGATGGTGGACTCAATACTGTGACCACAAAATCATTAATTCCGGCTAGATGTGCAGCTTTTATATAATCCACATTTAATCCACTGGAAAGAAATTTAGTTTGGTCAATGGCAAAAGGAGAGCAATTGTCGTTAACTGGCTCAATTTCATCACCAAGGAAAAACATTCTAATTACAGATGAACCCGTACTCATAAATTGGTTAATCAAATCTATTTTTGGCGAAGCGGCTCCAAGTCCAGCAATAACTTGCTTTTTTGCGATGGTATCAATGCTAAAAGTGGTAGTAGAAATAGCATTGTTCAGCACCTCAATCGAAAACATTTTGGTGGTTGTGGTTGAACCAGTTGCCATTACTTCCAAGGTAATATTTGTTTTTCCAGTTGTAGCACCTACGGTAAAATTAAGATCTACACTTCCAGCCGTTAATGGCGAAAGACTTACTCCGGTTAATAGCGCAGCGTTGGAATTAGTTTTAATCGAAACAATGGGCACTTCGGAACAACCAGCACCACAACTAATATTATTAATTCTGATTTTTTTAGCTCCCTCGTTCTTAAAGTATGTTGCATTACCTGGATTATTTATAGTGGCTATTGGTGTGAGTGAAGGAACATTGGTAACCGCATTTCCTGCTTTTATCGAGCGAATATAAATTGTACCAGTAAAGGTTTCGGTCGGAAAAGGAAACGAACCATTGTAATTAAACAGCACACTATCAATGGCATTTGCATTAAGCGCAACACCCGAACCAGTTACCATCATGCCAGCTCCTCTAAAATCCATCAGCACTTTTGTCCAAGTATTAGCAGATACTGTTTTCCGCTGTGCGTGGGCTCCATCGGTATTTCGTAAATTCTTTGAATCCCAAAAATAAGCATGTGTTTCAATACTTTTATCAACACAATAAATTTCATATTCGAGCAATGGGTTTGCCGAAATATCCATTTCGGGGTTGCGATACCAAAAACCCGACCATTGACCTTTGTTGCTACAATCAATTTTTAAACAAGGGCTACCATCAAATACAGTACTTGTAAATGTTTGTGAAGTGGTCGCCTCCAATTTATAAAGCTGATTAGTAGTATCGTTTGCAAAATTACTAATATTCACATCAAATCCATAGGTTGGTGTGGGTTTTACCAATATCGTAAATTTTTGTGTGGAAGATTTTACACCATTATCAAAACCAAAATCATCGTCGGAAATAGTGAGTTCAAGGGTTGCCTTTCCAGTAACCAAAGCTGTGCAGACCACTTTTGGCTCCATAGGATTTCCATTTACAAATCCTATAGTGGCGTTACTAATAATGTCGGTATTTAAACTTGTTACCTGATAGGAAAGACTTTGAGATCCGGTGTTTCCATCTTTCGAGTTTATAATGGGTATTTCAATGGTTCCATCATTGATAAACATTTCGTTCTCGTTTTTAATTTCGCAGGTGGGCGGATTGTTATAATTAGCATAAGCAACCACATTTACTATTTTAACCAACGAATCGAGTCCGCCGCCATCATCTTTTATCACCAATTTGTAAGTACTAATACCAGCTGAAACGGCTTGCCCCGTAATATTTATTGCTGCTTTCTGTTTGTCATAAGTACTTGTAATGGAACCTATACTTGTGCCCGAAATTTTTGTAAATGTGTAAGTAATTGATTGATCTACAGAACTATTCCCATCTGAAATATTAGTAATACTAAATGCCAATGCATTGCCGGTTTTTATATCAAGCGTTGCTGGCACTGTGGCGGTTGGGGGTAAATTGCCTTCAACAGTCAGATTAAATAATGCGGTATCATTTACAAATCCTGCATTTGCTTGTGTAATTATTTTGGCAACTGCCGTGCCACTTACACCTGCTTTTGCATTAAAAGTAATAGTAGAAAAACCACTTGTTACACCATTTATAGTAAATAAATCTGTCAAAATAATCGTATTCCCAATAAGTGATTCAGCGCCGACCAATTCAATTGATGAGGCATTAGAAATATCCGAAACAAGAAATGAATTTGCTGAAGTACCTTGATAATAAGTTTTATCCTCGATACTTGATAGCGTTGCTTTTTTAACCGCTGCACCTGCCAAATTAATTTCATCAATATATACTTTGCCGCTCCATGTTAATGCTTCGCCGTTAACACCAATGTACAATTTAGTTACGGCACTTAAATTAACGCTTCCTGCGGAAGTAAAATCCAACAATACATTGGTAGATTTGCCGCCAGCATAGCGCACATTGGCTTGTTTTACAACATTGTTAGCTGCATCTACCAAATAAACCATAAGTCTAACAGGCTGAGTAGCTCTAACTTTTAGCGCAACATAAGGATTTGTCGAAAAATCGATGGTGTTAGTTGGTGTAAAAACAAAAGACTGCCATCCCTTTGTTTTATTGACATTGATTACTAATTCACCATTGGAAACTCCCAATAGGTATTGAGTGGTTTGTGTCCAACCGGATGGAAGCGAAGTCCCGTTAAAATTTTCGGTAAATGCTGTTACAGTAGCTGCATTTGCCGAGAAACTAGAAACAAAAAAAAGGATTCCGAGAGCGAGCTTTAATCTCTTCATGTAATTTTGAATTTATAAGGTGAATGTAGTAACTGAGTTAAAATACTAAAAAAAACCACTTCCATTTTAACTTCACAAAAATAGTTGAATTAAAATACCGAAAATGATACTATTCTATCTATTAGTATGATAATTACGACTGTATTATTCTAATGTTTATACGAAATTTTTTATTTAAATTTTGTTTTTTGCAGCACTTTATTTTTCATTCCAAGCGATTCGAAAACCCGTATATCCGAACAATTTTTAAGTACCAAGGCATCGGTATTTTTTACTTTTTGAGCATTTACAAAACGAAAATCTGCACCTTGCACATCATCAAAAAGAATAGGCATGCGGGCATCTTCATTCAAATAATAGAAATTTACATTGTTCAGGCTGAGGTTGTTGGCATGGCGAACAAACAAGCCATAAACAGGCAAGTCTTTGCCAAACAATCCGGGTTCAGGATATCCGCCATCATTTTCGGGAATGAATTTAGCGAAATCTCCTTTTTCGCCACCACCTTTGTAGTAAAAACTCACATTGCTAAGTTCCACATCTTCAATAGCATGTCCAGCAATTCCAGCAATGGTGTTTACATATTCAGGGTTTACATTAGAAGCAATTAAGTTGCTGATTTTTATACGTTTAATACTGCCAACCGTCGTTCCTTTCGGACCACGCAACCGCGAACCTATCCGTATAAAAATGGGGTCATTTACCACATCGCGCATGGTGATGTTGGAAATGCTAACATCTTCAATACTACCACCATCAACAGTCATTATAGCCAAACCTTTGCAATAATTAAATACACAATTGCTGATAGTAATGTTTTTAAAGCCACCATTGGTTTCTGTTCCAAATTTAATTCTGCCAAAAGGTCGTTTGTTGGTTTCCGATTTCTGAAAAGTACCATCGAGCATCGACCCTTCCACAAAACCCGAAACAATACAGTTCGTGATGGTTATGTTTTCGGTATCGCGGGCATAACCCAATGCAAAAGAGCTCTTCAAACAAATACCATCGTCGGTAGGCGAGTTTACATGGCAATTGTTGATGCGTACATTTTTACAGCAATCTATGTCCATGCCATCGCGGTTAGTGTCAATTTTGATGTTGTCGATGGTGAGATTATCTACTCCGGTAGCCAAAATTGCAAACCAACCACCACTAAGAATGGTAATATCGCGCATGATTACGTTTCGGCAACGGTATAGGCAGATGGCTTTGTTGGCAGTTTGAGTATCTACATCGGTACTGTCAATATAATCGCCTTTTTTGCCTTTCAAACCGTGATATAAATTTTTACCATTGATAAGGCCAGTTCCGGTAATGGATACATTTACCAAATCACTGCCCCAAATCAGACTATTTTTAAAATGGCTATGACCGTAATCCTGAAATTTTTCACTAACGGAGCGTTCAGCATCGTCGTAATCGTTTTCTTTGTTCACAGTTGCTGCTATGATAGTTGCACCTTGGTCGATGAACAAATGAATATTACTTTTGAGCCGAATAGAACCACTCCAATAATTACCAGCGGGAATATAAACCGTTCCACCTCCAGTTTTTTCGGCAGCTTCTATGGCAAGATTAATGGCTTTGCTATCCAAGTTTTTTCCATCGCCAAGAGCACCATAATTTTTTACATTATAAAAAGATTCATTAGCAAAAATCATTGGCGCCGAAATCAAAATTGAAAAGAAACTTAATGCCAGTTTAGTAGGTTGGATTTTCATGTTATACAAAAATTTAAAAATCAGAATTGCGCAAAATTAGCTATTTATTAGTATCTTAAGTGATACTATTTCGACAATTAATAATGAAAAAACATTCAAAAAATACAGCAATCTGCCTTTTAATAGTTTTAGAAGCAATTTACTTCATTGAAACTGAAATATATGTTATTTATTTGAATGTAAACTAAGTATCAAAGTTAGATATAAAAATATCATTATTAATGAATTGATAAATATATTTTTGCACCATATTTTTTATTGATAATATTCACACGCAAACCGATATAAATATAATTTTTAAAAATGAAAAAAATCAAACTTCTAATTATCAGTTTATTCGTCTTAAATTCAATTTACGCTCAAGTAACTATCTACCCAAAAACTGAAGGCGTAAGTCAATCTGTAAAATATACAGTAATGGCTAACAATCAGCAAATTGGCACGTACGATTCGCCCATTGTGAGTTATGCAGCTTTCGACATGCAAGGCAAAGTAACCATCAAAATCAAAGCCAACCGTGATGTAAAATGGGTGGATATTCGCCCAAAAAGTTTGAACATCATACCCACTTGGAGTGCCGATAGTACCATACATTTCAGCATTGATAAGCCCTGCAATTTGAGCATTGAGCTCAATGGCGCGCCACTCGAATTTCCTTTATTCCTTTTTGCTAATCCGCTTGAAACTAAGATTCCTAGTGCAACCGACCCCAACGTAATTTATTTTGAAGCGGGAAAAGTACACAAAGCAGGTTTAATACAGCCCAAATCGAATCAGACCGTTTATATTGGCGCAGGTGCAGTAGTGGATGGTTTTATATATTCTGAAAATGCCGAAAACATTAAGGTTTGCGGACGAGGCGTTTTATTGGGCACCAACAATAAGCAATGGAGCGATTGGAAAAAACATAAATTTGTGCATTTTAAAAGTTGTAAGAACATTACCATCAACGATATAATGTTGGTGGATGCTTTTACATGGCAGGTTGTAACTGAAAATTGCGATAATGTTGACATCAACGGCATCCGCTTATTGGCAGGCAATCCGAGCGACGATGGAATTGACATTGTGCGTAGTAGAAATGTAACCGTTAAAAATTGCTTTATCCGTGTAAAAGATGATTGTGTGGCTATTAAAGGGCATTTAAACTATGCTGACAATGTCATCTCTTCCAACATTAAAGTATCGGATTGCACCTTTTGGAATGCCGAGTGGGGAAATGGTATTGAAATTGGTTTTGAGCTGCAATGCGATGAAGTGACAGATATTGTGTTCCGAAATTGTGATATTATTCATGTGGATAAAGGTGCAGCCATTAGCATTCATAATGGTGATGATGCCAAAGTGTCGAATGTGTTGTTCGAAGATATAAGGATTGAAGATTGCAACCAAAAGCTATTCGATTTAGCTGTTTTTTATACGCAATACAGCGTGGACAAACCAAAAACACAGGCAGAAATTGACAAACGATACCTGCATGGTGCGTGGGACGGTGTGCTTTATTTAAACCCCAACGAAAGAAAAGCGCAAGCAAAATATAGAGGTACAATAGAGAATATCACCTTCAAAAATATTTCAGTAACCGATGGAATCTTTCCATATTCCTTGTTTAGTGGCTACGACGAAAATCATAAAGTGAAAAATATCATGATTGAAAACCTGACCATACACGGCAAAAAAATCAATAATTTAAAAGATCTTCGACTTTACAGTGAGTTTAGCGAAGGTATAACAATAAAATAATCCTAATAAAACATTCTTATAATCTTCAAATGAAAAATCGATTCAATTTTGGTGTTCTAAAACCTCTTTTAGTCAGTTTATTCTTATTTATTTCAATACTCAATTATGCACAAACTTTTGATTGTGAGACTTATACTTCAACAAATGGTTGTGTAATAATAGCTGCGGCTGGTTCAATGCCTGGTTATGCGGACATGGGTAATGTTGGCTCTTGGTTCGAAATGGCCAACATTAACCTAGCCACGGCTGGCACTTACCAGTTAACAATGACTTATGCCAATGGAAAATCGCCACTTCGCCCGTGCGATTTGCTGGTAAATGGTGTCGCTATGAGTTCTATTGATTTTCCTGCTACTGCCAGTTTTACTACTTTCGGAACGCAATCATTCCCCACATTGAAGCTGAATGCAGGAAATAACACCATTAGACTCACCGCAACAAGTAGCGATGGCGGACCTAATTTTGATAATTTTATACTCACAAAAGTGGCCGATGATACTCAAAAGCCATCTGCGCCTACAGCCCTTGCAGTGTCTGCGTTACTTCAAAGTTCGTTTACACTTTCTTGGGCAGCTTCTACAGACAATGCTGGCATTATGTCGTACGAAGTGTTTGCAAATGGACTTTCTAAAGGAATTACAGCTGAATTAAGTTTAGATATTAAGGGGCTTACACCATTTACCTTATATCAAATGACTGTAGTAGCAAAAGATTACAGCGAAAATTTATCGTTAGGTGGCATTGCTCTGCCAGTTACTACAACCATTGCCGACATAATAAGTCCTTTGAAACCAACTGGTTTAAGTGCAACGAATATTGGCGCAACATCCTATTTGCTCACTTGGAGTCCTTCTACCGACAATGTAAGTGTGGCTGGTTATGAGGTGTTTGTCAACAATATTTCTAAAGGCATAGCTTACGGAACATCAAAAATCATTTTAGGTTTGACTCCATCCAGTTCAAACTCTATTACAATAAAAGCTTATGATGCTGTAGGTAATTACTCTGGGTTGAGTAATCCTTATACAACCCTCACTACCGCTTTGACACCTGCTTGGGACGAAAGCAAGAATTATCTCGGAATTGGATTAAGCAGTCAAGCCGATTGGGAATCAGTTTTTTTGTATGCCAATGGAATGGTAAATAGTAGAGATTCTTATCTGGGTACAGGATTTTTAACTACTCCTGACGACTGGCCTGCCAATGATAAATGCGACATAATTATGGGGGAAAACGTTTCAAATCAGCATGGAAGATACCGAGTTATTTTCAAAGGAAATATTGGCACAATTACTTTATCAAATGGCACTGAAGTAGCAGGAAGTAGGATTTATGATTCTAAAAGAAATGAAACATCCTATTTTGTAGATGTTACCAACAGTGGAGCTATGAATTTAGTAGCTCGGGTACGAAATACTGGTGGCGTTGGAATGAAAAATTTCAAAATTTACCGCCCCATCTACCCAGGAGCCAATGAAGCACAAGACACAACCGAGATATTTCATCGAAAAACCTTAGAAATTTTGTCCAAATTCAACTTCCTCCGCGCGATGGATTTTACATCTACCAACGGGAACAATCAAGTTGATTGGACTGAAAGAAACATTATAGGGCAACGAACCCAATACAAGGTTTTGAATTCGAAGAAAATTTATGGGGGCGCCTGGGAATATTTGACACTTCTTGCCAACCAGACCCAAAAAGATTTATGGATATGTGTCCCAGCTAAGGTAAACGATGATTACATTATCAAATTGGCACAATTATTCAAATACGGCAGCGACGGTGTAAACCCTTATACCAGCATCCAAGCCAAGCCAAAATATCCACCACTTGACCCATCTTTGAAATTAATGGTGGAATATAGCAACGAAATTTGGAATTTTGGTTCAGCATTTAATCAAACAGCTTATGCAGATTCTGTTGGTAAATCATTGGGATTGGCTGGTCACAACGAATATTATGTAAAAAGAACAGTCGAAATCAGCAACATATTTCGTACCGTATTTGGTGATTCGGAAATGATGACACGAGTTCGTCCATTGCTCGAATGGCAAAAAGCAGGTTTAGATGCTTACGGAAATGGCAGCAGCACTGCCACTTCTAGGTTGTTTCATATCGAAAAAAATTACCCTCAGCCAGCAGATTATTATGTGTGGGGCGGTGGATGTTCGGGATATTTTAACCCCTGCGCCGGAGCCACCATCGACAATGTATGGGCTGGTTGCGGTATGGATCCAATAACATGGGCGTATGAAAGTCAGGAATATACGGCTTATTTTACCTCGGCTTATGGCTTACGCCGTGTAGTTTACGAGGGTGGACCGTCGTTTGGCGATGTAAATGGTGGAACTGGAATGGAAGCGGTAGCACCGGCAGCGATGTTGGACGAACGTATAGGTTTAGAAATTGTAGAACACCAAAACGAATGGTATAAAACAGGTGGAAATGCATTTGCTTATTTCTGTCTGTCTGGGGATGAACGTTGGGGATTTTGTCAAGAACCCACCATTACCAACAAAAAGTTTGATGCCATCACCATGTTGTACAATCAACCACGTCCAGCCATCACCAATGGTTATGCTGTAACTTCTACTACGCCAACAATAATTCCGGGCAATCAATGGCGATTGTACAATAAAAATGGATATACCTTTCGAAATACTGCTCGTACAAATGGAACATACAAAATTACTGCTGTCGATTTGTGGCATTCGTACCATTTTAATGTAAACAAAACGACAAAATATCGCGTAAAATTAAATTATTCATCTACTGGTACTGGCGTTTTTGCACTTTATCTAGGTTCAAGGCTATTGGCAAGGCCAGCCATAACAACAGGAACTAATTCTACTGTTTGGTATTCTTTTGATGCAAATCCGTACATGTTACAAGCAGTTAGAATAAAAGTAGTTAGTGGCACACTTCCAACTATAACCAGTGTGGAAGTGGCTGAAGAAATAAGTACTGGAACATCTCAAAACACCAAACAATCTACATTAAATGTATATCCAACTTGTTTAACTGAAGGGAAAATGCTTCATATAAACAATTCAAGTAATGCACTTCCAGTCCAGGTATGCATTTATTCTCAAACAGGCGCATTGGTTTATAATGTAACTAAAATTGTTGGCGATTTAGAAATTAGCAATTCTAAACTCCCAAAAGGAATTTTGATTTGTGTAGCGAAATCGGTACTAGAAACCAATACGGTGAAAATCATAAATTTATAGAAGTGTTAATGCTGAAAAATCACTGTCACCTCTAATACCTATTTCAAAGTCAATTATAAATGTTTTCGCATTATCCAAATTCAGTTCAAAATCTACTCTTTATTTTAAATAACTCATTGATATTGAAATAGTAATTATTTACGACATAATTGGTGTTCAAAAAATCATTACAACACTTTCATCAAAAGGAAGTAATGATGTATCAACTTTAAACTCGAATATTTATTTTGTTCAATTATTGAAAAATGGTGAACTAGTGAATGAACAATAGATTGTAAAAAAGTAGTAGAATCTATTCTTTTTAAAATTCTTATAAATCAATTTATTACCCATGGAAAATCGTACAGCAATCGTTACAATAGTTTTATTTTTAGTGTTTGGTTTTGCAGCAAATACGCAAACCTTAGTTATTTCAGACCCACTTACCGATGGCACTTCCAAAGGAGTAATTGATGTGAGCACAGCCGATGCTACAGCTGCATTCACCGCTGAAGGTTGGCAACCTGGAGCTTCGTTTCAAAATCAAAATCACATTTTGTATGACGTACCTTTTATGTTTAAAGAAGGTTACCTCGAATTTGAAGTAAAAGGACTTTCAACGCCTTCATCAATAGATTACGACCCTGCTTTGTGCGCGCTGTATGATGGAAGAGGCATCAACGAACCAATTCTGTATTTTAATGATTTTAAGCAGAATTGTTATCGTTGGAACGTGCATTTCAGAGGCGATAACGGCTTGTTTAAATGCAAAATTCAGACGGCGGCCAACAACGAAGAAAAAGATACCCGCGACAAAGCAGTGTTTCAAGGTGCTGATTATGGCTTGGATGCACAATGTTTGAATGAGCCCAACGGTTCGGCGGTAGTGTGGAATGCCGCCAAATGGTATAAAGTAAAGGTGGACTGGAAGGCCAAAAAATACACGGTTACGGTGGATGGCAATCAGGTGTGGGGAACAACGCTGGGGTGCGATTTTACACCCCGCGATATGAAAATATGGCTGGGATGCGCTCCCGGTAGCAGCGGAAAATACACCGCTACCCAACCTGGATTGACCTTTAAAAATTTCAAACTTTATACCTACGACAGCCCAAAACTGAATTGCGGCTATGGTTCGGTAAACCTTCCGGCAACCAGCTTTGTATCTTTTGGTAAGAATATTAAAAACGAAACCATCGTTAAACAATTCTTTTTCGAAAACCTGACCGCAGGAGAAATGCCAATTTCCATTACTCAAAATAACAGTGATTTTAGCATTGCCAGCACTAATTTCACATTGGCACCTGCCGAAAAAAAAATGGTTGACATTACCATGAATGCAAATGCGGCATTGGTGAAACGCACAACTTTCACAATCAGTTCCACGGCATTAACAACTTCCTATTCAATGACATGCATCAGCTCGGTGCTGAATGAGACACTCTCAATTGTAGGAACTTACGAAGACCTTTTCGATGCCTCGAATGTGAGCTCCTATTATAAAATTGAAAATGCTCTGGATTACGCCCTTACCGAAAGTGCAGGAACCATGAAGATAAATGTAACCAAAAATCGCGCTAACAAATTCTTCAGTGCCATTTATTTTGAGCCAAAAACCCTTACCGACAGTTTTTATGTGGATATGACATCCAATCCATACATGGCTGTAAAAGTAAAGTCGAACACTAATTTTCTGTTACAGCTTGGGCCTGTGCAGTTTGGGGTAAGTGGAAATATAAATCGAGAACCTTATGCAAATGTAGGAACGGGCGGAGGTACTTACAATGTGATGGGCGACAACAGTTGGCAATGGAAATTTTTCGATTTCAGCCAACGGTTTATTACTACCAGCACAACGCCTTCGATGATTCAAAAAATATATTTTAATTTCAGCCCTGGTGAGAATATGGTGGGAAATGTGGAATTTGATGAATTTATTATTGGCGCACATGCATTGGATTACGCACCATTCTCGGGACTGCACAACACAAATTCTACAGTTTCAACTCAATTTTTCTACCCCAATCCGGCTAACGATATTATCACGCTTCGGGATGTCAATAATACTTCGAGCCTTTCGATTACCGATATTGCCGGACGTAGCATTCGAATCATTCAGCCATCCACTGCTAACATTAATGTTTCTAATTTGAATTCCGGGATTTATTTTGTAAAGATAATCAATAAAGATAAAAGCTTCATTGTTGAGAAATTGCTGAAAAATTAATTTAATTGTAGTACATCTCCAGCCATCACCCTTGTCGAAAAAGTATCATTATTAGATATTAAAATATCATTTTTGCAATCAAATACTATCTAAATTTGTAGCGAAAATTATTTAATAATACTCTAATGAAAAAACAACTTCTCACCCCAACAAAAAGCCATTCGTTTAATTTTAAATGCAAAGGTTTATTATTAATAGGAATCACCTTCTTCCTTTCTTCTTTTTCAACTTTATTGTTTGCTCAATCTTTTGAATGTGAAACATTTACTGGAACAAGCGGTTGCGTTATCGCCACTGATAAACTTGGTTTTTCGGGTACTGGCTTTGTAGATATGGGCGCAAATGGTACATGGTTCGAATTGAATAATGTGACTGTTACCACAGCAGGAACTTACGAATTAATAGTTACTTATGGCAATGGCGGATCAACCAATCGTCCCTGCGAATTGACCATCAATGGTATTGTAGCAAGTACAGGCAACTTTGCTCCAACAGGCACTTGGGACACTTGGGGAACCATCGTATTTCCGGCTATAGTGCTTAATGCGGGGAGCAATACCCTTCGAGTTACGGCGAATACTACAGCGGGTGGTCCAAACGTGGATAAATTACAATTCACCCAAGTTGTACCCGACACCGAAAAACCGTCCATTCCCATCAATTTAGCAGCAACTAATTTAAAACAAAGCTCATTTACACTCACCTGGACAGCATCCACCGATAACAAAGGTGTTAGTTTGTACGAAGTGTTTGCAAATGGAGTTTCGAAAGGAACAACCGCCATTACTACAATGGATCTAAAGAACTTAACACCCGAGACATTATATAAAATGACTGTTACTGCAAAAGATGCTTCGGGAAATGTATCCGATGCCAGCGCCCCACTTGCAGTAACCACAACATTGGGCGATTTGCAAAATCCAACACCACCCACTGCACTTATAGCTTCGGGTATTGGTACCAATGCATTTTTACTTTCGTGGACTGCTTCTACTGATAATGTGGGCATTGACCATTATGAAATTTTTGCCAATAGCATATCTAAAGGAACATCGATTGTACCAAATAGAATAATTGTGGGCTTATTGCCAAACACTTCATATAGCATTACTATAAAAGCGTTTGATGCTGTTGGTAACTTTTCAACGATAAGTGATGCAATAAATGTATCAACATTAGTACAAGAATTAACCAACGACGAAACAAAAAACTATATGGGAATTGGCTTAAGCAGTCAAGCCGACTGGGAACCTGTTTTTCTATATGCCAATTGTGTGGTAAATAGTAGAGATGAATATCTTGGCACTGGATTTTTAACTACCGTAGACGACTGGCCTGCCAACGATAACTGCGACTTGATTGTGGGCGAAAATATATCAAATCAGCATGGAAGATATCGAATTATATTCAAAGGGAACATTGGGACTATCACCTTATCCAATGGAACAGAAGTAACTGGAAGTAGAACGTACGACCCTGTACGTAACGAAACTTCTTATTACGTGGATGTTACCAATAGTGGGAAAATGAATCTTACAGCCAGAGTAAGAAATACAGGTGGAGTAGGTATGAGAAACTTCAAAATTTATCGCCCAATCTATCCTGGTGCTAATGAATCGCACGACACTACTGAGGTTTTTCATCGCGAGACTTTGAAAATATTATCAAAGTTCAACTTCCTCCGCGCGATGGATTTTACATCTACCAACGGAAACAATCAAGTAGTTTGGGCTGAAAGAAACATTATAGGTCAACGTGCTCAACGTAAAATAGTCAATACAAAAAAAATAAACGGTGGAGCTTGGGAGTATTTGGCTCTCCTAGCCAACCAAACAAAAAAAGACCTTTGGATATGCGTTCCGGCAAAAGTAAATGATGATTACATTACCAAGTTGGCACAATTATTCAAATTTGGTAGCGACGGTGTGAATCCTTATACCAGCCCGCAAGCTAACCCCAAATATCCACCACTCGACCCTTCGCTCAAACTGATGGTAGAGTATAGTAATGAAATTTGGAATACAGCCGGACCATTCAGTCAAACGGCTTATGCCGACTCGGTGGGCAAAGCATTGGGATTACCAGGACAAAACGAATATTACGTAAAAAGAACGGTAGAAATAAGTACCATTTTCCGTCAGGTATTTGGCGATAGCGAAATGATGACTAGAGTTCGACCACTTTTGGAATGGATGAAAGCTGGCTTGGATATGTATGGAAATGGTAATAATACAGGCTCAACACGTCTGTTTTGGTACGAAAAAAATTATACCCAACCACTCGACTACTACGTATGGGGTGGTGGATGTTCTGCCTACTTTAATCCGTGTGCAGGTGCAACCATCGATAATGTTTGGGGAGGTTGTGGCATGGATCCAATAGCTTGGACGTACGAAAGTCAGGAATATGCAGCTTATTTCACATCGGCTTATGGTTTGCGCCGCGTGGTTTACGAAGGTGGTCCGTCATTTGGCGACGTACTTGGTGGCGCAGGTATGGAAGTAGTTTCGCCCGCTGCTATGCTCGACGACCGCATCGGGTTGGAAATTATCGAACACCAAAACGAATGGTACAAAGCGGGTGGAAATGCATTTTCTTATTTCTGCTTAGGTGGCGATGAACGCTGGGGATTTTGCCAACATCCTACCGTAACTAATAAAAAATACGATGGCATAGTACAGTTGTACAATCAGCCTCGCCCTGCAATTACAACTGGTTTTACGGTTACTACAACCACGCTAACAGTTATTCCTGGAAATCAATGGCGCTTGTGTAATAAATCGGCAATTGATTTTATGAATACTTCGCGTTCAAATACTGCTGCTGCTCTTTCAACTTTAAACACTTGGATTTCGTACCATTTCAATGTGAATAAAACAGCAAAATATCGTGTCAGAATCAACTATTCAGCTTCCGGATCAGGCGTGTTTGCTATTTACAGCGGCTCAACATTGATTGCAAGTCCGGTATTTACAAGTAAAGTTAAAACCACCGAATGGTTTACTTTCGATGCTACACCAAGCATGTTGCAAGCCATACGATTAAAAATTACAAGTGGTTCTACTGCCATTATTTCCAGTGTAGAAATTGCCGAAGATGTAAATTCAGGAGTAGCAGAAATTACGAAATCATCTTCTAGTCAAGTGTATCCAACTTTTTTAAGCAATGGACAAGATTTAGTGGTTGAAAATTCCGACATTTCAACACCAGTTCAGGTTTCCATTTACACACAAACCGGAGTATTGGTTTACAAGGCCGGAAAAGTAACTGGTAATCAAAAAATTAGCAGCGCATCACTTCCCAAAGGATTATTACTTTGTGTAGTAAAATCGGCTTCAGAAACATATACCGTAAAAATTTCAAATTTGTAAAAACACTTTTAGACGTCGAGTATCCGAGACACTAAAACGTTTCTTTGAAGAAAGAAGTAGACTAACAATTTCGAAGCTACATTTCCAAAAGAAACGTTTTAAAGTCTTCGATGTTTATAAGTTCTAACCTTAAATATAGGTTGTTACTATGTCGATAAAGTATCAACTTTTGATATAAAAATATGCTTTTTATAAAGATACAAGTAGTAATTTTACCTCAAAAATACAGGCACAAAATTCATTTTCAAATAGTTACTTTCAAACCACTTAAATTTAATCAATAACTAATAAATATTTTACCAATGAAAACAAAAACTACTTTCTCAAAATTAATGGGCTTATGTGCCCTAGTTCTAATGCTGGGATTTGCCCAACAGGCATCTGCTGCGTATGGTGTTGTACAAAGCCAAACTGATTTAATCGATTTGCAAGGTTACGGTTTGGGTACAAAGAATCAAATGTTACTTAAACTTACAGTTACTCCAAATGGTGTTACTGCTGGTGATATAATTAACAGCTTCACTTTTGATATCACCGGTTCAGCTGAAATTTCAAAAATTACAGTGCTTCGTGCTTCGTTTCTTGATCTCAACAATAGGTTTGGGACAGCAGTGGATAATCCGGGAGCTTCGGTTACTATTTCAGGCGGATACACATTCACATCTGCCACTTCTGCTCAAACACTTTGGGTAGTAGTGAATATTAAACCCACAGCCACTCTTGGTGCTGTTTTAGATGTTAATTGTAGTAATGCTAATGTTACAGTTAGCGGGGTGGTTAACAATACTGTACCTGCTGCTCCTACCAGTAACAAAACGGCAAAGGTATCCGCCAATATGACTGGAACAAAAACCATTAAAGCTGGAGGTGATTATGCAACTTTAAACGATGCTGTAAAAGCATTTAATTGTGCTGGTGTTCAACCAGATGTACTCGGAACAGGTGGTGTGACTTTTATTTTGGAAGATGCTAATTATGTTGGAAATTCAGCAACAACCGGTGGTGGTTTTGGTACCACTTCCAATTTAGTGCGTCAAACGGGTACTGCACTTAATCCAATCGTTTTTAAAGGAAAAGGTATAGCAGGTGTCAGACCTAAAGTAACTACAACAAATACTTCAGGTACAAGCGATGCTTGCTTTGGTGGGTATGGAGTAGATTATATGACGGTAGATAGTATTGAGTTTATAGCTAACGGTGTTACCGCTGGAACTGGTGGAGGAAACCGTTTCGAGTATGGTATTCTATTTGTTGCCGTTTACGACGATGGCTGTTGGTCCAACGAAGTAAAAAACTGTAAAATTGACATGGGCAATTTGGTTTCAAATAATCGTGGAGCTGGTGTTATGATTTTGGCACGCGATGGTATGGTAGGACAAATAGCTGCAGGAGCAAACAATTTCAATAAAATTCACGACAATATTATCTCCAATGTAGCTGGAGGTGTATGTATCAATGCTACACAACCATCCACAGCTCCATTGGTATGGGACTCAAACAATGAAATTTACAATAACGTCATTACCGGCAACTTTGGCACAGAGCAAGGCGGTATTGGCATTGGCTATTGCAAAGACACCAAAATTTACAACAATACATTGGATGGATCAGGGAGTACAGTTGCAATGAATGCAGCAGTAACTGCCATTCAAGGAACCTATTACCGTAATTATGGTACTATCGAATGTTATAACAATGTGATTAAAAATGTTACAAATGCCGGTACAGGTACAGTATCAGCAAATGCAACTGTAATAGGTATAAATGTTATTGCAGATGTGGTAAAGATTTACAACAATGTGGTTACCAATCTAAAAGCTGAGAGTGCAACTGTCAATACCGGTGGTACAAGTACCGGAATCACTTTAAAAGCGGGTGGAACAACTTATACTCCAGCATATTCTGTTTGGAATAATTCTGTAAATTTAGCACAGATTACTCCTGCTGGTGGCACTAAAACAGCTGCTTTGGAGCTGAACGGAGGTGGTTCCGACTTAATCACTGTGAACTTAGTGAATAATATATTTGTAAACAATTCCACAGGTGGTGGTACAAATGTAAGTACAGGCGGAACTAATAATTTCGTTGTATACTCTTCGTTATTATCTACATCAAGGATTGATGCTACATCAGATAATAATCTGTATTATCCTGAATCTGCATCAATGTTTGTTTTTGATCCTGCAAAAGCCATATATCCAACTTTAGCTAGTTTTAAAGCTGCTATGTTAGCTACAACCAATGAGCAAAACTCGGTAACAGGTGATCCTAAGTTTACAGGTGTAAGCGATTTAACCATCACAGATGTTTTTTCTACTGCAAATAATACTGGAAAAGTACTAGCAAGTGTTACTACTGATAGAGTTGGAAATGCACGCAGTGAGTTTAAACCTGATATGGGTGCTTATGAGTTTGATAGATATATAACCTCTATATCAAAACCAAATGAAACTTCTGCTAAAATATACAGTCTAAACGGTCAAATCATGATTGATTTATCAACTATAAAAGAGACTACAATCATTTCAATTATTGATACAAAAGGGGCTGTAATTAAATCATTGAATAGCAATGGTTCTGAATTAGTAAGCATTGCTTTGGCAAATAAAGGAATTTATTTGGTTCGCATTCAAAATTCGGTAAAAAAGGTGGTATTGCTTTAGTTAACAATTTTATTATTTTATGAAGCTCGAACAAATGCAATTTGCATTTGTTTGGAGCTTTTTTTACAAACCATCGAATTAAAATTTACAAATAATTCGTTGGATTCTGGGAAACGTCAAAAATTATGATACTCCCCAAATCTTGGACATGAAGTTAAGATAAAAAAAAGTATTATCTTTAAACAAAAAAATCATATCAACATCAAGGAGAAAATTCAGTAAAGAATTCAAATCAAAAGTGGTTTTAGAGTCATTAAAAGAACGAGAAACCTTAGAGAGTTTAGCCAAAAAGTATGAACTTACACCAACTCAAATTTCAATCTGGCGTGGTCTTGCGATGAAGAATTTTGGGAAAGTTTTCAGTTCGGAGAGTTCCCAGGATAAAGAAAGTGATGTCGACACTCAAATTCTATATACTCAAATCGGTCAATTAAAAGTTGAGAACGAATTTTTAAAAAAAGAAATGCGTTGAGAGGTTTTCCTAAACGTAAAAGTATGGTTGATAGCGATCACAATACCTTGAAGATCTCAACCCAAATCGAGTTACTTTCAATTCCAAGGAGTAGTTTTTATTATGTTCCGGTTGGCGAATCAGAACAGAATTTGGAGATTATGCGTTTTCTTGACGAACAATTTATGTCGGTACCATTCTACGGTGCTTTGCTTTTAACCGCCTTGCTCCAAATTGTAGGGTATCCAGTTATTGTAAAGCGAGTTCGGCGATTAATGAAGTTGGTAAATTGGCAAACTATTTTTAGGGAATCCAAAACATGAAGGACTTATTTTGGCCAGTATTCCAGTAATGAGAATAGTGTCAATTGCAAACCTACTTTTTGCGATAAGTTTTATAATTTTTAATGGTGTATCAGGCACTGGAAACACCAGAACAGCATTTTTTATGGAATTCGTAACATTGTTTTTCTATATCAGTTACGTTTATTATACAGCCATTATCAATCCAAGTTCAGTTGCAGTGGTTTGGATGTCCGAATTTGTGTATTGGATAATGATT
>CAIWCC010000229.1 GCA_903911085.1 uncultured Bacteroidales bacterium | reverse complement strand
TAGAATACTCAATAATGGAAGAATGGCGAAAAGCTATTTCAAATATGGGTTGACATTTATTGCTACAACACTTTTAAATCCTAATAATCAATTAAATATAGATATTTTCAGTTTTTTGTCATGTACTTAGCAAAGATTTATAAAATTCACTTCAAACATGCAAATTTAAGTTTAACAAAACAAGTTCGATGCTGATTCGACACCGGAAATGTAAACATACTTATCAGAATATCTATACTTTAAACAAATATTAAACAATATAAATACCATATACAAATAAATGCAATTCAGTTATTGAATTTCTAAAATTGTAAATTGAAAATATAATCCATATCTTTGCACTCTCAACGAGTAAACTAGAATATTATGTCAGTACATAGCGAAGATTTGCGTAGGGTTACTACTCAAAGGTTATTAGAAATGAAGAAACGCGGTGAAAAAATTAGTATGCTCACCGCTTACGATTATACTATGGGCAACATAGTTGACAATGCCGGTGTTGATATTATTTTAGTAGGCGATTCGGCTTCCAACGTTATGTGTGGCAACACAACCACATTACCCATAACATTAGACCAAATGATTTTTCTTGCAAAATCAGTTGTGCGTGGAGTTAAACGAGCATTGGTGGTAATTGACATGCCATTCGGCACATATCAAGGTAATTCCAAAGAAGCTCTTGCCTCTGCCATACGAATAATGAAAGAAACGCATGGCGATTGTCTTAAAGTTGAGGGTGGTGAAGAAATTTTGGAATCGGTAAAACGAATTTTGAGTGCTGGAATTCCTGTAATGGGACATTTAGGACTAATGCCTCAATCTATCAACAAATATGGCTCGTATGCTGTAAGAGCAAAAGAAGATTTGGAAGCTGAAAAACTAATTAGCGATGCACATCTACTTGAAGAAGCCGGTTGCTTTGCCATTGTTTTAGAAAAAATTCCAGCATCATTGGCTCAAAAAGTTGCATCACAATTAAGCATACCTGTAATTGGCATAGGAGCAGGTGGTGGTGTGGATGGTCAAGTTTTGGTTTTACATGATATGGTTGGACTTTCTCAGGATTTTTCTCCACGGTTTTTGCGCAGATATGCAAATATACAAGGCATTATGAATGAAGCAATAGAGCATTACGTGGCCGATGTAAAGTCTGGTGACTTCCCGAATATTAACGAACAGTATTAACCAACACTAATTGAACAATTCCAAAAAAAATAATTTTAATGGAACTAATTTTAAAATACTTTCCAAATTTAACTGAAACACAAAAGTTGCAATTTGAGGCACTTTATGCTTTATATATCGATTGGAATGAAAAAATAAATGTTATATCGCGAAAAGACATTGAAAACTTATACGAGCATCATGTGCTTCATTCGTTATCAATAGCAGAAATAATTCACTTTCAACCCCAAACAACAATTTTAGACGTTGGTACAGGTGGAGGATTTCCTGGCATACCTTTGGCAATAATGTTTCCTGACGCAAAGTTCGTTTTAATTGACTCAATTGGAAAAAAAATCAAAGTTGGCACCGAAGTAGCTTCTGCTATTGGACTGAAAAACATTACATTAAAACACTTACGCATACAAGAAGAAAAAGATAAATACGACTTCATAGTATCACGCGCTGTTATGCCATTGGACGATTTGATAAAATTATCAAAGAAAAATATTAGCAAAACCCAGAAAAATGCTATTCCAAACGGACTAATTTGCTTGAAAGGTGGTGAATTGCATCACGAAATTATGCCTTATAAAAACATCGCTGATTTATACGAAATTAGTGATTATTTTAACGAAGAGTTCTTTAAAACAAAAAAAGCTGTTTACGTTCCTCTTTAAAGGAAACAAGTTTGCAAGCATGTATATATTTTTGGACATCAAAACTTCTCAAATTAATTTTAATGACAATTAAAACATTTACATTCAACCCTTTTCAAGAAAATTCATACCTTATTTACGACGAAACAAAGGAAGCAACCTACATTGATGCGGGCTGTTTGAATAACAAAGAAAAAGAAATCGTAAAAGGATTTATCGAAGATAATAATCTGATTTTAAAACGAGTAATAAACACACATCTTCATCTCGATCATCAATTCGGTAATAAATTTCTGTTTGATACTTATGGAATTGCACCAGAAGCATGCATAGAAGACGAATTTTTATTAGATAATATAGTTTCTCAAGCACAATCGTTTGGCATTCCTATTAACGAGGAAACACAAATGCTTGGAGCTTATATAACTGACAACCAAACAATAACATTTGGACATTCAAGTTTGCAAGCATTGCATGTGCCAGGACACTCACCTGGAAGCATGGCATTTTATTCCGAAAAGAATGGAATTCTGTTTGCAGGCGATGTGCTTTTTCAAGGTTCTATAGGTAGAACCGACTTGCCAAAAGGAGATTATGCCACTTTAATTACGTCAATAACAAAAAAGCTACTTACTTTGCCCGATTCTACAATTGTATATTGTGGTCATGGACCCACTACTACTATTGGAAATGAAAAAACAAACAACCCTTTTCTGTAGATAAACACAAGTAAATAAAACATAAAAAAAACTCACATTATTGATAAAGATTATTCTCTTCAATAAACTGTAATACAGAAGGATGTAACCACGAAGTCACATCCTTTTTTTGTGAAATTTTCTCTCTGATTTCTGTTGAGGAGATGTCAAAAAGAGGCAAGTTGAGCAATTGCATTTGTGGATACTGCTTACGCACTGGTTCAAAATCAAAATGTTGACGTGGATAAACCAAAACTGGATATTCCTGTAATAATTGTGAATAATTTTTCCATTGATTGAAGACCAATGCATTGTCGCCACCAATAATCAAATTAAACAGATAATTAGGAAATTGCGATGATAATTCATGTAAAGTATCGATACTATAAGATGGGATTGGCATACAAAATTCCACATCTGAGGCTTTAAAATTTGGGTTGTTTTTTATTGCCAAAATTACCATATCCAACCTTAAAAACTCATCCAATAGTTCAGACTGATTTTTAAGAGGATTACAAGGTGAAATTACAAACCATACCTCATCAACCCATTTGTTTTCAATCAATTGTTCAGCCAAACTTATGTGACCATTATGAATTGGATTGAATGAACCTGAATAAACCCCTATTTTTTTTTTATAAGTCAAATCGGAAACCATTATCAGAAATATTGAATAGAATATAACACTTACAATTTTTCAAAATCACCAGCACAATAAATTGAGAATTATTCTTTCAGAAAATTACGTATTACATTTTCAGCTTCAGACTTTGCAATTTCCAAAACATCATTTACTATTACAACATCAAATTTTGGGGCAAAAGTCATCTCAAAATTTGCTTTTCCAATTCGTTTCTGAATCATTTCTGACGTATCAGTTCCACGTGAATTTAGGCGTTGTTGAAGAATTTCAATACTTGGAGGCGCCACAAAAATAGCTAGAGCCCTATCACCAAATTCCTGCTTAATGTTTAAGCCACCTACAACATCAACATCAAAAACTATATTCTTTTGACGTGAAGTTATACGTTCCACTTCACTTCGAAGTGTTCCATAAAAACATCCAGGATAAACTTCCTCACTTTCCAAAAACTCCTTATTTTCAATTCGTTGACAAAAATCGTTTGTTGTTAGAAAATAATAATCAACACCATGAGTTTCATTCACTCTTGGGCTTCTATTTGTAGCCGAAACAGAAAACTCCATTTCAAAGCCACAACCTAACAAATGTTGTACTAAAGTACTTTTTCCAGCTCCAGAAGGGGCCGAAAATATAATAATTTTTCCTGACATAATTCAAATTTGTATCGAAAGATTACTTTCTAATTAGTTCTTTTGGTAACTTTTTTTTAAGTATCTAAAAACTTAAAGTACATTTAAAACTTGTTCTTTTATTTGCTCCAAATCATCTTTCATTTCAACCACAATTTTTTGCATTTCGCTATTGTTCGATTTTGAGCCTAAAGTATTTATTTCCCGACCAATTTCTTGTGCAATAAATCCAAGTTTTTTCCCAGCAGCTTTTTCGTGTTGCATTGTTTCAATAAAGTACTCTAAATGATTGCGTAAACGAACTTTTTCTTCATTTACATCTAGTTTTTCAATGTAGAAAATTAATTCTTGTTCCAATCGATTTTTATCATAATCTATTTTTTCGGAAATAGATTGTAAGTTTTCTTCAAGGCGAGCTTTAATTTTTTCGATACGCTCTGCTTCAAATGGAGCCAAATCGGTAAGTAATTTACTTATTTTTGCAATTTTTGTTTCAAAAACTAATTCCAGCGATTTTCCTTCTTGAATTCTGAATGCATTAAATTGCTCAATTGCAGCTGTTATTGTTTTGCGAATTTCAATCCACTCGTTTTCATCTAATTCTACCGTCTCGGTCTTCATTGTATCGGGCAAACGAAGCAAAACATCAAACCAATTTGAAGGTACAGCAATTCCCAATTTATCAGATAACGATTTGATTTGTAAATAATAAGCCTCAACCACTGTTTGATTAATCTGACTTACCGATTCTTTTCCAGAATTATCGACATAAAGTAAAAAATCTATTTTACCTCGCTCTAATTTTTGAGATAATTCATTTCTAATTTCAATATCTTTTTCACGATAAAGACCAGATATGCGGGTAGACACATCCAATTGTTTGCTATTGAGAGATTTAATTTCAACAACAATTTTTTTATTTCCGTATTCGCAAGTGGCTCTTCCGAAGCCGGTCATTGATTGTATCATTTCTATTTATTTTTTTATTATCACAAATTCAAAATTGAACTGCTGGTTTTGACTGGAATTAACTTCAATATGCAAAAATACAATTTTTATTTTAAAGAAACGATTTTAGTAATTTCTCTATTGAATTTATTATTATATCGTCAATCAAATTGCAAAATAACAATAAAATTAGTCTTTTCCTTTTAATTTCACAAAATAGTTTTTATCTTTGTCATCTGTAAAAAAAATTAGCTGCACCAATTTTGATACGTCGAGTATCTAAATATGAAAGTGCGAAAACAAACACTACAATTTAAAATTAAAATACATATTATCAAATACTTATAGTAAAAATAAACAACATGGACAAAACCAAGAAATTTCTTTTAGAAGAAAAAGAATTACCAACGCAATGGTATAACATTGTGGCAGATATGAAAACAAAACCGATGCCAATGTTGCATCCAGGAACCAAACAACCTTTGAAAGAAGAAGATTTGTATCCTCTATTTGCCAAAGATTTAGCCGACCAAGAATTAAACCAGAAAGATGCGTGGATTGAAATTCCAGAAGAAGTTCGCGAAAAATTAAAAATATACCGCCCTACCCCACTTGTTCGTGCTTATAATTTGGAAAAAGCTTTAGATACACCTGCTCATATTTATTTCAAAAATGAAAGCGTTAGTCCAGTTGGTTCACATAAACTAAATTCGGCTTTGGCTCAAGCATACTATTGCAAAAAAGAGGGCACAACCAACATTACCACCGAAACTGGTGCAGGTCAATGGGGAACAGCTTTGTCGTTTGCTGCAAAAACATTTGGTTTGGAACTAGCAGTTTATATGGTAAAAATCAGTTATGAACAAAAACCATATCGTCGTTCATTGATGCAGACTTGGGGTGCCACAGTAATTCCATCGCCTAGTATGTCGACAAAAGCAGGGCGCGAAATTATCACTAAAAATCCAAATTATCAAGGAAGTTTAGGTACTGCAATTTCTGAAGCTATTGAATTGGCTATGTCAACACCAAATTGCAAATACACATTAGGTAGCGTTCTAAATCATGTTTCGTTACACCAAACTGTAATTGGATTGGAAGCTGAAAAACAAATGGAAATGGCCGGAGAATATCCAGATGTAGTTATTGGATGCTTTGGTGGCGGATCTAATTTTTCTGGAATTTCGTTCCCATTTATGCGTCACAATATCAACGAAGGTAAAAAAACACGATTTATTGCTGCTGAGCCATCTTCTTGCCCAAAATTAACTCGTGGAAAATTTGAATATGATTTTGGCGATGAAGCAGGTTACACACCACTTTTACCAATGTTCACACTAGGTCACAATTTTGCACCAGCTCATATTCATGCAGGTGGATTAAGATATCATGGTGCTGGTACAATCGTTAGTCAGTTAATGAAAGACGGATTGATGGAAGCTGTTGATATTGAACAACTAGATTCATTCAAAGCAGGTGTTTTATTTGCTCAAACCGAAGGAATTGTACCTGCGCCAGAGTCTGCTCATGCAATTGCTGCAGCTATCGACGAAGCTTTGAAATGTAAAGAAGAAGGAACTACCAAAACAATTCTTTTCAATCTATCGGGACATGGCTTAGTGGATATGACAGCTTATGACCAATACTTAGCAGGCGATTTAATTAATTATGCTTTGTCAAATGAAGATATTGAAAAAAACTTAAGTGAAATAAAGAACTTGTTGTAGTATTTATTTGTAACTACTCAGCACCTCTAAGTTGATGATACAGAATATTTTAAGTGAATGCCATTAAAAATAAATAAAAATAGTCTGCAAATTTCTTTCATATTCCATTGAAAACCATTATCTTCGATGCGTGAAAGAACATATTTT
>CAIWCC010000228.1 GCA_903911085.1 uncultured Bacteroidales bacterium | reverse complement strand
TTGCGGATACTTATCCATTGGTCCCTTGTGTTTTGGACAACAGTTGTTACACATTTTTGAGTATTCATTTGTCGTACTATTTCGCGCCATTCGGATTTTATATTTTTTTGCTGCAATTTGTATCGAACCGTGTTTACCACCCAATATGCTAATAATCCCAAATGTAGATGCGCCTGAGTTGCATCATCTGATTTGTGAAAAATGGGGCGCAAATCCAGATCTGTTTTCAGCGTTTTGAAACTACTTTCAATATTTCTTATGCAATTATAGACCGTCCAGAGCAATTTTTCTTCATCTGCTTTTATGCAGGTTCTCAGGAAATAGACGCCACATTCCTCCTGTTTCTGTGCATCCGATTTGGTGTTTTTCTCCCATTTCAAAGCTGTGCAAATTTCCTTGGTTTTGCCTGATTTATTTTTGCCGTTTACCGATACTGGAACTGCTTGTTTTTCAACCTCTATTTTATATCGGCTATGTGCCGATGAGTATTTCTGTTTCAAGCGTCCGATACGTTCCAACACTTTTTCGTATGTTTTCACGCCTGACTTTTTGGTCAGACTTGCTTTAATACATTCCAATCCATCCTCAAAACGCTGTTCAAACAATGTTTTCATTGCTCTTTCTTTCATTGCTTTCGCGGGACTGGTCACTTTCAAATAATAGGCGGCATCATTATTAGTCAACACTTTTTCCAATGTAATTTCCCTGTTCTTTCGGTCGTTTACAATAACTGGCTTTCCTGTTTCCGACTTTTTGATTTCGGCTTTTGTACTTCGACTCACACAAACATAATCATATCCTTTTGCCTGTATGAGTGCCAGGTTATCTTCCGTGGCAATTCCAGCATCTATTACCACGATAGCTCGTTTGCTGCTTGTGGAGGTGGATAAACGCAGATGGTCGATTATTTGGCACAATGATTTGCTGTCTGACATATTTCCCTGAAAAATGGAAGAGTGCTTGATAAAGCCTTCAACATTGACAACCAATGCCAACACCACCAACGGGCAATCGCTCCGCTTTTCCTTACTACGTCCGTAACGCGCCAACTGGCTGCTGCGTTTCTCGCCCTCGAAATAACTGTTGGTCAGGTCATACAGAATAATTTCATCCTGAAGGTCAAACAAATCGTTCGTTTTCTTTGACAAATAATTTTCAAGCCCTTGTTTCTCCTCAAACAACTTTTTGCTCATTCCATACAATTTATCCTTGGTCAATTTATCAATATCGTAGCCCGTGAGTTCACAAATTGAAGAATTGTCTTCCATGAAACGAACCGTTTTTAGTTCCGATGCTGGGTACACGGCGCGTGAAACAATGTGGCTCAAAGCAAGTGATACATCTTCATCGCTCCAACCACGGGAGCTTAAATAACAGTCGATGCCTAATTCCCGAACCGCTTGCAAGGACAACCATTCGGCACCCACTTCACGTACATCCTTGTTCTTTAGGGTATTCAAATCAACTGTATCAATATCTTTCTTGGGATTAGATGTACCCAAATCGACTTTCTTTTCCTTTATCATGCGCTGATAAAGCGCTTCAACAAAAGTTGTCACATCTGCATCTTCAAACAAACTTTGTTGACCTGTTATCCGATTGCAAATACCTTTTTCAATCAAGTCAATTTGATCGCCACTGAAATCGCTCAAGAATCCAACACTCAAAACGGTCCGCTGACGCACCTCGTCAAGGACATTGCGATAGCTTTCAACCAAACGGAAATACCAATCGGATTTGTCTGTTTTGGGGTTGTGACGATATGTGGCTTTGAAATACATAGTGCAAAGATCGCAAACATTTTTCTAAAAATAATGTTAATGCAGGGCACTACAATGCTATTTCAAAAACACCTAAACTGATTTACAACTATTTATCATTTTAAATGAGCAGTTTTCGCTGTAAAATTGACCTAATTTGACCATTTTTTGGCAATTATGCTGCAAAATGGGTTAAATCAGCCACACGTTTTTCGATTGGTAATTGATAATCGCAAAATGGATATTCTTGTGCATTAAGTGGCAAATTGCAAACGAAGCAAGCGATAAATGTTAGAAATACTAAAGAAAGTCTTTTCATTTTATACAAATTAATTGATTCTTAAAGTGCAAATTAAGGTATTAAATCTTCATTGTGGCATAAATTAAATTATAAACCCCCAAATCTGCCGACTGACAGACATGGGGGTCATGAAGTTAAAAATACAACAACAACATTTTATTTTAGTACACTACCAATTTACTTGGAGCATATCCATTAACTTGTAATATATATATACCTTTAGCCAATTTAGTACTGTAAGAATCATTAACAGTAAGTTGTTTGCAAACTGCACCCGAGATATTATAGATACTCAATTGTTTTGAGCCTTCAATACCACTTATTTTCAAATTACCGTTAGTAATACTGTAGTTAATTGGATTAAGTTCAAGTTGTTTTACGGCAGTAACTCCTTCTGTTAATGCTCCAGCTACCCATGTTTTGAGTGCAATGGAGTTTATAGTTGGATTAGCAGTTACATAAGAATTCAACTTAGTTGTAGCTTCTGCCATTGGATCGGCACCTAAATCAGCACCATCTTTGCCTGTTGCAATTTTGGTTAGTTCCGTAATTACTATTGGTGTAGGACCTACGCCGTTTACAGTGCTCTCAATTATCATGTCTGATTTGGCATAATTGAAATCCGTGGTTATCGTACCTACTGACCATATACGATTTACTGCTGAAACAGCTGTGCTACCAACTGCATTGTTTATGCTGGAAATTTTTGGGTTTAATGCAATACAGTTTTTTAATATACAATTTGTATTTGGTAGTTGTGCTATTCCTGAGGCAGTGGCTCCAATGTAACCAGTAGCAATAGAACCTGTACTTGTAATAGTATTGGTAGCTAGGCAGTTGTAAATTTCAGCGGTTGGTGCTGGTGCGTAATTAAATGTTGCTATTCCCGCTGCATAAGAGGTGGTTGATGCTGATTTAGCACTTACTGAACCCGCTGCAGAGCAGTTTACAATCTTAAGTATCATGCCTGCAGATTGCCACACTTGACCCACAATTCCGGCACACATAGCTGGTCCTCCTGTAGCAAAGCTGTTTTTAGCTGAGATTGTTGCATTTACAGATGAATTGAGAATATAAATGTTTGAACTTGCACCATTTGCAGCACCAACTAAACCACCAGCTGTTGCACGACCAGCTACAGTTGATGTAGCTGTAGTTTCGGAAGATATACTACCCGTAACCTTACAATTATCAATAATTGAGACTGAACCTGCAACACCATAAATAGTTCCCACTAAACCACCACAAAGCGTACCATTAGTGCTACTTGAAGATGTGGAAGAGATGTGATAATTAACATCAACCCATAAGTTTTTGATAGTTGCTCCAGTTATACCACCAAAAAAACCTGTATTAAAAGCGTTGCCATTATCAAAAGGGCTACCAGCACTCCCAACATTTAAACCTGAAACCTTATATCCTTTGCCATCAAATTTACCTGTAAATGTATTTGTATAAAAACCAATACCATAAAAATTAGTTTCATTGGTCATGTCGATATTTGCAGTAAGCACATAATATGCCGCTGCTGGACCTACACCTAATGCTGTACTAACAGCTGTTTTAAAAGCTACAAGTTCACTCGGAGTTCCAATCTGATAAGGATTAGCAGCTGTTCCATCACCATTTGCAATTCCAGCAATTTGAGCTTGGCTCATTGAAATACTTGCTATAATAAATATAGCAAAAAGTAAAATTTTTGTTTTCATAAAATAGAATTTAAACGTTATTTTTGATTTTAATTATTTCACAAAATTAGAACATTTATATTTCAATAAGGTGCGATAAACTGATTATGTTTTGCGATAAACTGATTTATTTGAGAAAATTAAAAAAAAACAACCATAAAAAAAAAGTTAATATCGTAGATATTTTCTTCATCTATCGATTAAAATGCACGTCAAAACTTAAGTCAACAATATGAATATAAATGTATTAACATGATCTAAGCCGTATAAGTCGATGGTAATCAAAAACTTTTTAGGCAATTCAAATCTTATAAATTAAGGATTTCCAAACTCATAAATCTTATTCCTCTTTATGTGAGATGTGTTTAAAAATTTTGGACCAACGCACTGAATAAATAGCGTAGAAACCTCGTAAAAGAAGTTCTTTGGATTTTTTGGGTATTAAATCACCTGTTAATTTCTTGCAACTCGGTAGATACGGAAAATATGGTGAACAGCGATATCGGCAGCAATTTGAAGGCAGTTTTGATTCTTTTAACTTTAATGCAGCACTTATAAATCAGTATTGTGGACAACGTAGAACAATTGCCTTTGACCCAAGCTACATTCCCAAATCATGGCGTGAAACCGTCAAAGGAGAAATTAAAACCATAATCACAACACCTTACTGTTGTAAAAATTTATTACAATGTTTGCTATAAAAGCAAACGTACTCAAAAATAACCAGAATGTCAAAGAGCTACTATTTTACGGCACTATTGCCGCATAATAATAAATAATTTTCACGGAACTCTTGCATTAAGAACAATTGAATTAAGGAGTTTTCAACTCCTTATTCGCATTAATAATATTCAGTGGTTTTGCTCTCTCTAAAAGCATCTCACAAATTAACATTGAAATAATTTTAAAAATTAGTGAGGTTGAATCAAAAAAAAAAAATATAAATAGAAACTAAATCTCAACAGAAAATTTCACAGCAAAGAAATGACAATAGTTAATTCAATCAAAAAAATAAGTCAAAATTATCTTCCTTATAAAAAAAGTATATTAATAATTTGGTAATATCAAAAATAATGTATACTTTTGTACTCATAATAATTGCATGACAAAGCGAAGTCAAAGACAGTCAAAACAAGCAGTAAGAATTTGGGACTAATTCGTACCAATTTAAATCACATTAATTGCAACGTATTGATAAGTAGAAGAATATGGGTGTAGGTTCATTTCCCTCAACGCCCACAAAAAAAAACAGCACTATAAATTATCGGGCGTTTAGCTCAGCTGGTTCAGAGCATCTGCCTTACAAGCAGAGGGTCGGGGGTTCGAATCCCTCAACGCCCACCGATAAAAAGTCGAACATTGATTTGTTCGACTTTTTTTTATTCTAAAAATGAATGAATCGAAGATTTAATTTTCAAAACTGAACTTTAGCTCGGCTGGTTCAGAGAATTCCGATACAATCGAAAAATTCAGGTTTGAATCCCTCAAAGCCCATAAAACACATAAAAGCCAGTGAATGAATTGACCTTTTGTAGTTTCTTTTCAGCCTTTTACCATAAATCCTTTAGTGGAGACATTAAATAATATCTGTACAAAGAAACTTGTAACGAGTTTTACAAACGTTTGAACCAACAATGTTCATTAAGTCCCATACAACAATAAAAAAAATAGGTTACAAATTAATTATTTTTTTCATACTTTTGTAGGCAATATACTATCAACTATTATTCACACAAATACATATCACTCAAAAAGCTAAAAACAAACATGAATAATAACATAATAAAAGTTGGAATAATCGGATCGGGATTTGCTGCAAAGTTTCATTTTGATGCATTACGACGAGTTATAAGTGCTAAAATAGAAGTAGTTGGTGCATTTTCAAAAAACAAAATCAATTTGAATAATTTCACCGAACCACGTGGTATAAAAGCTTTTGAAAGTTTGGATGCACTGATTGATTATTGCGATGTGTTGCATCTGTGCACACCTCCATCAACACATGAACCCATGGCGGTAGAAATATTGAAAGCCAATAAATTTGTAATAATCGAAAAACCTTTTACTGGATATTTTGGAAATGGTTCAGACAGTTTTTCGGGTAAAAATTTCAATCGTGAAGATGGATTAAAATATGCTTTAGATAGTATTAACCGTATGCTTAATGCCGAAAACAACAGTTTAGGCAAAATTCTTTATGCCGAGAACTGGATTTATTCTCCAGCAGTTCAAAAAGAACGTGAAGTGATTGAAAAAACTGGCGCTCAAATTTTATGGATTCAAGGTCAGCAATCACATTCTGGGTCTCATTCACCCGATTATGGAAAATGGTATTTATCTGGTGGTGGATCGTTAATGGGCAAAGGTTGTCATCCACTTGCAGCTGCCATATATCTTAAACAAGTTGAAGGAAGAACTAAAAACGGTGCTCCCATTCGTCCTCTTGCCGTATCGGCACGCACGCACAATATCACCGGCATGGCAAGTTATGACAATAAAGGACTTTTACGAGATAGTTATAATGATGTGGAGGATTATGCAAATATTCATTTGGTTTTTGAAGATGGCACTTTTGCCGACATAGTGGCAAGTGAATTACTTCAGGGAGGCGTAAAAAATTACCTTGAAGTGCACGCCAATAACCACCGTACAATTTGCAATATTGCTCCCAATAATGCAATGCAAATTTTTAATCCTGTAAATGAAATTTTGAAAGATGTATATGTGGTTGAAAAAACCGATACAAAAGAAGGTTGGTCATCCATTTCTCCCGATGAAGGTTGGTTCAACGGTTATCAGCATGAAATGGATTCTTTTTACGACTCAATAGTTAATAATAGTGAGATTCAAAGTGATAGCAAACTGGCAGCTGATGTAATATCGGTGGTGTATCATGCTTACTTATCGGCTGCTTTAAGTGGAAAAGAAATTGAGATATCAAAACAATAAATACAGAATGAATTTAGATGCTTGAATAATTTTTTGTAGCTTTGTAGCCCAAATGACAAAAGCTGGTTTTTTTTATAAATTTCTCTAAATTTAATACTTTTATCACAATGAACTTCGAATCCAAATCATCAAGACGCCAATTTCTACGCCAATTATCGGTAATTACAGCAACAACCGCTTTATCGGGATTGTCGATTGAAGCATTATCAGCAAAAAATCCAAAACCCCGTAAAATAGGATCTAACGAAAAGATAAATTTAGCTTGTATTGGTGTTGGAAACCGTGCAAACGATATTATCAAAGAGTTACATAAAACTGGTCATTGTAATATAGTGGCATTGTGCGATACTGATATGGGCGCGTCTCAGACTTTGGAAATCACAAATATGTTTCCTAACGCCCCTAAATTTCAAGATTTTAGAAAAATGTTTGACAAGATGGCCAATCAGATTGATGCTGTAGTAATTGGCACTCCAGATTTCAGCCATTTTCCTGCCACAATGTTGGCAATGTCACTTGGCAAACATGTTTATATTGAAAAACCCATGGCTCATACTTTCAACGAGGTAGAACTGTTGATGCGTGCTGCAAAAAAATACGGCGTTGTAACCCAAATGGGAAATCAAGGTCATTCCGAAGCCAATTATTTTCAATTTAAAGCATGGAAAGAGGCAGGTATCATTAAAGATGTAACGGCAATAACTGCACACATGAACAATGTTCGCCGTTGGCACAAATTCGATTCCAAGATGAAAAGTTTGCCGTCAGCAGAGTCAGTCCCTGCCACATTAGATTGGAATGTTTGGTTAGGGACAGAGCAATTTCACGATTATAACAAAGATTATATTAACGGTCAATGGCGTTGTTGGTACGACTTCGGAATGGGTGCTTTGGGCGATTGGGGTGCACATATTCTCGATACTGCCCATCAGTTTCTTGAATTAGGACTACCCACCGAAATTAACATGCTCAAAGCCAATGGACACAATAAGTTTTTCTTTCCATATTCGTCCACAATATTATTCAAATTTCCAGCGCGAGGTAACATGCCACCTTGTGATGTGACATGGTATGATGGACTTGACAACTTGCCACCAGTGCCCGAAGGTTACGGAAATGTGGTTCTCGACCCCAATATTCCACCACCAAGCAATGGACAGATTGTTCCTTCAAAACTTAATCCTGGAAAAATCATTTATAGTAAAGAACTGACTTTCAAAGGTGGTTCTCATGGAAGTACACTATCAATTATTCCAGAAGAAAAAGCCAAACAAATGGAGTCGAAACTACCTGTGGTGCCTGCAAGTCCATCCAACCATTTTGCAAACTTTTTACTAGCATGCAAAGGACAAGAAAAAACACGTTCATCATTCGAAATTGCTGGTCCATTGTGTCAGGTTTTTTGCTTAGGCGTGTTGGCACAACAATTAAATGCCAAATTAATTTTCGACCCCAAAACCAAACAGATTACCAATAATCCACTTGCCAATCAACTATTAATAGGTGCCGAACCTCGAAAAGATTGGAAGTACTTTTATAAATTGTAATGAAAAATATCGATAGACGCCAATTTATAAAAGAAATGGGCATGATTAGTGGTGGGGTACTTCTTGCCACAAGCCCTTGGTTTTCTGCATTTTCCGACCAGAAAAAAACTGTTGGGTCAAAAGCTCGTATCGCCATTATTGGACCAGGTTCTCGCGGACAACTCTTATTGAGCTTTTTGGCTAAAAATCCAAAAGTAGAAATTGTTGCCATTGCCGATATTTATCAACCGTCGATAGATGCAGCGCTTAAAATTGCTCCAAAAGCCAAAGTTTATAAAAATTATAAGTCTTTGCTCGAAGATAAAAATATCGATGCTGTAGTTATTTCAACCCCACTCGACAAACACTATCAAATGGTAATGGATGCTTTTGACGCAGGGAAACACGTATTCTGCGAGAAATCAATTGCTTACTCACTCGAACACACATATACAATCTACCAAAAATATTTGAGTTCAAAAAAAATATTTTTTGTTGGACAGCAAAGGCTTTTCGATCCTCGCTACATCCATGCCATCCAAATGGTTCATTCCGGAGAATTTGGTGACATTAGTGGATTTCGCACTTTTTGGCATCGCAACAACGACTGGCGACGACCTGTGCCTTCGGCAAATATGGATGAATATATTAACTGGCGATTGTACAAAGCACATTCAAAGGGTATTATGACAGAATTAGCCTGCCACCAACTACAAATTGGCACGTGGGCCATGCGCGAAATTCCAAATAAAGTAATGGGACATGGCGCAATCACTTTTTGGAAGGAAAAGCGGGAAGTTTATGACAATGTAAGTTGTATTTATGTGTTTGACAATGGCGTTAAAATGAATTATGACTCCGTTTTGTCCAATAAATTTTATGGACTTGAGGAACAAATTCTTTGTCATAAAGGAACAATTGAGCCTGAAAAAAGCAAATACTATTACGAGGAAATACCTCCAGCGCCAGCCTTTCTACAAATGGTTAACGATGTAGAAAATGCCATGTTTGGCGCTATACCATTTGCTGGTACAAGTTGGGTGCCCGAAACTGCAAACACAAATAATGGCCATTATTTACTCGACAAAAAACCTGAAAGTGATGGAACTTCTTTGATGCTCGAAGCTTTTGCAGAAGCAGTAATTACTCAAAAACAACCTGCACTTATTGCAGAAGAGGGCTATTATGCAACAGCATTAAGTCTATTGGGACATCAAGCAATGGAAGAAGAACGAGTTTTAATTTTTCCCGATGAATTCAAATTAGATTATTTGAATCATAAAAAAACTAGTTCAAAAGTTTAAATATGAGATAATATGAAAGATATAATTATATCATCAAAACGAATTAAAAAGGAATTAAATACCCTGATTGTGTGTTTTTTAATTGGTTTTATAGCCAATGTAGGAGCAGTTTTTTATTACAAAACAGCTGTTTCCGAAATTTTCACCTCTTTGCATTATGTTTTGATTTTCGGCGCAGTAACATATTCTCTTTGGAGTATAATTAAAACTACTATTCTATTAATAATCAAAGTAATAAAAAAGAATAAAGCTGATAATTAGTAGCCATAACAAATGCAATATTCACAACAATTATTTGCCGACAATAAAAAACTTTTTTACGCTTGGTTTCAAGCAATGTTCACAAGAGTGGATATTATTATTTGGGACGAAACTGTCAACAATAATTTAATTGAAATAGTTGAGAAAATTGAGGCTGAAATTTCGAGAATTGAATCATTTAGCAATCGTTTTGACACAAATAGTGAACTGAGTTATGTTAATGCAAATGCTTTTAATAGACCTATTGAAATTTCGGATGAATTGTTCAAAATTCTCACTGATTGTTTGATTTTCAACGAACTGACTTATGGACTTTTTGACATAACTATTAATTCACAAAACGAAACAAAATCGGGGATTAATAACATTGAACTAAATACTAATTCAAAGTCTATAAAGTTTTTGCATACCGATGTACAACTTGATTTATCGGGTTACATTAAAGGATACGCATTGAAGTCCATTATGAAAATCATTGAAAATGAACACATTGAAAACACTTTGATAAATATTGGTAATAGTTCAAGTTTTGGTAAAGGAAATCATCCTTTTGGCAGTGGGTGGAAAATTGGTATTCCAGATATTGCCACCGATTGTGTTTTGCATAATGAGTGCCTGACAACTTCGGGCAATACTGTAAAAACAAAATGGCCAATAAAAAATCCGAAAAACGATAATGGACTTTTGTTAAGTCAGCCCATTTCGGTAATAACTTCCGACCCATCAATTGGTGAAATCGTTTCAACTTCAGCATATATTGCATCGGAAAATGAACTTGCTTCAATATTAAAGTATTTTGAAGCAAAAATTATTAATTAACAAGTAAATACACTAAATTAATCATAAAAATCATCAAAGTAAAATGAAAACAAGAAATCTAATTTTATTCGTCATTTTGTGTACCACAATGACTTCTTTTTCGCAAGAGAAATGGGAATCTCTTTTTAATGGTAAAAATTTAAAGGGTTTTAAAAAACTAAATGGAAACGCCGATTATGTAGTAAAAGATGAAGCTATCGTTGGTACATCAAAGCTGAAAACACCAAATACCTTTTTGGCAACCGAAAAGATGTATGGTGACTTTATTCTAGAATTGGAATTTAAAGTTGACGAAGGGTTAAATTCTGGTATTCAATTTCGCAGTAATAGTTTAAAAGAGTACAATGATGGACGTGTACATGGTTATCAGTATGAAATTGATCCGTCGTCAAGAGCTTGGAGTGGTGGCATTTACGACGAATCACGCCGTGGTTGGTTATATCCCTTAGATAAAAATCCAAACGCAAAAAAAGCTTTCAAACATGGTGAGTGGAACAAAGTTCGAATCGAAGCCATTGGCACTTCTATTCGTACATGGCTGAATGATCTACCGTGTTCCAATATACTTGATAATCTGACATCTACAGGTTTTATAGCTTTACAAGTTCATTCTATCAGTAAACCTGAAGATGAAGGAAAAACTGTACAATGGAAAAATATCCGAATTTGCACTCAAAACCTTGAAAAAATAAAAAGACCTTATAATAAAGTAGTGTTTCAAGCAAATTGTATCGACAATAGTATTTCGGATGAAGAAGCTGCAAATGGATGGAAATTACTTTGGGACGGAAAAACAACTGACGGATGGCGCGGTGCAAAACTCACTACATTTCCAGCAGGGGGATGGAAAATTGATAATGGTGTTTTGAAAGTTCTAAATTCAAATGGTGCCGAATCGACCAACGGCGGCGACATAGTAACAATCAAAAAATATAAAAATTTTGAGTTAAGTGCAGACTTTAAAATTACTGACGGCGCTAACAGTGGAATTAAGTATTTTGTTGATACTGAATTAAATAAAGGAGAAGGATCTTCTATAGGTTGTGAATTTCAGATTTTGGACGATAAACTTCATCCTGACGCAAAACTTGGGGTAAAAGGAAATCGCACACTCGGTTCGCTTTATGATTTGATACCAGCGCCTGAAAACAAACCTTTTCGCAAAGGCTTTTTCAATAATGCACGCATTGTGGTAAAAGGTAACAAAGTAGAACATTACTTGAATGACGTAAAAATTGTGGAATATGAACGCGGCTCGCAAATGTGGAAAGCATTGGTTAATTATAGCAAATACTCCGTTTGGCCAAACTTTGGTAATGCCGCCGAAGGAAATATTTTATTACAAGATCACGGCAATGAAGTTTGGTTTAAAAACATAAAAATCAAAGAATTATAGTCAAACAAAACCATTATCAGTATAATATCGGTGCAGATATTATTTGTACAAAAATTATAAACTGAAGTTCTGTTTAAGTAAATAAAAAAAACTGACTAGAGAAATGCTTGCATTTAATCTAGTCAGTTTTTTTTTATTTCAAATTGTCGTTTAATCAATTTGACTTATAAATTTAACGCACTTCGCAAAAGTTTATATCCAGCTGGACTAGTTTTAATCTGTTGTCCATTTTTTAAAGTAAGCTGCTGACTTTGCTTTTCGTAAAGTTCAATGCGCGAAATCATTTCTACATTTACAATTGTGGAACGATGCACCCTTACAAATTTATTTCTTGGTAAATTTTCTTCAAAAAACTTCATTGTTTGTTCCTTTAAAAATTTACCATTTGTGGTAAATATCTGAACATAATCACCGTCGGCTTGCAAATAGAAAATTTCTGCTAGTAAAACAACATGAATTTTCGTTCCCGATTTCACAGTAATACGTTCCAAAGCATCCGTTTCTGGTATAGAATTTATTGGTTCAAGCTCATCAACTACTAGCACTTTTGGTTCATCGATATTATTTATCATTTGCATTATAATTATATATATCAATAATCCAATCAAAGTTCTAATCGGAAATAAAGGCAAAAATTGTGACGTTATTTCAGCACCAAAAAGTAAAAGAAAAATACCATAACCTGCCCCTAACCAAAAGGCAATACTTATAATAATTAATGCAGTATGGTTCACAAATCGTTGATATGCACTAAGTGCCGAAAAATTTCCGAACCTTACCAAGTTCCAAAGCAAAATGCCAATTGTACCAAAGAGCAATGAATGAATGGCACTATCAATCAGCAAAATCCAAAATGGGATAGTTACTAACCATGCAAAAGCAAAGGCTTGAATGAGTGCAAAAAATACCCACGCAACTATGTATTGCACAATTTTTATTGTATTGTCAAATAAAATCATTACTTGTTGATTGATTTAAATTATCAATATTTGAAAATTTTGAAAATAATGAAATGCAAATATAACACATTCTTTTCTCAATTTCTTATTTCGCCACCACCAAAAACACACGACCCAGTAATAACTAGCTTACGACTTGTATCGATTACATCTTTTGGGAATCTATTGTCCTGAAAACCACCAAATACAGCATCCAAGTGAGTTTCCACAAACCAATCGGAAGGAATAAAAATGGTAATTCCGCCAAATACAGCATTAACATCCAAACGCGTTTCGCCGACAGGTAAATTTGTTCGACGTAGATCGAGTGTTAATCCACCAAAAACAGCGTTAAGTTCGCCGCCAGTAAATTCGGGGTCAAGAACAATATGATCAGTTCCAGCAAAAATACTATTTTTAGAAAATCCACCATTTGCACTTTCGTAGTTCGATTGATAATTGCGTTGTCGAAACTCATCACGCATTGCAAAGCCACGTTTTTTCCACTCATCACCTAAAGTTTCAAAGCGAGATTTTGGGAAAATCAGTTTTTTTAGCAATATAAACAGACCCGCTCCAATAAGTAGCAACGGCCAATAAATATGGATAAAATTCCCATCTATTCCTGTTACAATTTTAGGAATAATAAAAAAACCACCAATAAAAATCAATACAATTCCAGATAGAAAATGCCTCTTAAATAAATTCACAACACCAATAAAAATTAAAAGCATTTGCCACGAAATTATCACATTTTTGAGTGCTAAAGGTATAATTCCAAAATTAAAACCCAGAAACACAAAACCGACTGTCAAAAGTACCAGTCCAAAACCAAGTCCTTTGGTAAAACCCGAACGATACGAGCTTTTCATTTCATTTTTCATTTTACTATATTTTTAAAAATTGTTTTTTAATAAATTACGATGCAAAGGTATATGCATTTAAATTGATATTTTAATCAAAATCGATGAAACAAGCATTTTTTCCCGACAAAAGAGTTTGAAATGGGGTTAAAATCTATAATTAAACAATGAAAATCTATAGAAAATGTCTATTTGTTTATTCAAAAAGTCTTTTAAAAGAACTCTTCAAAAATTGCTAAAATTGTCTTATCTTTGCAGCTCAAAAAACAAATACTTTGGTATTTATGTTTTAAGGTATAATGGATATAAAAGAAATTAGTTACATGTTTCAAAATCAAGAAATTGCAAAAGACATTTTTTATGTTGGCGTAAACGATCGTCAAAAGTACAAGTTTGAAAATATGCTCCCACTTCCTCAGGGTGTTTCATATAATTCATACATGATAATTGACCAAAAAACGGCACTTGTTGACACCGTTGATATAAGTTTTGGTGACATTTTCATTGATAAAATTCAATCGCAGCTAAAAGGCAGACCACTCGACTATCTTATTATCAACCACATGGAGCCAGATCACTCTGGGTCGATACGGATATTGCGAAAATACTACCCTGAAATAATTATAGTCGGAAATTCCAAAACTTTGGGCATGGTAGAAGGATTCTACGGATTGGATGAAAAAGTATTGGAAATTAAAGACGGTGAAGTATTATCATTGGGCACACATCAATTACAATTTTTCCTAACTCCTATGGTTCATTGGCCAGAAACAATGATGACTTACGACCAAACAGAACAAGTACTTTTTTCGGGCGATGCATTTGGTTGTTTTGGTACTTTGGATGGAGCAATCATTGATGAAGACATGAACATTGATAGATATTGGGATGAAATGATTAGATATTATGCCAATATAGTTGGCAAATATGGTGCTGCTGTACAAAAAGCGTTGCAAAAACTCACGCCACTCGATTTCAAAATGATTTGTAGTACGCACGGACCAATTTGGAAAGAATATATAAGCGAAGTGGTGGATATGTACGACCAACTTAGCAGATACGATTCAAAAGAAGGCGTTGTAATTTTATACGGTTCAATGTATGGATTTACCGAATTAATGGCAGAAACTGTTGCTCAAGGAGTTTCAAGAGAAGGAATTAAAGACATTATAATACATAACGTTTCAAAAAGCGACCCATCGGTAATTGTGCGTGATATATTCAAATACAGAGGGTTGATTGTAGGAAGTCCAACTTATAGCAACGAATTGTATCCTGAAGTTGAATCTTTGCTTCGCAAAATTGAAATTCGTGGCGTAAAAAATAGAGTTTTTGGATATTTTGGTTCGTACACATGGGCTGGGGCATCTGTAAAACGCTTAGCAACATTTGCTGAAACAATGAAATGGACAACAGCACAAATATCGGTAGAAGAAAAACAAGGTTTGAAAATAGATAATTATCAAGCATGTTTGGAACTTGGTCAGCAGATTGGAAAGCTTGCAAAAATTCCTTTTGTAGTAATTCCACATTGCGTCTAAGCTTTGATTAATAAAATGTTGACTATAGAATGTTTTGGTAATTATAAATTATAATCATATTATGGAAGAACTAACTCTTATAACACCAACATTTTTATTTTCGGCTATTTCGCTAATTTTACTTGCATTTACCAATAGGTTTTTATCGTATGCACAGCTGGTTCGTACACTCAAAGACCGTTATATGGAAGATCATTCGGCAATTACTCATGCTCAAATTATGAATCTTCGAAAACGGCTTTACCTTACAAAAAACATGCAAATGTTGGGTGTAGCGAGCCTATTGATGTGCGTAATTACTATGTTTCTTATCTATTTGGGACTTCACATTATTTCTGCTTATGTTTTTGGATTTGCCATATTATTACTCATAATTTCATTGTCACTTTCGGTTTGGGAAATTCATATCTCAGCCAAATCACTCGAAATATATTTGAGCGACATGGAGAAAGGGAAAAAGGGAGTTTAAAAGGTTTGAAGAGTTTGAAAGGTTTGAGTGGTTTGAAATGTTTGAGAGGTTTGTAAAACAACTTATCATTAATCACTTATCATTAACCACTAATCATTAATTAATTATGAATAACGGTTTTGTACGTGTTGCTGCAGCTATTCCAAAACTAAGGGTAGCCGATTGTATTTATAATGTTGGAGAAATGGCTGACTTAATTCGTCAAGCTGAAAATCAAGAAGTGCAAGTTATTTGCTTTCCCGAATTGTCAATAACGAGTTATACTTGTGCCGATCTTTTTTTTCAACAACAATTACTTTCAGATGCCGAGAAAGCTTTAATTGAATTACAAATGCTAACGTTTTCAACCACTGCAGTTGCAATTGTAGGCATGCCCATTCGGTTTGAAAACAAATTATTCAACACAGCAGTAATACTTCAAGGTGGTCATATATTGGGAGTTGTACCTAAAACAAATTTACCCAACCACAACGAATTCTACGAAAAACGTTGGTTCACATCTGGTAATCAAGTTCAATCACAAAATTTAAAATTATCGGGCGAAAATGTACCTTTTGGTACAGATTTATTATTCTCTGATGGAAAATTCACTTTCGGAATAGAATTATGTGAAGACCTTTGGATGCCAATTCCACCAAGCTCACAACAAGTTTTGCATGGTGCCGACATAATTTTCAACCTATCAGCAAGTAATGAATTAATTGGCAAACACCAATATCTTCGTCAACTCATTGAGCAACAATCAGCTCGTTGTATAGCTGGTTATGTTTATGCATCGGCAGGCGCTGGTGAATCGACAACAGATGTAGTTTTTGCGGGAAATGGACTGATAGCCGAAAATGGTAAAATCATTGCCAATGCTGAACGATTTTCTTTCGAGTCGCAACTAATTGTAAGCGAAATAGATATTGAACGTCTCCAAGCTGACAGATTGCGAAATACAAATTTTGCAAACGATAAATCAACTCAAGATTATAGAACGATAAAAATAGAAGACGCTCATTTTATTCATTTCGACTTGAAGCGCAAATTTAACAAGCATCCATTTGTTCCACCAATCTCAAATCGCGAAGAAAGTTGCCACGAGATATTCTCCATTCAAGTAGGTGGTTTAGCAAAACGTTGGACACACACACATTCCGAAAATGTGGTTCTAGGCATTTCTGGAGGTCTCGATTCTACATTAGCATTGCTTGTTTGTGTAAAAACTGCCGATAAACTTGGCTTCGATCGAAAACGTATCATAGGAATTACAATGCCTGGTTTTGGAACAACCGACAGAACTTACAATAATGCAGTAAATTTGATGAAATCGCTAGGAATAACCATGCTCGAAATATCTATCAAGGATGCTTGCATTCAGCACTTCAAAGACATACAACACGATCAAAATCAGCACGATGTAACTTACGAAAACACCCAAGCCAGAGAACGAACTCAAATACTTATGGATATTGCCAACAAGCACAATGGAATTGTGATTGGAACTGGTGATTTATCGGAACTAGCACTTGGATGGGCAACTTATAATGGCGACCAAATGTCGATGTATGGAGTAAATAGCGGTGTTCCAAAAACATTGGTGAGATATCTTGTCGACTGGGTTTCAAATGAACTTGACTCAACTTCCAAATTGATTTTGAACGATATACTCAATACTCCAGTAAGTCCAGAATTACTACCAGCAGACGAAAATGGTGATATTGCGCAAAAAACTGAAGATATTGTTGGCCCTTACGAATTGCATGATTTCTTTTTGTACTATTTCGTTCGTTTTGGTTTTTCTCCAGCAAAAATACTCTTTTTAGCCCAAAATGCATTCGATAACTTATACACCAAAGATATTATTGAAAAATGGCTTAAAATTTTTCTACGTCGCTTTTTTGCCCAACAATTCAAACGCTCTTGCATGCCCGATGGACCTAAAGTGGGATCAATAAACCTTTCACCACGTGGCGATTGGCGTATGCCGAGTGATGCTATAGCTTTTACTTTAGACAATTAAACATCATATATATTAAATATTTTATTTACATTTCAACAAATTTTTATGCTTAATCAAGTTTATTACGGTAACACTTCTCATGACTGGTTAATTTCATTGGCTATTATAGTTGGCGCAATGGTTCTTAACAAAATAATCATCCTATTAAATAAGCATGTTATTCAGAAATTGACAGCAAAAACAAATAATCGGCTTGATGATATTTTATTTAGAATGTTGCAAGCACCAGTATTATTTGGTATTGCGCTTTTTGCAATTTGGATAGCAACAAAACGCTTAAATTTAGATGCAAATTTCGAAAAAATCATATTTGTTTCTTATCAAATACTTATTGTACTGAATGTTACTTGGTTTGTAGCACGATTGGTGAATGCTTTGATAGAAGAATATTGGATTCCAAAAACAGGTGAAGGAAAAATTGGAAGATTAGATTCACATCTAATATCAATTATTAGAAGAACGATTTTGACTGTTATTTGGGCTATTGGAGCAGTTATGGCGCTAAACAGCATTGGAGTTGATGTTCGTGCATTACTTGGTGGTTTGGGTATTGGTGGTTTGGCATTTGCATTGGCAGCACAAGATACTATTAAAAACATTTTTGGTGGTATTACCATTTTTACCGACCGTCCATTTCGTATTGGCGATAGAGTAAAAGTAGATAAATTTGAAGGTTTTGTCGAAGATATTGGAATTAGAAGCACACGTATACGAACTTTGGAAAAACGATTGGTAACTATTCCCAATTTTAAAATGGTAGATGCGCCTATCGAAAATATTACTGATGAACCAATGCGCAGGGTTTTAATGAAACTTGGATTGACATATAAAACTTCGCCAGAGAAAATGAATGAGGCTTTGGAAATTCTAAAAAACGTTCCACAATTCGTACAACACGTTGACAACAAAGATATTACCGCTTCATTTACAGATTTCTCTGATTTTGCACTTGTAATTACTTATGTATATTTTATCAAGAAAAAGGGTGATATAATGGATACAACTTCTTTTGTAAATTCACATATTCTAAAAACATTCAAAGAATCTGGAATTCAATTTGCGTTTCCAACTCAAACAATTCAAGTTGAGAAGACGGAACTTTAAACATTAATTTGTTATACAAGAAAATTAAGTTCGATTTAGACAATTAATAATCTGAATATTATTCATTATATATTCAGATTATTTTTTTTCCAAATACATAATTACACTCATTCTGAATTTTTCGAAGTAGATTTTTAATCGAATAGTTTTTTTTCAAAATTATAGATTTTAAGCATTCTAAAACTTCAAACGTTTCAACAATTTTCAGTACCTTTGCATTTCAAATTAAAAAAAACCATTTGTAAGGTTCAAAACACATGATAAAAATTACATTCCCCGATGGTTCAGTACGTGAATTTGCCAAAGGCATAACTGGACTACAACTAGCTGAAAGTATCAGCTCTCGCTTAGCACAAGAAGTGCTTGCTATCACAGTAAATGAAGAAATTTGGGACTTAACACGTCCAATCGAAAATGATTCAGCTATTAAATTGCACAAATGGGACGATGAAGAAGCAAAACATGCTTTTTGGCACTCCTCAGCGCACTTAATGGCCGAAGCACTTCAAGAATTATATCCAAATACAAAATTTGGTATAGGACCAGCTATCGAAAATGGATTTTATTATGATGTAGATCCAGGCGAAGTTACAATTAAAGAAACCGACTTACCAACTATTGAAGCCAAAATGGTAGAAATAGTAGCACGCAAAGAATCAATTGTCCGCTCCGACATTAGTAAAAACGAAGCTTTAGAAAGATTTGGAGCCATTGGTGAAGTGTATAAAACAGAGATGATTAACGACTTAGCTGATGGAACAATTACATTGTATACACAAGGTAAATTTACCGATCTTTGTCGTGGACCGCATTTACCATCTACAGCAGATATTAAGGCCATTAAAGTTTTAAGTGTAGCTGGTGCATACTGGCGTGGCGACGAAAAACGCAAGCAATTAACACGTATTTACGGCATTACTTTCCCTAAGAAAAAAATGCTAGACGAATACTTGGTAATGCTTGAAGAAGCAAAAAAACGTGATCATCGAAAAATTGGAAAAGAGCTTGAATTATTTATGTTTTCCGAAAAAGTCGGTAAAGGCTTACCAATGTGGCTGCCACGTGGTACGGCTTTGCGCCTGCGTTTAGAAGATTTCTTGAAGAAAATTCAACGTCGATTCGACTATCAACAAGTAATGACTCCACACATTGGTAATAAGCAATTATATGTTACTTCGGGTCACTACGCAAAATATGGAAAAGATTCGTTTCAACCTATTCACACACCAGAAGAGGGTGAAGAATATTTGTTGAAACCAATGAATTGCCCACACCACTGCGAAATTTACAAATTCAAACCACGCTCATACAAAGATCTTCCTTTGCGTTTTGCAGAATTTGGAACTGTATATCGTTATGAGCAAAGTGGCGAGTTACATGGTTTGACACGAGTGCGAAGTTTTACACAAGATGATGCACACATTTTCTGTCGTCCCGACCAATTGAAAGAAGAATTTTTGAAAGTAATGGATATTATCTTTATTATTTTCAAAGCTTTGGAATTTGAAAACTTTGAAGCTCAAATTTCTTTGCGCGACCCAAATAATACTGAAAAATATATTGGCTCTGATGAAAATTGGGAAAAAGCCGAAAGCGCAATTATCGAAGCTTGCGAAGCAAAAGGTTTAAAAGCCAAAGTAGAAACTGGTGAGGCTGCATTTTATGGTCCTAAACTTGACTTTATGGTTCGTGATGCTATCGGTCGTAAATGGCAATTGGGAACTATTCAGGTAGATTATAACTTGCCTGAACGTTTTGAACTTGAATACACAGGCGAAGACAATCAAAAACACCGCCCAGTAATGATTCACCGTGCCCCATTTGGTTCTATGGAACGCTTTGTGGCAGTGCTTATTGAACATACTGCTGGTAAATTTCCTTTGTGGTTGACGCCCGACCAAGTTGTTATTTTGCCAATCAGCGAAAAATTCAACGATTATGCGTTCCAAATTGCAAAAGAAATGAATGCACAAGACATTCGTGTAACTGTGGATGATAGAAATGAGAAAATTGGACGTAAAATTCGTGATAACGAATTGAAACGAATTCCATATATGCTAATCGTTGGGGAAAAAGAAGCCGAAAATAACGAAGTTTCAGTTCGCCGTCAAGGTGAAGGCGACAAAGGAAGTATGAAAGTAGCTGAATTTGCAAAATTGATAACCGACGAAGTTGAAAGTCTAGTTAATCAATACAACAACTAACTGAATATCTTATAAATGAAAATGCGAATCGAAAGCCGATTCGCATTTTTTTGTTTGTATATATTGTAGACCGATAAACTTTTTATTTTACATCTGAAAAACCGCTTCCAATAATGCTTTGAGATAATTTCGCCCCGATGGGGCTTAGATTTTGTTTTTGCATATTTTCTACCATAATTTCGTCCCGATGGGACTTTTTATAAATAGCTTCGGAGAAGCGACATTATGGTAGTCAATGAATTAGAATTGTCAATAAGCCCCATCGGGGCGACATTATTTTTTCCTTTGTTTTTTCCGGACAACAATAAAATTAAATTAAGAAGTTTGTGCCAATAACTCTTGAATAATAAAATGCATTTTATTTACTAAAGGTTGATTATCATCGGAATGTATGACAAAATCGGCTTTTGAAATTTTAACTTCATCTTTCAATTGATGTGACATTCGAGCCTTAACTTGCTCAAGGGTGGAACCATCACGTTTAATTACTCTAGCTATCCTTATTTCCTCAGAGGCTGTCATTACTATAACCTTATCAACTAACTCATTAAAGCCACTCTCGAACAATATAGCAGATTCCATAAAAAGTAGTTTCTCTGATTTATGTAACTCAGTCCATAAATGGAAATCATTTCTTACTACTGGATGAACTATTGAGTTGAGCTTTGCTAATAAATCGGGTTTGCCAAATACCAAATTTGCCAATAATTTTCTATTTAATTCATTATCAGCATAAATATCGTTTCCAAATACTTCCAAAAGTTGATTTCGAATAATTGAATTTTCATTTTGCAACCGCCGCGCCTCCAAATCAGAATCATAAACAAAATAACCTACAGCGCGTAAATTGTCAGATAGCGTTGTTTTTCCACCACCAATGCCACCTGTAATACCTATAATTATTGGAGATTTCATTTTTTTTCACTTGTAACTCGTAACTACTAACTAATTAAAAACCAAAACCAAAACCTACGGTAATTGTTGTATTTTTGCCTTGTAAATAAGCCGGAGTAAAGAGGTTTAAGTATTTTTCGGCTGTTCGGTCTGCAGCTTTAGCTTCACCTTCAATACGAGACGAAGTTGCATCATGTCCTTGAATATTGCTATAAGCCACATTTACAAGCGCGTAAGCGTTACTGAACACTTCATATTGAGCATTGAAGCCCAAAGTCTTGTTAGTCCAAATAATATCGCCTAACACAGGCTGACTTATAATTTCAAGAATATTGGCACGATTATACGAATACTCATTTCCATGTTTTGCATCGGTGTACGATACGCCAAAATCTAATCCTCTAAATGGTTTATAACGTAATGCAAAATACATTTCTTGAGAATTATCACCCAGGTAATGTCCCATATTATAACCATTTGATGCCCAAGTAAGAACAGGTATTGAATGTTTGTAATTAGAAATATTACTTCGAGTAAATTCGCCAACCAACGAAATGTTATTAATTAGAAAATTATTTACATTAGCTCCAACTTTTATCGAATAGGGATTATTTTGAGGATTACTTGGTTTAAATCTAGCAAAATTAACTTCGTCGACATACACTGAACTATACAAATGTAAATGTTTGATATTGTGTGAGCTGACATTAAAAAACACCTGTGAATTTTGATTTTCGATGGCTAAACCTTTAGTTAAAGTATGGTCGAGTGATTTGTAAAAAGCAATTGGAATAAAATAAGCAGCTTGCACGTTTGGCTCTGCATATATAATGGAATTTCCAACTGAAATGTTCAAATGACGCACCGGTGTAAATGTAAACATATTGGCAGCCATAAACTTATTTGCCATTCGATATTGCTTTTTGTTCACATTGTCGATATAATACCGTGTACTATCAATTTGATTGGAAACAAGCCAACCATGAAAATACTGCATCTCTAACCATTTTGCTGGTTTTAAGTGTAATGTTAGCATTGGAAATGATGGTGCACGACCCGATAATATGTTAGAGCCATGATAGTTATCACCCCACACCACATTGTCTTTTACTAAACCTACCGAACCCCAGTTCCATGCATATTTAATACCGCCACGTGAATCGCTAAAATCGCCACCACCTGCAGCTGCTGTGGACTCTTTATACTCACACCCCTGATAATCATTTAAATATGCAGGACGCGCCAACAATGGTCCTTCAAACGAAATATCGCGCAAACTACCAAAAACACTAAGATGTTTGCCCATCATTGCCTGAAATTCAGCTCCATACCAACGTTTTATGATATTTCCATTCGCATTTTTAGTAATATGCATACCAAGCAAAGGGGTAATTCGCGCCCTAAGAATTGTGTCACGATAATGAAAAGCAGGTTGAATAAAGGCAGCCGAAGACAATTCATTTTTCCAAATATTTAGATGTGAATCAGGCAATTTATCCTGCTCCAAAGCAAATTCATTGAGAAAAAAATCTACCTCTTTTGCCTGACGATTATTCAAGCTTTTCTTTTTTGCTTCTAAAAGTTTTTCAGCAATAAAAATCCGTGAATATGGTTTTGCCACTGAATTTAATTCAATAATTTTATCAGTAGCCAACTCATCCAACAAATCGTAAATACGTGAATATGATATATGTTGCGGTATATCCTGAGCTGAGATTAACAAGGATGAAAAAAGAGTTAGAAGAACTAAAATACCTTGTTTCATATTTGAAGTTTATAGGTTTGACTCATTGTTTTATTTAATATAATATTAGATATTTAGACCTTTGCTCCAAATAGGGGGTTCAATTGTAGTATTATTGGAACGCAAAACACGGAACACGAAACACGAAACGCAAAACACGGAACGCGGAACACGGAACGCAAAACTCCTCTACGCACTACGAGCCTTCTTAACCAATATATTCATTAAAATTTTAAATAAATAGCGGATATCGGTAATAATCACACCTTTGTATTTACATTCTTTGAGATAAGTCATTTCGGATGCCTCAATTTCGGGAAGTGTGCGCGGCATATCCGCATAAAATGGAGGTAAAAGTCCTGGTTTATAATGACCTCTAAGTTCCTGAAGTTCTTTACTATACAAACTAAAATATTGAGCACTTAAAGGCCTTACTCCTACTAATTTCATCTCGCCTTTTAATAAATTTATAAACATTGGAAGTTCATCAACCCAATACTTTCGCATAAATCTACCTAAAGTTGTAATTCTAAAATCCTTATTAAACTTACCACCATCTTGTAAGTTATTTCGCTCATAAATATACCCTTGTAAATATTCAGAATAGGGATGCATGGTTCTCATTTTGAATACCTCAAAAGGTTTGCCATCCTTACCGAAACGATGTAAACGAATTAATGGACCATATATTTTTTTTTGATACGAAACAGGTTGCTTTACTCTTCGTGCAAAAATATAATTTAATCCATCAATCTTTTTTTCTCTAAAAACGTCGTAGCCAAGACAATACAAACGACCTAAAACTTCTGCTTTCGAAAAAATTCTATTTTTACCACTTGATAATAAGAAAAATAACTTCCTTGTCAAAACAATTTTAGGAAGTATTCTTCTAAATAAATAATCAAAACTGTAAATGATGTAATTCAACCGTTTAGGATATTTATTCAGAATGCGCTTTTTGTAAGTACTTTTAGTTTCAAAGCAACACACAAAAACACCATTATCGGGTAATTTTTCATTTACAATGGATAAAGTTCTATTAATACCACGCAGATTGTTCAGTCGTTCAAGTTGTATAATAGTAGAATACTGATAGTTAGGTGTCATTTGCAAATTCTCAGAATCTGTTGAAATGTACACCATGGTATTTCCACCCTTAAGATTAAAATTATCTTGAAAAAAACCAAGAGTAGAACTACTAGTATGATTACGTATAATTTTACATAATTGTATGTAACTTTCATTATCTAATTCATTTGAGACCTTTACTTTAGCATCAGCTCGCTCCTGAACAGGATCAAAGAAAACTTCGTTGTAATCAACAGCATACCGATATGCAAAAAACAACGACAAGAATAAATAATTAAGCAAGAAAGTTCCAATAACAATAGTTATCAACACATTACTTGAATAATTTTCGAAATAAAAATAAATAAGTGCCTTAAAAATCAATAAAACAACAAGACAAACATCTAACAATCTTAATGTTGAAATAAAATATTTTTGCTTTTTTAATGATCTATATCTTCCAAAAAGATAGGAGCAAATTATCCAAACTATAGCGTAGAAAATGGCAGGAATTGAATATTTTTCAAATGGAATACGTGTAGACAAAGGAAACCAGTCTAAAACAATATAAAAACTTAGAATCAACAATATTAAGTCGATAAAAAGATAGGATCGAGTAGGGTTAGCGCTCTTTTTTTTCATTAAAAGTAATTTTTAGTACACAAACATTTTGCAAAAGTACTATAATTATTACAAAATAAAATTATTCAAATAAAAAATATAGCTTAAAGTAACAATACGTTAAATTAAAATCCAAGAAACACTACAAAAAGTTATTTTAATCAACACCAAAGTAACATTGAAATAATAAATAAAACCTAGAGTAATTAATCGATTAGTACCTTATCTTTCAAATTCGTGTATTTTTTGGCATAATATTTAAATATTAGTCATTATATCAGTTAATTATAGCTCTCAAAAATCTGAGATTTAGCAGACTTACTATCGAGAAAACGGCATCTTCTTTTTGCGTTAATTTGCGTAATTTGTGTTCAAACCTTTTTTTCAGAAATAAGCAATATTTGTCTTAATATCAAAATACGAAGTATTTTAAAAATCCGTTTTTAATCCGCTTAATCAGTGTAATCCGCGTTCCATTGCTTAATTTGGTTCTGGCTTGTCCAGCTTAGGCTTTATAAATCAGACAATCAGAACATAAGTTTGATCATTCGCTTAATTACATTTTTCACTCTTTGGAAAATTAATTCTTTTATCCATTCAAACTTGCTATTAGTCCATCGTTGAGGGTGCGACGTAATCATTGTTTGCAATGGAAAAGAGTTGGTTTGTAAAGAACAAATAATTTCTTCTGTTGTGTGGTAAGATTTTGTTGTATTTATATACTTTACTGCGGAATTTTCATTTGTAGTATTATTGCTTAATGCGTGTGTTTCAACTCTGTCACGAATACTATACTTACCACCATCCCACATGCGACCAGTATCGGTCATATAATGAATGGTATTAAAATCTATATCAAAATAAGGTTCACCTATAATTCCATACTTCTTGTAATCATATTTTTTCCAAATATCGCGATTATCAAATTTACTCCATGGACAACCGTCCATAGCAACTGTACTAACATTAACGATAGACCGTAATCGAAATAAATTATTTTCAAATGACAATATAGCTTTCTCGTAATTACCTTTTGCATCAACTAAATCGCGGTAATGATATCCAATTTCATGACCAAGTTTTTCAATTTCTTTTATGATGTCAGGTTTGAAAACATCTTTTACAGTCAAAAAATAAAATGTACTCTTAACACCTAAATCAGATTCTAATTTAGCTATTGATAGTGCATTATCAGGTTTTTTATCAATATCATGACGAAGAATCACATAACGTCCTTTTGCATTCCCCAAGCAGTAATCCTGAAAAGTAAAAAAAAGGTAACCATTTTGCTTTAAGGCAATTAAAAGTTGTCTGTAAGTATCAATAGTGAAATCTGTCATGTTATTAAGCAATTTAATCAGAAATTAATTTACAATATAAATGTTGCCAAAATAAATTATTCTACAAAGAGATTTATAATTTAGTACCTTATCTTTCAAATTCGTGTATTTTTTGGCATAATATTTAAATATAAGTCATTATATCAGCTAATTATAGCTCTCAAAAATCTGAGATTTAGCAACATTACTCTCGAGAAAAAGGCATCTTCGATTTGCGTTAATTTGCGTAATTTGCGTTCAAACCTTTTTTCAAAAATAAGCAAGATTTGTCTTAATATCAAAATACGAAGTATTTTAAAAATCCGTTTTTAATCCGCTTAATCAGTGTAATCCGCGTTCCATTTCTTTATTTGGTTCTGGCTTGTCCAGCTTAGGGTAGTGAAATTATTTACGTTCTTTCAGTTTACGAACAATAAATTTACCTAATGCAAATAGTTTGGGTTTACAAATATACAAAAATCGTCCGTTCTCTACTAGTTTTCCACCAAATTTACTTTTAAAAGTTCTAACACCGTAATCATCGTCAGGTTTTCCTGCACCCATAAAATCAAAACGGGGTATGTTATTTTTAGCTGCATATTCTATGCCTGCCCATGTGGCTACTAACGATGGATAGTACTCTTTTTCAACACTTTCATCACCACAAACAAACCATTCATAAAGAGTATTATTTGGTAGTATTACGCAAGCCATTCCGCCAATAATTCTTTGATTTTGCTTTGCAATTAATATTTTTCCATTTTGTAGAGCAACTAACTTTTCAAAAAACTCCACTGGGAAAAGCGGTGTTCGAACTTTCGTTTTGTAAATATGTTGCAAACAAGAGTAAAATACCCTTACATCAACTAATTCTGTGGTTTCCGACCACTCCACTCCTACTCTTACAGCATTTTTTAGTTGACGTTTCTTGGTATCACTCAATGCATTAAGTGCACTTTTTGAATCTGTGGTGTCAACATGAAAGTTAAGATGTGCATTGTAGACAAATCCAACTTTTTCAAAATTACTTTTGAATTCGGAATAATTGTTATAATTACGAATTTCGAGATAAATTGCATGTTTACTAATCTCATTTACAACAGATTCTAACAACAAGTTTAAAGTATCAGTACCTATCGATTTATCAATCAACACACCGCCTGGTACAATTGCTCGTTTACTAAAATATTGTTTTATGGGATTGCCATCAGCAATAATATATCCGCACATTACCCCCACCAGTTTATCATTCTCAGATACGCCGTATAAAAATGGAGTTAAAAATGAAAGTGTGTTGTAAAAGTTATAACATTCTGGCGTTTGAAAATAGGATGCATTAGCACTTTGAACTACAAGTGATTGCCATTGGACAAGATTTATGTCGGCTATTGAAGAGTGAAGAACCACCATAGACAAATTAACTAATTACAATTTATCAGCAAAGATAATGAAATATATTCACTTTATCCCACAAAATAATTCTCAATCATTACTTCAATGACTGTGTAAATAAATGCTTATTCATTTAAGATTTGTTTGGTACTTTTTTGAAAAACAGATAGAAACCTCAGCACTAGGGTCATAGTCGATACTGGTAGAATAAATGTCGAGTACCTGACGGTAAAAAACTTTTTCGGATGCTCGAATATCGCGAATACGTTGCAACAGTTCCTTCCAGTAACCTCCACCACCTAGATTTTTAAGGCGCTCATCATCCATCGTAAAACCCTTGCGGATAAACTCATTCAGTCGTTGTGTAGCCCAGATGCGAAACTGTGTGCCACGCAATGACTTTACACGATAACCCACCGAAATAATTACGTCGAGATTGTAATAATTTGAGGCCTTTTGCTGAAATTCGGAAATTCCGAATTTCTTTGTACACAATGCCTCATTAAGTTCTCCCTCATTAAATACATTTTGAATATGCTCGTTTACTGTCGATTTAGCTTTGCCAAAAAGCAAAGCCATTTGCTCTTGCGTCAGCCAAACTGTTTCATCTTCAATACGAACATCTACCGATATTTTTTCGTCCTCAGTTTTGAATAATATAAATGCATTCTGTTTGTTTTCCATATTATTTTTTGTTTTTCGTGTTCGAATCATCATTACACCAATTCAGCGGATTTTGTTCAATATAGGCAGCAATTCTCCGAAATTCCTCATCGTCCCGAATTACCCTATCATGATAACGTGCTTGCCAATCAAACGGAATATTCAACATACGCGCCTGCATGGTAACCGCCGATTTAAAACCACGCATTATCGATGCCAGATTTTTGGATTGCGGACCGTATCCTGCGCCCGTACAGACGCCATGCTTGGCGTCTCTGTTTTCAACGCCATGCTTGGCGTCTCCAAATTCATCGCATTTATCAATTGAGACGCCATGCATGGCGTCTCTACAATTCCGCCCAATAACCACAATGCCATGAATATGATCCGGCATTACCTGAAAACAGGCCATATCCAATTCCATATCGGGGCGTAATTCTGCCGATTTTATCCATTCGCGCACGGCAATCAAACCCAATTCAGAATACTGCATTTCGTCGTTTACAATTTCGCCAAAATAATGTTCCTTATGTTTGGTACAAATTGTTACAAAATACGCCCCTTCCGATGCATAATCCCAGGTCGCCCATCGTGCCGACGGAACACGGTATTTGTTTTTATATTTATTTTCTGACATATTATTTCCCCGTACAGACGCCATGCTTGGCGTCTCTCTGTATTTAACGCCATGCTTGGCGTCTCTCTGTATTTAACGCCATGCTTGGCGTATCTCTGTATTTATCAACCATGCTTGGCGTATCTCTGTATTTAACGCCATGCCTGGCGTCTCTCTGTATTAAATGCTTGGCGTATCTCTGTATTAAATGCCTGGCGTCTCTCTGTATTAAATGCCTTGCATCTCTCTTTATTCATCGCAATGCCTTGCATCTCTGTATTCATTTCACACGAGACGCCAAGCATGGCGTCTCTACCATGTGTGCATACAATAATGTTGTTCTGTATTTTCAACAAATAATATTGCCTCTTCGAAGGTAAAACCATCGCCTACGGGGTCTAAATCTTTTTTATCTAAAATGCGATAAATCGAATAACAACCTAATCATTGGGACATTGTCACCGTAAATACTAATAATCAAAAGCCTTTAAAATATCATTTAATCGTTCTTTTTCCTTCGATTGATTGGTTTTAAAACGATATATCTGAATATTGTTTGCAAGCAGAATTTTATCTTTTATTCGGTCATGCTCAGCTTGTTTTTTATCCTGTTCATGATATTTGATACCATCAACTTCTAAAACAAATAGTTTTTGCTTTGATACTTTATTGTAAAATAGAAAATCCACATGTGCCCAGGGATGCAGTATATATCTTATTTCTTCCTGAGTAAAATCTTCTGTTGTTTTTACAATCGAGCCTAATCGTATATGCATGGCATACCCAATCTTATTATAATCAACAAGTAAATTGTCAATTAGCTCACACATTAGCAACTCCGTTTTGTGTTCATTAGGTCGATTTTTGTATTTCTCCAATAAAATATTACTTTGTTCGGAATATAATAAATCAAAAACCGAAGTTATAGTTGATTCTTTTGTAACTTCATTACCATACAGATATTCTGCATATTTAATAAAGTCGCTGATTATGTTATTTTCTGAATTATAAACTTTATCTGCAACAATTGCTGTTACTTTTTTTTGCCCACGGGAGATAGCCACATTCAGCAACTTCTCATTCGTTACAAAGTTATAGAGTCTGCTCTTTTCTTTATTTGGATCCTGATCCAGTGAGTTAACTACAAACGACAATATCACTTCTTCCTTTTGCCTACCCTGAAATTTATGTATTGTATCAGCTTCAACAGTTTTGGAAGTAAATTGCTGTGTTAATAAATCAGCCTGATATCGGAAAGGTGTAATTATACCCACACTCTTAGAGCTATTCTCACGAAGCAAATCAGCAATTTCATCAATTTCACGTTGATTGTACAAACCACTTCCATTAAGCTTCGGGTTACTTCTGGCATGATTCCCCTCCACGGTTTTTACGATCTGTAAATGATTTCTATCGTTCCGTGTCATGGCTACCAATTCACCATTATAAAACATCTTGTTACAGAAATTGATAATATCAGGCGCACATCTGTAATGTTCTTTTAAAAGTGTTGTTGGTACTTTTTTTACAGCCTCTTTCACTGATTTTAAAATAGAATTACTTGAATAACGATATGCTTCCGGCACTTCATATTGATTGGCAAGTATCTCAGATTGTTCAAAAAGTATTTCCTCATCAATCTGCTGTAACTGACGAGAATCGCCAACCACAACCAGATTTGTGGCACAACTCATGGCTAATGTACTACTGAGTAAATCGCCCTGCGATGCTTCATCAATAATAAGGTAATCGAAGCAAAATCCCCGCGGTGCATTGTTTAGTAATGACTGCGAAGTACTCAATACTACCGGAAAACGCTGTAGAAACGCCTGATAGTTATGTTTGTAATCAACCGCACTAAAGGAGTTGACCGATTGCTTGCTATAATGCTGATGAATATGCTGCTCCAACGATTTACGATAAAGCACTTGTAGCTCTTTCGTTATCTGATCTTTGTGCTGACTCTTTAAATATTGCTTATTGCTTTCTATTTGCTGGGTTAGTTCTCTGGTGCGACTGACATAATACAATTGCTCAACACATTTAATCAAAACGTTGATGTCTTTATCCCAACTCTTTAGCCTAAGCCTATAAGCCATAAGCCAACGCTCGAAGAACCAAATCTTTTTAGATTGTTGCAAACGGAGTATCAAAGACAGATAAACTTCTGATGACAATCCGGCATTCAGTCTCAATGGATTGTCTGTAACCAACTCATAGTATCTTTTTTCATGCTGCAACTCTATCTGTTGCGATTCCAATACAGCTGTTTCAACCTCAATGTCCTGAATTCTCTTAATCGTTTGAATAAGTACATCCATTTGCTTCAGTTCTTTTTCATCTAGTGGGAGTGGCTTTTGTTCCAGAAACTCAGTAAGCAAATCTTGTTGGTCGTTCAAAAAAAACTGCATCACATTTGTTCTGTTTCCCAAACTTGCAGCCAAAAATGCAAACTTTTCTTCTTCCAGCTTCTCGTACACATTCTCAACTGCTGTGTTATTATTTGAAATTACAGCACAATTTTTGCCCGAATACAGTATATTGGCAATAAGATTCAGAATGGTCTGTGTTTTTCCCGTTCCCGGAGGACCTTCAATAACTGATATATTGAACTGCAAAGCGGATTTTATAGCTTTCGCCTGACTCTGATTATAATCGAAAGGTAATATCAATCGTTCTTTTTGAGTTAAGCTGCGGACGTTGCCTTGAAGATAATCCGACAAAACAGAATCCGGCACTTCATTATCGAGGCGCATGTAACTCTGCGATAGAAAACTCAGCGGAGAATTTTCTTCTGCTACACTGTTGGCGTATTGGGCTAACGATTTGAAATAACGGTAAATTTCCCGATAATGATTATTCTTAAAACTAACTTGTTTCCCAAAATAGGTTCTTACTGACGATTGAACCCGAAAATATCCTTCCTCGAAAGCATCAACTTGTCGGGCGATTACCCGATGACTCTCTACATATACATCCTGTTTTCGGAGATCAATAGTCTGTTTTTTGGAAAGTATTTTTACTTTCTCCAACTTATAAAAAAACTTCCCGCTTCCACCCCGAAAATAAACATCATAGCCTGTATGATTGCCGTAATAATAAGCCTCATACATAGCTGAAATACTTTCTGTTTTATCTTCCCATTTATCTCGGGGACTATTGTACAATAATACAGCTTGGTTATTTTGGTAGATTGATATACGTTCGCCCATAAAACGATGTTGATTTACTTATATTTTTACAACTTCCCATAATCCACAATCTCTATTTTTTCCCTTAAATCTATCTTTATGAATAGCGAAACAAAATAGAAAGATTTACGACTAAAGCAAAATGCACGTCAGCTAGCAGATCACAATAAGAGCCTGTGTTAAACCCTTGTTTTAAAAATATTCACACAGAATACGCCCTTAAGAGTATGAGTTAATCTTCTATATATTCGATATTCATACCTGTAATACTGTCTATTTGTTTGAATAAGCCTATAAAGTGTCTAAATAAAATTGATTCATGCTGTTCACGTACTTTTTTCGAGAAATTTTTCTTTTTTGAATCTTTAATCTTGTATATATCAGGAATTTCAGTATTCTCAATTATGTCATTTTGAGATAGAAAGTCATAACCAAAATAATGCTCGATTTCAAAGAAATTAAATGCCTGATCTTTCTTTAAATAACAATCCATTTCACCAGGAACTGGAATCATCAAGCCGTATATTTTTGAATTTATATGCTTTCTTATTGTATCTTTAGTGTGAGTTTCAAAGACACTATTTTTTAAACCTCTAAATTCTTGTAAGCCTTTTGCATCATGGTCAAAAATACCAATTATTATTTCTTCATCTTCTAAAATTGGTTTGCAATTAGAAATCGTTTTTGCAACCTCTGAAGCACCACCTGAATCATTATTCCCAGCTGCACTTACTTTCCAATAAGGATACTGACCATTTGTCAAGGAATAAAAGGCATGTTCTAAGATTTCTGCATCAGTTTTACCTTCTACAACAACCTGAATTTTCTTGTTTGAAGATATTGAGTCTAGGTTTGTAAACCGTAATCTTCCTGCGGGTAGCTGCACAAGTTTCTTTACAATTTCTTTTAATTTAGGAAAGTGCTCTTTTCTAATATCTTCCTTTAATTTCTTATACTTTTCATTACCAAAGAGAGAAAAGGAAAAATCTAAAATTGTATATAATAACGGTTCTTTAAAAATTTGCTTAGATTCTAGTACTTGTGAAAGTGGTGTAGGCTCATTAATACGTTTAGAATCAAGAGTCATAGCTAACTGAATTGATTTCAACCCATCAACAGGTAAATTATTTAGTTCAAATTTTTTGTAAGTTTCATCAAATGCGAGCTTAAGTGGTTCTTTGATTGTAATTGAATTAAATGTTTCATAGAAGTACATAAAATTCATTAATTGTATAATTGGAATACTGTAACTTTTAAACATCATCATTTCATCAGAAGCCAATTTCATTAAGACATCTGTCGCTTTAACATTCATTTCTAATGCCTCTAAAACTGCATTTTTACGCAACTGATTGTCCGTTTGATATAATGCTTGTAAAATATAACCAGAACCCAAAACACCAGAATAATAGTCGTGAAGTTGATTTGAAGTTTTTAGTTTGTCTATGATTTTTGATAAAAATATAGGTAAATCCTTGGATTTACCAGCGTAAAAAATTGCTGCATTTTGCCAATTATTTTCAAAAAAATTATCAACTAAGAGTGATTCTTTTTCTCTTTGGTGCTTAAATATTTCAACTGCTCCATAATACTCCATGTATGAATCATGACTAAATTGTACCCATTTATTATCCTTCAAAACTAACACACCTGTGTTGTCAATTAGATAGTTCAGAACTTCTTCTAACGTTCCTTTTTTAATTGGCAGAGTCTTGCCTGCAAAATGCTTAGAAAAATAGTCGATAAAATCCTTTTTAATCAAAGGTGTATGCTGATTCTTTTCTAGTAAGTACAGAGCGTATAAAGAAAGTATTCTCTCTTTAAAGGAAATATCAATAAACTCAATTTTACTTGAAACGGTCGATCGACCAATTATCAAAGAATTAAAATTGTCATATATGTCAGCAATTGTTGCCGGAATCTCCAAGTTATTTTCTTCGTATAAAATTGATATTAATGACAGTGTTAAAGGAGTTATTGGAAGTTTCTCAATTATTCTATTTTCTTTTAATGCTTCAAGTAAATTATCAGCTTTAATGTCTTCTCCCAAGAAGAATTTTGAAATAAATTTCTTAATTTGTTCGTTGTTAAACTTCTCAATTGAATAGCTATTATAATCTTTAGTCCCGTTAAGAGATATGATTTTTTCTGAGTTACGAGTGCCAATTATATATCGAATTCCTTTTTTTCCAGTTAATTTTTGTAACTCATGCAATATCTTTTTTTGTGTTTCATCATCTAATTCATCAATGCTATCAATCAATATAGCAATGTTATAAGATTCGATAAACTCATCTATCTTGACAGTTCCAAAATTTGATTCAATTTTCTTTAGTATAATATTTTCAATCAAATACTCTGCTTCAAATATTTCATTTGCTGTCAAATATACTGGCGTAGTTTTCTTGTCAGCGTCTAAATTATTTTCAATGAAAAGTTCTCCAACTTTCTTTAGAAATGTGGATTTTCCAGTACCCGCTTCACCTGAAATTATCACAGGTTTTTTGTCTAAAAGGATTTCATGGACTTGCACTTTCTTGTTTGCAGGAGTCTGAGTTGCTTTATCCTCATAGAAATGTGTTATGCGTGGTTCAATATAAATATCTAAAAGTTTTTGATATTTGTCATTGAATATCTTTAATTTATTTATTTCTGTGTCTTTTTTAAATTGAGAACAGAATTTTTTCTCATATTCTAATAGTGCCAAATCATCGTGTTTCCAAAAATCTGAATATAGTTCATCTAACAATTTAACAAGTCTATCTCTGCCAATAAACTGTAATTTGAATTGAGTTATCTCTTTTGATATTGTAGATTCAAACCCAGAAGAAATATTAAACTGTGATAATATGTAAATTACATTAGAAACATGTAATTCGTGTCTTAGCAAGATTGTATTTTTAATCTCTTCTATGTTTACAATACCACTTAGTTGTTCTTTAAAGAGTATAAATAAGTATTTCTCAGAACTAAGGGGACTTGTATTTGAAGCAATAATAACGTCCTCGTATTTTTGAATATCTTTATATCCTAACTTTTCTACTAAATTTGCGACTGTTTCTTTAAATTTAGGAAATTGCAATTCTTCAATTCTTTCAATTTTAGATTTTTTCATTGGCGTTATTTTTGATTATTGCTTAAAAGATATTTATTTTTCTATTAGTTAATTGTCTCGAAGTTTTGCTTCGCTTTTATTTTTTTGAATGTGGCATAACATATAAATATATCCATTACAACTAAGCATATTTTCATTAAGTGATTAATAACCATACTCGCAGTATTAGTGGCTATTTGTAGTCGCATTATAAATTGTACCGCAAATATAAACCTTTTCAATGGTTTATTGATATTTTAAAAACTTAAACTAAACAGTTATAACTACTGATATTAAAATTAGATAATATCAATACTCCTTCCTCCCCGCTATCACCCCTCTCACCCCACCTCTTGGATTTTCAACATCACCTTTGTATCTTGGTATCAAATGGATATGAACATGAAAAATACTTTGTCCGGCTGCTTCGCCAACGTTTATACCTACATTAAAGCCATCGGGATTAAAGCGTTTTTGAATTAGTGTTTTACAACGATTAACCACCAACCACAAAGCACGTTGCTCGTGGATTGAAAGCTCAAAGTAATCAGCCACATGTCGCTTGGGGATAATTAATGTGTGTCCGGGATTTACCGGAAAACTATCTAAAAATGCAACGGCAGTTGCAGTTTCTGAAATAAGTTCCTTTTCACTGTCCAAATTGCAAAAAACGCAATCTGTTGGCGCTTTTGCTGTCTGATTATAATGTTTGTATTCGTAGATTTCGCAATTTTCGTTCGTGAAAACACTCTTATAAGGAAGAATTACATTGCTTTGAAAGGTAGGGAGTTTATGAACATAATGTGTACGGAATCCTTCACTTTTCAAATCTCGCCTCACGGCAAAATAGGCTTTGCCTGTTGGTTTTAGCAATTCTGAGACCGACATTAAAACCTCTGCCTGTTCGTTGGGCTCTAACACATTCAGCACATAATTACAGATAATCGTATCGAAGCGTTTTTCAGGATATTCAGGTAGATAATAATTATCGTAGCCAACAATATCAAAACCTTGTTCTTTAAGCTGTTCCGTATCAATTCCAAAGCCACAACCAAAATCCAAAATTTCTCCTTTCAGCCAATTTTGTTCTTTCAACCAACGTGTTGGGAACGACATGGCTGTTCGTTCAATGGCTGTTAAGTGTGGGTTATTGACGATCTTTTTCATAGTTGAAATTTATTTTGCCAATACTTAAAACCCATATTTTCTGCAATCTGAACCATTGGCGAAAATGTTTTTTGAAATACATTCAAAAAATCATTTTCCGAAAGGTGTATTAATTCAGGCACTGAATCGTATATAGTTAGATAATCTTCTAAAATAGTGTTGTTGTGGTTAATTGCATAAATTTCTTTTAGTGCCAATTGATGTTGCCTTGCAAACTGAGGCAATAAATTTTTCAATATTGGCAGATTGTCACTTTTTGAGATATTTGCTTCATGATTAGCCGGAATGATATTCCAAAGCAAATCGGTGGTGATATAGCTCCAAGGTATAAAATGGTCTAAATCAAACGTCTTCTTTTCTAATAACTTGTGGCTGTATATACATGGCATTGGACCTTTTATTTCTATATACGTATTCCAGAATTTACGTTGATTGGTTAAGGCATTACGTGTTATTGGTTTTACTAATTTCGATGTTATATCTGGTACATTTGGATTTCGTTTTTGAATAAATTCGGCTAAATTCCAATATGCATAATCCTTTAATATCAAATAATTAACATTAATATAGTGTATCCATAAAGGATTAATTTCGATGGTATTATCTTTTATTAAGTATAAACAATTGTTTGTGTACGATTGAGATAGATACGATACTTGTTTGTCTGTAGAATATTTTATCCATGGAGATAAAAAACGATAAGGAACGTTAGCTTTAAATACATTCAGAATACTTTTTATCTTAGGTAAATGAATGTTTTCAATAATTCTGTTTTTAATTATTTCTTTCTTTGCGTCAATTGGGATTTTTAATTCTTGTTGAATTTCAATGATTTGTGTGTAAAACGAATCGGATTTACCAAAAGATAATCGAAAATAATGAATAGGATACCAAGCTTCAGCTACCATTCCAGCAATTACTTCCCAAAATGACATCTGTCGGCGTTGTTCTTTTACAACAATATCGAGTATTGAAACAAACCAATAATACTTGTAGGTTGAAACTGTACTATTGAAAATTTGAGCAATTTCTTTGGTTTCAGTAGTTGGATTTTTATCAAACAACATAAATAATTCGTATTAGGTTTTTAATGAATTTGTGTTTATTTTTCAACCCCACAAAACTACAAAAAAATCTTCACAATCTTCACATTTTTGTTACTCATTTTTTTTTGGGTGTAAAGATTTATTATTGTAGGTGATGGTCGGGATAGAATATGCAATGAAGGATAGTAGATTGTAGAAACAAAATGTATAGTTGGAGTGCTTTTGGCAGTTGAATCTTTGCGCCATGATGAATTGAGAAACTGATGTAACGAGGATAAAATTTGGTGTTGAAAGTTTACCGGAGGCGTACAGTTAGAAAATATTGAACCAAAAAAGTTTACCTGAGGCGTACAGTTAGAAAATATTGAAACAAAAAAGTTTACCTGAGGCCTACAGTTAGAAAATATTGAAGCAAAAAAGTTAACCGGAGGCATACAGTTAGAAAATATTGAACCAAAAAAGTTTACCTGAGGCTTACAGTTAGAAAATATTGAAGGAAATAAGTTTACTGGATGCCTACAGTTTCCCATAAAAAAAGCCCACAGAATAAATCTGTGAGCTTTCTTGATATAATAAACTTCATTTATAACCTACACTTTGAACTTGGTAAAGCATTGATATACTACATCTTGTCTTTACTCTTTGTTCTAGTGGCTTTTATTATAGTTTAAGATTTACAGCTTTAGGCTGCGTTTTCACTTCCGGCTTTAGTGTCGGAGGTTTCGTCGGGTTTGTTTTTATTGTTCGACAAATTTAATTCGTCAATACGTGCATATATACTTGTATGCAGGTTTTTTAACGCCTCCGATGGAGATTTACGAATCAGCCAGTCCATTTCGTCGATTAAGTTTTTTAGAGCCGATTCAACTTCGCTGCGTAGCTTCGAAGCTGGTAGTGCCGCTTTTTTAAAATCACCCCACTGCATATATTGTTCTTCGTAGTTGCGGTGCGCTGTCTCTAATTGTGCCACCTTAGCGCTTAGCTTTACGGTTTGTATGTCGGCAGACAGTTCGGTTTTCTTAAGTCCGGCTATTATCTGACTGTAGATATAAGACTGGTCGGCAGTTTTGGTATTTACAAAGTCGCGTCCAAATCGGGTTAACTCTGTATAAACTTTATTTGCCGAAGTTTTTGTATCTTCGTCGGGCGAAATTTGCAAACCTTGCAGGTATTTTCTGATATCTCCGAAGATATCCTTCCGGTTCTGAAATTCAACTTTAATGGCGTCGTCTTTCTTTTTTTCGCCTTTTGTAGTAGCAGTTCTGTAACGTTCGTAAACCGCTACTGTCAAATCATAGAAATCGGCAGTTTTTACTTCTACTACCGTTGATGCATCAATATTATGAATGATGCGAGCTGTTAAAGTGCCTAACGAATCGTTGGACAACCTTGATATTTTGGCTTTCGGCCCCATATTATGTGATTTAAAAATTATTATACTAAATTTGATTTGCTATTCCATTCGAATAACATTTGAACCTAAACTGCCAACGAGGCAGTAGGTTGGGTGTATAATAATTAAGCAGGTATGGGGTGCGAGGAGGTGCCAGTAATGGCGTTAAAGATATAGCCCGAACTGCTGCAGCAAAGTCCGAAGAATATCGATAATTCTCTATAGAGTAGTGTGTTTGATTGCCGGATAAGAAGATCAATAATACCGCTCAGGTACACCAAGAGGCGTCTGATAAGTATACAAACCGAATGACTAAACAGATTTTCGACTTTAATATTGCGTTTACCCGTTTTTTGTTGCAGGATGAAACATTCCTGTACTTGGTCAAATTCGAAATGATTGTTTTTTAATTCAATAACCCTACGAATTGCCTGCAAATGCGACAAAAGTTCGGTACTAGTAGCTATAAACTTCATAGTGCGTATGTACCTGTCCTTTGGCAGTTGGCTAGTGGGCGATATGTGAGGATATTTTTCAAATATTTTATATTAAATTGCTAAATAATTGTATAAATTTATACACAAATTGCGTGCCAAAATTTAATATATATAAAAACGGCTGTCCTTTTTTGTAAAATATTTATTGTTGTCCGATAAACTTTTTATTTTATATCTAAAAAAACCGCTTCCAATAATGCTTTGAGATAATGTCGCCACGATGTGGCTAAGGTTTTGTTTTTGAATACTTTCTACCATAATTTCGTCCCAATGGGACTTTTTATAAATAGCTTCAGAGAAGCGACATTATGGTAATCAATGAATTAGAATTGCCAATAAGCTCTATCGGAGCGACATTATTTTTTTTCAATTTTCATCGGACACCAATGTAAAATAATGTTGCAATTTAAAATAATTGCTAAAATTGTCAAAAAACATCCGAATTTGTCAGTGAAATTTTGGCAGATACAGAGTGTTTATCAATTTCGTATTACTGTTGTGATTTTTTTTTTAATAATTGCAAAATCAATAGAGTAAGTGGCAATAAATTATGTCGTGTAAATAGGGTTGCTAAAAAACTCCAGAGGAGTTACATGTGCATAACCCCAAAATTTATTTGGGGGATGTAGGAATAATTCTAGCACAACTCCAGAGGAGTTTCCCTTTGTTTATCAGACATTTGCGAGTGTTGGAGAACTCCGATGGAGTTCAATTTACTTTTTTTATTTTTCCCCCAAATAAATTTGGGGGTTATGCATAGGCAATCCCTACGGGTGGGTTGTAAAAAATCTGTTAAGACGGAAAAAATATATTCGTTCTTTTTTTTTAACCCAGACCTCTGTAACTAGCAAATAAAAAACCACCAATTTTTCGCAATTAATAATCACCAGTTTAAAAAGAGATTATTTTGATTGTAATAATCAGAGCGGTGTTTTATCCCGGAGCTTTAGCGGAGGGATAAAAC
>CAIWCC010000227.1 GCA_903911085.1 uncultured Bacteroidales bacterium | reverse complement strand
GAGGGTGTCCGTAGGACGGGTGAGGTGTTTTTTTGCTTACTTTTTTGCATCAAGGCAAAAATAGTAAGTGGGGTTTGGGGCAAAGCCCCATGTTTAATTAATTAATTTATAATCAATTACATCAAAATTAAAAATTTTGTCCTGTACTAAAATAATTATTACTAATTCTAACATTCACATTTTACGGTAAGTAAATAACAAATAAAAAAATTAATGATATTACCTATTCACACCTACGGCAATGCCGTTCTACGCAAACATGCCGCACCAATTGACAGTAGTTTTCCTGATTTAAACACGCTCGTTTCTAATATGTACGAAACAATGTTCAAAGCTGAAGGTGTTGGATTGGCTGCACCTCAAATAGGACTTTCTATTCGTTTGATTGTAATAGACTTAGCAGCATTTAAAGCAGATAATCCTGAGCTTGGTGCTTTTAGAGTTGTAATGATTAATCCTGAAATTTTAGAACGAAGCGAAAAAGCTGCGTCTGCCGAAGAAGGATGTTTAAGTATTCCTGGCATTCATGAAAATGTTATAAGAGCAGTTAGCATAAAAATAAAATACCAAGATATTAATTTTGTAGAGCATATCGACGTTTTTGAAGACTTTAAAGCGCGAGTTATTCAGCACGAATACGACCACTTGGAAGGGCATTTATTTACAGATAAGGTCTCACCAATTCGCCGACAATTATTAAAATCAAAACTAACAAACATTGTCAAAGGCAAAGTTGATTGCGAATATAAAATCAAGAAAAATTAGATTCAAAAGTCTACGGTAAAACAATAAAAAATAGAGTTTTAGCTCCCAATATCCCTAAAAATGTAATATTGTTATTGTCGACCAAGTAATTATCAAATTTTGCAAAGTAGAATTAAGATGTCAATCAAAATTTATGAACTGTGTCATAAGTTCTAGTTAATTTTTACGACTACTTTTTCATCTCATAATCAATAACTAAAACACCAAGTTTATTGTTTAATCCAAATACTGGACTAATTACTTTCAAAGCAGAATTGTTAGAATAATGAATGGTTTTGTCAGTTAGTAGTGCAACTTGATCGAGATACATATTGCCTTCGTTTTTCTTATCAGTTGACAATGTAATTCTTGCGGTTAAAGCATCCACAAATTCAACTTTCGTTACACCTGGTTCTTTTATAAAGTTCAAGAAAAATTGATTTACTTGTTCTTTATTATCTCGCGTTAATTCACTACGTATAGCCCACGAGAAAACCTTCGAAGTAAGCTCTAATTGTCTAGTTGTCAAACTATCAATTTCACGGTCGTATTTTGTTCTCAACTCAGCCGTTTGTTTCTCGTACCGTTTTTCCAAAAAACTTATTTTTATAAATGTCCATGCCGACAATGCAATTAAAGCTAAACAAAGGAAAGAAACCAACTTGTTTTTTGAAATTAAACGAACTAATTTACTTGGTTTTGCAGTATCTTTTGGCTTATTGTCAATATCCAAATCATTTTTCTTGTTTGTCATAATGTTCAATTTTAAATTAATATTATAAACGTCATATAACCTACACTTTGAACTTGGTAAAGTGTTGATAAACTACATCTTGTCTTTTCTCTTTGTTCTAATGTTTTCTATTATATATTACCTCAGATATCGTAAACTTAATTATTTTGTTTTCTTTTGACCTCTTGTTTTTGGCTTCTTGTATTTAATTTTCATCGATTCTGCCCTACGAATTTTCATATTCACCTTCTTATTTTTGCCTATTTTTTCGTGAAAAGCAGCACCTCCTTCTTCCTTTTTGGGTAAAGAAACCAATGTATTTTTCATTTTTACTTGCGGCAATTCATCTTCGGTTAATTCCAAGGAAATGGATACGTCCACAGGCATTTTCACTATTGATATTTTTTTATTCATCAATGTTTCAATGTTCGAACGAAACTCTGAATCTGCTTTTGTGATAAATGTTATGGAAACTCCATTTTTATCAGCCCTACCAGTACGACCTATACGGTGCATATAATTTTCGGCAACATCAGGAACATCAAAGTTCACAACATGCGACACATCTGAAATATCTAATCCGCGTGCTACAATATCAGTTGCAATCAACATTCTATTATCGCCATTTTTAAAACTATTTAATGCATCAAAACGTTGGTTTTGAGACTTATTGGAATGTATTAAGCCCAATTGATTTGGAAATTTCGAATCAAGTTCTTCATACAATGCATCTGCCAACTTTTTAGTAGAAGTAAACACCAAAACTTTGGAAAACTCAGGATTGTTGTTCATCAAATACTCTAATAAATTTACTTTTGTATAAAAATTAGGTACTTTAAATCCAATTTGCTTGATTTTTTCGAGTGGTGTTCCTGTAGGAGCAGCCTCAATTTCAAGTGGTTCCACAAAAAAATCATGAACCAAATTTTTCAAGTCTTCTGAAATTGTTGCCGAAAACATTAAATTTTGTCGCTTTGTTGGTAATAAATCGATAACGCGAATCAATTGAGGTCTAAATCCTAAATTCAACATTTCATCTACTTCATCAATAACAAAGCGCTTAATAGATTTCAATTTTAGCGTTCCATTCAAAGCAAAATCGAGTAATCGACCAGGAGTAGCTACCAAAACATCAACACCAGCCACCAACAATGGAGTCTGACGGATCATATTCACCCCACCATATACACCCAAAACTCTTACATTCATGTAAGTAGTAAGTTTTTCAACCTGCTCAACTACCTGAACTACAAGCTCGCGTGTTGGCACAACGACAAGAATTTGAGGATTTTTTTCTTTTGTAAATTTCCATTGACGCAGACACGGCAACAAATATGCAATTGTTTTTCCAGTTCCTGTTTGCGCAATTCCAACCACATCACGTCCCGACATAATTACTGGAAAAGCTTTTTCTTGAATAGTAGTGGTTTGCGTAATTCCTAAATCATTCAACGCATTTAATAATGGAGTTGAGAGGTTTAATTCGGTAAAATTCATTGTAGTTTTGTTTTATAATCGGTACAAACTTACTTAAAAAATAGTGAGTAATGAGTAAATAGAATAAAATAAATTCAAAATTATCTATTAAACATTATATAATCAATTGCAATTCAATTAATTAAAAACACACAATAATTTATTTGTTATTGTAAACTATGCAATCTATTAGATGTTCGTACAAATTATTATTATTTATTCTCAATCAAACTTTAAACAAATAAAAAATAGAGAAGTAGAATTATTACTACTTCTCTATTTTTTATTTATTTTAAATCAATGACTATTTCTTTTTATTTTTCTTTTCCTTAGCTAAATCATCAAGAATTCTTTTTGCTAAAGCGTTTTCAGGTTGAATTGCTAGAATTTTATTCCAACAAATAGTAGATTGATCTACATTATCTTTTTTCAAGTAATATACACCTAAATAACTGTAGCATGTTGTTAATATGCTATTATATCTAGCTGCATCTGATTTTGCTTCAATTAATGTAATTGTTTGTTCGTAATAAGGCTTAGCTAAACCTTGAGAAGCATCAGCATCATCGAGAGCAGTATTTGTATTAGCGCGCCAAAAATTACCTCTATATCCAGTAGGCTCAAGAGATGCAACAACTGCAAATAATGAATCAGCCTTTAACAATAACGTTTTCTTGAATTCAGGAGCTACAGAATCTTTATTTGCATATCCGTAGTATAATTTTCCTAGAGGCATATATACATCTGCTGTTTTGGCATCTGGAGCTAATGCGCTTACATATTTATTGTAAAATTGAATAGCATTTTTAAAATCAGCCTTTTCATTGTACATATCAGAAATATCCTTCAACAATTCTACTTTAGATGAATCCATTGTTAAAGCCTTTTGAAATTGTGGTATTGCTAAATCAAATTGTTTTGTTTCACGCAATGCTTGACCATAATAACGATAATCTAAATATGAAAACTTTGGTTTATCTGATTGATTAAAAAATAAATTGGCAGATTTCAAAGCCTCATTATATTGTTTCAAATCCGTATTGTTATACATTGACAATCTATTGAAAGCAGCATTTCTTGGTGCCTTAACAATTCCTTTATTTGTCACTTCTAAAGATTTAGCATAATCGTGACTTAAAAAAAGGATAAAAGCATATTGCGTTAAATCTTCGATACTAAAGTTTCCTGATTGCATGTAATTTTCATACTTTTCAGCTGCTTTTGGAAACTCATTAATGGCATAATAAATATCTGCAAGCTCTCTGTCAACCAATAAAAACGTCGGCTCTTTAACTTTTAACTTTCCTAACATTTCAATAGAAAGTGTAGGATTAACGTTTTTGTAAGCGCGAGCATATTTAATATAAGCTTCCTTACATGATTCATCATATAAAATAGCAAGTTCATAACTTCCACAAGCAGGACCTGTATTACCTTTAGCAAGCTCGATATCACCTAATAAAACAGAAACTAATGCATATTTTGGCTTTATACTTTTGGCTTTTTCTTGATAAATAGTTGCTTTATCAATCATACCATTAAACAAATAAGCATTCGCAGCCGCAATAACCAAGTCTACATTTTTCTTATTAGCTTTATCTTTCAAACAAGTAACAATTTCTAAATCTGATTCAACAAGATTAGATTTAATTTTAAGCATCGACAACCCGATTGTATTAAGTGGGTATAAAGGATTTGCAACTTTGCCTTTATTAAAAAATATTGCTGCAGAATCAGCTTGATTTTCTTTAAAATAAATATTCCCAAGATAAAAACAAACCTCAGCTTGCGTTTGTGTATTTGATTCAAGTTCTGCTAATAAAAGTGGTTTTGCCACAAGTGGAAAACCTGCTTTATAATAAGCTATACCCTGACCACCTTCAGCCTTCATAGTTGATATGTTAGCAACAAAAGAGACTGCAATGATAATTGAATAAAAAAGAAAGTTACGTTTCATTACTGATTTTGTATTAATAAAAAATTATATTTATTTGATTAGCTTAATTTTAATACTTGATTAATGATTAAATACAAGTTAAATTGTTGTAAAGTTCGTCAAAAGTTAAATAAGTACTTGGTAGGAATTCTGATAAAACAAACAACTATTCATCTTTTACATTTACAATGCGAACAGGTTGAGTTGCGGGAACTAACCCTGATTTAAGAATAATACGTTGACCGCGATCTGAGCTAATAAAAGACGTCAAACCTGAAGGTAAAGCTCCTCTTGGATCGTTAAGTATAATAAATACACTGCGAGAAAGCGGATAATAACCATAAAACAAATAAGCTTGATATGGTTTGTAACAATTTTCGTTAGTAGCAATACTTTGATTGGTAACTGCCATAACTTTTACATCGTTTTTGAAAGAAAGATTTGAAGTATCCTTTCGGTTTCCCAACCAATTAACCCCTATAATGCCAATTGCGTTTGGAGTTTGTGATACATAATTTATTACTTCTAAATTTGTAGTTTGAGCATTAAGCTCTTTTGAAAGTGGTTTTCCATAACAAATAGAATCAATTGCAAAGCGAATTGTACTTGAATTTGGATTATCAAAAACCACTTTAAATTTTCCTAATTTAGAATTTGGAAATACTTCCTTCCAATTTTTCACCTCTCCAGTCAAAATGCGTCTTATATCATTAACTGTAATTAATGTATCTACATTTGAATTATTTACAATAAGTGCAATTGCATCCGAAGCTATTTTATATGAGCGAGGTGCAAAAGTCTTACTTTTCAAAAATTTTTCTTCATTAACAGATAGCGGGCGAGTAACAATTGCTAATCGCACACTATCTTTTAATAATTTATTAATTGCATTTACTTCATTTGTGTAAATTGGAACAATACCAGCTTGTGGATATTGAGCCTCAAAAACATCTATTTCCTCTTGAATAATAGGCTTGAAACTCTCATCAACTGTAATTTGAATTACACCTGAAGTATAAGTATCTGTTTGCCCATCTTTGCTCTTTGTTTGACAAGAAAGCAAAAACAGTGCCAAAAGAAAAGAAAATATTTTGATGTACTTCATGCTATTGTTGCAATTTATACGTGATTGGTAAAGTATAATAAACAGGTACATTTACCCCATTTTGTTTACCTGGAATCCAGTTAGGAAGCATTTTAACTACCCGAACAGCTTCTTTATCACACGAAGGGTCAAGTGACCTTAACACTTCCACATTTGATATTTTACCTGTTTTTGATACAACAAAGCGTATGATTACTTTTCCTTCAATACCATTTTCTTGTGCAATAACAGGATATTTAAGATTAGCAAAAATGAATTTTAAAAGTTCACCTTCACCACCAGGATATACAGGCATTTGTTCAATAACTGTATATGGCTTTTCTTCCTCAATTTCAGTTACAGCAGTCTTAACATCTGCAATATCAACAGTACCATTAGTTACACCTTGTACATCGGCGAGAGAAATGGATGCTTTTGCATTAGTTAATTCATCTTGACTTTTAATCTCCTCTTTCTCCGAAACCTCCTCATCTTTTTTAATTACTGGAGCCGTAAATTTAATTGTCGACTTCAATGGAGGTGGTGGTTCTACTGGAGGTGGTTTTTTTATGTCGTTCTTGACTTCTGCTTTTTCTAAAGTTGACAAAGTGGTTACCTCAGTATTTACCTCTTTTTGTTTCGATTTTGTCATTTCAATAAGTTTCGGCACACTAAAGCCCACTATTGCTACTACAGCTACAATTATCATAGCTCTATTGTGTCGTTTGTCCGATTCCCCACGCAGTTGATAAGCACCGTATTCCTTGTTTTTACCTTGAAATACTAGCTCACGCCACTCTAAGGAAGTTAAATCTATTTTACCCATTTTACTTTCTATTTTTAGGCGTTAAATTAAATTGCACTATTTTGTGAAAGTGCACCTTTGGACTCACGGTTCTTAATTAAGAACAACTCAGCAGGTGTTATCTTATCAATTACGTACCTTCCAATATTGCAAATTTGCATTTCGTCGAGCGCATCAATAAGATTTTTGTAAGTAGCTCTATCGGCAGCTTTTATAATAACAACGGGTGTATTTTTCCCATTCTTAATTTCAGCGGCCAGTTTTGTAAATTGTTCTTGCGAAATTTTCAAATCGAGCTTCTTCTTTTTCAGTTCATTTATTTGAGTAACTGCTGCAACGTTTCTTTTTAAAAGTACCGAGCGTATACCATCAGCTCTATAAGAACTTAATTTCAAAGAATTAAAATCCTTATAATTAGGCAATCCTGTATAGTAAAATATCGAATCTCCGCCTGATAATACTAATGTAACAGCCTGTGATTCTTTTACTTTAACTTGATCTTCCTCGGTAATTTTTTTATCGTTACTTGGCATGTTAATCTCCATCGTTTGAGGTTTACTCAAAGATGTACAAAGCATAAAGAAAGTAATGAGCAACATATTCATGTCCACCATGGGAGTAAAATCCACGTGAACACTTATTTTTTTCTGTTTACTGCCACCCTTTTTTTTCTTGCCGCCTCCGTCATTCGTTTGTAATTCAGCCATTTTATTTTTTTTATAGGTTATTTGACAGATTCAACTTTCAATGATGTTATCAAGTTATATCTATTTTCTCTCAAATCTTGTAGAGAAGTCATAACATCTTTAATAACTTTATAAGGAGTATTCGAGTCGGCTTTGATTGCAATTCTTAATTCTTGGTTAGTAGCTCTAGCTGCTTTAACCCAAGTTTTAAATTGATTATCAAGACTATCTGTTGGAATACCATAATCCTTAAGAATAGCATCTTGTTTTTCAGCAGGTAATGCCAAATATTGCTTCATACTCTTAATTGGGACTCCGAAAGTTTTTTGAATCTTAAACTTCCGAATTTCTTCTTCAGTAAAAGAAACACCTAACTCATCACCCACTTTGGACAAGGTTTCTATCATATCTTTTTGTTTATCCAAACTCATAAACACCTTTCCTGTTGGATCAATTAATATCTGCAAGATATTAGTATCAGGTATTTTGATTTCGGATACAGACCCGGGTGTTGTAACTTGTACAGGCTCCTTTTTCACGAACGTTGACGTTAACATGAAGAAAGTAAGCAGCAATACAGTAACATCACTCATCGCGGTCATATCGATAAGAGTACTCTTCCTTGCTAGTTTTACTTTTGACATAGCACTTTATATTTTATAGGAATGATTACTTGTGAGAAGCAGCAAATGTTTGAACGATAGAGAAACCTACCTCATCAATACAATATGTAATTGAGTCAATTTTACTTGTGAAATAATTATAAGATACAACCGCCAAAGCACCTGTAGCAATACCAAAAGCTGTGTTAATCAAAGCTTCAGAAATACCAGCAGATAATGCAACCGAGTCGGTACCACCTGCACCTGCCAACGAAGCAAATGATTTGATCATACCAATTACAGTTCCTAACAGACCCATAAGAGTACCTAAAGTAACAATGGTAGCAATAATTGGAAGATTTTGGCTCAACATTGGAAGTTCCAAAGCTGTAGCTTCTTCAACCTCTTTTTGAATAGCTAAAATTTGTTGTTCTTTTGATAATGCTTTATCTTCTTCAACTTCTGCATATTTAATTAAAGTTGAACCTACAACATTAGCAACAGAACCTTGTTGTTTTTCGCACAAAGCTGTTGCACCCTTAATATCACCTTTTGACAATGAAGCTTTAACTTCTGCAACAAATTTCACTAATTTACCTTTTCCTTGTGCTGATCTGATAGCGAAAAAACGCTCAACGCTAAGAGCCATTACTGTTAATAACAATGTTTGAATAATTGGTACAATAATACCACCTTTATAAATAAGACCTAAAAAGTTTCCTTCAAGTGGGTGGTTTGCTGGATCACCATTCACAAAGTTAGCTGGGTTTCCTAATACAAATTTGTAGATAATAAGTGCAAGTCCGAAACATGCTAACATAACAAGTCCCGAAGACTTAATTCCAGTAAAACGTTTTTTGGTTTTTTTCTGTTTGTTTTCCATAATGTTTTTTTTTGATTGATTTATTAATTATTTTTATTTAATTTGTTTTTAAATAGATAATGTTCTCTCCTAAATTCCTATAGTAGAAATTCAACAATTATCTTGTTAGATTGTTAT
>CAIWCC010000226.1 GCA_903911085.1 uncultured Bacteroidales bacterium | reverse complement strand
TCAAACACTTCAATTCCTATTTTCCCTCTCCAGTTGGAGAGGGTGTCCGTAGGACGGGTGAGGTGTTTTTTTGCTTACTTTTTTGCATCAAGGCAAAAATAGTAAGTGGGGTTTGGGGCAAAGCCCCATGTTTAATTAATTTATTTATAATCAATTACATCAAAATTCAAAAAATTTGTCATGTACTAAAAAACTGAAGTTCTACTTTTGCTATCTCAATAAAAGATCATTAATATAATTTGTCCTAATTAATCGGTTTTTCTTAAATTATTCGTCAGTCTATATATCAAACAATCAACAGTTTACATTACTACGTACCGCGTTTTGGGTATCAATATACTCATTTTGCGGTATTTTTTTGCTTTTAAATACCGCGTAATTTTGCACCGAATTAATAAACGATTCTATTCACTTCAATTGCCAAGTGATTAATTTCTTCAATAAAACAAATTATAAGTATAAATGCAAATAATGAAATTTATGAAAACAAAAGAATACCTATTAGTATTATTATTGGCGTTTAGTCTGACGGGCTTTTCGCAGGGTAAACAAAGCAAATTATCGGGAAGTGTCAAAGACAGTAATTCCGGAGAGTCATTAATTGGCGTTGTGGTGCAAATTCAAGGGTCAAAACAAGCAGCGGTTACTGATGCCTCTGGTAAGTTTATACTAAATACTCCCAATGCTTTGCCATTCACTGTTTTAGTGTCTTATGCAGGTTACGAAAAACAGGAATATATTATCAAAAGTGTGGATGATGAATTAAATTTTGAAATTCGTCAGAGTACAAATCTTTTGAGTAGGGTGGTGGTTACTGCTCGTCGTCGTTCCGAAACTGCCCAAAACATTCCTATCCCCATTTCTGTAATTGGTGGCAATCTTATTGCTGAAGCTGGTGCCTTCAACGTAAATAGGGTTAAGGAATTGGCGCCTTCGGTGCAGTTGTATTCATCCAATCCGCGTAACACTGGTCTGAATATCCGTGGTTTGGGGTCGTCGTTTGGACTAACAAATGATGGGATTGATCCGGGCGTGGGTTTTTATGTGGACGGTGTGTATTATGCACGACCAGCTGCTACTACGCTCGATTTTATTGATGTGGAACAAATTGAGGTTTTACGTGGGCCACAGGGTACATTGTTTGGCAAAAATACCACTGCTGGTGCATTTAACGTTACAACCAAGAAGCCAAGTTTTACTCCTGGTGCTAACTTTGAAGTTAGCTACGGAAACTATGGTTACATACAGGCTAAAAGTTCCATAACTGGTCCTATTACCAAAAATATTGCTGCGCGTGTTTCGTTTTCGGGAACTCAACGCGATGGATTACTTACCAATGTGGTTACTCAGCAAAAAGTAAACGATCTCAACAACTTGGGTGTACGTGGTCAGCTGCTTTTCAAATTGTCAAACAATACAACTGCAATATTGGCTGCCGATGCTACTCGCCAACGACCAAATGGTTATGCGCAGGTTATTGCAGGTGTTGTTACAACCAAACGTTCGGCATATCGCCAGTTCAACAGTATTATTGCCGATTTGGGATATACACTTCCTAGCACTAATCCATTCGACCGATTGATTGATTGATTGATTGATTGATTGATTGATCAGGATACTCCATGGCGTTCCAATCAAGATTTAGGTGGCGTATCGCTTAACATTGACACAAAACTTGGAACTGGTACTCTTACTTCTACTTCGGCGTGGCGTTATTGGAACTGGGATCCATCCAACGACCGAGACTTTACCGGGAAACAAGCACTTGCACTTTCGCAAGCCCCTTCAAAACACAAACAGTGGTCGCAAGAAGTTCGTTGGGCTGGTTCTTTATCAAAAAAAATATCAGGTGTGTTTGGGATATTTGCCATTGGGCAGGATCTTAAAACCGATCCTTATCATACCGAAGAATCAGGTGTTGATCAATGGCGCTTTGCAAAAAGTACAACGGGAATTGTGAAAACTGTAGATCAGGATGCATTGTGGGCAACACCAGGACTTTTAACGGTTACGGTATTCACACCATTTCTAAATTGAATACATTTAGTGGCGCTTTATTCGGACAAGTTGACTGGGCAATTACCGATAAACTACACCTTTTGCCCGGAATTCGTGCCAATTACGATCAGAAAAAAGTAGATTACAAGCGCGAAACTTATGGTGGACTGGCTAATCCTACTGCTGCGCAACTTAAGCTTTTACAAGGTGTTTACTCTAATCAGGCTTTCGTTGCCGATACTTCAAACACAAACTATTCGGGTCAGTTAACCATTGCCTATAAATTAATTAAACAAGTTAATTTGTTTGCAACTTACGCCAAAAGCTACAAACCTGTTGGAGTAAATCTAGGAGGTTTGGTAAATGATGCTAGTGGAAATCCAGATTTGACAACTGCCACTATTAAACCAGAACAAGTTAATCACATAGAAATAGGCGTTAAAACAACACCTACCAAAAACTCGACATTAAATATAACAGTCTATAATACTGATATCAAAGATATCAAACCCTTGTACAATCGCCTGATATAACTCAAAATAGAGGTTATTTGGCCAATGCCGAAAAGGTAAATGTGAAAGGTGCAGAATTGGACGGTGACATTAAGATTAATAAACATTTTTCATTCAATAGTTCGGTGGCTTATACCGATGGAAAATATGTAACATTCACCAATGCGCCACTTCCACTCGAAGAAACTGGAGCAAAAGATGCCAATGGTGTAGCATATTATGCCAAAGATGCATCAGGCGGTCAATTGCCAGGTATTTCAAAATGGGCCGGTACTATCGGTGGTGAGTATTCTACCGAAGGAAAATTGCTCGGCAATACAGGACGTTTCTTTATAGCCTCTGATGCTTATGGTCGGTCATCATTCTCTTCAAGTCCAACACCATCAGCCTATTTGAACATAGATAGTTATATTTTGCTCAATGCACGAATTGGTTTCCGTGCTTCAAAAGGGGTTTCGGTAACTGCTTGGGGACGAAATATACTTGATAAAAACTATTTTGAACAATTATTGCCTGGCGCAGGTAATGCAGGTCATTATGCAGCTGTACTTGGCGACCCCGCAACTTATGGAATTACAATTAAATATACCTTGTAGGATAATTATCCCCTCAAATTTATCTGTTTGTTTTACCGCTGTGATTTTGTCTCACAGCGGTATTTTTTCTTTAGTGTCTTATCTTTCATATTCATGTATTTATTTGCAGAATATTTAAATAAATATCAAAATATCAGCTAATTACAGTGTACTAATAATTCAATATTTGCAACCTTGATTTGCGATAATTTGTGTAATTTGCGTTCAAACCTTTTATTTCGAAAATAAGCAATATTAGTCTTAATCTCAAAATACGAAGTCATGTTTACAAGACAAAAAATCACCCCATTTGCACCACTTTTCCACAACCTGCATACTTTACACCCACAGGTAGTCCATTACTACCTACCTTTCCAAATTCCACACCCACAGAAAGTACAAAAGTTAAATCATTGGGTGCCGGAAAACCGTGTTCAGTATTTGAGGGAAGGTCTATTTTTAGGTCAATGCATTGTTCAGCAGCATGTCCATTAGTAGTAAACCAATCGCTATTAAATCCAGCACCATAATCGATATAATTGGGGTTCGTGGCTTCATACTTTGAGCTGATGACAGAAATCCCAACATCTGACACAGCAAACATTGATACTTTTAAGCGGTAAAACGGCAGATTCCTGTAATTATACAGATACATTTCGGCATTGATGGCAGGAATAATTACCTGAGCAGTACCCAACTCTCTGTTTAAACTCGAAGTGATGGGCACACGCAAAACACTCTCCAGCACTTGCTTACGACTCACATTGAAGCCTAATAGTAATTGTTTGTTTCTCGACAAATACAAACTTCGCTTTCCGTGCTCATCTTCCGTATTGGCAAGTTGTATTTGTTTGCCTATTGCATTCATAGCCCCAATAATTGGGAAATCGGCAAGGTCGATAATTTTTCCTAGTGCCAAGCGCATCATGCTCCCCATTTTGGTGCAACCCGCCCACTCGTTATTATTGCGCCTCAACTTCTCAAATTGTGGTGCTTTTTTAATCATGCTTTTGCTTGGACCACCTGTTTTGCGAACGTACACTTTTTCACTACCCATTATGGTGTAATATGTTACGCCATCAATTGTGCCTTTTATTTTTTGTATTCCTCCAGTTGCTTCTGCCATAGTTTTATTTGATATTATTGTTGGTAAATTGGGTTTCTGCCTATCGTAATGCCAATTCAGTTCCTACTTAACTAGCATCTAACAAGTATTTACAAAGATATATAAAT
>CAIWCC010000225.1 GCA_903911085.1 uncultured Bacteroidales bacterium | reverse complement strand
GCCAAACACAAGTTATACAACTAACTGAGAACTGGCAAATGCGTCAGGCTGATACCGAAAAGTGGATTCCAGCTGTAGTTCCTGGATGTGTGCATAGTGATTTATTACGTAATAAACTCATCCTCGAACCTTATTTTCGCACCAATGAAAAAGGTTTACAATGGATTGACAAAAAGAATTGGGAATATAAATCAGTATTTGATGTTTCTGAAAATCAAATCAACAAAAGTAATTTAGAATTGATTTTTAAAGGTTTGGACACTTATGCAACTGTGTATCTGAATAATCAGAAAGTGCTCGAAGCCGACAATATGTTTCGGGAATGGATTGTTGATGCAAAATCATATCTAAAGAAAGGCAAGAACGAATTGAGAGTTTATTTTCATTCGCCTATAAATAATGGACTTGAATTGCTCAAGACCAATGGATTTACGCTGCATGCTGCCAACGATCAGGCTGTAAATGGTGGTTTAGACAAAAGCGAGTTAGTGAGTCCGTTTATCCGTAAAGCACCCTATCATTTCGGTTGGGACTGGGGTCCGCGTTTTGTAACTTCTGCAATCTGGCAACCAATTATTGTGCATGCATGGAACGATGTAAAGATGAACGATTTTTATGTTGAACAAAAATCATTGACCAGTCGATTGGCACAACTTAACGGACAGATTGAAGTGATTTCTGATATAAATCTACAATCGCAAATAACAATCTTTGAGAATGAAAAGGTACTTATCAAAAAGGCTGTTGATTTGAAAAAAGGCATCAATAAAATTGATATTCCATTCGAAATTGTAAAACCAAAGCTTTGGTGGACAAACGGTTTAGGGAAAGCTAATCTTTATAAAATTACAGCACATATAAAAGTAAACCAGACGGTTGACTCAAAAACACACGAAATTGGATTGCGTACTCTGAAACTTATTCAGAAGCCAGATAGTGCTGGACATAGCTTTTATTTTGAACTGAATGGCGTGCCTGTTTTTGCCAAAGGCGAAAATCATATTCCTAACGATATGTTTTTGGACAAAGTTACCAACGATGTGTATAATTGGGAAATACAAACTGCTGTGAAGTCAAACCTGAATATGATTCGTGTTTGGGGCGGTGGAATTTATGAAAACGACTATTTCTACGAGCTTTGCGACCGGAATGGGATTCTTGTTTGGCAGGATTTTATGTTTGCCTGCTCCATGTATCCAGGCAATGAATGGTTTTTGAATTCGATTACCAAAGAGGCTGAATATCAAGTAAAACGACTGCGTAACCATCCTTCAATTGCCCTCTGGTGTGGCAATAACGAAATTGATGTGGCGTGGCAAAACTTTAATCCAAATAGTGATTGGGGTTGGAAAAAAGCCTATAACGAATCACAGAAAAAGCAGGTTTGGCAGGCATACGATACCATTTTCAATCATATTCTTCCAGCTTCTGTGAAGTCATTATCTGCAAATACTGCTTATTGGCAATCATCCCCTTCGAGCGTAGTGCCGCAACAACATGCAAACGATAAAAATGCCAATGGCGATGTGCATTACTGGGGAGTTTGGTGGGGTAAACATCCGTTTGAGAAATATGCCGACAATATCGGACGGTTTATGAGCGAATATGGGTTTCAGTCGTTCCCCGAACTTGAGACAGTTCGTAAATACGCCTTACTCGAAGATTACGATATTGAATCGGAAGTAATGCGCCATCATCAACGCAGTAGTATTGGCAATGTTACGATCAAGGAATACATGGACATGTACTATCGAAAACCGCTGAGTTTCGAAAAGTTTTTGTACGTGGGTCAGGTCTTACAGGCATATGGAATTCGATTTGCCATCGAAGGTCATCGTAGAGCAATGCCCTACAATATGGGTTCTTTGGTTTGGCAAATCAACGACTGCTGGCCAGTAGCCTCGTGGTCGAGTTGCGATTATTACAAGCGTTGGAAAGCTCTGCAATACGAGATTAAACGTTCGTTCGAACCAGTTGCTATCTCTGTTTTTGAGCAAAATGGCAATACAGAAGTAACCATCATTTCAGATAAACGTCATACTATTAACGGTACACTTGAATTGAAATTAGTTGATTTTACCGGTAAAATTCTGGACACTAAATCGCAATCAGTTAACCTAAAAGTCAATGCTCCAACAATCGTTTTTGCGGCAAAAACAACTGATTTGTCGTCAAATCCAAATGGTAATTTTTGGTTATTGACACTGAGGAATGGAAAAAGTATTATTGCTCAAAAAGTGCATTATTTTACGCAACCCAAAAACTTTCAACTCACCATACCGACTATTGTTTCCAAAATAGAAAAAATATCCGATAAATGGTTAATCTCTTTAAAAACAGATGTATTAGCTAAAGATGTTTACTTAAACTTTGATGGTGACAAAGGCTTTTTCGAAGACAATTATTTTGACTTACTTCCAGGTAAAACCAAAACAGTAGTTTATAAATTAAAAGCAAGTAAAAAACCGACGAATGACTTATCAGTTGTGTCGTTGTGGAATTCATATAATGAGTAATTTTTTTGTCAATTCTATTTCATTCTAGCAAAATAGTATAATTCCGGTAGTTTTTTTTACTATACTTTTGTAATCAGTAAAAAACACCGACAAAGTCAAGTATGAATAAATACAATTTATCAAAACTCAAATGGGAGTTAGTAGGTACCAAACCACACTATTGGCGACTTTGGGAGCAAATGGACGAGATGTGCATCAAACACCCCGAAAATTCACCTGTACCTGCTCTTGTCCCTGGTTCGGTACAACAATCTTTGCTTGATGCAGGCATAATTCCCGACTGGAACATTGGTACTAACTATCGCGATATCGAATGGATAGAAAACCGCCACTGGATTTATTTTACTGATATTCCAGATGATTATTTCGACGCAGGAAAAATTGTTCGTTTACATTGCAATGGTTTGGACGACAATGGTGAAGTGTGGCTCAATGGTAAAAAAGTTGGTGAATTTAATAACACACATTTGGATTACAATTTCAATTTATCAACAGCTTTAAAAATCACAGGAAACCGATTGGCGATTATCTTTTTTTCGCCCGAACGCTACCAAGGACAAGTGTATTGGACTTCAAAAACACGCATGAATAAACCCCGTTTCTATTATAATTGGGATTGGTGTCCGCGCATTTTGCAAATTGGAATTTGTGACGATATTATTTTGGAAATTGTTGATAATCTTGAATTTGACCAATTTTATTCACATGTTGATTTTTATCCAACTTCTGGAAAAGGAAAACTGACTATAAAAACTTCATATTCAACAGACACAAAATACGAAAATGTAAATTTGACGTTATGCGATGCAGCAGGAAAATGTATTTTGGATAAAACAACAAATGCCGATTTGTTAATTGTTGGGATTGATTTCGATGTTCCGGAAATTTCTCCTTGGTTTCCAAACGGTGAAGGAGAGCAAACTCTTTATAAACTGACCTGTAAACTTTATTCCGATAAAGGCGCTGAATTACAAAGCATTATTCGGAATATTGGCTTTCGTTCTATCGATTGGTTACCCTGCGAAAATGCACATCCCGAAGCCGATCCATGGATTTTGAATGTAAACGGCAAAAATTTGTTTATGCAAGGCATAAACTGGACTCCCATTCGTACCATGTTTGCGGATGTTACAGAGGATATTTATCGCAAATACTTACTGAAATACAAAGACTTGGGGGCGAATCTGTTGCGTGTATGGGGTGGTGCAACGCTCGAAAAGGAATGTTTTTACGATATTTGCGACGAACTGGGATTGATGGTTTGGCAGGAATTTCCACTATCGTCATCAGGTATTTGTAATACACCGCCAGATGATGACGAAAGTGTAAAATTGATGGGTCATATTGCTGAAAGTTACATTCGTCGTCGACATTTTCATCCATCGCTTATAGCATGGAGTGGCGGAAATGAGCTTTATAATAAAGAAAATACGCTACCACTAACTTTTTTGCATCCTTTGTTGTCAAGAGTGAAACAAATAGTCGAAACTAAAGATGCTGGGCGTAGAATAATGCCGTCATCGCCTTCCGGACCTACTATTTACTATAATCCTGAATTGAACGGGAAGAGTATACAATGGGATGTTCACGGTCCATGGTGGTTACCTTTTGAGCCGATAGATGATGAAATGAGCAATATACGTGAATATTGGGAATCTTCGGATGCGCTATTTCATTCCGAAGCAGGCGTACCAGCGACTTCTTCTGCCGAGCTAATTGATAGATATAGAGGTAAGTATCCATCATTGCCTATTTCAGTAGAAAATCCAATTTGGGGACAATTTTCGTGGTGGATTGAAGTTGATAAATTCAAATTAAAGTTTGGTCATGAACCCAAAACAATTGAAGAATACGTTGAATGGCAACAAAACCGACAGACAAAAGCATTGTCAATAGCTATTGAATCAACAAAACACCGGTTTCCTCGTTGTGGAGGCTTTCTTATTTGGATGGGGCATGATTGCTTTCCATGTACCGCAAATACCTCAATTATTGATTTTAATGGAAATTTAAAACCTGTTGCAAGCGAAATTAAAAAAATATGGAAATCAAGTAAAGACTAAAATCTAAATTGTAAAAAATGAAAAATACCTTTGTATTGATTCTTTTGTTGATGACTTCATTCGCAAGTTTTGCCCAGTATGATGCCGATGTTGAAAACTACAATTATATACTTGGCACACAAACAATTGGTCCAAGTTACAAATTTACCACTGATGACAAATTGGTAGAAACTGCCAAAGCCATACAAGCAATGGGATCAAATAACCTAAAAATTTCGTTAAACACAAGTTCTTACGGATTGTCTGGCAATTATTCTACTTTAGCTTCGTTGGTCAAAGATAATGCTTCATTTAAGCAAGTGATTGATATGCCCTTTAAGAACTATTTTTTCTGGGCACGCAGTCATGCCAATTGGGGCGATGGTTATTCGGAAACGGAGCGGAATGACGATTCTACTCAAATTTACGCGCTTTCAAAATACTTACTGACACAATACAATAATACTGGAAAAACCTTTTTTCTGGGCCATTGGGAAGGTGATTGGTACCTATTGCCCAATTACGATAAAACATACATTCCTTCGGACGAACGCTGTCAAGCAATGGCCAAATGGTTGCGTACGCGTCAGAACGCTGTGGATAAAGCAAAAAGTGAGACTTCTTTTAGTAATGTAATGGTATATAGTTACGTAGAAGTGAATCAGGTGGTTGATGCCAAATTTAGTGGCAAAAAACGAGTGGTCAATTGCGTATTACCACTTACAAATGTGGATTATGTTTCATATTCGTCGTACGATGCACAATGGTACGATCAGGCAAAATACAATTCGGTACTTGATTATATTGAAGCCAATTTACCCGCAAAATTTGGAATTACAGGAAAGCGGGTTTTTATAGGTGAAATTGGAAATTCTCTCGAAAAATCGGGCTGGGATATTAATAAACACGAGTCGGATAATCGGGCATTTTTCAAAACAGCTATTGAGTGGGGTAGCCCATTCGTGTTATATTGGGAAATGTATAACAATGAAATTAATGCCATCAATAATCAGCAACGAGGTTTTTGGCTTATAAATGACAAAAATGAAAAGCAACCATTATACTATACATTTACAAACTTTTACGATGCAGCCAAACAATACGTTGCCCGCTACAAACTGATAAATAAAACTTTGCCCAATTACTCAGAATATGCAAGGTGGGCAGCCAACTATTTAGCGTCAAAACCTACGTCCATTGATGTTCCATTACAAAATAATACAGGTGTGAAAATTTGGGGACATGAACGAAAGATATTACTCGAAAATGATAACATTGCTGCTCAAATCTCTGTATTCTCAACAAATAGCGTATTAATAAGCTTGTCAATGCTACTACCCAACGAAAAAAGAGCAATAACGTTGCCATTTGGAAGTTATATTGTTCGCATTCAGAAAAATAATCAAATTAATACACATAAAATCATTTTGTAAAAAAAAATAATATGAAAAAATTAATAATTCTAACAATTCTCGCTCTTTCCACAGGTATTGTTATTGGCAAAAATCAAAAAAGTTGTAACTTCGAAAAGCAAATCAAAGAATTTAATTACATAATCGGCACTCAAACTGTTGGCGCAAAATACAAATTTACCAACGAAACAAATTTGGTTGAAACCGCCAAAGCCATTCGCGAAATGGGAAGTAACCTGCTAAAATTCAGTATGGGGCCTCGATATTGGTGGGAAAACTATGACATTCCACAGAATCAGGATATTAAATCATTGACTGATTTGGCTAAAGAAAAAAGCATGAAACAGGTGTTAGATATGAATTATAAATATTACCAAATATGGACGTATGAATTTTCGCAATACACACCAGAGCCAGCAGGTCAGAAAAAAGATGAGAATCAAATTCAATTTATCAATGGTCTAAGCGATTATGATTCAGTTCGTTGCTATCGCGAGGTGTATGATTTTGCAGCGCATTTACTCAAAACATATTCAGGTACAGGAAAAGTATTTATGCTCGGTAACTGGGAAGGCGATTGGCATTTACGCTGGGATTATGACCGCAATAAACCCGCAAACCCAAAAACAATTGAAGGTATGACACGTTGGTTCCGTGTTCGTCAAAAAGCCATTGAAGATGCCAAACGAAATGTGCCTCACAAAAATATTGAAATGTATTATTATGTGGAGGTGAACCTTTCCGATTTAGCTTTAAAGGGAGAAAGTTGTTTGATTAACAGTGTTTTGCCAAATATTAATCCAGATTATGTGTCATTTTCATCCTACACTGCCACCAATCCTCCCAAAAATGAAGCTGAAATGGAAAAAACATTGACTGAACATTTGAACTATATCGAGTCGAAAATGCAACCAAAACCCGAAATCAAGGGCAAAAGACTGTTTATTGGCGAATACGGTTGGCCAGAAATTGGTTTTTATTCCAACGAACCAGCATTTCTACCTGCAACCGAAGTAAATAAACGTGCTAAATGGGTAATAAAAACCGCATTAAAATGGGGATGCCCATACATTTTATGGTGGGAAATGTATAACAATGAGCTCAGTAAAGATGGAAAAAACCGTGGCTTTTGGCTAATAAACGATAAAGAAGAGAAAACACCGCTTTATTATACGCATCAAAATTTTTATAAAGAAGCTCATAAATGGGTGAAAGCTTTTACTCTAAAAAACAATAAAATGCCTACTAACATTGAGTTTATGAAAGCTGCATCAAGCTTTAAGAGTCTGTCAACAAATTAATCAAAAAAACTTTAAAGTTCAACAAATGAATTGAAACTATTCATTTGTTGAACTTTAATTTTATTCCTCAAATGAGCCATCAATTTCATTAGTGGAAACAATTTTTTACGTTTTATGTTAACATGTATTCCACTTTTGGTAGTAAAACATAATCCATTTTTCTTCTCACAACAGCATCTTCCTCTAACTCTCGCAGCACCTGAGTGAGCATTTTATCTTTTATTCCTGTAAGAATTCTTTTCATTTCATCAAATTTTTAAAGTTGAAGGTTGGTAATGGGTAGCACTGATATCTGCTAAAGGGTTATTAACTACTATGAATGTATATTTTATGAGCAGTGATGCCAAAATGCATCTTTCTGTTTCGAAAATATGCAAAATTTGTATTAATTTCAATCCACGAATTCGGGACCAGTATTTTTAAACTCCGTTTTTAATCAGCATAATCAGCGTTTCTTTTTGTTTTGGCTTTTCCTGCTTAGGAATAAACAGAATTTCAGCCCTATTCCAACAATAATTGTAACTTTACAGTCGGAAAATAACTGTATTTTTGTTTCCTAAATTATTTAGACCATCTCATGACATGCAATAACTTTAAATTTTGGCTCGTTAGTAGTTTGTTTTTGAATATCGGTGTAACCATATATTCCGTTACAAAAGTTAATAGACAACAAATATCGTTAGTCGATTATGTGAACACAAATATTGGCGTAATTGACAACCGCACCAATAATTGTGTGATTGGTCCCATGTTGCCTTACGGGAGTATAAATCCATCTCCACAAACCCAGCGTGACCCCAAAGACCGTTACGGTGGACACGATGGTTACGATCCACGCTTTCCGATTATTGGTTTCGGGCAATTGCATGTAAGTGGTACCGGTTGGGGTAGTTACGGTCATTTTCTGATTTCACCACAAGTGGGTTTAAATGTGGGAAAAGGAACGCATGACTCACCCAAATCAAAAGAAATTACCAAAGCATATTACTATAAAACAAATCTGGACCGCTACAGAGTTATTGCCGAAGTGAGTCCAAAGCACTATAGCGCCATGTATCGTTTCCGTTTTCCGGCAACTGATAGTGCAACGATAGTTTTGGATGCTTCACAATCGATAGGACTTGATATTGCAACTATTATGGGTGGAGTTATTTACGAAAACATTGCTACAATAGATGCTCAAAAGCAACAATTGAAAGCTAAAATAAAAATTCGATCAGGTTGGCCCGAAGGAGCATACACCATTTATTTTGTGGCTGAATGTAATAAATCATTTACAGAATGGGGTGTTTGGAAAGATAATTCAATTTACAAACAAATAGCAAGCATAACCCGCGATGAGTCTAATAATCAGCACATAGGTACTTATTGCAGTTTTAAAACCAAACTTAATGAAGCTGTATTGATGAAAGTGGCTATCTCGTTTTCTAGCTACGAAAAGGCAGAATCTTTTTTGAAGCAGGAACTTCCCGATTGGAACTTTGATAAAGTTGTGGCACAAGGTAAAACTGAGTGGAATGAAAAACTAAATGCAATAAAGATTGAAACAAAGTCTTGTGATGAAAAAACGATGTTTTATTCTGCTATGTATCGAGTGCTTACATTGGCTAGAGATAGATCGTTAGACAATCCGAACTGGACATCTGACAAACCCTATTGGGACGATAATTATGCGTTTTGGGACACGTGGCGGACGGCTTACCCAATGTTACTTTTAATTGATAATAATGCAATGAGAGACAATGTGCTGGCACTTCTTGATCGTTTCAAACACAACGGTTTTATACGTGATGGATTTATTGCCGGACGCGATAAAATTGAGGAACAAGGTGGAAATGATGTGGATAATATCATGACAGAGGCTGTGTTGAAAAATGTACAAGGAATTGATGCCAATGAGGTGTATAAACTATTAAAATACAATGCCGATAATGAACGAAATGGTTTGCCAGATAAATTCTGGAAAACGGATACATTGAGTAAAAAAAACAATAAACGTTACAAAGAATTGGGTTGGATTCCGCAATGCGTGATGAGTTCATCCAATACGATTGAATATGCTTACAACGATTTTTGTGTGGCACTAGTCGCCAAAAAATTAGGGAAAATTGAAGACTACAACAACTACCTAAAACGCAGTATGCGTTGGGTGAATTTGTGGAATGATACACTCACGAGCAAAGGTTTTACAGGTTTTATAGATGCTCGAAGTTCCGATGGAAAGTTTGCCGGAATTTTCCCACAGAAAAACGGTGGTTCGTGGAAAACACCTTTTTATGAGGGCGATACTTGGACCTACAGCTTTGGTATTCCACATGGATACCAAAAGTTATTTGAATTGATGGGAGGTAAAGAAAACTATGTAAAACGGTTAGATTTTGCATTCAAAAATCATTTGATTGACCTCACCAATGAACCTGCATTTCTGATTACCCGTTCGTTTAGTGAGGCTGGTCGTCCCGATTTAACTTCATTTTGGACGCATTATGTGATGAATAAATATTACGACATAACCGGCTATCCCGGAAATGACGATACCGGAGCCATGTCATCATGGTATATGTTTTCGGCAATGGGTATTTTTCCAAAAGCGGGAACGGATATTTTCTATCTCAATGCACCAAAATATGCCAAAACAGTACTAACACTTGTCGGCTCAAAAAAAGTAACTATTTTAGCAGAAAATATTGGAAAGAATGCAATGTATATTCAATCTTGTAAAATCAATGGAAAGGAGTGGACAAAATCTACATTCCTTTATTCCGATATTGCTAATGGTGGAAAAATTGAACTTGTTTTGTCAGATACACCTACTAATTGGGGGAAATTTTAATTTATTTTACCAACTAAAATGAGAAATATTCTATTCCTTATAGCTTTGCTTTTAAATCTGACACTAGTTTCTTGCAAAGAAAAAGAGCCAGTTCCGCCACCAATATCAGAAAAAATGATGCCCGATCACCCCCGTATTCTTTGGGGAAGTGATGAAGAGCAAGCTATTAAAACATCTATTTCGGTTTCAGGTTCATGGCAAAAAAAAGTACACGATTTTATTTCTACGGAATGCGATAAATTCATGTCGCTTCCGCCCAAAGAAAGAGTGCTTACCGGTGTTCGTTTGCTCGAAGTATCACGCGAAATGAAACGCCGTATTATTTACCTTTCCTATATGTATCGTGTAACTGGTCAAGAAAAGTACAAAGATCGAGCTGTCAAGGAAATAAATGCCGCATGCCGTTTCTCCGACTGGAACCCTTCACATTTTCTGGATGTCGCTGAAATGTCGCTTGGAATTGGAATTGGTTACGATTGGTTGTACAACAACTTACCCGACTCAACAAGAACCAAAATTGTTTCGACAATTCGTACCAAAGGGATTGATCCGTCATATAATTCATCTTATAACAGTGTGTTTCTAAATTCAACCAGTAATTGGAATCTTGTTTGTCATTCAGGAATTATGACTGCAGCAGTGGCTACGTTAGAAAAAGAAAGTGATTGTCAGAAAGTAATAAGTCGTGCTACCACTTATATGCCGACAGCTTTGGCAGCTTATGGACCAGATGGAACGTATCCAGAAGGTTATGGTTATTGGATTTATGGGACTTCGTTTGCTGTTGTAGGTATTGCCACTTTACAACATCTTTACGGCAACAAATACGATGCTCAGTTACTGACAACATATTTTATGAAAACGCCTTATTATTACGAAAATATGATTGGTTCGTCGGGCGGTTGTTATAGCTATGGTGATACTCCGCTTAATACTACAGTTTCGCCACCAATGTTTTGGTTTGCAAAAAAGTTGAACGATCCAACTTTGCTTTGGATTGAAAAAAACTATCTGAATGCAACTATTTCCAATTTAGATGCCTTTATACCTATGTTGCTGATATGGGCATCGAATTTTGATACAAATTCTATCACTGAGCCCACTAAAAAATCATTTTTCGGAACAGGAGAAGCGCCTATAGCGCTTATGCGTACAAGTTGGAATTATGTAGACGCAATTTCTATGGCATTTAAGGGTGGTACAATGACTACTTCGCACTCGCACATGGATGTAGGGTCGTTTTTATTTGATGTAGGGGCTACTTGCTGGGCAATGGACTATGGTGCAGACGATTATACCAAACTAGAAGCCAATGGCAATCCGTGGGATATGAGCCAAAGCTCGTTCCGGTGGACGGTTTTTAGGTACAATAATCTGGCACACAACACACTCGCATTTGATGGTATCAAACAAATTGTATCTGCAAAAGCTACCATAACTAAAAATTCAGATCAAGATTCCAATTTTATGTATGCCGTTGCCGATTTATCGCCAGTTTTTAATGGGCAAGTTGTATCGGCGCAACGTGGAGTGGCTATTGTAAATAGTAAATATGGGTTAATTCGCGACGAAATTGTGAATCTACCCTCTAAATCCACTATATTGCGTTGGAATATGCTTACCAAAGGTGTTCCAACCATTCAGCAATCGTCACAATCTATTTTGTTGACACAAGGTAATCAGCAACTTACGTTGAAAGTTGCATCTCCTAACACAGGAGTCACAATGAAAACATGGTCGACAGTTGCGCCGAACAGTTATGAGGCCTCCAATTCAGGAACTTATTTGGTCGGATTTGAAATTGTATTGCCGGCTGGTTCAACTACCAATGTTAACGTTCAGTTAGTTCCTGCTGGAAATGAGTTGTTTGTAGAAAATGACGATAAATTGTTGAGTCTTTGGGGGCAATAATGCAAGAATTTTTATTTGTTATACTGAATTAAAAAACAAGAAATGAAATCAAATAAGACATTTTTCAAAATCGTTTTTCTAACACTATTTTTTTCTGTTTTAAAGGCAGAAAATAACTACGTATCAAAATTAACTAATATTAAACATCCTCGCATCTTACTCCTAAAAGGTGAGGAAAAGTCTATCCAACAGTCTATTGCATTAAATCCAACTTTGGCAAAAATGCATCAAACAATTGTAAAAGCATCGGAAGCTATGCTTTATAAATCGGTGTTGGAACGTAAACTCGAAGGTGTTCGGTTGCTCGATGTGAGTCGTGAGGCATTGCGCCGGATTTTTTATTTATCATATTCATACCGCATAACTGGTGATTTAAAATATGCTCAACGCGCTGAAAAAGAATTGTTGGCTGTATCAGCTTTTAGCGATTGGCAGCCTCCTCATTTTCTGGGTGTGGCTGAATTGGCATTAGGAGTTTCAATCGGTTACGACTGGTTGTATGATGAACTTTCACCCGAATCCAGAAATTCAATTGAGCAAGCCTTGATTACTAAAGCCATTGAACCATCGTTCGACCCAAAGCATGCTGATATTTTCAAAGGTCCAAGTAATTGGAATCAGGTTTGTAATGCTGGAATAGTTTATGGTGCGTTGGCTATAGCTGATAAAAAACCTGAATTGGCTCAAAAAGTGATTTTTCGCTCTTTGCTGTCAATATCCATTCCGATGAAAAGTTACGACCCTGATGGTGCTTTTGCCGAAGGGTATATGTATTGGCAATATGGCACTGTTTTTAATATTTTTATGCTTGATGCTTTGCAAAAAGTAGGAATTAATAGTCTGAATATTAAAAACTTTATTGGATTTTCTAAAACTCCCTATTATCTTCAGCACATGGTTGGAACTTCGGGGCAAAGTTTCAATTATATGGATTGTATTCCTAATTCTATTTTGAATGCTTCGCAATTTTGGTTTGCTTCGCAACTAAACGATCCATCTTTACTATGGGTAGAAAAAAGCTATCTCGAAAAAGACGGATTTTTGATGCTAACTGATGGCAATGGATTACCATTAACAGATACTCAAGCGAAAGTAGATAAATTTACTCAATTTACCACCGACCGAACACTTCCGGCACTTATGATTTGGGGTAAGGACATTGATTTTGCTAAAATTACTGCGCCCAAAAACAATTGCTTTAGCGGTAAAGGTGAAACTCCTGTTTGTATGATGCGAACTTCGTGGACAAATAAAAAAGCCATTTACCTTGGATTTAAAACCGGTTCGGCGGGCTCTAGTCACGGACACATGGATATTGGCTCGTTTGTGTTAGATGCCGAAGGTGAGCGTTGGGCATCTGATTTTGGTATGCAAAATTATAATTCTTTGGAGTCGAAGGGCATTAATCTTTGGAGTTTAACACAAGAGTCGACGCGATGGAATGTGTTTAGGTACAATAATTTAGCACACAATACATTAGCGGTTAATGGCAAATATCAAAACGTAAAAGGTAAAGCGGGTATAGATAAATATAATTTTAATGCAAATTTCATGTTCGCCATTTCCGATTTGTCGAAAGTATACGAAAATCAGTTGAAAAATGTGAAGCGTGGTGTGGCTATTGTCAAGAAACAGTATGTGGTGATACAAGACGAAATCGAATCATTGGCGAAAACCGATACCATTCGTTGGACAACCATGACAGAAGCTCATGTTAAAATTGCTGGGAATAATACTGTTGAACTAACATTAAATGGAAAAAAAATGCTTGTGAAATTCGAAACATCAACTCCGATTCAACTCAAAATATGGAGTACAATTTCAACAAACTTATACGACGCACCGAACGAAGGAAAAACACTTTTTGGATTTGAAATGGTGCTGAAACCCAATAATAAACAAACCGTTTGCACGAAATTTATTCCTTCTAAAATTAATTCAGCTAAATTTAGTCGTGCACTTTCGGAATGGAAGTAAATAGAATAATGAATAATGAATAAAGAACAAAGACCCGAAACCCGAAACACGAAACACGGAACCCGAAACAAACAAACAAACAAACAATAAAATATATTATGAACTTTAGATTAAAATCGATTGCAATTTTTCTAATAATTTGCAGTATTCCAGCTTATGCAATTTCAAAAAATGAAATTACAAATAACTTGAAAAAAGTTGCCGATTGGCAAATTTCCACTTTCGAAGAATCGGTAAAACGACAAACGACATGGAAAGATTCTTATGCCAAAGATGAATGGACGCAGGGTGCTCTTTATGTGGGCATGGTTGAATGGGCAAAACTAAGTAAAGACGATAAATACTGGAAATTTTTGAAAGGAATTGGGGAAGAGTTGAAGTGGAAGCCAGCAAAAAAAATATTCTTTGGCGATGATATTTGTGTAAGCCGCATGTATTTAGAACTTTACAAAAAATACAAACAACCCGAAATGATTGCACCAACTGTAGAGCGGTTGCAATATATTATGAAAAACCTACCGCAAGTGCCATTGCAGATGAACGTAAAAGGAAATCAGGATCGTTGGAGTTGGTGCGATGCCATTTTTATGGCTCCACCGGTGTATTACAGTTTATCGAAGATTACAGGCGATGATTCGTACCACAAATTCGCTGAAAAAGAGCTAGATGTAACATACGATACCTTGTATGTTAAAGCCGACAGTTTGTTTTGTCGTGATACCAATTTCAAAGGAAAAAAAGAAAAAAACGGCAAACAGGTTTACTGGGCACGTGGCAATGGTTGGGTTGTAGCTGGTTTGGCCAATATCATTGAAAATACATCTAAAGATGATCCTTATCGTGCAAAATACATTCAAACGTTCAAAGAAATGACTACAAAAATTGCCACCTTACAAGGCAAAGATGGATTTTGGACAGCCAGTTTACTCGACCCCAATGCCTTTCCTGTTCCCGAAACAAGTTCTACTGGCTTTATGACTTATGCCATTGCCTGGGGAATAAATCATGGATATTTGGATAAGAAAAAATACATGCCTATTGTCCTTAAAGGTTGGAGAGCTTTGGTAAGTGCCATAGATGTGGATGGAAAACTGGGTTGGGCACAAGCTATTGGAGCTGCTCCAGGAGCCACCAAACGCGAAAATAGTGAAGTATATGGCGTTGGTTCATTCTTATTGACAGGAACAGAACTATTCAAACTTATAAAGTAATTTTCTAAAAAATATTGATCATGAAACGTACAGCCATCATATACATACTTTCAATTTTTCTGTTCTCAAATTCCTTTGCACAATCGTTAAAACCATTGTATGAAAATCCATCAGCACCTATTGAAAAAAGGGTAGAGGATTTGCTTAAACGAATGACACTCAGTGAAAAGTTAGAGCAAATGACGCAACGTGTTATTGGTCAAAATAATAACGCAAGCAATGCCGAACTAGATAAACGAAATTATTCACCCCTTACAGGTTCGTTTATTAATTTCAGCAACAATCCAGGTTTTGCCAACGAAATTCAGCGTAAAGCCATGAAAGAATCCCGATTGGGAATACCAGTTTTACTCGGTATGGATGTGATTCATGGTTTTCGTACAATTTTCCCCATTCCATTGGCGCAGGGTTGTACGTGGAATCCTGATTTGACTAAGAAATCCTGCGAAATTGCAGCTAAAGAAGCTACTTTATCAGGTATAAAATGGACTTTCTCACCTATGATTGATGTGGCACGCGATCCTCGTTGGGGACGAGTGGCAGAAGCTTATGGTGAAGATACCTACAGCAATTCGCAATTTAGTGTAGCGGCAGTAAAAGGGTATCAGGGCGAAAAACTATCAGACAAATATTCAATATCAGCTTGTTTGAAACATTATATTGGATACAGCCTTTCTGAAGGAGGACGCGATTATCATGCTAGCGATGTTTCGCCGCTTACACTTTGGGAAACCTTTATGCCGCCATATAAAGCTGGTGTGGAGGCTGGTGCTCAAACGCTTATGAGTGCGTTCAACGATATTACAGGTGTTCCTGCTTCTGCCAATTATTTTACATTGACCGAGGTATTGAAAAACAAGTGGAAACACGATGGGTTTGTGGTGTCGGATTGGAAAGCGGTATATCAACTTATCGATCAAGGTTTTGCTAGCGATAGTGCCGATGCAGGTGCGAAAGCAGTAAATGCAGGTGTAGAAATGGATATGAACGATGAGATTTATGTAAAATATTTGCCTGAAAAGATCAAGCAAAAGGAAGTCCAAATGAGCCGAATTGACGATGCTGTTCGTAGGATTTTGCGTGTGAAGTTCCGTTTAGGATTGTTTGATAATCCTTATGTCGACGATATTGCGGAAGCAAGTCGTTACCTACAACCTGAAAGTCAGAAACTGGCTGAAAAATGTGCCGAAGAATCTATGGTTTTACTCAAGAATGAGAAGACTGTTTTACCATTATCAGATAAAATTAAAAAAATTGCAGTCATTGGGCCGATTGCGAAAGATCAGGTAAATGTTATGGGTTCGTGGACATGCAACGGAAAGTCCGAAAATACAATTGGTTTATTTGATGGATTACAAAAAGAGTATAAAAACAAAGCTGAAATTACATATACAAAAGGTTGCGATTTTGAGGGAACGGATGAGTCTGATTTTGCAAATGCGCTAAATATTGCTGCTCAATCAGATGTGATTATTTTGTGTTTAGGCGAAAAAAGGGGTTGGAGTGGCGAAAATGCTTCGCGCGCGTCTATTGCTTTACCCGAAATTCAGGAAAAATTGGCTGCAAAACTAAAAGAAGCGGGAAAACCAATTGTGCTGGTCCTTTCCAACGGACGACCATTGGAACTTACTCGACTTGAACCTCTTGCTGATGCAATTCTTGAAATTTGGCAACCTGGAAATTTCGGTGGAAATCCATTTGCAGGAATTATTTCAGGAAGACTTAATCCTTCAGGCCGATTAGATATCACATTCCCAAAAGTAACAGGGCAGATTCCCATGTATTACAATATGCGCCCCAATGCCCGCAGTTCTATGAAAGATTGGAACGGATTGTATCAGGATGTGAAAAATGATCCGATGTTTTGGTTCGGGCACGGGCTGAGCTACAGCAATTTTGTATATTATGATTTGAAAACTTCTAAAACGACTTTTACTGAAAATGAAACTATTTCAATTGAAGTAAAAATAAAAAATTCTACCAATGTTGATGGTCAGGAAACCGTTTTTTGGTATGTTTCAGATCCTGTAGCTTCTATAACACAGCCGATGAAGAAGTTGAAATACTTCGAAAAAAAGGAAATAAAAGCTGGACAAGAATCCACATTTATTTTCAGAATTGACCCCAAACGCGATTTAAGTTTTGTGGATGGAACAGGAAAATCTATATTAGAAAAAGGTAAATTTTTTATAGAGGTTAATAGTCAGAAATTAGCAATCGAATTAAAATAGTAATTTATGAAAATCAGATTAATCACAATTTTAGCAGCATTGTCTCTGACATTCGGAGCAAATTCAAAAAATGAAGCACTATCTAAAGTCTCATTAACTCCCACACCGCCAATGGGCTGGAACAGTTGGGATTGTCTTGGGTTGGATGCCAACGAAACTCAAATAAAAGCCGTTGCTGATTATATGGCAGCCAACTTGAAAAAATACGGTTGGGAGTATGTGATTATCGATGCCGGTTGGTATCACCCAAAAGAAATTAATACGGCTAAATCGAATACTTATAGACCAGTACAAAATCTTGATAAATACGGACGTTTAATTCCTGATACTGTAAAATATCCTTCGGCAAAAGCCGGAGTAGGTTTCAAAGCATTGGCCGATTATATTCATGCCAAAGGACTGAAATTAGGGATTCATGTACAGCGTGGAATTCCCTGGAATGCAGTTGCCAAAAGTACGCCGATAAAAGGCACAAGTTATTTTGCAAATGAGGTGGCTAATCTCAAGGATACTTGTAAATGGTCGCCAATAATGAAAGGGGTGGATTTGACAAAAGCCGGGGCGCAGGAATATATCAATTCGGTGTATGAGCAATATGCAGCATGGGGTGTGGATTTTGTAAAAGTGGACGATATGTCCTATCCCTACCATAAAGCTGAAATAGAAGGTGTCCGTAAAGCAATTGACAATTCAGGAAGTGCCATTGTTTATAGCCTCTCACCAGGTGAATCGCCTGTTGCAGAAGCAAATCATCTTTCCGAAAACTCAAATTTATGGCGCATTTCTGGCGATTTCTGGGATGGATGGAAATACTTGAAACATCAGTTTGAACTACTACGCAAATGGGATAAATTTGATGAGCCCGGACGTTGGCCCGATGCCGATATGATACCAATTGGTAAACTTCGCAAAACGGGCGGTGATTCATGGATTGCATCGTTACTTGGCAAAACCATTGCTGAAGTTACTGATGAATATTCGCGCTTTACCGATACCGAAAAATATACCTTGATGACACTTTGGTGCATTTTTAAATCACCATTAATTCTGGGTGGATATTTGCCCGAGAATGATGCAGTTACAACCAAACTTATTACCAATGCCGAAGTAATTGCAGTAAACCAAAAAGCCATTCATCGTCGGGAACTCAGAAACGAAAACGGATTGGTTATTTGGGTGTCCGAACAACCAGGAACAGGTGCAAAATATGTGGCCATGTTTAATTTGAATGATGGAAAAGCACAGAAAATAAGTGTTTCGAGGAAAGAATTGGGGCTGAATGGCAAATTGAAGGTTCGAAATCTTTGGACGAAAAAAACAGTTGAAACATTTACAGATGTATACAGTTTCGAAGTGGAGGCACATGGTTGTGTACTTGTAAGAATTGGAAAATAAATCTATTATGCAGGTTACAAAAAGCGTATGGGGCATTAATAAACAAGGGAAAGAAGTATTTATTTATACACTTTCAAATGTAAATAACCAATCGGTAAGTATAACAAATTACGGAGGGATAATTACTTCTTGGTTAGTGCCCGATGATAATGGAAAAATGGTTGATATTGTACTCGGTAAAGACAGTTTTGAGGATTATCTGGATAACCCGGCGTATATGGGTTGCATTGTGGGGCGTGTTGCCAACCGAATTAAAAATGGTAGATTTTCATTGAACGGAAAAGAATATCAATTGGCACTTAACGATGTACAAAACCACAATCATGGAGGAATAAGCGGGTTTGATAAAGTGATTTGGGATAGTGAAAGCTTTGAAAATGAGGATAATTGCGGAGTTGTTTTCAGGTATTTAAGCCCAGATGGAGAAGAAAACTATCCGGGAAATCTGCGAGTTACTGTAACGTATACTTTTACCAAAAATGATGAACTAATTATCCATTATCAGGCCGAAACAGATAAATCAACGGTAGTAAATCTTACAAATCACAGCTATTTTAATCTGAAAGGCGAAAACAATGGTGATGCATTAGATACAATTTTGAAAATCAATAGTTTTGAATTTACTGAAACGGATGTACAATATATACCAACTGGACGAATTTTGCCGTTAAAAAACACCTGTTATGATTTTACAGAATTTCGAAAATTAGGAGAATGCATATCAGAAATCGCTTATGGTTATAATGTAAACTATGTATTGAAAAATCCAAGTGATTTTACAATTCCAGCCGCCATTGCGCTGGATGCAACATCCGGGCGGACTCTCGAAGTATTCACCACTGAACCAGGTTTACAACTTTACACAGCAGGCTATATTCAAAATGAAAAAGGGAAAAAAGGAAAGTATTACGATGTCTATGCTGGCTTTTGCCTCGAAACACAGCATTTTGCGGATGCACCTAATCATCCACATTTCCCAACCATCGTTCTCAATCCTGCAGAAAAATATGAATCGAAGACGATTTATAAATTGTCAATTAAGTATTAATACGAATTAAGTAGCTGGAACAATTTAATGTACAATTTTAATCGTGGCAAACCATGCTCTCACTTTTTGGGCTTGATGCAAAAAAGTAAGCAAATATAACACCTCACCTGTCTACGGACCATCTCATTCAGAAGACGCAAAAAATGAAGTGTTTGAGTGCGCCTTTTTCACTTCATTTCGACTTACTGGACGAGGTCAATCAAAAAAACAGAAGCATAAAACTCATGAAAGATTTTACGACATCATATTTTGTCAATTGCTTATACCATTTGAAACAATCATTTTACAATAATATTATAAGTCAGAACAAGCTCACTATTGGATTATTTGTGTATTAGCTTAATAAAACTCATATTGAAATTTTGTTCAACAATAATTAGGAATGAAATAAACAAAAGTTATACCCTCTTTAATGAAATACCCAATTATCTTTGCATCGAAATCAAAACTAAGAATCAAGTAACAAACACAATTTCTGAAATTCAAAAAGCAGCATTATTTCGACTTTAATAATACTTATAAAATGAAAATCAACAAAAACATGAAATTCCCTCGAACAATTTTTACGCTACTATTTCTCTCATTATTTGTAATAGTCTCCGCCCAGACCAAAACAATAAGTGGCGTGGTAAATGACAGTAAATCTGGTGAAGCATTGCCAGGTGTAGCTGTTCGTGTTCAAAATGCTAAAACAGGAACTGTTACAGACATCAATGGCAGATTTACTTTAAATGTATCCACTACAAGTGCTTCAATAATTGTGTCTTATATTGGATACAAAATGCAGACTATAAATACACAAGGAAAAACAGCTTTCAAAATAATGTTGGAAGAAGATGCCAGAGGACTTGATGAAGTTGTAGTAGTGGGTTATGCTGTTCAAAAGAAAGAAAGTGTTGTGGGTTCAATTTCAACCGTTAAAGGAGCCGATTTGATGAAAGCTGGTGTAACTTCAGTTTCCAATGCACTTGCAGGTCGGGTTCCTGGTATGATTACAGTTCAACAAACCGGCTTGCCAGGATCTAATGATTCCAAAATTTATATTCGTGGTATGTCTTCATTTACGGGTAGCAGCTCCCCACTTGTATTGGTTGATGGGGTAGAAAGTAGTATGAATGATATAAATCCATCGGAAGTAGAGACTATTTCAGTATTGAAAGATGCATCTGCCACGGCGGTTTTTGGTGTAAAAGGTGCCAATGGTGTTATTCTGATTACTACCAAACGTGGTCAGGAAGGTAAAATGGAAATCTCGGTTACTTACGATCAAACCATGAAACAAGCAACTACAAGTAGTATTCAGGATAATGCCTATAATGCGCTGGTAGCACGTAACAGTTTGTATCGCAACAGAAATTCATATAACTTGGTATTGGGCGACAATATTTTGGAGCATTACCGCACCCAAGATATGCCATACATTTATCCAGACATTGACACTTGGAATTATAATGTAAAAGATTATACAATGGATACGCAGGCTTCCATTTCGGCTCGTGGTGGAACCGCCAATGCAAAGTATTTCCTTACACTCAGTTATTTGCATGAAGGCGACATTGTGAAAGACAATCAAACATTGTATGACCCATCGTACAAATACGACCGTGTTAATTTTCGAATGAATTTCGATTTTGCTTTGAGCAAAACAACAACACTATCACTCTCGAGTGGTGGATATGTAGGAACCGATAGTCATGGTGGTGATTATGGCGTGCCAGCTAAAGTGTTGAGTAATATGCTGGTAATGCCACCTTATATGACTCCATATACTTATTCCGAAGAATTTGTTAGGGAGCACCCTTCCAATTTGTATCCCGATATAAGTTCACGTCTTTCTGGTAGTTTATTACCCACTTCCAATCGTTCATCTATTGATTATATTCATAACCAACAAGGAACAGTGAAATCGATGAGAGACCGATTTACTACCGACATAAATCTAGTTCAGAAACTTGACTTTCTTACCAAGGGATTGAGTGCAAAACTTTCGTTGAATTATAATAACGAATCGACTTGGAGAGGTGGTGGATATGCTTATTATGGCGAATACTATATTTATCAACCTGTGGGCAATAGTTATGAGTGGCTGCGTTACATTTATGATCAACAAGATAATTATAAATTGATTGAAAAGCCATATCAATCCACCATTTCTCAATACGGCTCGCCAAATAAAAGTTTAAAATACAGTGCACAAATTGATTACGCACGTTCGTTTGGAAAACACAATGTAAGTGCTTTGGGCGTTTTTAGTAGACGAAATAGCCAATCGGGAGCCAGTTTTCCACACTTTGAAGAAAACTGGGTAGCACGGGCAACTTACGACTATGATAGCCGGTATCTTTTTGAGGCAAACCTTGGTATAGCTGGTTCGGAGCAGTTTGCGCCAGCCAATCGTTTTGGGGTTTTTCCAGCTGTTGCTTTGGGTTGGAACATTGCAAAGGAATCATTTATCAAAGACAAAATTTCTCAAATCAACAACCTTAAAATGCGTTTTTCTTATGGTGAAGGTGGTTATGATGGTACAGATGGATTCCTTTATTTGTCGGAATATACAAACTGGAGTTCGTATGCAATAGGAACAGCCGAATCCAGAACAAATACTTATTCATTGAAAGAAGGTAGTGCGCCCAATGTGAATGCACGCTGGGAACGTTCGATAAAGAGATCTTTAGGCTTGGATATTGGCTTATTTAATAACACATTAACAGGAAGTATTGATTTGTTTGACGAAAACCGCGATGGGATTTTGATGACAAGACGATCGGTGTCGGATATTTTTGGTCAATCGATGAATAAAATGAATGTAGGATCAACCAAGAAACATGGATATGAATTGGAGGTGGGCTATAATAATCATGTGGGAGCATTTAACTATTGGTTGAAAGCCAACTACAACTTTAACGAAAACCGTATCACTTCGATGGATGATCCTGCTTTTACACTCGATTATTTGAAATCGGAAGGTAAACCAATTGGAGCAACATATAGTAGTAAAAATATTGGTTATTATCAGAATATGGATGAAATATTAAATTATTCCTTAAGTCAAAACAATCTCATAATTGGAGGCGATAAAGTGTTAGATTTTAATGGTGATGCTACTACTGGTAAAGATGCTGTGGCAACGGCATATACTAACCGCCCAAACAAATCTTACAGTTTTTCTGCCGGTTTAGAATATAAAAACTTCGATTTTAACTTTATGTTACAAGGGGTAAGTCAGGTAAGTAAATCATTTGGCAATTATACGACACCAATGTGGACGTACGATCCTGGAGATTTTTACATATTACTCAAAGGACAAACCGATGTATGGTCGCCCGAAAACAGAGATGCAAAATATGCAAACTGGGGCGCTTCCAATGCAACAAGCAATGGGATTGTAGATGCGAGTTATTTGAAACTTAAATCAATGGAACTGGGTTATACATTGCGTGGAAGAATGCTTAAATCGTTGGGATTAAATTCAGCTCGCCTGGCACTTCAAGGTTCAAATTTGTTGACCATTGCACCGGGTTATAAACTTGGTGACCCCGAAAACGAAGGATCTGTAGACTATTATGGTGGCGACTTCAGTGGTTCATTTCAGTTCTATCCACTTCCACGCAGATTTACTTTGTCAGTTAAACTAAACTTTTAATACTAAAAAAAACACATAACAAAATGAAAAACAAAGTATTAAGATTTATAATCGTAATTTTTACAGTTTTATCGCTCGTTTCATGCGTCGATTATCTAAATCAAACGCCCGATTCGGTTGCATTTAACGAAGAACAGGTATTTTCTGATTATACAAAGAGTCAACAATTTATCGATCAGGTTTTTGCTCCATACACTTACTTTGATGATAATGATGTTTTCAACAATAAATCAGTTAGTGGATTTAACGGAAAACGCATGTATGGATTACGTGAATCTATTGCCGATAATTGTATTCCAAATCAAGGTAGTAATTGGCACCCAAAACAACCTTATCGTTGGGGTAATTTTTATGGAGCGCTTTATGATGGAACATATTTTCATGAAGGATCAGAACAACGTTTTAGAGATTGTTGGCGAGCAATTCGTATTTGCAATATGTCAATAGCAAATATCAACCGCATTACCAATGCTACTCCCGAGCAAAAAGATTTAATTCTAGGAAATGCCTATTTTTTGAAGGGTCATTTTTATTTCCAATTATTACAAGGATGGGGTGGGATGCCGTTTTTAGAAAAGCCGTTGGAAGCAGATGCAAACATGGATTTACCACGATTATCGTACACCGAAACAGCTCAAAAAATTGCCGAAACATTCGATTTAGCTTCACAACATTTGTTGCTTACTGTTGCCGATAATAATTGGGGTCGACCATCGAAAATGGGTGCATTGGCATATAAAGCAAAAGCATTGTTGTGGGCTGCCAGTCCATTTTCTAACCCTACAAATGATCAAGCATTGTGGACAACCGCTGCAATCGAAGCTGGTAAAGCCATTCAAACAGCCGAAGCTTCAGGATACTATGCACTTGCTCCATTTTCCGAATTTCACAACCTTTTTATAGGACCAAAACAAAGTTCATATAAAGAAATATTATTTGGTCGTATTCAAGCAGCTATGAGTGTAACTTGGACTCCAGTATGGGTTGGTATTCAATCTGATATGTTAGGTGGCTCATGGAATGGTGGCGAGTCGGTAACCGAAAATCTAGCACAAAGTTACGGTTGGGCCGATGGTTCACCTATCGATCCAACTTCATCTAAATACCTGTCAGACCCTTATACTGGGCGTGATCCTCGTTTTTACCAAACTGTTATGTACAATGGTGCTACAAACAGTTTGGTGGCAAACTTATCACGTACGGTTCAAATTTGGAATGAAGCCTCTGACAATAGTGTTGCCAAAGAACTGAAAGTAACTGAGCAAAAAGTAGCATTGAACGGCTATACATACACAGGTTATTATAATGCAAAACTTTGCGATCCGGTTTTTAATATTTCCTCTTCGTCAAAATCAGTAACAATGATTTGGAATATTATTCGTTTGGCCGATTTGTATTTGTATTACGCCGAAGCAGCTAACCGTGCTTGGGGTCCAAATGCTGCTCCACAAGGAATTCCCGGTTTTACACTTACTTCAGCTCAAGCGGTAAATAAAGTTAGGCTTCGTGCAGGAATGCCTGCATACGATGGAAGTAAGGCATGGTTGCTTACAGGTAATCAGATTGAATTTGAACAAAAAATCCGAAATGAAATCCGCATAGAAACAGCTTTCGAAGAAAAACGTTTCTACGACCTACGTCGCTGGAGAATTATGCTAAACCCTGAAGTATTGGTTCAGAAAGGGATGTATATCAAAAAAACGGGTGCAACGTCATTTCAATACACCATCGTTACTTGTCCCGAAAACTTACAACTGAAATGGCAGGAAAGGCACTATTTGTTTCCAATTCCTCGCACCGATGTTGAATTAGGACCAAATTTCAATCAAAACCCAGGATGGTAATTGTGAATCAAGATACAAGAAAAAAGAATCAAGATACAAGAAAAAAGACAAAAGAATCTATGAAATATTCAGCAAAAAAGATATTAATTGCTCTGACTTTGGTTGGTGGTTTATTTGCATCCGAATTGGGTGCACAAAATAAACCCGATACGGTTATGGTTTCGAAATCTCAAAAAATCAATGTGCTTTTCGGTAAACAAGACTATAACCGATTTGTAGGAAATACAGATGCCGTAAAGGGCGATGAATTAAACAATGTACCTGTAAGCACTGCATTGGAAGCATTAGCAGGTAAACTTCCTGGGTTGTTTATGTTACAAAATAATGGCAATCCAGGCGAAAGTAATTACGATTTATATATTCGTGGAAATTCGGGCGGTTATATTACCTTGGTGGATGGTGTTGAGCGCGCAATGACTGCATACGATCAAGGACAAATAGCCGAAGTGCGTATACTCAAAGACCCTGTTTCCAAAGCATTATATGGGGGTCGTACCTGTAATGGAATTATCATGGTAACTACAAAACGTGGCTCTCAGGGAAAACCCAAATTTACAGCCTCTGTTCAGAAGGGGTTAAAGCAAGCCACAGCATTGCCAAATTATATGAATTCGTTTGACTATGCTACCAATTACAACAAGGCATTGATGAATGACAATAATGGAGTTCTACCTACAAATAAGGGCGAGTATACACAGGATCAATTAGATGCCTATCAATATAAAACTTCCCCACTTCAATTTCCGGACGTTGATTATTATGGTCAGTTTTTACGAGATTATATGGATTATACACGTGTAGTTACTGAATATGCTGGCGGTAATGATAAAACAAACTATTATGTGCATGGTAGCTATAAAAACGAAGGAAACTATGAAGCTTATGGTGATAATAAACGTAAAAATCAGACATTTAATTTGCAGGGGAATGTAAATTCCCAGTTCTCTAAAGATGTTAAATTGCAGGCAAACCTGGCAACCTTTTTAGACGAAAAGCAATATCCTGGAAATTTTAATTTCAGCACTTTGTCGAGTCGTTATCCAAATGCATATCCTATTTTTCTAAAACCAGGTACTGATACCATTGGAGGTACAAAAACATTATTGGACAATCCTTATGGCGGTCAGGCTTTGAGTGGATATCAACGCGAAACAACACTGCGTATTCAAGCCGACATTGCTTTGAATGTCAATTTAAGTGGTCTTTTAAAAGGACTTTCATGGAATCCAAGCTTTAATTTTGATATCTACCACCTTCAAAACCTCAACAAAGTGAATACTGTTGGAATTTATGAAGCACAATCGTTCGATTTTGATGGAAATGTGACAGCAATAAAAACGCCCTATTCTCAAGTTGAAAAAAAGGCCACTTCTCAAAGCATGGGAGCTAATGCTTATCAGCAAAGATGGTCATTTGCAAATACTATAAACTACGACAGAACTTTTGGAAAACATGCTGTTTCGGCTGATTTGTTTTACTTTATTTCTCAATTAAAAACTGCAGCTGAATTATATGATTACAAACGTCAAAACTTAGGCTTGCGGGTGAATTATACTTTTGCTGGTAAATATTCACTCGAAGGGGTAGCAAATTATTGTGGTTCGCAAATTATGGCACCCGATAAACGATTTAAAACTTTTCCCGCTATTGGTGCAGGTTGGACAATTTCTAACGAGGCATTTCTTAAAAACAACAAAACTGTGAATTTTTTGAAATTAAATGCCTCTTGGGGAATTATGGGTGACGATAATTTAACTCCGAACCTTTGGCGACAAACATGGTATTACAACAAATGGGCTCCCAATATTTTTGTATTCAACACTGCTTCGGCAGGAACTACCACCAATGTTGTTCGTCCTGGTAGCACAGTACTCGACTGGCCTAAAATGCGTGAAATTGATTTGAGCTTAGAAGCCACTCTTTTTAAATCGCTTAATTTTAAAGTGTCGTATTTCGATTACCTGAATTATGACCAGATTTCGAAACTTGCTAATGTATTGCCTGCTATCAGTGGCGGTTCTAACTTTATTTCGGAAAGTAATTACTTACAAACAGGATTGAAAGGTTACGAGGCACAAGTTACATACAGTGGAAAAGTAGAGGACTTCAGCTACAGCGTTAGCGCAAATATCACTTACGGTAAAACGCAGAAACTTGCCGTAGACGAACTTCCAGATCCAAATTATTCAACTCTAGGTGATGCAACTGATGATATACGCGGGTATCATGCTATTGGTTTTTACACACAAGAGGACATCAACAATGTGTTGGCTGGAACAATGGCTAAGCCAAGTTTTATGGACTCGAAAGACCTGAAAGTAGGCAATATTATTTACGAAGACAAAAACGGTGACAAAGTTATTGACCAATATGACCGCATTGTGATTGGAAATTCAGCACCACGGGTTATGTATGGTGGAAATCTAAAATTAGCTTATAAAGGATTCGAAGTGTATGCCATGGTGTTAGGTTATAGTGATTATAAACCTTATCTGAGCAGCTATTTCCAGAATTATTCAACCCGAAAATACTCAACAACAGTAGTTAATGGTTTGCCAAATGGAAATGTACACCCTATGTTAACCGCAGGTGCTGGTACAAACGATTATCAGACTGGTTCGGATTATTGGACAGCCGATGCCAGTTTTTTGAAATTGAAAAATCTTTCGTTGTCTTACTCATTTCCTAAATCATGGGTAAAAGCCATTAAAATGAGTGATTTGAAAATTTCGGTTTACGGTACAGATTTATTTACCAGTTCAAAAATCAAAGATCTTGACCCAGAATCATTTGACGCTGGTATAAATAGCTATCCATTATTCAGCACTTATGCCCTAGGTTTATCAATGTCATTCTAATAAACAAGAAAAAAAATATGAAAAAAATGAAAATAAATATGATAAAATATCTGCCAATCATAATAATGCTTGTGATTGCTAGTTCATGTTCCGATTTTATGGAACCTACCAAAGATAATTTCGTAGGTCAGGAGGATTTAATGAAATCGAAAGATTACTTTTTGGGTGTTTTGTATCGCGCATATTTGGGCATTCCAACTCGTGCTAATTTGACTTACGAAGCCACTACCGATAATTTGATGGCAAACAACGTGAACTCCATAAGTTCAAAAGCAGCAAAAGGTGGAATTTATAAACAAAGTAATCCACTTGGAGATACTTGGGCAAACGATTATACCTATATCAATTACGTAAACTGGTATATGGAACACAATGTGCTCGATTATAGCAAAACGATTCCAACACCTGTGAAGTTTAATGATGATAAAACAACCAATCTACGCATATTCTACTATACACTTGGCGAAGGTTACTTTTTGCGTGCTTGGTACGAATTCGATCTGTTACAAAAATATGGTGGTGTGGCTGCCGATGGTAAAGTTTATGGATTTCCCATTCGGAAAACCTTTTATAATGAAGGTGAAGACTTGAATGTAAATCGTAACACTTATGCCGAATGTGTGCAACAAATTGTATCCGATTGCGATAGTGCCTTTAAATATCTTCCGCTTGATTATTCAAAACCAAGTTCATCGGGTGGTACTATGGCAGATGGTTTAGAAACAGATGCTGGTCACGCCTCTGGTATTGCGTCCAAAGCATTGAAAGCAAAAGCATTACTTTATGCAGCAAGTCCCGCATTTAATTTAGACAAAGATGTTGAGTTATGGAAGAAAGCCGCTAAGGCTGCTCAAGAAGCCATTCAACTTTCGGGTGGAAGTGTTGCTCTATTGACTTATGCCAATTATTTCAACAAAAACAATCTGAATAACGGAAATTATACCAATAAAGATATATTTTTTCGTGGACCTATCAATGTAACTGTAAGTACACTTGAAAAAGAAAACTTTCCGGCGCGACTTCAAGGAAATGGAACTTACAATCCTACACTGAATTTGATAAATGCTTTTCCTAAGAGTGATGGATATCCGGCAAGTGAAGCATCAACTGTAACACTCGATCCGCTCAATCCGCATTTGAATCGTGATCCACGATTGGATAATTTCATCGTTAGAAATGGAGAAACTTTTGCAGGTATTACTATTGCTACTGCTGCTGGTGGAACAGATGCACCATCAAGCGCTCAACCAAATAACACGCGCACAGGTTATTATTTGCAAAAATTGCTCGATACAGATGTACGATTCACCACACCTTCAGTAACCACTACCATGTCTCCCATTTTACTAGGAAAAGCTGAATTATACCTTAATTTTGCAGAAGCAGTATTTATGGCAACTGGAGATATGAACAGTACTGATTACGGTTATACACCCAAAGTAATTATGCGGTATATCCGCGAAAGGGCTTTTGGTAGCGGGCCAAGTACTAAGGACAAATACTACATTATTGGTAACAAAGTAACAAATACAACTTTTCTTGATTTTGTAAAGAATGAACGAAGGTTGGAATTGTGTTTCGAAGATCACCGCTTCTGGGATTTACGCCGCTGGTGTAAAGGTGCAAGTGATTTATCAACACTCAATTACTCTGTTTATGGCATTTATTCCACCGACCCGATTGAAGTACGGACTTTTGTATCGCCTTATTTACCAATACCTTATGGTGAAACCCTGAAAGCAAGTAATTTGATGAATAATGTAGGGTATTAATGGCTTGGTTTTCAACAGTAAATAGTAAATAATAAAACAGTAAATATTAAAATTATGAAACTCAATAAATTGCTTATAATACTTGTCGTAATAGCCTTAACTGCATCAAGTTGTGCTTACGACGATAATTATTTAGATGCCAAACTACCAAAAAATATGGCTTACTTTGCTTCTTTAAAGGATTATACACGCACAGTGGTTGTTGGCGAAGGTCTACGTTTTAAAATTGGTGCTGCCATGGCGGGCGAATTGAACAACAATGCCGACCGTACAGTAGATTTTAAGCTAGGAACTTTGGGTTTTCTAGTTGGAGATACATCGCACGTGGCTTTACCAAACGATTATTATAATTTTAGTTCCTTGGTGGGTACGGCAGGAACAGCGCAAGCTATCATTCCTAAGGGTTCATTTATTGGATATTTCAGCGTGGAGCTCGATTCAACTAAATTTCTAAACAATGCCAATGCTCTGAAGGGAAAATTCACTATACCAGTAAAAATTGTTGGTACTTCATTGGATTCGATTAATAAAATGAACGATTCGGTAACAATAAATATTAAATATATTACCAGTGTGGATGGTTATTATTTATACAAGAACAGCATTCAGAAAGAAATCAACGGAGCGAACTTTGGATCTGTTATAGTTGAAAACTTTGCAAACGAAAGTGATAATAGTACTTGGCGTTTGTTGACAAAGGGACCTTTTACCGTAGAAGTTTCTTCAGCAATAGCTGCCAACTCCACTTCGGGAATGAAATTTAATCTTACAGTTGATGGCAATGGTATCTCATATCAATCCATTGCTGGACAGGTTACTGTAAAAGCTGAAAGCACAAATACCTACGATAAAAAAACACGTGATTTCAATTTGAATTATAATTATAAAAAAATTGGAAACGATACCATTTATCATGTGAAATCAAATTTGATTTTTAGAAACAGAATGCGTGATGGTATTAATGAGCCAAGGGATTATTTGATCAAACTTTAGGTAATTGATAATTAATAATTAATAATTAATAATTAACAATTAATAATTGATAGTTGACAAGTAAACACGAAACGCAAAACACGAAACACAAAACACGAAACACAAAACACGAAACACGAAACGCAAAACTCGAAACGAAAAAAAATATATATGTCTAACACAAAATGATAACAAAATGAAAACAAAAAGACTTTTAGCAGCAACGCTGTTTTTCTCTGCATTTGCTTTGGTTACAAATGCTAAAACTGTTTATTGCAGTTACAACGGTAGTAATAACAATAATGGCTTATCATGGGCTACAGCAGTTTTAAGCCTTGATACAGCCAAAGTACGGGCTGCAGCAGGTGACAATATTTGGATTCAGGGCGATGCCGATGGCCTGTCTGGTTATAATTCATACACAAGAACATCTACCGAAGCAGGTCAAGGAAAGGAAGCGCTAAGCATTGCTGATTTAAATGTGTTTGGCGGTTTTAAAGGCAATGAAACAGAACTTTCTCAACGTCAGTTAATCGATGCTGACGCCAATGGCATTATTGAGCCTTGGGAATTTAAGTATCCTACACGTTTTCTTTTCGAATTATCTAACGGAGCTCGCGCTTTTGTGTGTGGTGGGCAAACAAATGCCCGTATTGTAGATGGTTTAGAATTTTGGATGCCTACTAATTACGATTTCTCAACTTTAGCAACCGAAGTACAGTTATTTGTTATAGGTCCAAATACAGCATTTAAGAATTGTACAATCAAAGATGCATTCTTGAAAACAAATAATGCATCACTTCGCCCATTTGTTTGGAATAAAGGACGCATGGAGTACTGTTTAGTTCAAAATAATACTGTTTCAGGTGTGTTTTCTGGCACTACAGATATTCAATTTTCACCGCTTATTGAACTTTTACATCAACAAAAATTGACAGACATAACTCCCGGTATTGTAAGTTGTGTGATTCGAAATAATAAAACAATTGCAGATTTTAGCAACTCTACACTTACTTCACTTGCTGGTCGCCAAAGAGGTTTATTGATGTATATAAACCTTCACGATCCAGCAAAAGGTACACCTTCTTTGATAGTTAATAATTTGATTTACAATAATGAATGTTCATATATTAAATCTGCTACTTCGCCAGCAACAACCAATGGTGGTCTGTTTGGAACAGGATTTAATAACGGCACAGGACCATCAACAGTTTATATAATTAACAATACTATAGCTAATAACAAAATTAGTAATTTGGGTGCTAATTTAATGTTGATTAATGCTGGTGCAACTTATTATTCCAATATTATCAATAACGTTTATTATAAAAACGTTAAATATTTGAATGGTTCAACAGTAGATCCTACAACAGTGGAACTTGCAAGCTCAAATTCAATTTTAGGCAATATTTTCAATAACTATGCAACAGGAAAGTCATATTATAACAATCCAGCTGCCCCAAAACGAATTGCTGGAAATGTAACCTTTGAAATAGGAGCAAATGATAAGGCTTTGTTTGTAAATCCTACTACAACAGCTGGAGTATTAAGTGACGATTCTTATCAAAAAGCCAATTGGAGTCTTCAAACAGGTTCATTTTTAATTGGTAAAGGTGTGGCTGCAAATCTGAATGATACAGTGGCTGCCGCCATTTCTGCTAATACAAAAGATATATCGGGTCGTGCGTTTGGCACATTTCGTTCGGTGGGTGCTTTCGAAGAAGGTTCAGTTAGTATTGTAACTCCACCAACAGGATTCAATAATCCGATAATTAGTAATGTAAACTTTGTATTACCTACAGCTGGTGGTATTAAACTTACAGAAAATGGCAATGTTCAGGTTATTTCGATGGTTGGACAGCTTGTTGTTTCTACAAAAGTTGAAGCAGGTGAAGTTATAAATCTTAAAAAAGGGATTTATTTGGTTCGCTTACTGTCAACCAAAGGCATTATGGTTCATAAAGTAATTTTATAACCATCATTTCTCGCAAAGTTGCTTGTGTTTAAGTTCAAATACTTACTTAGCTAAATTAGTGACTTTGCGAGTAAAAATTCAATTTCGCTTTTTCAATCAATATTTAACCACTGTATTTTAACTTCATTTCTTAATGCGAAAAGCCTTACTCTTGATATTGTTTGTTATTTCTACTTATTTTACAAATGTAACAGTTGTGTTTGCACAAACTCAAGTGGTTTCAGAAACAAGAGATCCTTTGCTCTGGCCTTTTTCAGTAAATTCAATATGGAATACGCCCATTGGAAATAACGCAAAATATGTAGATGCTAAATTGGAAAAGCCTGTAGAAGGAATCATTACTGTAGATGAAGATTTAATTGTGATGACACCTGATGCTCCATTGTTGGAAGTGTATCAGAATAATGCTCAATGGGACAGAACAAAAGATCGTTGTACGAAAACTGGGAAATTGATTGGTAAATACCCTATTCCTGTCACTTTTGTGGTTAGCCCCAAAACATGGGACGGAATAGTGCCAAATTCAGGAATTGCCATTTTAATGCCCGATAAAAAGACCATTGTACAGGGTCAACCTTATTCCTATTGTCCTGAAAATGGATATGCAACCGTGTTGAAAATGTTTAAATACGAAAACGACATATATGGCGATGGTATGTATGGTGCTCATGGCGGTTCAAAACTTTCGGCAATTGGTGGAACTTTGCGAAATCATGAACTGACTCCCACTTCAGGACCGATACGACACGCTTTGAAAATAAATATTTGTGGTGCAAAAAATATGTATTACGATACTGAAACCAAAGGTTTTCGTTGGCCTGCAATCTCGTCCGATAATTATGCTGGAAAAAAATATGGCACACTTCGTAAATCACCCGCTGCAAAAGAATGTCGCATGGGAGCTTTAATGGCAATACCGGCAAAAGTTAAGCTCAATAAAATGGAATTTGAAACTGTTCCCGGACTGATTTTGGCTCAAGCTCTTCAGGATTTTGGGGCTTATGTGGTGGACGATACTGGTTGGGATGTTTTTGCAATAGAAACGGAATGGTCGCCAACCGGCAGATTTACCGAAGAATTTAAAAAGAATTGGGGTTTTGATTTTATTGTATATAAAGAATCTACTCCTTGGTCAAGAGATATTCAAAAGATTTATAGCGCTTTGCATATAGTGGATAATAACTCGGCAGATAATGTTGGTGGTGGTGGAAAACGGCGTGCACCTTTGGCTCCTTCGTTTAAATAATAATTTTTGAAAATACAATTTGAAAATGAAACGATTAGCTTTTATAATATTTGTAAGTGTTATTTTTCTGAATACTTTGGTTGCATTTAAAACAGCAGAAGTATCTGGAAGGCAATTTACACCCAAAGATACAACTTGGAAAAGCTTATCAATTCGTGAAAAAATTGGACAAACTATGGTGATGCTTCCCGACCGAAAAACTGAATTGATGCTTGGCGGTGGAACACTCGACGGATTTTTCAAAAATTATCCTGTGGGTGCATTTTTTATGGGCTATAAGCTTTTTGATGGTGTAAAAAGCGAAGCTAAAACCGAATATTTACGTAAAGCTGTTGTGGAATACCAACTTGCAAGCCGACTTCCACTGATAATGCAGGAAGATTATGAAACAGGACTTGGATTGCCCGGCATGACTGCCTTTCCGCGTGAAATGTCAATTGGCGCAACAAATAACGAACAATTGGCTTATCAATATGGCGAAGGCGTAGCTATGGAGGCTCGTTCGGTAGGTGTAAACTGGGTGTTGCATCCTGTTTGCGATTTAAATTTAAACCCATTTAATCCGATTGTAAATACACGTTCAATTTCCGATAATCCCGATAAGGCCATACGTTTGTTGAAACAGCAAATTAATGGACTTCAGAGTAATGGAGTTGCTGCTACAATCAAACATTTTCCGGGTGATGGAGTGGATTACCGCGATCAGCATTTGCTTACAAGTTGTAATTCACTGTCGAAAGCCGATTGGGATAAAACTTATGGTAAAGTATATAGTGAGTTGATTCAGAATGGAGTTGCATGCATAATGCCTGGACATATTTCATTACCTGCGTATCAGAAAACAAAAATCAACGGATTTTATCCTCCTGCAACTTTATCGAAAGATTTACTAACGGTTTTATTAAAAGGAAAACTAGGATTTAAAGGTGTAATTGTTTCCGATGCACTTGTAATGGCTGGTTTCCGAGGATATTACACATCAAACCTGGAAAGTGAAATAAAAAGTTTCGAAGCGGGTGTAGATATGATGTTGTGGCCTTCGTACGAATTTATGGATTCGGTGGAAGTGCGAATCAAACGGGGTGAAATACCCATGAGCCGTCTAAACGATGCAGTAAAGCGCGTGTGGGCAATGAAAGAACGATTTGGATTATTGAAAAAAGACCGTGAATTGATAAAATCAATCTCAGTTGATGAAATTTCGAAATACGATAAAGTAGCACAGGAAGTGGCCGATAAATCCATCACATTAGTACGTGATGTGAAAAAACTACTACCATTAAAACCTAATAAGAAAGAGAAAATACTCATGGTTAGTTTGGTTGCACCTTCAAAACGAGGCGATTATCCAACTCAACAAATTATCAAATTGCAACAAGAGCTTATTTCAAAGGGATTTAATGTTGATTTTCAAAGGGATATTTTATACGAAAGTGGATTTTGGTCGGACGAGTTGACAAATAAATACGATAAAGTCATATTTGTAGCCAACCGTTACTTCCATTTTCCTCCAGGTCCGCTACAGTTTTGGGACAATCAGGCGCAAACAGTTTGGTGTATTAATTCAACTAATAAGGAAAAAGTGATAGTCATTTCGCTAGGATCACCATATCATGCCAACGAGTATTTTGAACGCGTAAGTACCATTATTAATGCTTATTCGTGCGACGACTCCACCATTAAATCTGTAGCAAAATCACTTTCGGGTGAGTTAACAATGACTGGAACTTCACCAGTAAATTTGAATCTCGACGATGTATTTGACATTAAAACTAGAATAAAAAACATCATTAAATAAACTTATTATGCGATTTCAACTTTCAGTACTATCGTTGATGCTTATTGGTTTGGTTGCGTGTGTAACCGAAGCAAAATTAGTTACTGCTATATCAATAAAGAGTACTTCCGATTCTATTGTAACAAAAGGAGGTACACTTCAAATGGCAGCTCAGGTTGAACCAGCGGATGCAGCCATACAAACTGTACTTTGGACGGTGAATAACACACAAGGAGCTGCCACTATCAATACAGATGGTTTACTCACTGCCAGTGGCGATGGTTTGGTAACAGTTCGTGCTGCTGCCATGGATGGTACAGGTGTAAAAGGACAAAAAAATATATTGATTAAAAATCAATATAAAACAGACTCACGCGACCCATATTTATGGCCTTTTGCTCAAAACTCTATCTGGAATATGCCTATAGGAAGTAATGCACAATATGTGCCAGCCAAACTGGAAATGCCAACTAGTGGTATGCTTACGTTGGATGAGGATTATATAATAATGACACCCGATGAACCAACTATGAAAATATACTGGTGCAGCGTTCGTTGGGGGACTGGTGATAGATGTACTCCCGACCAACCGCTTAATTTGCAGGCAAACATGCCAATTCCGCAAAGCTTTGTTGTGAGTCCTACTACCTGGGATGGAGGAAAACCAAATGCTGGTATAGCAGTATTACTCAAAGATAAAAAAACGATTTGGCAATCGCAACCCTTTGCTCATTGTTCCAACGGTAGTGATGCCACAACTGGTTATGTGTATGCGGATAATCAGGATTTGTATGGACAAGGTTATTATGGATCGCATGGAGGTTCAAGACTTTCAGTTTTGGGAGGTTCAATTCGTAATCACGAGCTTTTACGTACATCAGGGCCTATTCGCCATGCTATTAAAATGAATCTTTGTGGTAAAAAAAATCTTTACTATGATGGTGTAAATAATGGATTCAGATGGCCGGCATTAGCAGCTGATGCTGCTGCTCCTACAAGTTATGGCGTAAATCGTACAACAGCTCCTGTTCCTGAATGCCGTATGGGTGCGTTAATGGCAATACCGGCTACTGTAACCATCGAATCGTTGGGATTAGAAACTCAGCCCGCTAAAATGTTAGCACAAGCTTTACAAGATTATGGTGGTTATGTAGTTGACGATACTGGTTGGGATGTATTCGCTATTGAAACAGAATGGGGTCCAAATGGCCGATTTAGAGATGAATTCAAAAAAAGTTGGGGATATGATTTTGTTGTAAGTATGAGTCAGTCAACTTCTTCACCTTGGGGACGTGATATTGTAAAAATTTACAAAACTTTGAATATTGTAAATAATAATTCGGTAAATTCGATTGGAGGAGGAGGAACTCCACGCCAGGAATTGGCACCACCTTTTAAACAATGAATTTAAGAAAATCAAATTAGATAAGGTTTGTTAGTTAATATAATACGTATTGTGATTTAATTGTTAAGAAGATGAGAAAATTGATTTTAAATGCATATCTGTTATTAGCAATAGCGGTGTGTGGACAAAATAAAACGATAGAAATTCCACTCGAAAAAGGGGAGAAGGTTTGGTCTGGAATTGTAAACGAAGGTTGCAATATGCCTGTTGTTTTTGGTAAAACATACGAGTTATACGGCGATAATTTTGGCAATCAGGTTCAGCCTTTGTTACTCACCAACAAAGGTCAATATGTTTGGAGTGAAGAACCATTCAAATTTGTACTTTTTGATAATAAGATTATTATCAGCAATATAGTTGGAAAAATTGAATCAGGTAAATCAGGTAAATCTCTTTTGGAAGCTCGTGAATATGTATCAAGCAATTTTTTTCCTGCATCTGGAAAAGCCCCAGACAAATTATTATTTGCTGCACCTCAATACAATACTTGGATTGAATTGATGTATAATCAGAATCAGGTAGATATCTTGAAATATGCCCAAAATATTATTTCGAATGGTTTTCCTCCAGGTGTTCTAATGATTGATGATACCTGGCAGGAAGCATACGGAGTATGGAATTTTCATCCCGGTCGTTTTTCAAATCCAAAAGCAATGATTGACAAGTTGCATGCTATGGGTTTCAAAGTAATGCTCTGGATTTGTCCTTTCGTTAGTCCCGATCAATATCAAATTTGCAAAGAAATAAGCAAGAATAAAGGTTTTTTGATGCAACGTAACCAGCCCGGAGGAGATTATGCGTGCGCCAAGCAACCGGCACTTATTAACTGGTGGAATGGCTTTTCACATGTGCTTGATTTTACTAATCCTGCTGCTGTGAAATGGTTTGATGATCAACTAAATAGGTTGGTTAAAGATTGCGGTGTGGATGGTTTTAAGTTCGATGCAGGTGATTTCAAGTATTATCCGGTTGACGAAAATGCTGTAAGTATGAAAGATGTTACGCCTAACGAACATGCCCGCCTTTTTGCCGAATTTGGTCTTAAATATCCACTCAACGAATATCGTGCATGTTGGAAAATGGGTGGACAACCATTGGCTCAGCGTTTACGCGATAAAAAACACAATTGGGCAGATTTGCGATGTCTAATTCCAAATATGATTATAGAAAATTTATCAGGTTACACGTTTTCTTGTCCCGATTTAATTGGTGGAGGTGATTTTGTGTCATTTCTTGATAATGCTAAAATAGACCAAGATTTAATCGTTCGTTCTGCTCAATGTCATGCGTTGATGCCAATGATGCAATTTTCGGCAGCACCTTGGCGAGTGTTGGATAGTGTTCATTTTAGTGCAGTTAAAAAGGTAGTAGATTTACGCATGAAATTCACTCCTGAGATTTTAAAATTAGTCGAAAATTCTGCAAAAACAGGTGAAGCTATCATGAATTCATTAGAACTGCTTTATCCAAATCAGGGATATGAAAATATAACAGACCAGTATATGTTGGGCAGAAATCTGATCATTGCACCTATGCTTGAAAAAGACAAAAACACACGTTCAGTAGTTTTACCAAATGGTAAATGGCTGTCGGATGATGGAAAGACCTATAAAGGTGGTAAAACTTATCAGATTATGGTGCCTTTGGATAGATTGCCTTATTTTAATCTGATAAAGTAAATGAGAATCATAAAGATTATGCTGTCGGTTTTAGCTTTGCATTTTTTGATAATGTGTAAGGACCCACAAATTATTCAGCCATTAATTACCACATCAGTAAAAAGAACATTCATTCCTTTAGATACCTTTTTTGTAAATCCAGGAGCTGGTTATTACCATTGGTTGTGGCAAGAAATTGTGCCAACACCTTCCATTGATAGATATTCCCGTGTTAAATGGACGGACCTTGAAGGTGCAGAAGGAGTTTATAATTTCTCACAGCTCGAAAATGATGCACAAGCGGCTAAAACAGATGCTGATGGTCCAGGTATTCTTGGATTTGGAATAATGTCTGTTTTTCAGGATAATGGCCGATCGTATCCTGCCTATATCAATTCCAAAATAACTGCGTGGACAAGTACGAATAAAAACTGTGTTGTTCCCGACTGGAACAATGCCTATTTTCTAGAACGAATTGATTCCTTATTGGCAGCATTAGGACGAAAATTCAACAATGACCCACGTATTGGTTATATTGATATCCGAAGTTATGGTAACTGGGGCGAGTGGCACATGTCTGGGTTCGAAACGCCTCCTTCGCCACTTCAACCCATAACATTGGAGTCAAAAAAACGCATTATTGATGCTTATGTAAAGGCATTTCCCAACAAGCAGCTACTAATGATGTCCGACGGAACTGAAGGAATGACTTATGCCATGGGAATAACTGGGTTAAAATATCCGATTGGATGGCGACGCGATTCGTGGGGAAATTCAGGTTTTCATAGTTTGAAAAACGGTGCGGCGTGGTCGGTAACCGTTGATAGATGGAAAATTGCTCCTGTAGTTATTGAAGGATATGGAGGCACAGGCGTAACCAATACCGATTGTCCTGGCCAAGTGCTCGATTATCATGCTTCGGCTATTTCTAATGGGAATATTGGCGATTGGAATACTTTATCAATCAGTGCTAAAACCGCCATGTATCAATGTGCTAAAGTAGCAGGTTATCATTATGTGTTGCGGTCGTTCGACTGTGCTGATAGTTTGGTTATTGGAAAAACGAATGTACTTAAAACCGTTTGGTCAAATATTGGCGTGGCACCTACCTATAAAAGTTGGAATGTTATTTTCAGATTGTATGATATTCCAACAAATAGTACTATTTTTGAATCCATTTCTACTCTGGATTTGAAAAGTTTGTTGCCCACATACAGCTATTTGTCAAAAATAGATAAACCTCAAACAGTTGAAGATTACTTTGTTTTGCCACTAAATATTGCCTCAGGAGTATATGGGCTTGATTTAATAGTAAAAGACCCAACAGGTTATTCGTGGCCAATGCGGTTATATATTAATGAACGGAAATTTAATGGTGCATATTCACTAGGAACTATCAAAGTTGTAAAATAATAAAAATTCAATATCATGAAGTCACTTCAAAGATTATTTATTCTAAGTTTTTTATGCTGTGTTTATATTACAATAAATGCAGCCGAGCCAGTCGTGAAAGTTCTTGTGGCAACAGATCATGCCGATTGGGTGTATCAAATCAACGAAAAGGTAAAGTTTAAAATTTCGGTGGTACAAGATGGCAAAGTTTTGAGTGGAGTAAAAGTTCAATATGAAATAGGACCAGAGAAAATGCCACCAATCATAAAAAATGAAATTGTACTTAAAGCAGGCGAAACGGAAATTGAAGGTGGCACAATGAAAGTGGCAGGATTCCTTCGCTGTAAAGTAAAAGCTGAAGTAGAAACTAAAAAATATGAAGGATTGGCAACTGCGGCTTTTAATGTTGAACAAATTAAGCCAACCACCACAATGCCTACCGATTTTTCTGAATTTTGGACGAAAGCAATTGCCGAAAATGCTAAAATTACGATGGATGTAAAAATGGAACTATTACCTGAAAAATGCACCGAACTGGTCAATGTATACCAGGTAAATCTGCAAAATTGTAAAATAGGTATGCGACTTTACGGAATTTTATGTGTGCCCAAAGTTGAGGGGAAATATCCTGCTGTTTTACAAGTGCCAGGTGCAGGAGTTCGTCCATATAACGGCGATATCAAATTGGCTGAAAAAGGAATTATTACTTTTCAAATAGGCATTCATGGCATTCCTGTCAATCTGGCTCCCATTGTTTACGATAATCTTCGTTACGGTGCATTGGATAATTATCCGTCATTCAATATGGATAATCGCGATAATTATTTTTACAAACACGTTTATTTGGGCTGTTTGCGGGCCAATGATTTTATTTGTTCGTTGCCTCAATATGATGGAGAAAACCTAATGGTAATGGGCGGTAGTCAGGGCGGAGCATTATCTATCGTTACCGCAGCACTTGACAAACGCGTAAAAGCATTATCATGTTTTTATCCTGCACTTTGTGACTTGAATGGGTATCAATCAGGTAGGGCAGGAGGGTGGCCACATCTATTTAACAAGAAAGAGTTTACCAGCCCCGAAAAAATTGAAACTTCACGCTATTATGATGTAGTAAATTTTGCTCGTTTAATTTCCGTTCCTGGTTTTTATTCATTTGGCTATAACGACGAAACTTGCCCACCAACGTCAATGTATTCAGCTTTCAATAGCATTTCAACTCAAAAATCTTTCTTTATTGCTAAAGAAACGGGCCATTTTGCCACTCCGGAACAATATGCAAAACAATGGGAATACGTGTTGGACCACTTTAATATAAAGCGTTAAAAAATAGCAATTTATAATTCATTGGTGACCTATAAAAAGATAATAAAAATAATGTCGCCTGATGGGGCTTATTGGCAATTCTAATTCATTGACTACCATAATGTCGCTTCTTCGATGCTATTAATAGAAAG
>CAIWCC010000224.1 GCA_903911085.1 uncultured Bacteroidales bacterium | reverse complement strand
TCAATTGGTTAATAGAAAAAACTAATATTCAAAAAGCAAGTAAAGTTCGTTCTACAAAAGGTTTATTGACTTTTGTTTGTGGAAGAATTGCTGCTGCTTTCATTCATTTAATATTTTAAAATCAACTCTTAATTCGCATTAGTAATTTATTGCGATATATTCTGAAAATCGGTAAATATCGCAATAAATTACTTTTATCTAGGCTGGGGTTGAATAATTCCCTTTTTCATTTTTTGGCTGCGATAATATCCGAAAACCGGCTGTTATTGCAGCCATTTTATTCTAAGCCCCAATTATTTCCATTTATATTCTGCTTACTTGCTGTTTAGTAGAAAATATTTTCTTTAAAAAGGCTATTAGTAGAAATTATTTTCTTATAAATCCTTGAACTTTCTTTTTAGTGGAAAATATTATCTTGTTTAAAAAGTATTTGGATAGTGTGGTTGATAATCAATTAATAATTAGCAAACAGACAATAGAATAAAAAAAGCAGAATGGATTCCTTTCAAATAAAAACAAATCAGGTATATTTTGTCGCAAATATTTGCTATATTTGCGACAAAATAAAAATAAATTGAACCATGAGAAGTATTGTAAATGAGATAGAAAACAAACTTAAGTCTGGTCGAAGAGGTAAAATCCTATTTGCAGCTGATTTTAGCTCATTTGGTCTCCCAAAAGCTGTGAATAAAGCTATGGAACGACTTGCTGAATCAGGTCTGTTGATCAGGCTGGCTCAGGGTATTTATTTGTATCCTCAAATTGATACCCGTTTGGGACTCGGTGTGCTATATCCAACCGTTGAAACTATTGCACGGGAAATTGCCAAAAGAGATAAGGCAAGAATTGTTCCTACAGGTGTTTATGCGCTCAATGTACTTGGTCTTTCAACACAAATACCTATGAATGTAGTTTTTCTGACAGATGGGGCAGCTCGTAAGATAAAGGTTGGTAATGGGCAAGGTATTGTTTTTAAACGAACAGTAGCAAAAAATCTATCCTATAAAAACGATATACTCATGCTTGTAGTGGCAGCTCTCAAAGAAATTGGTGAAGGTAACGTTACAGCTGAGCAACTATCAAAAATAGAGGAACTGATTTCAAAAGAAAAAGGAGAAGATATTATGACTGATTTGCAATTAGCACCTGCATGGATTAAAAAACTAATAAATATATGAACATCAACTGGACACGCCTAAGTGATACAGATAGAAGAACCATTCTTGAACAAACTTCTGTCAGAACCGGCTACATTGTACAAGCAGTGGAAAAAGACTGGTGGGTAACCACCGTGCTCGAAGCTCTTTTTTTCCTTCCATTTGCCGATCAACTTTCTTTTAAAGGAGGTACTTCACTAAGCAAATGTTGGGGAACTATTCAGCGTTTTTCTGAAGATATTGATATTGCAATAAATCGGGAGTTTCTAGGATTTTCTGGCGAGTTGACAAACAAACAAATTCGAAAAGGTCTCAGAAAAAAACTATGTTCATATGTAAGAACCGATTTGAAAGTTATTGTAGAAAATAAGTTACTCGAAATGGGTATCCCACGTGACTGGTTTACTGTAACTGTAAACGAGACTGAAAATAGCACTGTCGATCCCGAAAGTATCTACGTGAATTTTACTCCATTGTTTCCTGTCGTAGACTATCTTCCTGCCAGCGTAAAAATCGAAGTCAGCGGACGCTCCATGACAGAACCCGTGGTAAATACTTCAATCAAAACCATGGTGGCCGAACAATTCCCAACTGCACCTTATGCTGATACTGCTTTTAATGTATCGGCAGTAGCTCAAAAACGTACATTTTTGGAAAAAGCTTTTCTGCTACATGAATTACTCAACCAACCCGGTCCGATAAATGTCGATCGTAGATCACGCCATTTATACGATTTGGAAAAAATGATGGGCTCGCAGGTGGAAACGGATGCTTTAGCCGATACTACTTTATATCACGACATTATAGAACACCGCCGTAAATTCATTGGTTTAGGAGGGTTCAATTACGAGACCCTGCATCCGCAAACATTGAATTTTATTCCTTCAGAGGAACAGGCAGCTGTTTGGGAGGCTGACTACCGAAGTATGCAAACCAATATGATTCCGGGAGAATCAAAGTCATATCCTGAATTAATTAAACGATTAACGGAGTTAAACAGTCGGTTCAGGACGATAGATGTTGAAAATGAATAACTTTTTTGTTGCAAATTTCGCATATATTTCCGACAATAAAGATTCCGACTAAATTACTATGCAACAAAATAACTAATATACAGGAAGGCAAAATCAGTTAACTATTACTTTTTTGAACATGAATACCGAATTTACCCCAAACATATCTACATCTGATAACGATATTGCAGAAGAATTATCTGTTGATTGTTTAAAAGAGATTTTGAGGCATGATGATATAAAGACTCATTTTACGACTAATGACAAAACAGCAAATATAGATGGATACATAGAGTTGTTGAAAGAGCGTAGAATTTGTGGAAAGATAACTGTACAAATTAAAACTTATCCGCAGAAATATACGGGACAAGCCAAATTTAATTTTCCAACTTCACTCTTTGCTTATGCTCAAAAATGTAGTTCTGAGTTGGTGTTTTTAATTGCTGTTGATAATATTCAGAAAACAGCTTACTGGAAATACATTAGCACAACAATAATTAATGACAATTTAAGTAAAGCAAATCAACAGACAATTACTTTCGGATTTGAAACATCAGAGATATTGAGCAAAGAGAATTTGGAAGAAACAATTGCACATTGGAAGTCACTATATCAGATTCAAAGTAATTTAATTGTAAATAGTTCACTGATTAGCCAGGAAAATGAAGAACTCAAATCCAGATTATCAAAATATCAAAATCCAGAATTTTCAATTGATAAAGATTACGTAGTCAGTCTCCAAAAATTCATAGACACCTACAATACCCTCCTTGATAATGAGTTTCGTTCAATCAAAAATCACTATTATTATAATACATGGAAGGTTGGTGTTGCGTTATTTGAATGTGAAAGTAATTCCATTTCATATATATTGTATGACATAAAAAATGGCAAAAACGATCTAATCATAAAAGAGATTCCAATTGACGAAGTTCGGAATTTCTCTGTTTATACTGAGATGTACAGAAATTGCATGGAAAATGTCATTCATAATTCTCCAGAGAGTTATGCAATCAGTCTGATAAAGCATAAAACTATCGAGTTTATTAAAGGCAAATCCGTTTTATTTCAAACCCCGGAAATTGCAACCGAATATATTTTTGATTTTATCAAAAGAGAAGGAAATTACATAAACCTACAACAGGAAGAGCAGTACATTCTACCAAATATCAAAGAAAGATTAGAAGTTAAATTTCCCAATATAATAAATAATAATACATTCCATTATACAACAGGACATCACAGAATAAACATGAATGTTGTTTATGGTTGTATCTGTTATTTGATAAACAATGGTGTAACTCTTTTAGAAAGAAATTATCCGGACAAAGGAAATTATGCTAATACTGGATTTGTTTCTGATTGTTATACATCTGAGTTAGCCTTCGAAAAACTAAAATACTTCTACACAAGAATACCTATATTACTCGATTCTTACATGGAAGCAATGTTTCCTTTGTTGAAAAGCAAAATTTGTTTTTTTGATGGATATGATTTAGTATTAGTGAATCTCATATATACTGATTCTGAAAGAGAAAGTTATCATAAAGATCACTATATAGTTTTACATTATTTGAAGTCTCATTCAAAAACCGTAGTTCAACCTGAAATAATAGTTTCGCTCAATTATGCTGATGAAATTTACTACCAAAATGGAATTAGTTCTTATGAGTCACTTAAGTATTATTTGGGATTTGAAAAATACATTTTGTATAATGAAATCAAATATGAAATATTCAAACAAGAAGGGCTGGATATGTCATTATTTTTTGGCGATTATTACATACATAACATGCTTTACCACTATTTACACGAAAGATTCAAAGGTTACTTTGCGCAATAGTATAATTTTATGAGAGATAATTTTTCATCCAAAACCAAAAGAACCCTTGCAGATAGAGTTGCGTGGAAATGCTCTTTTTCTGGATGTTCACAGGTTACAATTGGACCTAATGTTGCTCAGGATAAATCTACAAACCTTGGTGAAGCAGCTCACATATTTGCGGCATCTGAAGATGGTCCAAGATACAATCCTAACATGACTCCTGTTGAACGGAAATCTATCGAAAATGGTATTTGGATGTGCAGACACCACGCAAGACTGATTGATAATGATTTTTTCAATTATTCTGCAGCTACATTACAGCAATGGAAGTTAATAGCAGAAGAGAGTGCTTATAAAAATATTACAAAGATTGGCTCAAATCATCCCAATCACCCATATACTCTCGTTGCTATAGATAATGATATTGTATTTGAAGGTGTTTGGCTTTCTGCTAAAAATGATAACTGGAAGTTTGAAATAAATAAATTTATTATTGGATCTATTGAATTAATGATTGACAAATCTACGTCTAGAAATAATTCCGGTAGTTTTGTTGTAGTAGAAAGTCAAGGAGATGGGCGTATTCTGAAGGAACCTTTATCTTGGGAATTAGCTAATAATAAGTATATCATATCATTAATTGTAAGAGACAAGTCAATTCGAAAGTCTCCACAAAGTATTGTTAGTGGAGTTGCAATTGGAATCGATGGTGAAATAATTATTGAAAATAGAACCATGAAAATAATCAAGGGAGTTGATTATGCCATACAATTGGTTAGAATATGCCTTAGTGTGGGATTTGGCGAAATTAGGGAAGTACCAACAATTGGAACAAACCTTTCTACTTACTATTGGAAGTTTCGCAACAATTTGAATCAACTTGGGAAATTGGCAAAACTTGATATCACTCGATTAATATCAATTCCAGAAATTGCAAATAATGATTCGTCAATACCAACATTAAATTTTATCAATAGAATAATTGATGTAGAGATATTAAACAATGGCATCTTGAATAACGATAAGATTGCTATAAAATTAAAATTAGAATGGGGCGATGGTACTTATTGGGAAGATACGATTAATATAAACGTTAAAAACTTAGCTTCCTGTGTTTAACTCCCTAAGAGAAACATAAAAAACAACCTATATATCTGCCGGTTCAATTTCCCCTAATTTTTGAAGCATATCCAGAATATTGCTTCCATCAATAATATAGCTACCTGTTTTTGAATTAATTATTTGGTACAAGGTCGGATTTTCCCAAAGATTTTCATCTTTAATCGTTCTTTGATCTGTTAGTAGCATTAGTTCTTTATTCTTACAATATTTATTAAAATTCCTACAATTAATTAATTCGTTTTTAAGATTGCCAACGCGCTCTATAGGTAATCTTTTTGATTTGACAATCTGAAACGAAAATTGTTCAATAGCTTCATCTGAGTAATCTATTGTATTTTCTGTAGAACTGTATGTGGAACAGTAGAAGTCTACTGTTGAATTATGTTGTGAATAAAATTCACAATCCGAAAACTGCTCAATCTTTTCTTTGATTTGCTCAATGTTTATTATGTAATCTAATTTTATTTCTAAAGCTTCTTCCGATAACCGATATAAATCATATACTGTTCTTATTGCAAGATATGATTCTTTAAGCATTGAAGAATCTTGAAACAAATTGTGACTATCAAGGGCATATTGCAAAGCTTCTTCAAACTGACTTTTTAAATACTCTATATTAGTTGGTTTTTGCTGATTGAAAAAATGTGAGTAATTTACTGCAAAGCATAAATTGGCTATGGTGTTTTTTGCATGAGCCTCAATTAAAGGAATATTATTCTTTTTTGAATAGATAATTGCATTTTTATTTATATCTAAAATAAGCTGAAATCTGTCTGTTATATATTGAAATAAGTCAATGCGTTCCTGAGTTTCACCGAAGGGATATAGTTTGCTGTCGTTTATATAGTCGGCATACAACCTATTTACTGCATGTAAAAGAAGTTCAGATTGAAAAATTCTTTGAAAATATCTTTGTTTTTCACTACTTGTTGTATTTTCAATAGTTTCAAACCCCTTTTCTATGTCTTCAATGTCCTTTTTCTCAAAATCTGTATTCCCGATACTATTCCCTAATTGTAACATACTGATTAAATGGTCAATGGTAGCTATATTGTCTTTGCTAACTATATTGCCTTTTAATTCATATAATTTTTCTAACAGTTTTGTATCATTGTATTTCCCAAATGCAAAATCAACTTTAATTTTTTGTAACTCTAGAATCTCTAATAATCCTTCGTTATATAAATCTCTATTCTTAAAACATTTGGTCAAATAAAACTCTGCATCTAAAAGTTTACCTACTTCAGTATAAGATACCGCAGCCAAAAATAATAGAAGTTCTTTTGATGAGATATCCTTTATTGAAAGTTCTTCAAGCAACAGAATAATATCTTTATATTGATTTTTATTGAATAAGTCAGCTCCTTTTTCTTCTAAATGCTTAATAATTTCATATTTCTGTTTGAATGGAATATCATCTCTATTACCCTTTCCAAGTACTGGTATATTGTAATTAATTCCAAGGTCGTTTACAAGTCTTGTATTATTATGATAAATCCGTATAAAAATTTCTCGAATATTCTTTATCGTTTTCGACTCAAGAATATTTTCAATAGGAAAATGTATGTATGTGTATTTGTTATTTTTCCATGAATCATCTTTTTTATCATCCATTACTCTTTTGTATATCTCCCAAACATAGTCAAAATATAAAGTATCAGAGTCTTCATCATAAAATATTATAATTCCATAATATGGCACATGTCGACATAAGTGTCCTAATCTACTTGTAATGAACTTCAGACTAATAAAATCACCTCTTCTTTTACAAATGCCCTGTCCTTTTTTTGCACTTTTAATTTGAACAGGTACTAGTCCCCCTGAAACATTAGAGTCTTCTATTAATTGAGCATAAATATCTACTCCGTAATCCTGAGTCCCATTTACTTCATGCGATACAAATCCATTCCTTTTAGAAAAGAATTCTCTCGTTTTCAAGACAGATATTTCTGATCTTTCTGCATTTAAATCTATTTTGGGGCAGGTATAAAATGACATGATTTTATTTTTTAACAAGATAAATCCTTTTGTTTTTATGAGAATAGCACAATGACTGACAATATGTACGATTCTCTCAATACATACTTGAAAAAACAAAGTTAGCAAATATATTTAAGTACAAATATATAATTAAGATTAAATACAAATCAATTGACTAATTTCATAAACAATGAGAAAGCGGTCAGGTTTCACCTGAAAGTTTATTACGGGCAGCTCCGCAGGGCAATCCCCAGCCACAAAAAATCCCCACCATTCGTACCTCATGGCTTGCACGGTCTTTTTTGTGGCTTACGCACAATCAACCCTTCTGTTGTTTTTTTCTGACACACTTTTTGCAAAAGGCAAAAAAGACGTTTGCACTCCAACCTCCACCACCGTGCTGCACTTGCGCCAGAAAAAAAACAACTCGAAGCTAAGTTACATAACATGACATTATACGCGTTTTTCATACTTCGTACTTCACTTCGTTTCGGGGAGAATACCCTGAAAAAAAGCCTATAATCTAATTATGTAAAATAGCCGCACAAGAGCAACGCTTTGCCCCGCTCCGCTGCCCGAAGACCTCAAGATTTCCCCACCACCCATTAGTTGTTGCAGAAAAATAAAAAAATCAGTGTTGTGTTTTTTCATGCGCTTGCGGTATATGCGTTTCATTCCGTTTCCATTTCGTTCCGGCTTCTTGTTCGTTCCTCACAGCGAAACCTTACACTGCATTTCTCCTACATTGCAAGCATACACCTCAGCACCGCAAGGCTTAAGGGAAATACTCATTTCCATTCCGCAAGCTACATTCATTCCGTTTTCCCAAAAGCTTTTCCCCACGCATTTCCAATGGTATATATTTATTTTCTGCGACGAGTTAACCCCGAAAACCAATATCCTCAATTTTCCCCACCGCCCTATAGTTGTTGCAGTCATTTCAGGCAATCGTGTTTTATTACTTGTGCTTGCGGTCGGTGCATTCATTCAGTCTCCATTTCGCTCCGGGAACTACGTTCGTCCCTCACTCCGAACCCCTTCACTCCATTTTGCCTTCATTCGTGCATCCACCTCAGCACCGCGCGTCATAAGTATTTCTTTTCTCACTCCATATATTCCGTTCCCTCAGTCATACCCATGCCATCTTCCCACCCATTTCCAGCGGTTGCCTTCGTTCCTGCGCCGTGTAAGCCCCAAAAAAGAGAGAACCTCAATATTTCCCCACCACCCAGTAGTTGTTGCAGTCTCATTTCAAGCAATCGTGTTTATTACCTGTGCTTCTGGTAGGTGCATTCATTCCATCTCCATTTCGCTCCGGGAACTACGTTCGTACCTCACTCCGAACCCCTGCACTCCATTTTGCCTTCATTCGTGCATCCACCTCAGCACCGCGCGGCATAAGTATTTCTTTTCTCACTCCATATATTCCGTTCCCTCAGTCATACCCATGCCGTTTTCCCACCCATTTCCAGCAGTTGCCTTCATTCCTGCAGCGAGTTCACCCCGAAAACCAATATCCTCAAGATTTCCCCACCACCCTGTAGTTGTTGCAGTCTCATTTCAAGCAATCGTGTTAATTACCTGTGCTTCTGGTAGGTGCATTCATTCCGTCTCCATTTCGCTCCGGGAACTACGTTCGTACCTCACTCCGAACCCCTACACTCCATTATGCCTTCATTCATGCATCCACCTCAGCACCGCACGGCATAAGTATTCCTTTTCTCACTTCACATGTTCCGTTCCCTCAGTCATACCCATGCCATCTTCCCACCCATTTCCAGCGGTTGCCTTCATTCCTGCGGCGTATCTGCCCCAATGAAACTGATGTATTTTAATGTTTTAGATGTTTCTTTCCTTTTTTTCAAAACAATTCAAAGACAAATACAACAAGGACTTTTTGAGTATAATATTTACCGTCAAAAAAAATAAAAAATCCAGCAAAGATAAGGCGGCCAACACAGACCCACGCTTTGGGCAGTAAAGGTCAAGCACTTCGTGTTTTGAGAAAAAATCTCCACACTTTCGCAAGCTTCAGGTAGTATTTTTCCCAAAAACCTTGACAGCCCAATCCGTCCGCCTAATAAGATAGCTATATTTTTCTTTTTTTTCTTCTTCTTTTTTCTTCTTCTTTTTTTCTTTCTCTTTTCTGGGGGTAAAAATTATTTACGGGCGCAGCAGCTGCTTTTAGTTTTTAATCCTTTAATCCTCCAGTTTATGAGCACTTTTAGTATCAAATCTTATCGTTCGGGCGTTGTTTTGTATATATTAATTGAAAAAGGTACCACCCAT
>CAIWCC010000223.1 GCA_903911085.1 uncultured Bacteroidales bacterium | reverse complement strand
GCGTTCTTTCTCTTGGTTGTGAATATCAGGCATTTAAAACTTAGCGGCTTTGCGTTTACTCTTTGTTTGAGTAAAGCCGCAATTAGTTAAATTATACTGTTTAAATTATAGTTAATCAATATGATACGACTTTTTATAACGACCCAATGAACTTAGTGTTCTCATAATAAATGATTCAAATAACCTTAGTTAACCAAAGGTCAGCGAAGATAAACTTTGTGCCCTTAGTAACTTAGTGGTAAGTCATTTATTTTAAATTACATAGTATTCTAATCTATATAAAGTCTATTGTATAAACCTTTTCGCCCGCGAAAGCGATAGTGAAGCTGCGTCATATTGTCAAACTTATTTGTTCCATAAAAAAGGAAACTCAAAATACTCAATCGGCATTAACAACACTCATCTGACAGTATATTGTACTACATCAAAGTAATACAAAAAAAATAATTGTATTAAGGACCTACATTAAGTACCCCTAAATACAATTATTGAGTATAAATACTAAAATTTAAATAAGCACAAATTAGCAATAATAAATATATAAATTAACAAATATTATTTTACTCTGAATTTAAAAACCCAAAAAGTATAAGCTAAAACAAATAACAATAGAGTCAAAATTCCATCACCTACTGGTATTATACCTGGGTCACCAGGATTAGAGTTACCATCAAGTAACATTCGTCCATTGCTGTTTGCATTTCCAGTAATATCAAAATTATTGATTAATAAAGATGCACTGTTATCTGCAATGTATGACTCGGAAAGCATTTGTGAACCACCTACTTTAGATTTTGTAGCATAAGCATCTAATGTAGGAGTTACTGAATTAGTTACATTTGAACGGGTGTTTGAATAGGTATTAACTTTCTCAGAAACTTGTTGTTGTGTATTGTAATTGTTTTGTGAATGATTGTATGAAGAAATTGCATTATAACCAACTAAATTTGACGACTTTGCAGAATTGTCGATTGAAACTTGCACCTTCTTTCTAATTGATGAATTGTCTATTGTTGGGAAATCAACTTGATTATTCGATACCTCTGTCTGATTTTCATTCAAATTATCTTCATTGTTTGTCAATGAACTAATTAGTCCCTTTTTTCCACCATGATTTGTAGAAAAACTTGACTTATTATTCGACGCAAAATCATATTTTGGTAGTCCATCTTCCGAAAAATACTTGCCAGCATTATTGCCATCTAATGATATCTTTTTATGATCACTTAACTGGCTGAAAACAACATATCCACCACAAAGTATCACCAAGAAACTTACAAACAATAATAAAGATTTAGCAGAACTCTCTTTCATTATATTTTTTTGATTCGTAATAATTAGAAAATATTTATACTCAACAAACTTAAAAAATATACATGATACTTCATGCAATTTGTCAATATAAAATTAAGGCGAATCATGTTAATCAATTTTACGACAATTTCCGTTAGTTAGCTAACCATACTAACTAACGGAGATATTGCAATAAGATAAGACCATGAAACACAAAAAATGTAGGAAAACAAATAGGATAAGATCCTAGAAGCGTTTAACTGTTAGATATACTCCAGCAAACATCAATAAAACCCAAACGCCATCCCCTATTGGTAAGCTTGGACCGCCACCACCATCACCTGGTTCGCCTGGATCGTCATTTAAGCCACCAACTTTTTTAACGCCTTTTTTTCCAGTTAAACTTGTTGATGCAGCAGCAGTTTTAGCTGCTAATGCTCCAGTAGCACGAATTGTACCTTGATTAGAACCAACTTCTTTGGATTGTGCATTGAACATAAACATTGCATCAATGTCAGACTGAGTAGGAGCTTTTTGAGCCGAAATTATTGTACCATTGCTGGTATTACCTACAATTACAGAATTAGATTGTAATACATTAGTTTGGTAAGTAATATTTGAATTAATGGCAGTTCTTGTAGTCTTGCGAGACAAATTTTGAACATCTACTGTAGAAACAGCTGCAGATGGAAAATCGACACTAGATTCTTGGCTATAACCAGCATCTGCATTAGCACTTTTTTTATAGCTTGGCATACTAACCCCAGACAAATCAGAACGAGTTGCTGCTGGTTTTCCAAACTCAGTCATAGCAATCTCTTTAACATCGTTTTTGTAAATGTTTTTTGTTGATTTGTTGAAATTGCCCGACAATGTGTTTTGTTCTAGGTCAGTACTCAAATTGAATAGACCGTATAAAACTCCGGCTACGATTACACCTATTAAAAGAAAGGCTGACGATTGAGATGAATTTGTGCTCATGGTGTCATTAATTTAATTAGTTAGTTATTGAATTTTCTTATTTAATGGATTTGAAATTTTAACTTATCAATATCTTTTATTACATTCTATATACAAAAACTTTATGGAATTGGTACAATAGTGCTGCAAATATAGATTCTTTTTTTGAATAAAAAAAATAAAAATTTAATTTAATGCAAATTTGTATTTTTTTAATGATTTATTAATAGTTTATCATCTTTTTTGTATAATACTTTCCGTTAAATTCATATTGAATTGTATATACACCTTTAGCTTTCAAAGATACGTCAAAACTTGTACTGCGTGTTGTAGTACTTACAATTTGTCGACCAATAGCATCATAAACTCTAATAGAAGTATTGCCATTTATATTATTGAATAACAATTTGCCATTCATCATAATAAATGTTATACCATTATTATCAATCAACGTATTGTCAATTTCTGTAGCCACACGTTGAGCAGTGATCAGGAAACGATTATTATCAGTACCTGAAGTTGCATTGTAAGTATAGTTAGTTGTCATCAAATCCGTAACAGTTACTGGTATTGTTTTAGTATCTGTAAGCAATAATTTAGATAAACCTGGAGCAGATCCAGCACCCAAACTAATGGTGGTAGAACTTGCATTCTTAGTATATACACCTAGTGGAAGATTAACTACATTTGCAATTGGCAATGCATTAAATGCATAATTTACACCTCCAAGCATAGTATAAACCTGTGGTTTATCTGTATCAGTTCCAATCCATTTCTCAAGATCCTGTCCCAATTGATAATCTGGACTTTGGGTATCATCTAAAATAAGATTAGTATTATCCGAACCTGTGGAAGTAGTTAATACTAATTTAACCTTATCTATTAAACTTGTAGCAACCGATGCAGGTGCTCCCGAACGACCATCCAACGCGAATATGATATCTCCATCACTAGGTGCTTGAATAAAATAAGCTGCAAAAGGATTTAGTGATGCATCATCGGAAGTAACAGGAGAATATGTTCTTCCATTAATTGCATCAGGAATCTGCATGAAATTAATACCAGATATTTTACCAGCACCTGAATAAGTGCTCAAAAATGGTTGACCTACTAAATTCCAGCCTCCATGAACTCCAGCAGTAGCATCATATATTTTCATTGCTACTTTATTACGAGCAACAGTTTCTGCACTTGTAACAATGGCGTTATCTAATACAAATGACAATTTCTTAGTTCCAGCACCAGTTTCTAATCCAAATATATAGCCTTGGTTAGGTGCAAGCACTGCGTTTGGATTTGTAATTGCCACCCAGTTGGCACCACCTCTATTTGTAGCGCGGGTTTGACCGTTATAGTATTTAATAAACCAATTAGTATTCAATGTTCCCAACGTTCCAGCACCAAAAACTTGTGTAATTTCGTTTACTTTCACAGCGCAAGGGAATGACATAAAGTACCATTTCGAATCAAGCATTGTTTTAACAAATTTCACTTTGCTACCAGCTGCCATAGTTACAGGTGCATCTACTTTAGCATTGAACGAACCAGATTCGTCGGCACTAAAGGTAAGGTCGCCTCTAACATCTAATGAGCTTGTCAAAATAAGGTTAGTGCGAGGAGACAATGTCAAACTATTCACTACTTTGGGTACGTCAACCGTCAAAGAAGTATTGTTACCTGCGACTTCAACATTACATGTTGGACAATCGGACATGGTAGAAGCAGTTGTACTACCAGAAATATTAGTAAACACAGCACCACCTATTGACAAACCATTTACACCTGCGGCCGAAGAATAAAATCCCCAACCTCCAGTTGTTGTTTGACCACTTGCATAATAACGCAAGGTAATGGTTGTGCCAGCAGCCACATTTTGTAAAGGAGCTACGGTACTTAAATCAACTTGAGCCATTGCTGTTGAAGTAGATTGAACTGGAGAACCTATTAATGTAAAGTCGGTTCCATTTAAGCTATATGCAAACTGCGATGTTACACCTGGACTTACCAAAAAACTTGAAGTTCCGGCAAAATTGGCATCAATAGTTGATAATGAAATACTTTTGCCTGAAACAGGAGTCAATGTTACTTGGAAATAATCTGTGTTAGAAGTTGAAATTCCGTCGTCTTTAAAACCTGAAGTTCTGAATGAATTTGCAGCAACGTTATATGCAGCAGCTGCTCCTCTCGTGATTTCATTAGCATTAGATGTTGAAACCAAATCGGTCGAAAAAATAGAAGCTGCATGACTAGTATAATTACCTGGACCAGTAAAATTCCATGCTGCAATTGGCACTGCTGTCACAACCAAAGTACGCATTACAGCTGGTGCTGCAGAAAAGTTTATATTACCTCCTTGTACAGCAATAATGTTTGTGCTACCAATACCTACAATAGTTACAACATTACCTAAAACTGTTGCTACAGCTTCATTAGTACTTGCATAGCTAACAGGAAGTAATGAAGTGGCTGTTGCTGTTAAATTAAAGTTTCCAGAACCAATAATTCTATTAGATAATACTCCAAAATTAATTATTTGAGTTGCTTGAATTATATTTGCTGTTAAACCAGTAGGTTGGGTTAATGTATATTTAGCTTCATCTGCACCAACTAAAGTACTTGTTGACGTTACCGCCTTTCCATCAGCTACAGTTTCATCGGCATAAATACCGCTTAAGTTCAATGTCACAACATCTGAACCAACTCTACTAGATAAAGTACCTGTAATTGTTGCAGTAGCATTTCCATCATATACTTTGCCTGTAGCAGCTACATCAACTATAGTAAGTGCTTTTGTGTTTACTGTTAATGTTCTATCCACTTGAATTGCGGCATTGAAACTTGAATTACCCGCCTGATTGGCATGAATAGTACTAGTACCAGGACCTACAACAGTTATCGTTGCACCATTCGTTCCAGTACAAGTTGCAACAGCAGTATTGGAGCTAGTAAATACCACAGGATTACCAGAGCCACCACCAGTAGCAGAAATCACGTATGGTGCATCACCATAAGTTACTGCATCCAATGCAGCAAAGTTTATGGTTTGTGTAGGCAACGCATGATAAGCAAACGCAGAACCAATATTTGTTGTTCCATTATTCAATTGAACTTGAATAGAGATTCCATCACTTGTATCAAAATCTGTAGGAAGTGCTGCAGCAAAAGTTGCAACTCCACTAGCATTGGTTACGTTAGCAACATTAACATCGCTAGCAGTAGCAGTTCTTGCAGTTCCATCAAGTGTATACGATTCCAAAGTTGTGGCATCGGCACTTACTATTGCAGCATCATATTTGAAAGAATAACCCTCTACCAAATTATTATATTGGTCTTTGGCGGTACAGGTAATATTACATACTGTGTTTGGTGCTAATGGAGCACTAACAGATGCAGTAGAATTAGTGGTAGGCACACCAGCATTGATGACTTGTGTTACAGTTGCATCTGCGTAACCTGTAGCTAAAATCTTGACATCCTTTGAACCAGAAGTTATTAATAATGCATTAAGACCAGATGGTATCAATTGTAAATTACCAGCCGTAAGCACGTAATCGGTTGTAGGAGTAAGTGTTGTAGAGCCAATTTTTACGGCCGTCACTTTGCTAAACCATGTTGCATCATTGGTAAATGGTATATCAATATTATTATCAACCGTGTTTGCTGATGCATCGGCGGTGAGGGTTGGAGGATTTACTGGAACGCTAATATTACCTTTAACAACTATGTCATTACCAGTACCATCTCCTGGACCACCAGTACCACTTGCGGCTTCAGCATATCCATATAGTCTATATGTTACTGGCACTAATGAATTAATTTGATTAAAAGTAAAAGTAAAAGATTGAGTTGAAGTATTATCAACTACACTTTTTTCTACATCTAAATTATTTGCATAATTATCAATAGAATTTCTTAAAGCTAGTGCACTTATACCTGTTCCTGACCTTTGAATTTGAAAAAGTATTGAAGATACTGAGAACATGTAGCCTGTATTTGGAGAAACCGTAAACTCTACATAATTATTCCCTGATATAGCATTTGCAATTGAAGTAACCGCCCAATTTGTTGCATTAAATCTATCTGCATTAGCACCAGAAGTTAAACCAGCACCTCTAGAAATACTTGAAACATACAAATTAGCATCTTTAGTATTTGAATTTGCAGAAACTTCAGTACCAGTTAATCCTACAAAATCAAAAGTTAAAATATCAACAGGAACGAGATTCACTGTCAATCCCTGCACCACATCCACAGCAGCATTATAATTCGCACTAGCTGCTTGTGAAGCAGTGATATTAGTGTTTCCTGCCCCAACTATATGAATATTATATACATTCGGTGAAACAGTAACAATGGTTGCTACACTCTCATTTGAACTTATATATGTAATTGGATTTGTGGCAGAAGAAGCAGAAGTAGCTCCAGGGCTAAAATCAGCAGATGCAGTTGTTTTACTAGCCAATGCACCAAAAGTTATTGTTTGGTCAGCTTTAGTTATTGTTGCAGCTTGTGGACTTTGAATGGTGAAACTGTAATTACCTGCTTCTGCTCCCGTTAAACTCAAACCACCATAAGTAACAGTAGTTGCGCTTGCCACATTAGCATCATCATAAGTTCCTGTGGCTGTACCGGTAATGCTAACTTCATCGCCTGAGTAAGGAATTCCATCACTTATACTTCCTGCTCCAACAGCTTCAGATGTTTGGAGAGTGGCTGTTCCACTTACAACCGCTGTAGTAGTTCCATCATAGGTTTTACTAGCTGGAACGGATAAACCTGACATTGTTAAGTTCTTAGCTGTTATAGTTGCTGCAGCAGAACCTTGATTTAATGTATAATAAGCAGATTGAGCACCTGCTAAACTTAAACCAGTAACTGATGCTGTAGTTGCAGAAGCAACATCTTTAGAATTATAAATACCAGAAGCCGTACCAGTTAAACTTACATCATCACTTGTAATTGGTTTTCCATCGTTACTAACACTTGAACCAGAAGCTATTGTTGAAAGTAATGAAGGTGTACCTGACACTGCTGCTGAAGTTGTTCCATCATATACTTTAGCTGTAGCAATGCTAAGTCCTGAAATGTTTAATTGCTTAGTAGACACGGTACTTAAAACTGTCGCTACGTTTTGTGTTGTTGCTCCACTACTTGTCAAAACAACATTACCCGAACAATTAGAAGGAATAGTAGTAGCCGCCAAACGAACATAAATATTTGTAGAACCTACTAATCCACCATCAATAGCTAAAGTTTGTGTAGCAGCATATCCGCTTGCCCCGCCACTTGTTTGCGAAACTTCATAACCCGCTGGAGGAGAAATTAATATTCTTTCAGTCAATGCAGAACCTGAAACACTAAAGCTTGTTGCAGAACTTGCTGTACCATAAGTTGTTGGAACAGCAGATAAGCTTCCTATTACACTAATTGTTGGTGCCAATACAATTGTCCATTGGGCATAAAAAGTTACATTACTTACTCCCATAGTGTAACTAACTCCATTAGCATACGATGTGCCAGTTCCGTCACTAGCTGTATTCCAACCACTAAAGCTATATCCTGTTTTTGTATAAGCATTTGTTGTCAAATTGGCCGAAGCATCCGTTGCAATAGTTTGGGCTGACATTGAACCACTTGTAGAACCATTACCATCGAAAGTAATTGAATTATTATTGGCAGTCCATTTTGCATATAATGTTACATTACCTGTACCCATTGCATAACTAACTCCATCTGCATAGGCCACCGCACCATCGGCGGCAGTAGCCCAACCAGCAAAAGTGTAACCTGTTTTAGTAAATCCATTGGTAGTTAAGTTTGCCGAAACATCGGTTGCTATTATTTGGGCAGTTGTCGAACCACCGGTAAATCCATTTCCATTAAATGTTATCGTATTACTATTTGCTGTCCATTTAGCGTAAAGAGTAGTATTAGCAGCAATAGCTGAAATTGTTGCACCATTGGCATAAGCCACTGCTCCTCCAGCTGTTGTTGCCCAACCAGCAAATGTATAACCCGCTTTGGTAAAAGTATTTGTCATAACGGTTACATCTACACCAGAAGTATAAGGACTACTTCCATCAGTCATTGTACCTGAGCCGCCATTTGCATTATAATTAACAGTGTATGTGGAAACTGCAGCGGTTGAAGTAACTGAAACATTATCTATTTGAAATTTATCTCTATTTCCTGAACCTGTAACTGTTCCAGCATGATTATAAAATCTTAATCTTGCTGTTGCACAGTTATTAAATTGAGTCGGTAAGGAAACTGTAGAAATGGAAGAAGAAGTTGGACTTACCTGATCTAATACTTGAGCAGCTGTTATTTCAGTAAAAGTACTACCATCTGTACTCCAAAAAATTCTTAGAGAAGTTGGTCTTGTGCCACTAGCATTATCAATAGCGGCCCAGTCAAAGCTCAATACTCCTGCATTTCTATTTGTAAAGTCAAGAAGTAAGTCTACTGCACAAGCTTCTGGAGTAGTACCTGAACCAGTTGATAAAAACATTAAAGCTTGTGTTCCTTTTTGAACTCCACCTGAAGTACTTGTCGAAAATGTAGCTGAGGTTTTAGTTGTTCTGACACCTGATGTTACTGAAGTTCCACTACCAATAATACCAACACTTGCCCAGCAAGATGCTCCAGTACCAGCAGCAAAATTATTTGTCCAATTTGTAATGTCTGAAAAGCCTTCAGAATAGTTTGCTGTTGACATAACATAAGGAGTTGCAGCCCAACTCTTTCCACTCACCAACAACATCAATATTAAAATACTTAAAAACTTAAAAACAGAAGTTAATTTGTTTCGTCTCGAAACGCCAGAAGTAAAAGTAGAATTAATCATAAAAATACAAATAATGGATGAATAAATATATTTCTTAACGGTTATTTAATAGTAGAAATTAAAGACAGCAAACAGAATTTATTACAAAACAATGACAAAAGAACTGTAATAATTTGTAGAGTCCATTAAAAAAAGGTGCATATTGCTCGATGTCGGCATCACAAAATAATATCATAATGCTTTATATTTCAACAAATTGTTGTCAAACAATCAATTTCACATACAAAATCGAATCAATTTTGTTGTAAATATATGAATAATTATTCAACGGCACGAGTTTTTATTGACACACTTTAATATTATTTTTGTTTGTAAAATAGAAAATGTATATAAATTCTAGATTAAAACAATGGCAAAAATACTTGCATTGAGTTCCAAATACTTTACAGTTTTATGAAGTTTGTGTTACGTTTTTTTTTCAATGTTGTCTGGTAAAAACAAAAGAAAAAATAATGTCGCCCGATGGGGCTTAATGGCAATTCAAATTCATTAACTACCACAAGGTCGCTTCTCCGAAGTTATTTATAAAAAGTCACATCAGGACGAAATTTTATAAAGTCAAGACGACTTCTTTATCAATACAATCAACATGTTCTCAAATTATTATAATAGAATTTATATAGAATAGATTACTATACAATTAAATTTAAGAGGCTTAACACTAAGTACATTGACTAACACTAAGGTTCACTAACGATATGTTTTTAACTAATATAGAGCACTAAGTATAAAACATAAATGTTTTATAATGTGACAATTGAAAACTTAAATACATTTATGTTTTTTTTTAAGTGCGCTTTAATTACCTTGAATTCTTAGTGCTTCTAAGTGCGCTTAGTATCTTAGTATCTTAGTATCTTAGTAGTGTATCTTAATTCTCTATTTTTGAGCAGAATAAACATTTATCCAATATAAACTCCAATGTATCTACTTGACGAAAAATCTGTATTTTTATTTCTTCAGTACTTATAATGTAGATTTATATATATTTAAATTAGCTATCTAAATGATAATGATTTCCAGCGTCAAAAGTAAAAAATTTAATCCGTTAAATCAATATCATTACGAGAAAATAGAAAAGAAAATTGATGTTTGGCCACTGAAGTCAATCAACTTGTGTATGGATTGATTTCAGCTTGGTAACTAGCCTACAAATTCATATTAACTTTATTTATAGATATTTAATTTACGATATCGTTTTTGTTGCCTGTGCAATGCGCTATCTTTGTGGCGTTTATACTCATAAAATCATGTTTTTGCTAACTTAATGAGTTTTTTGGAGAAGTTTAGTAAGTTTTCTGAAAAGTTAAGTAAGTATAGGGGGAAAGTTAAGTAAGTTTTGACTAAAACTTACGGTAGTTTTTGGAGCAAAAACACAAAAAAAACACCTCCCAACAGCTCTGCAAAGCTATTCGAAGGTGTTTATTTGAGAAGTTTTAGGTTTTGAACTACATGTTCAAAATCAAAAAAAGGTTCATTTCAGGAGTGAATGTCGGATTTAAACCGTCAACGTGTATTTCAGGTTTTGCAGACTATCTGCAATTCGTCGTCCCGGACGAAATTTAACACGCGCTCCTTTCACTTGCAGTCGGGTGGTTTCCGCTTCGGAATCCACGCCACTGCTATTGAGTGCTAGCTGAAACGATCCAAAAGTACCAAATCGTACAATTTTCCCATTCATCAAATGCTTGGTCATTTCGAGCATCAATGCGCTCAGTGCTGCCAACACATCTGTTTCAGTTAGCGTACACTTTTCGGAAATGAGTTGCGACATTTCTTCAAGTGTAATATCTCCTCCGTTTTCGGCCGTTACATAAAACTTATGCGGGTCGGTCGGTTTCTGCGGATTCGGACGCTGAATTTTCTTTAACTTTATCATTGCAATATTGTTTAAGAGGGTTACTTGCCTCGCAACACGTCGTTGTGTTGCATTGACTAATCGACTGCAATATTAGATATAATTCTTTGATTACACAATCTTTTTTACGAGCGAAAAATAAATTCAACTGCTTGTTATATTGCACTATACAAGAATATTTTCGAAAATTTACGGCGGTTTACGTCAGTTTACTTTCGTTTACTTCGGTTTACTTGTTGCGTATGAAATTATCTCAAGTTTAGAGAGTGAATTTTGAACATGTTAAATAAACTTAAATATATTATAATACTCAGAAGATGGCTAAATTTATGCCTCTTTTCTGTTTTATCTACAATCATATCAATAATTTTTTCTATATTTGCAGTCGAAAATTATTCACTAATAAACAACTTTATTTTATAGAAGCAAACTAATTTTTCAAACATATTATTAAATAGCATTCTGCTGTAGTTCGCGCATTCGAAACCTGAGAAATTTCACAAACACGAACACACAAAGACTACTGAGCAAAATGTTCACGTCATAATGGCGTGGGCTTTTGACTTATCTTATTGCATATATATATACTTGCACATACAAGTACATATATTGACGATGGATATGTAATAGCCCACGCCATTTTCTGTTTTAGTTTTCAGTTTTTTAACAGATACACATAATAAAGTTTATATTGATTAGATGATTATTACGTTCAAAAACAAACAATTAAGATTCACCACTAAGTTACTAAGCACACTAAGATGCACTAAGAATATCAGTTAAATAAAGGACACTAAGAAAAAACATTAATGCTTTTTATCGCAATTACTTCTCTATAAAACATTTATGTTTTATACTTAGTGGTATATACTTAGTTTAAATTCAAACTTAGTGCATCTAAGTGTACTCAATGTTCTTAGTGTTAAGCGTCTTATTTTTAATTGCGTAGCAATTTAATCTATATAAAATCTAATAAAGGTATTCAACATATAGTTTTAAATGACAGATTTAGTTCAACATAGTATAATGAACAAGGTTGAGATTGATGTTCCACGAACAAACAATCTCAACCTTCCGGACGTGCTATGCGAAGTAATGAAGACGATGAATACAAATTTTATAGAGGCGTATGAAAGAATTGCAAAAGAGATAGCTATTTCAAAACAAACCAAAATCTATTTTACAGAACATTTGTGCCAGATGTATAATGTAAGCGAAAGCACTATTTACAATTATCGTAAATCGGGTAAGTTAGATTTTTGTAGCGATGGTCAGAAAGTATGGTTTACGCAAGAGCACATTGATGCGTTTAACTGGCTATGCGACAGCAGAAATAAACAATCGACCCTGCGCAAAATGGCATAAACACATTTTTTTGTGTTTCTATGATTGTTTAAACGACGAGTTTTTTGTAAATTTGCAGCGAAATAAAAAATAGGGCGTGGATTTTCTGATTTATCTTCGTGTGGCCTTCTCAGGGGCTCGAATGCGGATAAAAAGGAAGTTCACGCTTTTTTTATGAATAAGAAAGGCGACAGACCCTGTATGGAAACTGCCGCCTTTAGCGAGAAGCGCAAACAAAAGATATTTAGAAAACAATCCTGTTAGTTTTTCACTAACTTCCTTTCCACCACACCTTCGGCAGTGCTAATTTTTAGCAAATAAATGCCTTTGGGTAAGGTGCTGACCCGCTGGCGCGGATTTGCATTCCGTGCCAACAAGTAAACTGGTATCAATACTTTTGACCAAACCACGATTCAATTACTAATATATCGAGCATTCCGTTATCTCCCGCACCGCTAGTGCAGGTCTGCGACCTGTGCTTCTTTTCTATCTTTCTTAAGCACGGATTGCAAATCCGCGCTAGCGGGGGATTCTTAACCAATATATCTTTGTATTCACTTCTGGTTAAAGCATCAATCCAATACACAACCGAAAATGACACAAAATATACTCCTTCAGAATTTTTAAACTTGTATTTACGACTCATTGCTTATTCTAATTGAGTTTACTCATTTTTATAAATGTCATTTTAATACTCATTTGTTGTTGGCACAGATTGCAAATCCGCGCCAGCGGGGGAAATATTTTCGACCGCTTCGCGGAAATAATCAAATAATCAAATAAATTAATCCCTAAGACAACGCACAGAAAAGCCATACGACTTAAAGTAGTTGTTCCTGTTCACGTTGCTGCTGTCGTAGTTCAGACTCCTGAGCCAAGCGATGGTGCTGGAGTACTCGGTACTACTCCACCAGTAACCGATGTTGCCCGCAATGCTGAACGAGCCATCGATGAAGCGGTAACCGACCGGCAGTGCCGTGAAGCAGCTTGAATTGGTTGCTCCGGTGTTGGGGGGATTCCATCCGGTTACCGATTTCATCTTACCGCCGGCTACGCTACTCCCACCAAGATAGGTCTCGAGTTGTGTCCATTCGGCATCCGATGGCAAGTGCCAGCCGGGAGGTGCTGCCGTCAAGGCGGCATTCCAGTTGTAGAGCACGCCGTATTTGGCATCGTACACGTAATAAAAGGGTTTACCGCTTTGCCCTGTATCTTCGGAACCCACAGTTCCCGCACTGGCAGGCACCGGCAGATAGGCAAGATTCTCCGCCATCCATGTTTGTGTGCCTATGGTTACTATTTTATATACGTGACCGTCGCGGGGGTCGGTAAAGGTGTTGCCGGTAGTTGCAGTAAAAGTAAATGGAGAACCTTGTAAGACTGTTGTTCCATCAGCTTTAAATGCTGTAACTTTAACTGTCTGTGTTACATCTGCACTTCCTAATGTCCATTCCACACTTGCTGTACCATCGGTTCCTGTTGTAGCCTGAGCTTGCGATACAGACCCGCCATTATTAGCAGTAAAGTTTACTTTTGCTCCTACAAAAGGATTACCTGCTTCATCTTTTACCAGTACTTTTATTGGATTGGTAAGTTTCTTTCCAAGATCTCCGGATTGGTTATCTCCGGATACTTTTTCGATGCTGAAAGGTTCGGCTGGTGCTACCTTGCCAGTGAAATTTAGAACGTATGATGAAATACCCTTATTGGTATACTTCACATCATACGAAAATGACTGTTCGGTTAACTTGTTAGTATTAAAGGCGATGGTGATTTTGTTTCCGCTTTTTTTGAATGTGGTAAGTTCCACATCTTTGTTCGAGATATTCTCTACTGAAAAATAAGAAGCCGATACATCTGTAGTTGGAGATAGTTTTTCAGCAACAGATGATATTCCATCCGGCACCTTTATCGGTTTTTCCTTTATATATTTTTGGTTGGCATCTGCAGTTTTTGTATTCATATCACCAATTTGTTTTAAAAAACTGATAATACCAGACTCTTTCGAATTGGCATCAACTGAATTAATATTTCGGTAAATACCGGTAATTGTGAAAGTTTTTTCTACCTTGTTGGTATAGTTGATTGTTTCTGATGTAGCTGATTGGTATTTGATACTGCTTTTTACGCTTGAAGGTACATTTTCAGTTAGTTTAGATAATTGTATATCAATTTTTTTCGGGATAGAAGGAAGTTCAATTGATAAAATTTTATGTTTCAAAGCAAGAGCAAAATGGGTCGTGTACAACATGAGATAACAAGTAAACTTGGGCAAATTAAGTAATGACCCATCCATTTCGCTCATATTAACAACATAAATCTCCATCATTTCCTTGTGATGATTAAAATAATCCAAATGAGTTATCAGTTCTTTTTCCCAGTCTTTCCCGTATTCGGAAATTATTATTCTTGTTTGGTTGATGTTTGTGCTATCGCTTTTATTATTAATATAAATTGATGTTGCAAGTTGTCGAAGCTCCGTTTCGCTCATTGAAGCTATTTGTGTCTTAAGTTTGTCAATATAGTATAGTGCCGCATCTATAGCCGATGGCTCCATAGTTAATGAATTTGCTTCCAATTCAGATATCGAGGCATTTATTTCATCCGTCCTTTCTGTTAAAAAACTATTAACATACGACTCTGGATTGCTAATTATTGGTAACGGTAACACATTATAGGTAACAGTAAATTGTTTGCCTTTTATTTCCACTATTAAACTTTTGGAACCCTGACTGAAATTTGGTGTTGTAAAAAACAAAGTTGAATCGTTGAGTTTGATTAACTTCACAATTGAATCGGCAAAGTTAGCTTGATATTCAGTGTCTATATTAAGCACGCCATCTCTCAAATACAAGAGGCTAGACTGCTGAGGATATAAATTTGTATCTTTCTGAACTAATAAAAAATTTACATTATCTGTTGATAAATCGTTACTAGGATTCTCATTTCCGCATGAGAAAAAGATAAATAATGCTACAATCGCATTAATAAGTAAAATTACATTTTTTGTTTTCATACTGATTTTTGTTTATAATTGTATCCCTACTCTTTGTTCGGATTTTCGGGAAGCTTCGTGATTTTTTTTAGTTATAAACGCTCAACCATTTTCACTCCATTTTATACGAAGGGGAGAATGGATGCATCCAAAGTTTTCAACACAAGAAAGCACTAAAATACTATTCCTGTTGAAATCATGAAAGAATTTTCACGATATACAAAATTGTTTATTTTGGAAATATCACCGATATTATTTAGATAACTGGCACCTACTCTAAGAACTGTGTCATCTACAATCGGGAAATCAATTCCGATTCCAATTAATGACGAAGGTCTATAAGTTTTGAAAAAGCTTTCGTCTGATTCAATTTCAGTAAAAATTGCTTTTTTACTATAACCCTTACTTATTGAGCTACCTAAAGCTATTTGATTAGAAAGACCGCATTTTAACCAAACTTTTTCTTTACCTGGAAGTAATTTATTAATTCTTATTCCAACAGGTAGGTTGACTAAAGTTGAATTTATTTTTAAACTTTGCGTTCCGGAAAAAGCAGAATAACCAACATTAAATGACTTTTTATCAAGAGCTTGTAGTATTTCTCCACGTCCAAACGTGAAAGATAATTCGGTAAAAAGACTTAAGTTTTTAAATAAATCAAAGTCCTTTTCAATAGTAATAGGCGTAATACCAACTTGAAGAGCACTAGTAAAAAAAACATCAGACTTTGCCCATGACACAGATGGAACAAATAATGATAAAACAAATTTGTTCTTTTTTCTAACAATTTGTTCAATGTAGTTATATTCAATACTTCTTGAATCATAACCAAAAATATCAAAGTTTCTTAAACCTCCAATTCTTAAAAATGTTCCGGTATTAGGTATATCCGATGATATATTATTAAGTGTTTCCCCTGAACGTTTGTAATTCCACATAATTTCAGTAAAAAACTTTATTCTATTTTCAAAATCTAAATTGATTTTCAAACCGTTTAACCAATTTGATTTTAAAGGGAAATTTCCATCAACTAGATTTACAAAATCAGGAAGTTCCACAGTTGGTAAAATATCCAAATGCGCTCTTGTTTTGCCTACAAAATTAGAATTCCAAGTGATTCTTGGGCCTATACTAAATTTCGTATATTTGTAATCACTTATGCCAGAACCAGTTTCCGACACATCCATCCATGGTTTATAAGTCACTTTTCTATTACCAAAAGAGAATTCGCTTAAAACTTTAAGATTTTTGAAACCAAAGAAACCTTTAGCCCCATATTGAGAACTTATGCAGAATTGATCAAACAAAACACCTGTGCCAGCACTTACATTACCAAATACGCCTAAACCAGCATTATCACCAGCAAAAGCCCACGCCTCCCCACCTCCTTGTAAATCTATTGTGAAAATATCAATTTTTTCTGTAGTTTTTGTAATTTTTGTGTTATTTCCATCAAAACTATCATAAACACTATTATAATACATTGGAAGAAATGTTGAAGCATATCCAACATTAAAGTTAACATGAATGCTATTACCCTTGTATTTATTTACCCAAGATTCGTTTCCCATTCCGCTATACATTAACGTTCCGACCTTAAATAACACTTCAAAAAACTGACCTTGCAAATGTGAAGCCATATCAAAGTTAGTTTGATTCTGCATAGCTTTCATTTGATAAACATCCATTTCTCTTCTTTGTCGTTCATGTTCCTGCATCTCAGATATGCTTTGTCCAGTAGCCGACCCACCAGAACCACCTCTACTCTTTTTTTTCTCATCAGTGTCTGACTTTTTTTTATCTCCTTTAGCTTCATCCCCTTTTGTTTCATCTACTTTGGCTTCCGAAACACTATCAGTTTTGTTTGTGGTTGATTTTTGCTTCGTCAATTTAAGTTCACTATCTTTATTGCCAACAACGGTTTTTGTTGAAGAGCTATTACCGCCTGAACTACTTGATGTTGATGCAGAGTTTTCATTTTTAGTTTTTTCGGCTAAAATACTATTTTCAATGCTTTCTATCTTACCTTTTATATTTGAATTGGTAGGATCTATTGATAAAGCTTTTTCATAAAATGATTTAGCCTCTGAATATTTTTTCTGATTAAGGGCATCATTACCTTTTGACAGATAGTCGTTTAGCAATATGTTTTGTTCTTTACTTTTAATCAATTCTGTAATTTCAACAATTTTCTTTTCGCAAAACTCGTTGTTTACATTCTTGCTTAACGCTTTTTTATATTCAGTTCTTGCTGCCTCATACTTTTGTCCAATTAATAGATTTTCAGCAATTCTTATAGAAGTATTATATTCTTCATCGTTTACTTTTTTAGCCAGAATTTGTTCAACTTTTCTATCATCACATGATATTTCTATGTTTCTAAAGTTCTGTAAAGTCAGACCTGCAAATCGGCTATCAGCAAAATCTTTATCGTTAATTCCTAACATTTCAGTAAAATGCGAAATATCGCTGAAACAACCAGCCTCAGTAAAATTGGTAAGATATTTAAAGTTTAATACTCCTAAGTTGTGCGATCCCTCGTACATGTCGGCACTTAACGTAGTAAATCCGATTCGGATATTATCAAAGGTCATATTCCCATTTACTTCGGCAGCAGAATATTTCTTACCATTATATACATACTGACTTGAAGTAATTACACCCCAACCAATTGCCATAGATTTTTGTCCATAACAGTTTGCAAAACCATAATTAATTTTAATATCTATGACATAACCATTTCTATTGGCTGTACTTGGATCCCAATGCACATAAGCCGTTTTAGAGTCTTTCGAGTAGCCGACTAATGATAATAGCATAAATAATGCTATAAAAAATAAGCGATTCATACTGTTTTTTTGTTTTAATTTTTCCCGACACTTTATTCGGAGTTTCGGGTTGTTCCGTTTTTGTTTATTGAGACGCCATGTTTGGCGTCTCTACTTATTTTTTTCATGCACACCCACCCATCCTGTTTCGTCGGCAGCAATATAAGGCTCACGTAATAGCGAAAGATTATTGAGTTCAATAAGCGAATCCGAATCCTTTTCGTCTGTAACCAGCACCCAAAGGTAATCCAAGCGGTCGGAGCGGTCGTCGAAGCTCATTTCTTCATCGAAGCGGTAATGAAACAGTCGTCCGTACTTATCCCGTACCAATTTGCGCTCTGAGTGGGAAGTTTCCCAATAAGTTTTGAGTACTTGCGCCTTGAGCAAAGTGGGTATGGTATAGGTATTATTCAAAAAGATAAATTCGTTGTTGGTCATTTTAAGTCATTTATTTGGAACAAAAAAAATAAAAATACTACTTCCACTCCTTTTGATAAATTTGAAAACATTAAGTTGGTATTTGAGTTGAATTTTTCATGCTAAATCTAATTTTAATTTAAAAAATATTTGAATATGATATTATAATAGAGACGCAAAAACTTTAATTACGCCTCTATTATTTAAAAATGTGAACTATTGTTTTGTGAAAACTAAAGTAGAATTGGATTCATCATCATTAACAAACGACATGTTTTTTCCATCTATAGTTCCAGTAGTTGTTGCCACTTTTTCTGTACCCATAAAGAGTGAAATTGTTTTATCACTAATAGAATAGGTATAACTCTCTTGTTTTTCAACTGCTGTTATATTTTTATATTTACCCCATACTTCCACAGCTGTAGTAGATGAAGTCATCTTGACTTTTTGTTAGTTTTAATTTTCTTGAATAATATAATCATAAAAGCTATGTAATTGAAGCTTTTCCAGCTTGAAACTGTGTAATCAAATCTATTAAGTAGCGATCTGAAACTGTCCATCCAAGCATT
>CAIWCC010000222.1 GCA_903911085.1 uncultured Bacteroidales bacterium | reverse complement strand
TAATACTTGTAACTTATTGACTACCATAGTGTCGCTTCTCCGAAGCTATTTATAAAAAGTCCCATCGGGACGAAATTATGGTAGAAAATATGCAAAAACAAAATCTAAGCCCCATCGGGGCGAAATTATCTCAAAGCATTAATGGAAGCGGTTTTTCAGATGAAAATTAAAAGTTTATCGGACAACAATAATATTTGTTTAAGTATTGTGTGCTTTTTTCTTATTCTATTGTGTCTACTGTGGTTCAAAATTACATTAAAGTTGAATTTCTAAAATAAATCTTCTACATAATCCCGTTGTGTAACATCTGTTACACTTTATTGTTTTCAGGTGACTTACTTTTGCAGCGTGTTTAAAATACATACAAAACAAATGTTGTCTGGTTGAAACAAAAGAAAAAAAGTGACGCTCTTTAGGAACTCTGGTAATACTTGTAACTTATTGACTACCGTTATTTCGTCCCGATGGGACTAAAGATTTAGTTGCATCGCAGCGTAATTATGGTAGAAAAATTCAAACCACAAAACCTAAGCCCAATTCGGGGCAACATTATAGCAAGTCTTGTTGTAAAAAGACTTACAGAAATTATATAAAACGTTTACCGGACAACAATGTTTTTAATACAAATAACTTAGACATTTACACTTACTTAAGATATAAATTAATCAATTTTAATAACAACTTTTTTGCCATAATATATAGGTAAAAAAGTTAAATAACAGAAAATTATGAATATGTTTTGCTATCAATGCCAAGAGGCAGCCAAAGGAGCTGGATGCGAGGTGAAGGGAGTTTGCGGAAAAACTCCCGAAGTTTCGGCGTTACAGGATTTACTTATCTATCAAATTAAAGGTTTGTCGCATTACACAACAGCACTTCGCCTGTTGGCAATCGAAAATGCTGCTGCCAATTCTTTTATCACCGACAGTCTATTTATGACTATCACCAATGCAAACTTCGACTACGACCGTTTTGTAAACCGAATTCGCGAAGGTTTTAAACTTCGGTCACAGCTTAAAGCAATTTTACATAACAATAATATTGAAGTTCAGCAAAACGAGTTACTCAATTGGACAGCAGCTAGCGCTCAAGAAATGGAATTGTTAGCCGAGAATATTGGTGTTTTATCTACCGAAAATGAAGATGTTCGTTCGTTGCGTGAGCTTACAATTTATGGGTTGAAAGGTATAGCTGCTTATTTGGAACATGCTCAAAACTTAGGATTCGAAGATGTAACTGTTCATGCGTTTATCCAAAATGCATTGGTGGCAACAACAAACGATGCTTTGACGGTAGACGAACTGACTGCACTTGTATTGGAAACTGGCAAATGGGGTGTAACTGTAATGGCAATGCTCGATAAAGCCAACACTAGTTCTTATGGAAATCCCGAAATTACCAAAGTGAATCTTGGTGTTCGATCAAATCCAGGCATCCTTATTAGTGGTCACGACCTGAAAGATATGGAAGAATTGCTAAAACAAACTGAAGGAACGGGTGTAGATGTATATACACATAGCGAGATGCTTCCTGCCAATTATTATCCAGCATTCAAAAAGTACAGCCATTTTGTTGGCAATTATGGTGGCGCTTGGTGGAGTCAGGTGACTGATTTTGAGACTTTCAATGGTGTAGTTTTGTTTACAACCAACTGTATAGTTCCACCTAAAAGTACTGCTACATATAATAACCGTGTTTATACTACAGGCGCTTCAGGTTTTCCAGGTTTTAAACATATCGACGACCGTGAAAATGGTCAGCCCAAAGATTTTTCTTCATTGGTGGCACATGCAAAACAATGTGTTGCACCATTAGAAATTGAGACTGGCGAAATTATTGGTGGATTTGCTCATGCTCAGGTTTTTGCCTTGGCCGACAAGGTAGTTGATGCCGTAAAATCTGGCGCTATACGCAAGTTTTTTGTTATGGCTGGATGCGATGGACGCATGAAAGGCCGTAGTTATTATACCGAATTTGCGGAGCAACTTCCAACCGATACTGTTATTTTGACTGCTGGTTGTGCAAAATATCGTTACAACAAATTGCCTTTAGGCGATATTGGTGGCATTCCACGTGTGTTGGATGCAGGTCAATGTAATGATAGTTTTTCATTGGTAATGATTGCGCTAAAACTGAAGGAGGTTTTCGAACTAAACGACATTAACGATTTGCCAATAGCTTATAACATTGCATGGTACGAACAAAAAGCAGTTATCGTATTATTGGCTTTGCTACATTTGGGTGTGAAGAATATTCATCTTGGACCAACATTGCCTGCTTTTCTGTCGCCTAATGTAGCTAATGTATTGGTTAATGCTTTCGGAATTGCTCCAATTGGAAGTGTAGACGAGGATATGAAGTTGTTTTTACCAAGTTTGGAGTTGGAGGAAAATTAATAGAATTGAAATACTTATTTTGAAAATTGTCAATTTCAGAGAATAGGTTTCTTTATATGTTTCAAAAACAGCATTCGGTTTAAGACAGAATGCTGTTTTTTGTTATAACAATTTTATTAATTTGACTTTATATAGATTAGTATCTTAGTAATTAAAAAAAAATAGCACACGGATTACACTGATTGAACGGAAAAAAACGGATAATAAAAATACGTCGTATTTTTTGAATAAGACAAATCTTGCTTGTTTTCGAAATAAAAGGTTTCAACGCAAATTACACAAATTATCGCAAATTATCGCAAATCATGGCTGCTAAATATCGGATTATTAGTGCGCTGTAATTAGCTGATATTTTGATATTTATTTAAATATTGTGTGCTTTTTTTCTAATTCTATTGTGCCTACTGTGGTTCAAAATTACTTTACTGTAATCACCACATTACCCGTTTTTTGTCCCGATTCCACATACTTATATGCTTCTAATATGTTTTCTAATTCATATTTTCTATCTATAACGGGTTTGTATTTCCCAATTTCGACTAGTTGTTTTAAGAAAATAATGTCATCTTTGCTAATAGATGGAATTGGGAATAAAACCTTTTTGTTTCCCAATAAAGGAGTTATAAGAGCTAGAAATATGTTTTCGGAGTTTTTGCCAAGTTCGGTAGAAATGTAAATTCCCTTTTCTTTGAGTAATGGTTTGCATATCCCAAACGAGCTTTTACCAACAGCATCAAACACAAAATCAAATGTTTGGTTTGTTTTAGTGAAGTCAGATTTGGTGTAATCTATCACTAAGTCGGCTCCCAATGATTTAATTAGTTTAACGTTTTTTGTGTTGCACACAGCAGTTACTGTTGCGCCAAAATACTTTACAAGTTGGACGGCAGCAGACCCAATGGCTCCAGATGCACCGTAAATCAAAACGTTTTGTCCTGCTTTAATGTTGGCGGCTCTAATGTCGCATAATGCATAATGTCCACCCTCGCTGATAGGTGCAGCTTCCTCGAAAGTCATATTAAATGGCATTGTTGTAATTGCATCATTCTCATTCATAGTCATGTATTCGGCATGTGCACCAAACTTGGTGTCGTTATATCCAAATACTCTATCACCGATTTTAAATGTTGTAACATTTTTTCCGATAGCTTCTATTATTCCAGCAAATTCATTTCCAAGCGTTTTATTTTTGGGACGAAAAAGTCCACTGAAAAATCTGGAAATAAAGTATTCGGCACTTCTAAAACCACAATCGGTGCGGTTAACGGTTGTGGCGAAGATTTTTATTAATACTTCTTGGTCGTTAGGGGATGGCTTTTCAATCTCCATTATACTAACCACTTCTGGAGGTCCATATTTTGTATTTATAATTGCTTTCATATTTTTTTACATTGGTGTCCGATAAAAAGAGAAAATAAGATAATGTCGCCCCGATGGGGCATATTGGCAATTCTAATTCATTGACTACCATAATGTCGCTTCTACGAAGCTATTTATAAAAAGTCCTATCGGGACAAAATTATGGTAGAAAATAATCAAAAACAAAATCTAAGCCCCATCGGGGCGAAATTATCTCAAAGCATTATTGGAAGCGTTTTTTTTGATGTAAAATAAAAAGTTTATTGGACATAAATAATTTTTTTATTGACTTTATTTGCGATTGATTTTTATACGCTTCGTTATTGCTATTCCTATTAAAAATGGCTTGTATGGAAAAAAAGCCTATATTTGCTTAAGGGTTTTCATTGTATTAGGTGTCTATCTTACAACTGTTCGGAAATGAGTAAACACTTATGAGGTATGTTATGTTTAAATGTATTCGGTGATTGTTTTTGTAAAGGTCAATCATACAAATAGATGTAATGCTTATAAGTTGAGAATCAATTTCCTTATTAACTGTATTATTTAAAATTTTATTTCTAAAAAATGAAAAAAACACTTTACTTTGTGAGTCTTATCTCACTGCTTTTCGTTTTTAATAGTTGTCAGCCGCAGCTTACCATGGACGAAATTCTTTCGCAGCGTCCACCTTATAATGCGAGAAATATTCTGGAATTTAGAATACCGAGTGCACCTAATGTATATAACGATGTGGTGTTGGATTTTGTTGCTGTGCCAAGTACCAAGGCTTCCGATTATGGTACAAAATCATGTATCGACGAAACAAACAAAATTATTTATATTGATATGCCTAAGCATGTAATTGATACCGCCATGGTTTTCAAGGTGATTCTTGGTATCGGCGCACATTGCGAACCTGCAAATTTTAGTGCAATGAATTTGGATTCGATCAATTACCTCACCGTTATTGCCGAAAGTGGAAAAACTTCTAAATATAAAATTGTACGGTTAAAGAAATACATGTACACCGACAGTCAAATTTTTACAGCTTCCATTCCTAATGTGATTGATACAATAACCGGAGCTCCTGCGAAATCTTCGTTTATGATTAGTTCATATAATGGCACATGGAGTTTACCTTATGATGCTGTAATTTATTTACCAATTACTGCCGATTCCACCAAATTAAGAATTTCTCTAAGTTTAAATAATGCAACATCTTACAAAGCTTCCATTTATGGTCCGTGTAACTCAGAAGGTCCTTTTGGAGAATCATTGACAATTAAAAATACTCAAAAAGCTTACGATTTTACAACCGATGGTCCACTTTACGATTCTACATTGGTTTATTCATCTTACAAAGTGCCTGTAACTTACAATGCCGAATCGGGGTTGGGTGTGAGTTTTAAAGATGGTATTATATTTCGCTCAATATCTTATAGTGGCACTACATTCAAATACTATCGTTTAAGACTTCAGAAATCGAATTCATCTATCGTCAATAAATTCAAATATATTGACCCTGCTAATATGAGTGCAATCAAAATTAGAAAACAAAGAAAATAATTATAACCTTATAATTTAAGCTAATACGTATATGTTTAAAAATAAAAACAAAAAATGGAGGTTGTTGATGTTTATTGCCTCTATCATAATCAGTTTTTTTGTGCAAGCTCAGGCACAAACCGTAAAGATTACTGGTACTGTGAGCGATGAAAAAGAGGTGATAATCGGTGCTACGGTGCGTGTAAAAGGGTATTCAAATTTGGGAACTGCTACCAATGTAAATGGAGCATTCACACTTCAGGTGCCTGTTGCGGCCAAAACATTAGAAGTTTCATTTATTGGTTACGATAAGCAAACAATTGATATTGATAAGCAAACTTCATTCAAAATTGTGTTGGTGTCCAATCAACAATCGCTTAACGAAGTAGTGGTGGTGGGATATGGAACCATGAAAAAGCGTGATGTTACTGGAGCTATCACTTCAATTAGCGCAGATGAAATTAACGGAAGTAAAACGTCTACTGTATTGGAAGCAATGCAAGGAAAAGTGGCTGGTATGGTTATTCAGGGTTCATCAGAACCAGGTGCGGGTTCGTCGGTAATGATTCGTGGCGCCTCTTCACTATCTACCGAAGCTGGTGCCAATAGTCCACTTTATATTGTTGACGGAATGGAGGTTAGCTCAATAAGCAACCTCAATCCTAATGATATTGCTTCAATAGAGGTATTGAAAGATGCTGCATCTGCTTCTATTTACGGATCGAAATCTGCCAATGGTGTATTGTTAATTACCACTGTTCAAGGAAAAGAAGGTGCACCTAAAATATCGCTCAATTATTCGTATCGCAATTCCAATATTGGTCACAAAATACCCGCTATGAATCGTCAGCAAGGTATCGATTATGTGAACATGCGTAATTATGCCACAGGTCTTTTACTATCTACTAACATCGAAAATGTGGATACCTATAATCCTGTTTTTATACAAGATAACTATATTCAGGATTTGTTGTTTAGAAATGCACCTACTCAAAAAATTGATTTTAGTATTGCTGGTGCCAATAAATCGTTAAAGTATTATATGGGTGCAGGTTACATGGATGATCAAGGTATTCAAATCAACACATACAACAAGCAATTATCAGTTCGGTCGAATGTGGATTATGCTGTTTCAAAAAACTTTTTACTTGGAAGCAGATTGTCATTGACAAAAACCAATAGACGTACAGGCTCGCCTCGTTCCAGAGGTGAAATGTTGACTCGTCCGGCCAATTATCCAATCTATGAACTTGATGGTTCTTTCTCGCCAGTAATTTGGGGGCGCGCCAATCCTATGGCTGAAGCAATATTAGGTGGCGCAGATACAGATCTTTACGATGTAAATATGAATCAATTTTTAGAATTTACTTTCTTGAAAGATTTCAAATTCAGACCAAGTATTTCAACCATTCTATCAAATAGTTTATACAACGATTTTAATCCTGCAATTTTGGATTTGTCGTGGTTGCGTAACTCTGTAAATCAAACTACTAGCATATTTTCGTGGACCAATGACAATGTGTTGACTTATGCCAAAACTATTGGCAAACATAGCTTTAGTGCAATGGCAGGTTTGAGTTATCAAAAGTCGTTGGTGAAAACTACTACTTTGGACGTAACAGGCAATGTTTCTGATAATTTACCTATCTCCTACAGCTATATGAAAGCCAAATCAACTACCAATTCTATCGAAACTGGTAATGCATTGGCTTCTATGTTTGGCCGTGTTTCATACAGTTACTTAGGTCGTTATTTATTCAATGCTAATGTAAGACGTGACGGTTCTTCTCGGTTTGGTTTAAACAAACGTTACGGTACATTTCCATCGGCATCAGTCGGCTGGCGTTTTTCGGATGAGAAATTTATGAAATTTGCCAAAACGGTTATGGATGATGCCAAGATTCGTGTAAGTTACGGTAAAACAGGTAGTCAGGGTGCTTCCAATTTTCCATGGCAAGGTTTGTATGGATTAAATGTGTATGCTGGCGAACCAGGTTTTTATCCAAGCCAATTGGAAAACAAAGATTTGAGTTGGGAAACTACACAGCAATTGAATTTTGGTCTTGACCTAAACATGTTCAATTCACGCTTGAATATTGTGGTGGATTATTATAAAAAGCAAACATCTGATGTACTTTTCCGCATCAATATCCCCGAAACCACAGGTTTTAGTTCTGTATTCCGTAACATTGGGAATGTTGATAACGAGGGTTATGAGCTTGCAATTAATACCGTAAATATCAAAACTAAAAATTTGCAATGGAAAACGGGTTTGACTTTGGCGTTTAACAATAATATGATTTCTTCGGTTCCTCCAGGTGGTCGTTTGTATTCTAATGATATGTATGTGATTGACAAGGGATTTGCACTAGGTACAATGTTTGGTTACAAAGCTCTGAATATATTTTCGTACAACGAGTCAAATAATTTTGATATGAATTGGAATCAGTTGACCCCTATTTATGATGAACGAGGCGTATTTCAAGAATTTCAATTGAATGGACAGACTTATACTGGTCAACGTCAACAAAAACTATATGGTGCAGCCAACGGAAAAGCCTTTGCAGGCGGCGATGTGAACTGGGAAGATATTAATCACGATGGAGTAATTGACGAAAATGACCGTCAAGTAATTGGAAATGGTGCGCCTAAAGTAACAGGAGGTTTTAATAATAGTATTATTTACAAAGGATTTAGCCTTTCTGCATTTTTTAGTTTCTCTTTTGGTGGCGATATTTACAAACGGTCGGTTGCTAGCAACAATAGTTGGATATTGACATCTATTACACGTGGCGATCCTCGCATTGTTGCTCAATCGTGGGTGGCACCAGGTGATGATGCAAAATACCCGATATTGAACGATACAAAAGTGGAGAATACACGCCAAACCAGTAGTTTGTGGATTGAAGATGGTTCGTTTATACGACTAAAAAACTTAAAGATTGGTTATGACCTTCCTCAAGCATGGCTCAAACCACTACATGTAAAATCATTAAATGTTTATTGTATGCTTCAAGATTATTTTACTTGGACAAAGTATTCGATGTTTGATCCAGAAATGGCGGCTACTGGCTACAATTATGGTATGGATGTGAATATGTATCCACGTTCTAAGAGTATGCTTTTTGGAATAAATCTAAACTTTTAAAACATAATTAATTAAACCCTTTTGGTTAATTCATTAAAATAAGAAAAATCATGAAAAAGATAATAATAGTAATCATTGCAAGTGTCTTTATGTTAAGTGCTTGTATGGACGAATTCTTAGATGTGCAGCCTGTAAGTGACTTATCTACAGAAAAGTTTTGGAAAACCACAGAAGATGTGAGAACCGAACTTAATTCAGCCTATGGTTTCATTCAAACAGCCTATAATCAAGGATATGGGTCGTGGTACGAAGGTCGTACTGAAAACTGGGCACCATTAGTATCTGCCAATACGTTAGGTACTACATTCAATATGTTGACCAATCAAATGAGCGCATCCGACTGGACCAATTGGTACAAAATCATTAGTGTAGCCAATTATGGTTTGTATTACATTCCAAAAACACCGATAGCAGATAAAATAGTCAAAAATCATTATATAGCTGAGGCTTATTTTTTACGCGCATTTGCTTATTTTAATATAGCTCGTATTTGGGGTGACGCGCCATTGGTTACAAAACCTACTTTGAAAGTGGATGATATTCAATATCCATTTAAAAGCACACAAAAATTGGTACTTGAGCAAGTTCGCAGAGATATTGATTCAGCATTTTACAAAGCTGACATAAATGGAACTCGCACTGGTACAAACCCAAGTATTTTAAATAAAGGTAAATTTACTGTTGGTTCATTGTATGCACTTGCTACCGATTTTAGTATGTGGATGCATGAATACGATAAAGCAATTTCTTACAGTGATTCTGCTAGATTTGAAATAAACAATGTGAAAATGAAATTGAATGCAACTGCCGATTATTCCAAATTATTTACGCCAACAGATGCTTCGTCGCAAACAGAAAATATATGGGTGCTGCAATGGGATTATATCAATCAAAATAATACTATTAATCAGGCTGTTTGGCAATTTATGAATCCTACAAGTCCGACTTATACTTTCAGTAGCTGGTTTTATAGTGGTTCAGGATCATATAAAGCTGAACTTCTACCTTCTTTCAATAAAAAAGCTTTAATGGGTTGGATGTTTGATGTTTATTTTAAAGGTGATAAACGCAAAGCTGTTACTTTGGACACAGTTGCAGGTGGTTCAAGTTCTGCCACACAATATGTAATTGCTAGTGCGGTTTCAAAAACTATTTGGAAGTCAAACGGTGGGGTGAAGGCCATTACAGCCAATCAGGCCAACAATTATCCAGTAGTTATGTATCGCTATGCCGATATTTTATTGCTACGTGCCGAGGCATTCAATAGACTTGGAAGAATAGATAGTTCTCTTGCCTATTTGAAAAAAGTAAGAGTAAGAGCCGGTTTAGTTAATACAAAAGTGAAAATTAATGAGTATGTTGCTGGAAATGGAATAGATCAAAATAGAATGGTGACCGATTATGTGGCCGATGGTCCTAATGGAATGAGTAATCAGTTGGAAATGGATATTCTTAAAGAGCGTAGTATTGAGTTGCTTGGAGAAGGTAAACGATGGTTCGATTTGATGCGAACTGGTAGGGCTATGGCCATAATGAATGATTATTACGATTATGCGCTTTCAATAACAAGTACCATTAAGTTGAATAAATATACAGATGAAAAACAGCTTTATTGGCCAGTGTATTACCGCAACGAACTTAATAATTCAAACTTGGATAGTACTATTGTAGTTCCAAATCCATAATTTTATTTCTCCTTTTATCAAAAATAAAACTATAAGAATATGAAAAACAGTAAGATATATATATATGCAATTCTAGTTGCCTGTATCAGCTTATTTTCCTCGTGCGAACTGGCTGGCTTGCCTTTGCAAACAGATTATCAATATGAATATGCCAATTTAGATCCGCATATTGGTATTACGGCTTATGAATTTATCCAAAAACGCAGTAAAGTAGATATGATTTTGTTTGCTTATGCTGTTAATAAGGCAGGAATGAAGGAGGAGTTTGAAAAACCAAATCGCACATATTTATTGATTAATGATGCTGGTTGTAATAACTATTTTAGCAATAAAAAAATTACTTTTCAGGGTATGTCAAAGTACGACCTGCAACAATGGTTGGGGCAGTTTATTGTAGAAGGTGTTTATTCGTCAACCGACTTAACCTTTTCACCAGAAATTGTAACCACAATGCCGTCGGTGTATTTTAGTCAAGGTGGTACTTTGCCATTTAAGCGTCGTTTTTTGAGCATCGACCCAGTATTAAGTCAAAATCTTAATACATATAGAGTGTTAATTGATTTCGTTGGAAAAATTACTGAGCGTGACATTCTGAAATGTGGCTCGGTGGAAACAAATATAATTCCTTCGAATGGTGGTGTGATACATATTTTTGGAAAATATCCCGAGTATTATCCTAAAGATACGGCTCACCCCGAAATTCCGTGATATGAAATGCTTTTTTACGCTGTTTATAGTTAAATATAATAAACGTCATTTATAACCGACACTTTGAATTTGATAAAGTATTGATAAACTAGGTCTTGTCTTTGCTCTTGGTTCTTTGTTCTAATGTCTTTTATTATTGATCAACAAGTCAATAGCAAAATATTCCAATTGGTAGTAGTTTTTTAATGGATTATACTTTAGAGCAAATTGAAGATGAAAATATAATAAGCCTCACTTTATATGGCGACTTGACAACTCCAGAGGCAATTTTATTAGGGAAATATGTTCGTGGCAAGGCGTTGGAGCTTAATTATAAGATTGTTATCGACTTTAGATATACTGAAAATCATATTTCAATATCTGAAGCCTACTATTGGTTTGCAAATTACTATGATGTTGTAAATTATAACTTTCGAAGAATTCCAACAGCTCATATAACAAATGAAGTTGATGCTGATTTTTTTAAATTCGTACAGGCAACGTGCCAAAATAATGGAATTCCAATTAGATTATTTAAAGAATTAGAGCCAGCGAAACACTGGCTTAAAGAAAAAAAATATAAATAGAAACGACAAGAAATTATAAGTTAATCGAATGAAAATAAATTTTTCAACATTTTGTGTTTGTCTGGTTTGCGTTGTGCTGATGATTCCTTCAACATCGAATGCTATATCAGATAGTGAGCTGATAAAAATACAAAAAGGCTATGAGAAACGCCGTGAACAAGCTTTCGATGCTTTAAAGGGTAAACCGTTGGTTGTGTCCAAAAAGCAAGCGCCCTTAGAACCTGGTCGTACTCTTTTTACCCGCACCTTTAGTTATTCGTTGGTCGATTTTGCTTTTAAAGCATTGTGGCTCAATGAACAAATACCTGAGGCAAATGCTGCATTACAACAAAATGCCGATTATTACATAGATAATTTGCCAGCTATGCAAGATCGCGATAATTTTTATTGGGCTGCCGATGAATGGTTGCGTTTGTTGGAATATTTTGGAACTAATGGTTCTAAAAAAGCAGGAATGATTAGCAAGGAAACCGAAGCAAAGTTGTTTAAAATGATGTGGCAATACAACAAGGTTTTTTCTAAAATGGCGAAAGCAGAATATAAAGTAAGCGGAACTTGGTTTGTTGACGAATCAGAAAATCATCACATACAGCGTTTTTCAACTTATTGGCATTTTGCTAAGTTTTTGAAGGATGTACCTGCTTACAAAAACTTGAAGTACAATGATGGTTATACGTCTCAGGCACATTATGATGCTTGGACAGTTTACATTAAACATTGGACAGTGGAGCGTGCCCGAAAAGGATTATTTGTTGAAATGGCAAACGAAAGTTATGGTTTGGAAACCTTGAAAGGAGTTTATAATTTCTACGATTTTGGTGACAAGGAAATGCGTAGCCTCACAGGCAAATTGCTTGATTTATATTGGAGTACATGGGCTGAGGAACAATTGGCGGGTGTAAGTGGTGGAAGCAAAAACCGGGTTTATCCAGGCAAAGACAGCAAATCGGGTAGGGGTGAGTTCTGGAAAATGGCTTGGTATTATTTAGGAATAACTCAACCTACTCATTTAGAACGAAATTTAATGACATTGGTAGCTAGCTCATATCGTATGCCATTGGTAACTATGGATATAGCTTTGGATGTACAGGGTCGTGGTGTTTACGAAATTAAACAGCGACGTTTGGGTTTGGCAATAGATAGTTTTCACATGAATCCCGATTATCGACTTCGTCAGGACACAGGTGGTTTGGTTCGATATAGTTTTTGTACCCCCGACTTTATTTTGGGAGCAGCACATTTTAAGGCGCTTAAGTGGCAGAATTGGACATTAATAAGTAGTCAGAATCGCTGGCATGGTGTTATTCTTGATGGTGATTCTGATGCTCGAATTTATCCTCAATGCAGTCTTAATAATACATACAGGTCGTATAATCAACATTGGAGTGTACAAAATAAAGGTTGCATGATTACTCAAAAGCTGCCCGAAGGATATGCCTGGGATGGTAATCCAATGCGGATTTATTTTAGCAATGCGGGTTTAAGTGATAAAATTGAAAGGAATGGTTGGGTATTTGTGGCCAGCAAAGGTGCTTATGCTGCTGTTAAATGTGTGTCGAAGGGATATACTTGGGCAGATGACACTGATGGAAAATGGCTGATGTGCGAAGATGAATTAACACCCATTATTATGCAAGTTGTGCGCAAAAAAGATTATACAGATTATAAGCAGTTTCAGGATAAAATTCTTTCATTACCAATAAATTATGATGGAAAAACGCTCAAATACCATTCTGTATATAATGATGATTTTGTTTTTCATTCCGATTATTCAAAATTAGCATCAGTGAATGGAAAAATGATTGATATTCAGCCTCAAATGGTTTTTGATAGTCCATTTATTAAATCGGTTTGGAACAGTGGTGTTGTTCAAATATCAAAAGGAAACCGAATTCTAAAACTAGACTTTAAATTGTAAAAACAATTATGAAAAAAATCACCTTATTAATCGTCTTTTTTGCAACCAGCCTTATTGGTATGTCTCAATCAAAAACCATGATTGTGTACAGAAATGGTGTGAAATGTTACGAAGCATTGGTTACAAAATCCGACAGTATAGCTTTTAATGCAGTAGATACTGCAATGGATGTGGACGGAAACGTATACCGCACTATAAAAATTGGAAATAAACTGTGGATGGTTGATAACCTCAGAACTACTAAGTTGAACGACGGTACACCAATTCCAAATATTACTACCGACAATATTAATTTTGCCAATGGTGTTAGCGGAGTGTTGCGCACTACTCCAGCATATTGTTGGTTTAATAATTTAGCTTATAATAAACCAATCTTTGGCGGTTTGTACAATTGGTTTGCTGTAGAAACTCGCAAACTGGCTCCTGCGGGTTGGCGTGTGGCTACAAAAGAAGATTGGGCTGAGCTGGAAGTATACTTGGCTGCTAATGGCTACAATTTTGATGGGACTAAAAGCACTGATGGATCAGTTTCAAAAATAATGAAATCGATGGCTTCCGAAACGTATTGGATGTCGAGTGCCATAAAAGGTGCTATTGGTAATGACATCAAAGCAAATAACAAATCGGGTTTGTCTATTTTACCAGGTGGTTATCGCGATGGATTAACTTGGGCTGAAACCGGAAGCACTACTGGTTGTTGGACTGGTTCGTTTTACGATGCGTCGTATGCCAATAGTCGATTTTTTTCTGTCAACGATTCTGGTATGTTGCAATCGCGGACAGCCATTAAACAAATGGCATTTTCGGTTCGTTGCGTGAAAGATATCGTTGTAGCACCTGTAGCTGGTCTTATTCCCGACTCTCACTTTGCAAGTTTGAAAACTTCCTTTGCTACCCGTAGGGATGCAGCTTTTGAGGCTATGCGTTATACTACTTTGGCCGTTAAACCTATTGACTCTGTGTATGTTACCACTACTGGTTGTCCGCTTAGTCGTGATTTTAGCTATTCATTATCCGATTATGCTTTTAAATCGTTGTGGCTCAATGCCAACGTTGATAAAGCCAATGCTGCTTTGGTTCAAAATGCCGATTTATACCTCACATATCCTTCATATTTGAAAGACCGTGATAGCTTTTATTGGTCGGCTGATGAGTGGTTGCGTTTGCTTGAGTATTATGGAAGTAAGGGTTCAAAAGCTGCAGGACGTATCACTGCTGCCACCGAAGCTAAATTATACGAACTTATGTTTTTGTATATGAACACATGGTCGCCTGCTACTCCCAATGCTAACAGTCCAATAAACTGTGCCAATTATACAAATAATAATACTTGGTATATTGATGGCACCGAAAATCATCAGTCCATGCAGTCGTGTACATTTTGGCATTTTTGTAAATTACTGAAAGACAATCCAACTTATGCATCTCAAAAATTTCCAGATGGAACTACCCCTGAACAAATTTTCAATATCACAGGCGATTATCTGAAACATTGGGTGGTGGAACGTGCCAAAAAAGGTTTGTTTATAGAAACAGCAAACGATGATTATAACCAGGAGACCTTAAAAGGTTATTATAATTTATACGACTTTGCTCCAGATGCCGAATTACGTGAACTTTCGGGCAAATTACTCGATTTGTATTGGGCAACATGGGCACAGGAGCAACTCAAAGGTGTGCGCGGTGGTTCCAAAGCGCGTATTTATCGGGGAAATCAAAGTAATGGTTACGACGGAAGTGGTGGTAGGATTTTTGGTTACAAAATGGCATATTATTATTTAGCTTCTACAGTTACATATACTTTGAGCAATGCAATGTTTACTGCAGTTACCAGCGAATATCGTATGCCTAATGTGGTGATGGATATAGCGTTGATGAGGGCAGAGTTAGGCGATTTTGAAATAAAAGACCGAACACCAGGTTTGGCACTTAGTTCGGGCAATAATGCCAATGCGCGACAAGATTATGGTGGAATAGTTCGATACAGCTATTGTACTCCCGATTTTATTATGGGAACCATGCACCTAGAAGCGCGCCCCGAGCTGGATTGGATGATGATAAGTAGTCAGAATCGTTGGCAAGGTGTTATTTTTGATGGCGATCCTCTTTGTCGCATTTATCCACAAGCACAAACCGAATATCGCGCCTACAATCAACATTGGAGTGTACAAAACAAAGGTTGCATGATTACGCAACAATTACCAGAAGCAATTAAATATTCAAAATATACCGATAGTATGCGGGTATATTTTAGTGGTCAAGGACTTACGAGCAGAATTGAAAAAAGCGGTTGGGTATTTGTGGCCAGTAGTACTGCCTATGCAGCTGTAAAATGTGTTACTGGAACTTATCATTGGTTGGTGGGCGATACCCGCTGGATGGTTTGTAACGACCGATATTCGCCAGTTGTAATTGAAGTAGGTCAAAAAGCCGATTATGCAAGTTATACAGCATTTCAGGATAAAGTAATAGCACTTCCACTTACTTACGATGGTAAAGTGTTGAAACATACTTCTATATATAATGATAAGTTAGAGTTTTATACCGACAGAAGTAGTTTGCCAAAGGTAAATGGCACGCTGATAGATCTTCGACCAACAAATGTTTTTGATAGTCCATTTATAAAATCGGTATTCAATAGTGGGGTGGTTGAAATAAGTAAAAATCAAAGGAAATTGGTGTTGGATTTTACATTAAAGTAATGGAGTTGATTTTTTTTGCATCCAGGAAAAAAAGTGAGTGGAGTTTGGGGTAAAGCCCCATGTTCAATTAAATTACTTTGGTTCTACCACTTATCTTGTAGGATGATATTTTTAAAACTTAATAAGACTACCTATGTAGAAAAAAATTAACCACATAGGCACATAAGTTCACAATAGAATAAATGCTGAAAGCATTTATAATGAATCACATAATACCGAAAGGTATTTATCTATTGTGTTCTTTTTTTTGATTCTATCATTTTCTATTGTGCCTAATGTGCCTATGTGGTTTTTGTTTATTTTGATTCTAAGAATTATTTCAAATAGAACCTACATACAATCAATAACAGAATTATTTTAAATTTTGGCACGTACTAAACAAATTGAAAAAAATAATTTCTGCTTAGGGGTTTTCATTTAGATAAGTGTCTACTATTACAAATAAAAGATATTTTATTTTTAAATATTAATAGTAATGTAACTAACAATCAAGGGAAAATAAGCCACCCTTGTTGTGGTAGAATAAATGAAATAAAAATAAACAATATAAAATTGGCTGATGAATTATCAAAATAGTATTGAAAGAAATCTCGGATAAAAATTACCGACACGATTAATTATTTAACAACATCGAATCTAGTATTAAACACCAATTCGAAAAACAAAATTTATGATGAAAAACAACGTATTTCTTAAAATGTCACGAAGTATACTTGCCTTGTCAATGGCGTTGGGTATTACTGTGGCAGCGCAAGCCCAACAAGGTTTGTTTGTAAAGTCCAGTACTGGCACAATTACACCATTTTCGTATACCTCGGTTTCTAAACTTACTTTCGTAAACGAAGTTATGACAACTGTAAGTCCGAAGGGTGTTGCGGGTCAGTCATTTGCGCTTAGTACTGTGGCAAGTGTTAGCTTTGGCAACGTGTCTATAAGTGGTGTAAAAGAAACATTTATGAATGAAACTGATGTGAAATTATACCCAACAGTCGCTTCAAGTACTATCAATTTGCAAGGAGCAACCGATGGCGCGCAGATTTCAATTTACTCCATTACTGGTTCTAAAATGATGCAGTTGAATGTAACTTCAAATTTACAAGCAATAAATGTAAGTGGCTTTAAATCGGGTATTTATTTGTTGCGTGTAAATGGACAAACATTGAAATTTAGCAAAAAATAAATTACTACTTTTGGACAATGAATTAAATTCTACTCAATTTTTAAAAAGTATTTTATAAAATAAAAAACGTAAAACCAGTGCATTTCAATTCATAAAAAAATAGTTTGAAATGACTAAAATATATTCAATATGAAAAAACTAATTCTTTCTTTCTTGGCAATAATGACTTTGTGCTCAGTAAGCATGGCTCAATCAAAAACTATGGTTCTTTATAAAGGTGGTGTAAAAATGTACGAACAACACATATCTAATGTTGACAGCGTGGTGTTTAAAACTACTCCGGATACAGTAAAAGATATTGATGGAAATGTTTATCGTACAATTACTTATATTGTAAAAGGTAAACCCGTTACTTGGATGATTGACAACCTCAAAACAACCAAACTGAATGACGGAACACCAATTTACAATGTAATAAACGAAAATGCGGAATACGCTGATGGTTTAACCCCAGCAACTGGAACTACTGCACCTTTGCGTACTACTCCAGCTTATTGTTGGCACATGAATCAGCTTTATAACAAAGATATTTTTGGTGGTTTGTATAATCATTATGCTATTGAAACCGAAAAATTAGCACCAAAAGGATGGCATGTGGCTACAAATCAAGAATGGATGGATCTTGAAAACACTTTGGCTACAGTTGATGCCAATAACAATGACGGTGTTGCGGTATTTGATGGTACTGCTTTGAAAGTGGCCAAATCTATGGCAAGTCAATTTACTTGGTCTTCTACTTCGAACTGGAAGCAAATTGGTAACAATCCAAATGCAAATAATAACTCAGGTTTTTCGTTGGTAGCTTGCGGTTATCGTGCAGGAATTTCTTGGGGAAGTTCTATGAACAATGGTTTTTATTGGACAGCAACTGTCACTTCTACTGGTACAGCCGAAAAATCAGGTGGCGCTATTAGTCGTAATATCGTTACTGCAACCGAAGGATTTCCAAATACTACTTCTGGTCAGTTAAAAGTGAATAATTCTACTCTTATGTTTGGTGTGCGTTGTGTGAAAGATGCAGCTCCTTGATAATTGATAATTGATAATTGATAATTTACTCCCCTTACAAATTTTAAGATTTTGTTTGGGGAGTTTTTTTATCAATAAATGATTTATGTTTTGGATTTGCAGATTTATCAATGTTATTTACTAAACATTTAAGCACTAAAATATGAAAATTGCTTATTTTCTTTAGGGGTTTTTCTGAAGGTAAGTGTCTAATTGTATACTTCATGTATAAAGTTAATTCCACTACTGGTATTTTAACTTCAATGATGAAAGCCTTAAATCAAATGAGATTATATTATTCAATATAAATTGACTGTAAAAAGATATTTATGACAAAATCTACTACTTTATTTTTTTGCCTGTTGGCTATTTCAAGTCTTTTAACAGCTCAAACCAATCTAATTCAAAATCCAGGTTTTGAGGCTGCTGTTTCTACTTTCACAGTGCCAGTAGGAACTCCCGCTGTAAATCATTTAATGAAGATTGCAAATTATACTTCTTTAATAACTGAAACGACTCAACCAACTGCTACTTCTGTAACGGTAACTGATGGTTTGTGGGTGAAAAAACAATCAATTAGTTCTTCTAGCACACAAGCATACTTATCGGCAGGAGGTGCCAATGCAAGTGCTAATTTTCTTTTTTTGAAAGTGGCTGGAGGGAGTGGCACAACTGGTATTGACTGGACTAAGTTTGCTGTTCAGCAAAGACTTTCATTATCAAATTCCACAGTTTATACTTTCAACTTCTGGGCAAAAGTTGGAACTGCTGTTACCGCTGCCTATGCCTATATTGCCGATAAAAGTGGCGATACTGGTGGTGCTTCATTTTATAAAATTGTGTCGTTAACAGGTGGCACTACTTGGACAAAATATTCAGTTACTTTTGATATTCCAGCCATTAGAGCCTTGAATTCATCACTCGATTATTCAACTGCTTATGTTGGAATTGGCATGAATGCTACATACACCACAGCAACACCGCCATTAACTGCCAATACTTGGTTGTATATTGACGAATTGGAGTTGTATGCTGTTGCCGAAAGTATTGTGCCAACCATTACTTCAACTACTCCAGCCAACGTTTATATAAAAACTAATCCAATTCCAATTACTATTACTTTCAATGCGTCGGTTACAGGTTTTACTAGTTCCGATTTAATTGTTTCAAACGGTTCGGTAAGTAATTTCGTTGCTGTAAGTCCTACAACTTATACTGCCGATATTGTTCCTATTGCCACAGGTAAGGTTTCTGTAGATATTGCTGCCAGCGCAGCTGTTGATGCTTCTGCAAAACCTTCTGTTGCTGCCAATCAGTTTGTTCGACTTGTAAACAGAGAAACAACTACAGGCGATTACAGTAATTTTAGTTCTATTTGCCCTGTCAAAGACAATAAAAAAGCAGTTTACACTTTTACTGCCGACGATGGATTTACCGATGCTGCCACTTTTTACAACAATGAATTTAAACGTTTAGATCTGGTAGGTTCTTTAGCTTTAGTTGCCAACTGGGTGAATGGTGCTCAAACTCCAGCGTCGACCTATCCGTTTTGGAATTCGATACTTGCAGACGGTCGCATCGACATTATTAATCATTCCAAATCACACGTTAAATTTTCTACAATAACTAATACGGCAATTGGTCAGGACTCATTGTACAACGAAATTATTGGAAATCAATCCGTATTTAGAACAAAATTTCCAGGACAGGATATAATCACCATGGCAAATCCGTCGGTGGTAAATACCGCTGCGGCCGATGTTCTTATTAAACAAACTCATTATGCAGCACGCAATGGTGGAAGTGGATATAATTCTCTAAGTCCTACTGATACAGAATGGTTTAAACTGAATATGCTTGCCAATTATTTTGGTTCGCAAACTAGGGCTGCATATTCTACAGAAATTAATAAATATATTGATAATACCATTGCAAATAAACAGTGGCTAATTATACTTGCACATGGCATTGGCACGGGTGCTAATGCAATGATTGATACAGCATTTACAAAGCATTTTGAATATGTGGCTAATAAACGTGCAGATTTATGGATTGGTACTTTTGGAGATGTAACCCGCTATTTCCGCGAAAAACAAAATGCGTCAATTATTACCTTAGATTCAACAGCCAATAGAATTGCTATATCGCTAACGCACAATCTGGATGCTAATATTTTTAAATATCCACTTACGTTAAAAACTAAAGTTCCCGCCAATTGGGCAAGTGTTACAGTAAATCAAGCATTGGTAACCAAAAATATTGCATCTGTTCTCGAAAATGGTGTTTCATATATCTATTACGAAGCAGTGCCCAATGGTGGAAATGTGGTACTTACGCCTGCAGAACCCAATGCACTAACTCAAACAAAAAAAAACGATTTGTCAAATCCTAGTTTAAGTTACCAATCTTCAACATCGGAACTGACACTCACTAATTTTTCGAACAATGAAAAAACCGTGAAGTTATTTAATTCATCGGGAGTAGAATGTGCCAGATATAAAGTGTATAATAATAAAACCATCCAACTTAATAGTTTGAAAGAAGGCTTGTATATAGCACATTGTGATTTTGGAAACGGACAAAATTGCTCTACTAAAATAATAATTAAGAAATAAATCTCAGTTAATAATTTTTTTTTTGAAATCAATAAACATAATCAATAAACACAATCAATTTTCTAAACTCATGATTCAAGATAATATCTATTGTCTTGAATTATTAAATCAATTTATCATGAAAAAAATGTTCTCACTTAAACAAGCAATTATGTTTGTAGCAGTTGTTCTTTGTGGAATGACTGGAAGTTTAACGGCTGCCACCATTACTGTAAGTAGTGATGCGGTAACTGCGACAAATTACAACACCATTCAGGCAGCTTACGATTATGTAAAAGCATTGCCTGCGTTAACAGAAAAGTACGTTATTGAAATTCAAAGTACGTATGACCCGACTAAAGCACCGACTTTGGAAACTTTCCCTATCACTTTTGCAGCTAATACTGCTACTAAAGATTTTGACATTACTATTAAACCAGCTGATGGTGTAAAAGTAACTTTGGCAGCACTAAACAAAACAGTAATTTATACCAATCTTTCTTTTGCATCAGGTGCAACTACACTAAATGTTCCTTCAACTACGGGAGTATCTTCAGGTATGGCTGTGTATGGTATGGGCATAAATTTCATTACGCTTACTGGACCTTCTTACAAATATGCAACCGTTACTGCAATTGATGATGTTTCTGCTCAGAAAACATTAACATTGTCGAATGGTGCTACAGGAGCTTCAACTGCTGATAAAAAAATATTTGTAGGAACACCAGGAACACAAACAATTGTTTTTGACGGAGCTAAATATGTAACAATTGATGGGGTATCTAGAACTACTACAACAGGTCTAACAATTCAAAACCCGAATTCAATCAATTGTCAAACCATTTATTTTAAAAATAATGCGCAATACAATACTGTACAAAGTTGTATTGTTCGCGGTGCAAATATAAGTGGAAATATAAATAATGGTACAGGGGGTACTATTTATTTTGGTGGAGCTCAATACAATACTATCTCCAATAATGATGTATGTGATATGAACGACGTAAACATACCATATCCTATTTGTTCATTTCAGGTGTCTGCTGGTGGTGGCACAAATGCTAACAATACAATTTCGTCAAACAATATTTATAATATTTCTAACTTACACTCACCAAACGGGCCTTTTACCTTTATGCAGTTTGGTGGCGAAAGTGCTGCTGTTGGTAATAAAGTTTTAAGCAATCGTTTTTACTGGACAAAACCAACCAGTTTTTCTACAGCAGGCATCAATTTCCTTAATTACGGGACGATGGGACTTGGAAATCAATTGGAAAATAACGTAATAGGTTATGGCGCATCTGATGGATCAGGAAGATCAACATTGACATTTGGTGGTGCTGGTGGTACATCCTATGTGATTGCAAATGTAAAAAATTCAACTTGTAAGGGTAATACTATTGGCGGTATGGATATCGTTGGAAAAGTATTAGTTGGAATACAAGTTGCTGTTCATACATCCCAAGGTACACTAACTGCCGATGATGTGTGTTATGACAATAAGGTACAAGATATTACCATAAACTCGGCATTTACAGGAGCTACATTTTATGGTATAATGATGGCAAATAATTTTGCTTTTCCTTTTAATCTTAAAAAAAATGTGGTTAAGAATGTAACCATTTATTCTCCAACCGCAACTAATACTTGTGCTATGCAAGGTATTATCTATAATTATGGATTTACGTCACCCAACATTGTTAATTGTATCGAAAACGAAGTATCAAACCTGACGGCAGGATGTGTAGCTTCAACCGGAATAGCTGCTTCTTCAGCTGCTAATAGTATTATTGCCTTTGTACAAGGAGGCCCTGCAGCATTGATTGAGAAAAACCTAATTTATAATTTGAATACCATTAGTACTGGCACGGGTTCTACAATCAAAGGTTTACAATTTGCATTAAGTAATACTACAGGGGCAACTGTTAAAAACAATATTGTACGTTTGGGCAATGATGTTACTTCTGATGCTGAAATTAGTGCTATTTATCATACTGCTGCCTCAAATAGTTTACATATTTTCAATTTCTACCATAATACTATTTATATTGGTGGAACTTCAGCCACTAAAAACTCACATTCTTACAACAGAACGGGAGTTATTGCTGGAACGATTACGTTTAAGAATAATATTTTAAGCAATGTACGTACAGGTGGTACTTCTGCAATTAATCAGGTGTATAATCTTTATGCTCTTGCAGATATCGCAACTTCTGAAAATAATCTATACCAATATGGTTCGAAATTTGCTACAGTTACTACCACTTCACCTGCAACTTATGCTGCATTGAGCGATTGGAATACAGCTAGACTTGCAGTAACTCCAACTGCATTATCAGAAGATGCTAATAGCAAAGACCAATTAGATCCACAATTTACAGCTGCAACAGGAACAACTGCTCCCGATATGCACTTGTCATCAAGCTCTCCAGCTAATGAGTCAGGTCTTACAATTGCTACTGTAACGGATGATTTTGCTGGTGCATTACGTTCTGATTATACTACTGCTTCAACTACAAATGCAGACATGGGAGCTTATGCAATTAGTAATGCTACAGCTGTGCAAACGGCACAACAAATTTCTGATTTGTCTGTTTTTGCACTTGAAAATAGTATTGTATTTAATAATTTGTCTGGCTTTACTGCAAAAATCTATTCTTTGTCTGGTCAATTAGTAAAATCAATTGCTTTAACTTCAAATAGAACATCTGAGCCTACATCAAAGGGCTTATACATTGTAAAAGTGGCTGATAAAGTTACTAAAGTATTGGTAAAATAATATGAACAAGTATTCTATTTAGGGTTTCACTACAACTGAAACCCTGAATATTGATAACCAAGCGAGGGCTTTACTTTATAGGGTGAAGCCCTCGCTAACTTAATATAGTAAACGTCATTAATAATCAATATATAAGATTGACAAAATGCTGATAAATAAAGCTTTGTCTTGATTCTTGAATCTAGTATCTTGGTTCTTTGCTCTAATATCTTTTTTTATAACTACATTTTTCAATGAAAAAACTCACTCTTTTATTTTCGCTTTTACTCTTGTTCAGTTTTACTTGCAAAAAAAGAAACATAACCATTTTTATGATTGGCGATTCCACAATGGCAAACAAAACTACGCCTACCGATCATCCCATGGAACGTGGTTGGGGAATGATGCTGCATGAGTTTTTTACATCTGATGTAAGTATTGAAAATCATGCTGTTAATGGTCGAAGTACCAAAAGTTTTCGCGACGAAGGACGTTGGACAATTGTGTTTAATAAAATAAAGAAAGGCGATTATGTATTTATTCAGTTTGGACATAACGACGAAAAACCTGACACATTGCTTCATACCGATCCCGAAACAAGTTTCAAATTCAACCTTGCACGATACATAAACGAAACTCGTCAACGTGGTGGAATTCCTGTTCTGTTCACATCCATTGCCCGTCGCACATTCAACTCCGATGGAACATTAAGAGATACACATAGACGCTATATTGGTGCTGCACTTGAAGTTGCAAATGAATTTCATGTTACTTGCATCGACCTTAATTCTGCTACAAACAAACTATTGTTGAGCTTGGGCGACGAACCATCCAAAGCTCTGTATATGTGGATAAAATCTGATTCTACAAATTCTGAACCCCGAAAAGACAATACACACCTCAATGTTGCTGGAGCAAGAGCTGTGGCTCAAATTGCTGCAGATAGTATTAGCATTAAAATTCCTCTTTTAAAAAAATATTTATTGAATAAAAAATAACATAATACATAATTTGGCTAAGTGTAATGTTTCAGATTCAATAAGTTAGCATTTTATTGTTGCTGGCGATTGGTCTATTTTGAAATTTTATGCCATTTTTTGAATTGGAAATAACCAACCATTGTTTTTTTTATATATACCTATTGTTATTTATTAATTAGCAATTGAACCATTATTTTAATGTAAATTTGTACTCTAAATTTTCAATACTTTGTTAGAATAGATTATTCTTTTATCATTTACAAAGAAAACGATTCTATTTTGTTGTTAGTTATTGAATTTTTAAGTATTTGTACGGTAATTGACGGATTTGTTAATAATAGTTTGTAATGAAAAATAGGATATTGTTTCAGTTGTTGATTATAAGTTTCACAATTAGTACTTTTGCTAAGTCGAAGGATGTTTTCTTGTTTACCTATTTTCGCGATAATGGTGTGGCAGGTGTATATTTAGCAACGAGTAATGATGGTTATCATTTCGAGACTGCTAACGCTGGAAAACCCATAATGACGCCACCAAAATGGAAAAATCAGGATTTGACCCGTGACCCATCCATTATTTATCACAAAGGACTTTTTCGTATGGTTTGGACTTCGCATTGGACTGGCAAAGTTTTTGGTTATGCCGAATCAAAAGATTTGTTGAATTGGTCTGAGCCGATAATGGTAACGCCATTTTCTTCAGTTACCGATCCTCTTGATCTTCCCGATAATGTGTGGGCGCCTGAGATTCATTGGGATAAGTTTAAGAAAAATTATTTTATTATTTATTCTTCCACCACTGTGCGTGAGCGTTCCGACCGCGATAGTAGTGATAATAGTGGTCGCAATGCTAGTCAATACGACAACCGAATGTTTATTACCCGAACAAAAGATGGTAAAAATTTCTCTCAAGGAAAACTTTTTTTCGATCAGGGTTTTAGCACTATAGATGGTGTAATGCGTCTCGACGAAAAGAATAAACGCTGGGCTTTTGTATTAAAAGTATCCCGAAATCCAGATGTAGCCGTGCACCCAGGTCGTAATCTTTGTCTTTCATTCACCAGGCTCGATTTGGACAATCCTCAATTTACACCAGTATCAGCTCCAATTGCTGGAACATATTCACCAATGTTTAGTAACCCCGATCCTTATAAATCGATGGCCGAGGGTCAATGTTTACTTCATTACAACAATAAGTGGTGGCTTTATTGGGATGAGCCTGCTGGCAACGGAATGCAAATGGCTACTTCCGATGACCTTAAAACTTGGAATTTTGTGAAAGAAAAATCATTTCCCGAAAAAGCACAGCATGGAACTATCATTGTTGTACCTCAAAAAGTGCTTAAACATTTATTTTCAAATAAATAGACATTAAATAACTGAAAAAATGAAAAAATCACTATTAATTTTCACACTTATTGTTCTAGCATTTCAATCAAATTTATTATTAGCTATAACTAAAAATAATTGGTACGAGAAAAGTCGATTCGGATTATTTGTTCATTACGTTCCTGGATTATCAATTTATCCAGTAGGCGGTTCATCATCCGATATTAATGTGGTTGCCAATAATTTTAATGTTAAACAGTTAGCTGTTGATGCTCAAGCTTTTGGTATGGAGTACGTAATTCTAACTGCTTGGCATGCAAAAATGCGTCCTATCTACCCAAGTGCTGTGACTGAAAAATGGCGTCCAGGGAATTCTTCTACACGCGATTGCATTCGCGATTTAATTAATGAGCTGAAGCCCAAAGGAATTAAATTAATATTATATGTCCATTCAACTGATGGATTTGAGTTCCCCGCTGCCGAACTTGCTGCTACAGGTTGGGGCGACTCCACAGCACATTATTTGAAGTGGAATAATTATGTAAGTGAATTATTGACTGAGACTGGGAATAGATATGGTACTGATTTAGCTGGTTTTTGGTTGGATATGACCATGTCGGCCGATTATAAAAACATGATTGATAAACCCCGAATCCGTCAGTCTTTGCTCTCAGGCAATCCTGACCGAGTGTTGATAGGCAACGGCTCGAACCTACAAGATGGAATGGATTATTCATGCTGGGAAAATTATCCTTCGGGTGCAGTGTCCACCTGGAAAGGGTCATCTAAACAGATTGCTTTGCTTGCAGGAAGCAAAAGCAACACCTATGGTTGGTGGGCATGTACAAAACAAGGTACTTGGGGCGCACGTTTAACTCCCGAAAATTTATATCGATTTACGGTTTTACAAGCAGCAGTAAACTACGATGGTGGAATGGCTTGGGCAGCTAGTCCGTATATTGGTGGTGGTTGGGAAGATGGTGTAAAAGAGATGTTTACGGGGTGTGCTAATTACATGAAAGAAGTAGATGGCTCGTTGAAAGGAACTTTGCCAAGTTCATCTTTTCCAACAATTAGTAGTAAAACTATTGCAACTGTAAATAATGGAATAGTAGCTACAAAATCAGCTGACGATAAATACGAATATATTCATGTGTTGAATGTTCCCTCAAGCAAAATACTTAGTCTTGCTGCTCCTGCCGATGGGAAAAAATTCAGTGAAGCCTTGTATATGAATTCCGGTAATCTTGTTGCTTTAAATCAAACTGCTTCAAATCTAACAATTGAATTGCCCGCTACCGAACAATGGGATACTGTCAATTCGGTTATTCGACTTACTGTAAGTAATTATGTAGCGCCTACCAACTATTTTATTTTAAATAATAACGATACCATTATTAAATATGTTGGTGCAAAATGGATTTCGTCTACAAGTAGAGGAATGGGCGATTACAAAGACGATGTGGCTGCCACTACAGTAAATGGTGAATACTTTACATTTACTTTCGAAGGTGATGGCTTCGATTATATTGCTCCTAAAGGTACTAGTTATGGTAATGTTGAGATTTTTATTGATGGGGTAAGCAAAGGACAATTCAGTCAATATGCAGCAACATATACTGTCCAACAATCAATATACAGCAATAAAACACTTCCTTATGGCACTCATACCGTGAAAGGAGTAAAAATGGGTTCGAGTTATTGTCAGGTGGATGCAATAAAAATATATCAGAATAATCCATCCGCAGTTAGCATTCCCAAACAAACAATCAGTTTTTCGGCATTTTGCAATGATACAAATAACCAGCTTTACTTCCAATCAGAAAAATTGGATCAAATAAAATCGGCTTCAATTTATAACATGGCAGGTAAATTAATGCAAAAATCGACCTCTGATTTATCTAATCGCCAGATGAATGTGAAATGTCTAATTGCAGGAATGTATATTGCTTTAGTAAAATTCAACGATGATTCTTTTGAAAGATGCAAATTTGAAAAAAAGTAAGTGAAATAATTTATATTTGCGTTGACGATTAATGTTCACTTTTGACCATTAATTCTTGATCAAAAATCAGTAGCTATCAACTTAAAATCAACAATATCACAATTAAAAACAAACTAATGAAACGAAACAGAATTATTATTTTACTGTCATTATTGATAGTCAGTCAGTTAATTAGCAATGTATTTGCACAAAAAAGTAAAGCCGACGATCCTAAAATGGATTGGTGGAAAGAAGCAAAATTTGGAATGTTTATTCACTGGGGGTTATACTCAATTCCTGGTGGTGAGTGGAATGGAAAGAAAACTACCAATATTGCCGAATGGATTCTCACAGACTTAAAAATTCCAGTAGCTGACTATAAAGCTTATGCTAATCAGTTTAACCCAACCAAGTTCAATGCCGAAGAGTTTGTTTTGCTTGCCAAAGAGGCAGGTATGAAGTATATGGTGCTTACAGCCAAGCATCACGAGGGTTTTGCTATGTTTAAATCTACCGACCCATTTAATATTGTGGATGCATCACCTTATAAAAAAGATGTGGTAAAACTACTTGCAGATGCTTGTAAAAAATACAATATGCCTTTTGGATTGTATTATTCACAAGCTCAAGACTGGACGCATGCTGGCGGTGGAATGTATTGCAAACATTGGGACAAAGCGCAAGAAGGTAGTTTTGCAAAATACATTGACGAAGTTTCGCTTCCTCAGGTAAAAGAAATTATGGAGAACTATAATCCAAAGATAATTTGGTGGGATACCCCTGCTGAAATGACCCCAGAATTGGCAAAAAAGTTTACCGATTACTTAGCTAACTATCCAAATCTGATATTGAATAACCGATTGGGTGGTGGAGTAGATGGTGACTTGGAAACACCTGAACAATACATTCCTGCCACTGGATTTCCAAACAAAAACTGGGAATCGTGTATGACAATGAATGGTACATGGGGTTACAGCAAATTTGATCACAACTGGAAAAGTACCACCATTATTCTTCAAAACTTGATTGACATTGCTTCTAAAGGTGGAAATTATTTGTTAAACGTAGGGCCAACACCCGAAGGAGCTATTCCCCAACCATCTATCGACTGTTTGAAAGAAGTGGGAGCATGGATGAAAGTAAACGGCGAAGCAATTTATGGTACCAAAGCAAGTCCGTTTAATCAATTGAAATGGGGACGTGCTACTCAAAAAACTGTAAAGAGTGTTACCAAATTGTATCTTTCTGTTTTCGAATGGCCAACTGATGGAAAATTAGTAGTTTCGGGACTCGAAAACAAAATTTTGAAGGTTTATCCACTTGCTTCACCAAAAAATGCAATAGCAATTACAAGTAACGAAGCTGACAAAACAATAGATGTAAGTAAGGTGAATCAAACAGGTGTTGCTACTGTTATTGTTATGGAATTGAATGGAAAACCGGTTGTAAATGATGCGCCAAGTATTAATACAGAAAGTTCAATTTTTACAGATAAAATTGAGTTTTCTGTTTCAGGAAATACTAAAAATGGTGAGATTCGTTATACTACCGATGGTGCAATACCTACAGCAACATCATTGGTTGCAAGTTCAAAAATAGTTATTAATGCTACTGGAAACACAACCATAAAAGCAGCTAGTTTTGTAAAAGGCAAACGTGTGAGTGCAATTTCGGAAGTAACGCTTAAACAAGAAAAACCACTTGCACCAGCTTATGGCGCTGTTCCAGGACTGAAATATAAGTATTTTGAAGGAAGTTGGGAAAAAATACCCGATTTCTCAAAATTGAAACCGGTTAAAGAAGGTGTTGTAAATAATTTTAATTTGAACGAACGAAAATTGGATTTATATTATGGTTTCACTTTCGATGGATATGTAAATGTTCCTGAAACTGGTGTATATGCATTTTACCTTCATTCGGATGATGGAAGTAAACTAACAATTGACGATACGAAAATACTTGACAACGATGGTATGCACGGTATGGACGAAAAACGTTTGGATGTGGCACTCGAAAAAGGATTACACAAAATATCGGTACAGTATTTCCAACACGGTGGCGGACTTGGTCTAAAACTTGAATGGAGCACAACTGGCAAAGCACGTAAAGCGCTTGATAAATCGGTTTTAAGCCATTAATATATTTCAGAACCACAAAAGAAGCAATAGAGAGTGTTTTTTACACAAAGCTCTAGTGCTTCTTTTGTGGTTTTTTTATAAAATAATACTTATGAAAAAAATAGTTTTAGTCCTATTCATTATTCTTGCTGCGAGCACATTACAAGCTCAGCAATATTCTCCTTCGTCTACAAAAACCAAAGCGTTGGCTGAATGGGAAAAGCTTCGTTTTGGGGCTTTTGTTCATTTCAACGACAATACTTTCATGGAAAAAGAGTTTTCGCAAAACACTGATCCAAAAGCTTTTAATCCTACTAGTATTAACTTTGAAGGAATGATGAAAACCTTCCGCAAAGCAGGTGTAACCTATGCTGTACTCACCACTCGCCATACATCAGGTTTTTGTTTGTGGGACAGTAAACTCACTGTTTTTGATGTGGCCAATAGTGCTTATCAAAAAGATGTGGTTCAACAATTTGTGGCTGCATGTCGCAAATTCAAAATCAAACCATGCTTGTATTATTGCCTTTGGGGTGGTGGTAATTGGCATCCATGGGAGTGGAACCCAACCATAAAAAAGGAACTTGAAGGTACTTCTGTGAAAAATATTACCAAAGGACAGCTTGCTGAATTGGCAAGTAACTACGGCGATATTTATGAATTTTGGATTGACATGCAGTGCTGGAATACGCCCGATTTGAAACCTCAAGAAATGTACGACCTCATAAAATCGAAGCAACCGAATACAATTATTCATTTCAACCAACATGTGCAGGACGGAACCAAAATCAACTATTTCCCCACTGATATTATGAACGGTGAAGAAAGAGTACCGCCAGTTGGAGGACACCAAGCCATACGCACAGTTAGTGGAAAAGATTACTATTTGCCATTCGAATACGAAATTACTTCGCAACGTGCCGACCATCGTTCATTGGGTAATGGACTGATGAAGGGCTCATGTTGGTTTACGCATTCCGATAGTAAGTTTTACCCAGTTGACAGCCTTTTCAAATACATCAAACAAAGCTACAATCGTGGTGGAAGCAACATACTACTTTCTACTGCTCCCGATAAATCAGGTAGTTACCGTACTGCTGATGCTGATAGTATTGTGAAACTGGGCAAGTTAATTTGGAAAATGAAACGTGGAAAATGAAAATTTGCTCAATTGATTTGGACTTTAGAAATGGATTAGCAACATCAATAATCCATTTCTGAATTCAATTTGGACAAAAGTATAATTCTTTAAGATTACGTCAACGTTTATAAGTTGTTAGAAAAGTTTGAATATTATCTTCCCGCCTAAAATTTCAATCCAAGACTTGAATTTATTCCTAAACCGAATTTTGTATATTCTACTTGAGCGCCATAAACTAAGGATAATCCTCTAAACAAATTTACTTCGAATCCTGCAGCGCCGTAAATCCCAAATTGACGTGAAAGCTGATTGAAGAAGGTTAGATTTGGATTTTGAATTAAGCCTGGAATTGACGTTTTGCCTCTCGACTCTTTTTGAAGTCCGATATTTGAATTGGATAGCACAGTGCAAAGTCCGCCTAAACCAATGTATGGTCGAAAAAACATTTCCGGAAAACTAAATTTGCCATCAGTAGTCGTTGTAATTGTTTGACTGATATCTTTGTTGCCTGATTCATTCAGATAAAAAATACTTACTTTGGCGCCCTCAATTGGAACTTTACTGGTAGTTTCTACTACTCCCTGAATTGTTCCTTTCAGATTAATTTCTTTCTAAATACTTTTAATAAATATAATCGTTTTGTTAAGTATTATTTTTACATTCAAAAATAATGGTTAACTTTGTCGCTGTTTAAAATAAGAAGCAATTTTTTTTAATTTAATTATGAAAATCTGGAATTTAGTTTGTAATTTGAAATGCTGGATTTTCGTCCTTTTTCTTTTTCCATTTTCACCTTTAAGTAGTCAGTCGTATAATGCAATACTATTAAATCAGCAAACAAGTATTTCAGTAAAGAACCAGAAACTATTTATTGATAGAAGTTTTGATATTCAAATCAACAATAGAATTGGTAATAACGCTACAGAGGTTAGTATACCATTTTCGAAACTTGTAAAAATTGATAATATAGAAGCTTGTATACAGGATACGCTGGGAAATATAATTAAAAAACTTAGAACTGCAGATGTTACTGAACGCAGTTCTTTTCATAGCTTTTCGTTTTACGAAGATAGTTTTGTCAAAGAATTTACTTTGGTTCACAATGTTTTTCCTTACATTCTTCACTATTCTTACCAAGAGGAACAAAAGAGTTTTTTGCATGTAGAAAATTGGTTACCAGTGATTAATCATGAAATTCCAACTTTGAATGCAACATTAACCATTCTTGTTCCATTGCAATACAAAATTAAATCTTTCGCTAAAAATATTGATAGTTGTAAAATTGATACTCTCAATTCCAATATTCAATACAGCTGGAAAGCTTCCTACAAACATCCAATTGAAAATGAAATTTATTCGCCATCAATAAATACATTTTGTCCGTCTGTAATTGTTGTTCCCGAAAAATTCAAATATGACATCGAAGGTTCATTTGTCGATTGGAAAAGCTACGGAAATTGGCAAAGTAGACTTATTGATGGAATAACAGATTTGCCGTTTCTCGAACAATCTAAAATTGATAAACTTACTAGTAATATAGTCAATGTAAAAGATAAGGTAAAAGTTTTGTACCACTATTTGCAGGATGAAACTAGGTATGTTAACGTGTCGATTAATACAGGTGGCATGAAACCATATTCGGCAACTTATGTGGCTGATAATAAATATGGAGATTGCAAAGCATTGTCCAATTATTTTCGTTCGATGCTCAAACACATTGGTATAAATTCTTACTATGTGAATGTTTTGGCTGGTGACGAAATCCGAAAAGTAGAAATGAATTTTCCGTCGCAGCAGTTCAATCACATTATTGTTTGTGTTCCTCAGGTTAATGATACACTTTGGTTAGATTGTACAAGCAAAGGACCATTTAATAGTTTGGGAACATTTACTCAGCATCGTGAGGTGTTTTTGGTTGATAAAACGAATAGTTTCTTTGTTAAAACTCCAGTATTGACTTTGAATGATGTGTTAGAAACTCGCTATATAAAGGTTAAACCATCAACTGAAAATGAAATAATTGCCAACTTTCACAATGTTTTTAAAGGCGAAAATTTTGAGAGTTTATTTTATTTATTTAAAAATGGGAGTGAAACAAATAAAGATCAATCTATAAGGTTAAATTACATCGAAACAGGATTCGATTTAATTGATTATAAGGTGGTAAATGCTCCGCGTGATTCGGGATTTATAACGCTTAATTATAATGCCAAAAACGGTAAACTTTATAAAAAATATGGTGCTGAACAACTTTATAAAGTTACTGCGCTTGACATTCCACCATTCCGAAAACCAGAATTAAGAAAACTGCCAGTGCAAATCAATTTTCCTGTTTTCAAAATAGATACCGTGGAATTTCAAATTCCTTTTGGGTATAAACTATTGGCAAAAAATCAAAATCAGCACATTGTTACACGGTTTGGCGAATACGATTTACAATTTATTCCCCAACAAGACAAGATGCTTGTTATCAAAAGATTTATTCTAAAAAGTGGAAATTATCCAATCGAAGAATATGGCAAGTTTTATGAATTTATTGGTCAAATTGCTGGTTTTGAAAACAATACATATATAATTTCAACAAAAATTAATACATTATGAAAAATTATTTTTCTCTTATTTTTATGCTTTTAAGTATTCAGACTTTATTATTTGCACAAAATGCTGAGCCTGAATACGGATTTATTTCCACCGAAGAACAGCAAATGACATCTTGTTCTTATGATAAATCGGCCGAAGCGGTTGTGCTGTATGATGTTGCATCTTCTCACTTCGAACAGAGAGATTATGCTTTTGAGCTAGTTTACGAAATGTCTACACGAATTAAAATTTTAAACGAAGCAGGTGTTAAATGGGCAAAAGCTGAAATTCCTTTTTATAGAGAAGGCGAGATCTATGAGCAAATAGAAGGATTGGAAGGGAGTACCTATAACATGGAAAATGGCGCTATGACTCGCACTGATTTGGATTTAAAAACTACTTATGTTGAAAAATTAAACGATTCGTGGAGTCTCAAGAAATTTGCAATGCCAAATGTAAAAGTGGGTTCAATAGTTGAATTCCATTATAAAATTAGGTCGCAATATGTTTTTAAATTGCGCGATTGGGAGTTTCAGTGGAAAATTCCAGTTTTATATAGCAAGTATTCAGTTCGGTTGATACCTTTTTATGAATATGCATGGCTATTGCAGGGTGCTACCAAGTTCGACTCCCAACAAACTGTTGAAGAAGGCGGATTGTCAAATAGTTATGCTGGAGTGGTTTATAAAAATATCAAGTCGGAGTTTGTAATGAAAAATCTTCCTGCTTTCAAAGACGAAGAATATATTTCCTCTATCAATGATTATATTATTAAACTGCATTTTCAACTTGCAAGGGTCACACAAACAAATGGTACTTCAACGAATATTGTGTCTACATGGCCCGAATTGGTGAAAGACTTTCTGACAGAGTCTAAATTTGCTGGTTTTATGAAAAAAAGTCAATCGGTGGCTTCAAAGATTTTCGACATTAAAAGTTTAGCCACTAAAACTTCCATCGAACGTTTTGATACAGTAATGAATTATGTGAAAGCTAATTATAAATGGAACAAAAACAATGGAAAATATGTAACAAAATCTGTTAGCAATCTTATGACAGATAAACAAGGGAACGATGCAGAGTTAAACCTTTTTGCTTTGGGATTGCTCAATGCAGTAGGCGTAAATGCTACTCCAGTGGTTTTGAGTACTCGTTCTAATGGTAAAATTAATTCCGATTATCCATTCCTTGATGCCTTTAATTACGTGGCAATTTCTGCTGACGTTGATGGACAAATGGTGTTGACAGATGCTACAGATATTAATAATTTGAATTATAGAATTCCCGAAAATTGTATTAATGGTTCTGGTTTGTTAATTAAAAAAGATAAAGTTGAATGGATTTCGCTTAAGTCTATGATTCCTTCAAAAAAACGCACGATTTTTGAAATTGAGTTACTACATGATAGCTTAAAATCTACGATAGAAACTACTGCTATAGAATATGATGCGCTAGATCTACGTGAAAAATTTGGTTCTGATACCAAACTAATTAAAAAGTATTATGAAACAAAAGGGTATAATGTTGCTGAATCGTCAGTAGAAGTTAAAAATGTAGCTGATTGTAAAAAACCCTATATTTATAAATTAAGCACCGAAAATGTTGCAGAAATAATTAACAATAAAATATATATTTCTCCATTTATGGGTGAAGCTTTACAGGAAAATCCATTAAAACAAACTGCCAGAACTTATCCAGTGGATTTAATTTATCCAATTCATAATACGCTATATTCCAAAATTAGTATTCCCAAAGGTTATAAATTGGATTTTGTACCAGAGAATTCAAAAATGGAAAATGACCAATTTTCGTTGGATTATAATACCACCAAAACAAATGACATGATAATTGTTTCACTTACATATAATTTTAAATCACCAATTTATGAGCCTTCTGAATATAAATCAATTAAATTTTACTTCAACGAGATTGTGAATAGAGGTGCAGAAAAAATCGTTCTTTCAAAATTGTAAAAAACTTATGATTATGAGAAAAGTAAATTTAATTTGTTTTTTTCTTTATAGTGTGATTTGTATTAATGCTGCTGTGAAAACTGCTAGCGAACAGTCAGGAAAAAGTCTGAGCTTTATCATGAATAGTGGTAGCCTTCCTAAAGGTGCAAATGGGAAACCATATCAAGACCCACAATTTCTGTTGAGCGAAGGTTACAATGCCATGGTTACAGCCAATTTAAGTACGGCTATAACCTACGACAGCTTTGAGAAAAACCTTGTGAAGAAAGGATCTGCTGAGCGAAAGTGGATTGACTCGGCTTATGTGTCCATCAAAGGTCAAACCACCAAACTAAAATCTAGCGGAATTGAACTATATTCTAATATTGATTTTTTGGTGTTTCCGCAGTCGGTTTGGTTCAAATATGGCAAGCAGATACAAGGCACGAATCCCGAAGACAAACACGAAGGTTCATTTAATGGAAGTAAACAAAAACCAGATATTCAACAGCCAATTACTCAGAAACTACTTGTGAATCAAATTGATGGCATCTTCAAAGCATTTCCTGAAGTTGACGGTATAATATCCCGATTTGGCGAAACTTACCTCCACTCCATGCCTTTTCATCGTGGCAACAGCCCGATAAAATATACTGGTTACAACACCGAAATACAGGATCAAATAACCATGCTACGAATAATGCGTGAGGAGATTTGCGTGAAACGCAATAAGAAACTTATTTTCAGAACATGGAGTTTTGGCAATGGTTTTCACAATAACCTGAAGTATTATTTGGATGTGACCAATGCTATTGAACCACATCCGAACTTAATTTTTTCCATCAAATATCCTCAAAACGATTTTTTGCGAATGAGTGCGTTTAATCCAACTTTAGGGCAGGGAAAACACCAACAAATAGTGGAAGCTCAATCGGCCATGGAAGCTTACGGAAAAGGTTCACATCCCTATTATACGGCTTGTGGAGTTATCAACGGCTTTCCCGAAACGCGCTACGAAGTGGATAACTGGAAAAGTAAAATCTCCGAAAAACTGGTTCCAATATCCACCAAAAGGGGCATAAAAGATTTGTTGAATAGTGGTTTGCTAAAAGGCGTATGGACGTGGTCGAGTGGGGGAGGATGGCAGGGACCTTACCTGAAAAGTACTGTTTGGAACGATTTAAACTCCTATGTGATGTCGCATTGGGCGCAAAATACATCTAAAACAGAAGAAGAATTATGCTATGAATATGCCAACAAACTCGGCTTAGAAGGCTTCAATGCTGATATTTTTCGAAAAATAGCTGTTGTAAGTACCGAAGCAGTTCGAAAAGGACAGTGCAGCGATTACACCCGTAACAACCTATGGTGGGCGCGCGACAATTTCTTTTCGGCATCATACAACAAGGAAATTGTAAAAGATATTATAAAAGATAGTATTATAAACCGCGTGTTGGCCGAAAAAGCCGAAGCTGTGGCTATGTGGTTGCAAATTGAGCAGTTGTCCAAACAATTTCAACTCAAGGACAAGCAGTTGGAAGAAATTTTGCAGGTTTCATGCAGTTACGGACGTATCAAATACCAGCTTACTGAACAAATGTGGTACTTGATGATACAAAGTGAACTGAAAAATCAGTCGAAAGCCGTTGACAAAAATGGTATTAAACTATCCATTGCCCGATACGATGCTTTGTGGAGTGAATGGCGCGAATTGGCCAAATCACCTTATTGTGCTTCGCTTTACAAAGATTTGCAATTCTACGACGAACGCAAAGGAAGCATTGGCGAATTGGTGGATCAAATGAGATAAGTTTAAATATTGCGTTGAATCTATTTTTTATGTATGGAAAATCAAACACTTGCCTATTTTGTGCTCTACAAACATCAATGTCTGATTAATTGAAACGAACAATAATTCAATCACACATTCCCCGCTTTACAATATTGTGATGCGGTTTTTTTTATTTTATTACTTTTTTGAAAGTATTTTGCTCCTAAGTTTGGCTATATTAATAATAGTATTACTTTTGCAGTGAATCATTATTTTAAAATATTAAAACAACACTAACAAAAACCAAAAGAAAAATGAAAAAAATTATCATCTTAAATTTAACTTTAGCAATAACAATTTATTGTTCAGGACAAGAGAAAAAAGAACATTATAATCCAAAGGCAATAGAAATGAACAACAAAGCTGCAAAGTTAATGCAAATTGGAAAAAATGACAGTGCGTTAATTTTATTTGACAAGGCAATTGAAATAGATAAAACCTATTATTTGGCACATTCAAATAAGATAGGAATTTATTTAGACAAAAAAGATTTGGATAAAGCATTGATTGAAAGCGAAAAATGCTTGGCTTTAAAACCAGATTATGTTGAAGGTTGGACATTAGCAGGATTGTTGTACGACACAAAAGGTAAAAGCAGTAAAGCACTTAATTGTTACAATAAAAGTATCGAATTACTTGACAAAAGTATTGCTGACCCAAATAAAAAAAACAATATTAAATCAAACAGAGCCAGTAGAGCTGTTTCATTAATATTAATGGGAAAAGAAACTGAAGGAAAAAATGAATTGCGAAAACTTAAATCAGAATATCCAGACATGATAGGATTAGATGAACTTCTGAAAATAAATAAGAAGGATTATTTGAAACTAATGGCAGCCAAGCTCAAACCAAATAGACCAACTACTCACAATTAATATAAAATATATTTGCACCCGATAGGGTATAAATTAGAAATAATATGTATATTTGCACCCGATAGGGTATAAATTCGGTTTATGTACTGATTTTATACCTTATCGGGTGTAATTATTTAAATGTAATTCAATATGGAACTTTCGGAATTTTTAAAAGAAAAACGGAAACAAACCAATTTAACGCAACAAGATTTGGCTGAAAAAGCCGGTGTTGGTTTGCGATTTGTAAGAGAAATGGAGCAAGGCAAAACTACTTTGCGATTGGATAAAGTGAATCTTGTTTTGCGTTTGTTTGGTCACGAAATGGCACCAACGGTAATGAATCGTGAAAAGATAATGAGTTATGAAGCAAGCTGAAGTTAAGTTGTACAATAAGCGAGTGGGACTAATTACTCAAACTGATAGCGGTTTTGAATTTTGTTACGATACAGAATATTGCTCATTACCTGCTCCAGAGGCTGTGAGTTTGACATTGGCTGTGCGAAATGAACCCTACAAAAGTGCAGTAATGTTTCCGTTTTTTGATGGACTCATACCCGAAGGTTGGCTATTGGACATAGCTCAAAAAAATTGGAAAATAAATTTACACGACCGCATGGAATTATTGCTCACTTGTTGTAATGATTGTTTGGGTGCTGTCAGTGTTGTACGCATACATGAAGAAGGAGGCGAGGTATGAAACAGTGTTTGTATTGTTATAAATTATTGAAAAATAATGAAGTAGATTTCCATGCCGCTTGTAGTAAAAAGATATTTGGCACTAAAGAAGCTCCAGTGCTTCCTTATACTGACGACGAAATGCAGGCATTGGCAACAGAAATTATACGGAGTCAAATTTCTGTAACAGGTGTTCAGGCAAAATTATCTTTGAAAATTGCAGACGCAAAGCCACAGGAAGCCATCCGTTTTACCATTGTTGGTTTGTGGGGAAATTATATATTGAAGCCGCAAACCGCAAACTACGCCCATTTGCCCGAGGTTGAGGATTTAACTATGCATTTGGCTGAAATTGCAAAAATGCCAACAGTGCCTCACAGCCTTATTCGACTAAAATCGGGTTCGCTGGCATATATTACCAAGCGAATCGACAGAAATGAAAATGGAAAAGTTCCAATGGAAGATATGTGTCAGTTGACGGAACGATTGACGGAACACAAATATCATTCGTCATACGAAAATATTGCTAAAACAATTTTGAAATACGCATTGAATCCTGTGTTGGATGAAATTGTTTTTTATGAGCAAATATTGTTTTCGTTTTTAACTGGAAATGCTGATATGCATTTAAAAAATTTCTCATTGCTAAAAACTTCAACACAAGGATATTCATTGATGCCAGCTTATGATTTAGTAGCCACAGCGTTAGTCAATCCTGCTGATAATGAAGAAATGGCATTGACATTAAATGGAAAAAAACGAAAATTGAAACGTGCAGATTTCGAAACCGCATTTTTTAAAAATAACCTTGAATCTAAAAGTATCGAACGACTTTTTTCTAAATTTTCAAAAGCTATTCCTGATTGGATTGAATTTATCAATCGAAGTTTTTTGCCTGAGTTAATGAAAACTGAATTTGTTGGACTAATAAAAGAAAGAGCAAGACAGTTGGAAATTGAAATTTCATAATCAGTCTAAATGCTTATTTGTGGCATAATTAGTGTTATTTTGCATGTTTTTTTTTTGCATTTAATTAATATATATATTCAACCACTTACTTGTTTTTATTTTCCACAAATGTGTTATTTGATGACACTGATTTGATCAATAATTCTATCACAAATTCCCCGCTTTATATATTTGTATTGCGGGGAATTTTTATTTCTTTTTTGAAAATATTTTGCACCTAAGTTTGGCAATATCAAAATTAATAGTACTTTTGCAGTGTATTAATAAACTAACACACTAAAACAATATATCCATGATTCATTTAAATGATTTGCAGTTTTCATATTCGCATAAGAAATCGCTGTTTGAAGGTATCAATTTGTCGATGCAAGCAGGTAATATCTACGGTTTGCTGGGCAAAAACGGCGTTGGAAAAACCACCATGCTCAACCTCATAAGCGGTTTACTTTTCCCAAAAGATGGTGAATGTACCGTAATGGGTTACAGTCCACAGGAGCGCAAAGTGGGCTTTTTGGCACAGCTTTTTTATGTGCCCGATGAAATTGTTTTGCCCGCCATGAAGATGTCGGATTTTGTAAGGGTAAACAAAACTTTTTATCCCAATTTTAGCGAGGAACTTTTGCAGCAATGTTTGCGTGAGTTTGAGGTGGAAGAGGACGAAAATTTGGCGAAGCTTTCGCACGGACAAAAGAAAAAAATCTACATTTCGTTTGCGCTGGCATGCCAAACTAAACTTTTGCTAATGGACGAGCCTACTAACGGCCTGGACATTCCTTCCAAAAGCACTTTCCGAAAACTGATGGCATCGGTGGCTACCGAAGAGCGTTGCATCGTAATTTCTACACACCAAGTGCGCGACCTCGACAACCTGATTGACGCGGTGGTGGTGATGGACAATAGCCGTGTGTTGCTGCAAGGTACGCTGGACGAAATTACCGAAAAATTGACCTTCAAGGCGTTGGAAGATGATGAAAAATCGCTGTACGAAGAATCGAGCGTGAAAGGTCGCTGGGGCGTGGTGGAAAACAAGTCGGGCGAATTTAGCAAAGTAGATATGGAGCTGTTATTCAATGCGGTGATTAGCAACAAAAAGGAAATTGAACGCATTTTCAATCAAAAAGTTTAAACCGCCAATATCTGCAAAATCAATTATTTACAATAAAAATTTAATAATAAAAAATATGAAAACCTGTCCCAATTGTAACGAAGAAGTAGAAGACTCATTTGATTTATGCTGGAATTGTAATTATAGCTTTACTGAAAAACATGTGGTAGAAATAGAAGATGCTGCGATTGTAAATGACCGAAAGTTGAATTGTTTACGATGCAACACAGCTATGGATTTTGCCGGAAATTCCAGATTTCACGAAGGTACACAGTTTGGCATTTTTGGAAATCTGTTCGAACTGTTCGAAAATCGCCAGTCGTTTGATTTATATACTTGTCCCACATGTGGTAAAGTGGAGTTTTTTATTCCTCAAAAATAAATTTTTTTCAAATCAATCATTATGAGCGAATCATTTAGTTTTCAGCGATATTCTAATTTGTTTAAATGGCAAATGGGGAGAATGCAGCCTTTACGATATATTTTTATTTCATTTGTGCTGATTTTTTCATCATATATGCAAACAATGATTCATTATGAGAGAATGAATTCGTTTTCGGTTAAATTTATTGTGTTTATTTTTATAATTGTAATCTGCACCAATTTCTATAGGCAAATGACATTGGGTGATTCTTTCGCCAATTTTCTGTTATTGCCTTCTTCTAAGCTTGAGAAATTTCTTTTTCTGCTATCGAGCGTTGTGATTATTCCTATGCTGCTTTTGGTTACAATGGTAGAATGTGGTGATTTATTGGCTCGTACGCTTCACGAGATTCCTGCAACTTATTCGTATATGAATTTGCAGATGTATATGGCAGCACTTTTAGTTGCAGCAATCACATTTTTTGTACATTGCCTGCCTCAAAATAAGTGGACATTAGGCGTGTCGTCGCTTTTTATTTTATTTCTTATTCCTATGGTTGTAAGTTTTCTAAGTGGAAAATTTGTTTTTTCGCCCATAATTTTAGATATATTACTGATAATGAATCAACCACCTTTTTTGGTTGTGATTACTGTTATTGTAATATTTATGGCTTATGTATTCTTTAAACGAAACGAGGTGAGTAGATTTAAAAAGTATTGATAAAATCAGAAAATGTTGTGAAAATGAATCTTTCAGTAGTTAGCATCATGTTAATTGCCAAAAATTGAAAAATGCGTATTACTACAAATAAATAACTATAAAACTATCAAATTCGAATATATGAAAAAGCAACTAATTATTATTTCAGCATTATTATTCTCAGTATTAGGATTTTCGCAAGGAATAGAGTTTGAAAATGGAACATGGAAAGAAGTGATTGAGAAAGCGAAACAAACCAATAAGCCCATTTTTATTGACGTTTACACTTCTTGGTGTAGTCCATGCAAAAAGATGAGCAAAGATATTTTTCCTCTTGCTGAAGTTGGTAAAGAATATAATGCAAACTTTATTTGTTATCAAATAGATGCCGAAAAAGGCGACGGTATTGCAATTGCCAAAAAGTACGAAGTGATGTCATATCCCACCTACTTATTTATAAAAGCTGACGGCACACTGTTTTCAAGGGCGGTTGGTTCAATGGTTGCAGAAAGGTTTATTGCCGTTTCGAAAATTGCCATTGCCGACATGAATGACCCCAAGCCGCTATTAGAGTGGGAAAAAGAATACATTACAAAGAAAAATGACCCTGCGTTTTTGTTGGATTATATCAATAAACTTTTTAAACTTGGTAAGCCCATAAAGCAACTTTTTGACGAATACTTGGCATTGCTACCCAAGGACCAACGTGTGTCTGATAAAATCATAGAAATTTATCGCAAAGAAAGTCGAAATATTACTATCAACTCATTGGCATTTAAAAATTTAGAGGATAATAAAACCCTGTTTTTTCCTAGACTTGGTGGATATGTTTATGTGTTCATGATAGGTGCAATTGATAATTCATTTCGCGAAGCGTGTAAAACAAAAAATGAAATATTGTTGCAACAAGTTGTAGATGCTAATGAGAAACTTCCTAAAACTCGTGAGTCGAAAATTAAAGAAGAGTTTTACATGAATTATTATAAAAAAACGAACAATTTGGATAAATATATCATAAATGCAACTATTTACTGTGACGCTTCGTTGATGAAAATTTCTTCCGACTCAATTGAGAAAACTGATAAGGAAATGCTACAGTCATTTGAAAATACTCAAATGAAAGGCCTGGTAGGGAAAATTGATTCTACTCAAATATCCGAGTTAAGAGCTTATATGACACATGCTACTCGCAACAAATATAGTATTGCATTAAATACAGTAGCATGGGATTTCTTTTTAATGGTAACGGACACAAAATCTCTTGAAAATGCTTTACGCTGGTCAAAACGCTCTTTGGAGATTTATCCTAATAATCATATCTACCTTGATACGAATGCAAACTTATTATATAAGCTTGGACGTAAAGAGGAAGCAATTGTAAAGGAATCGGAGGCATTGGATTTTGCAAAAAATGCAAAATATGATACAAAAGTATATGTAGAAACGCTCGAAAAAATGAAAGCAGGCACGAAAACCTGGAAGTAAGAATGAAATTGAAAAATAATGGATTTATAAACCTAATATCACAACTTGTAGATTATGAATGAATCATTTAGTTTTAAGCGTTTTTTAGCTCTTGTTGAGCCTGTGTATTGGAAAAGGCAATTGATAGCAAGTGCTGTGTCCATTATGATTATGACGGCGTTTTTATTATTTAGGAGTTATGAATCAAGTTTTTTTGTTTTAGCTGTTGTAATTTTGGGAGGATCACATCGTTTGGAGTTCGATTTTATGTCCAGCCAAAGTGGATTGGCTAGATTTTTTATGCTGCCGGCATCGAATGTTGAAAAATATTTCGCATTACTAACAAAAGCTATTGTTTATCCGTTAGTGCAAATCATAACTCTTATGCTGGTTGTCCGTTTTATTTCTATCTCATTTCCTAATTATTCGTCAAATCCAGTTTTCAGAGTCGATATGTTTTATGTTTCAATAATGCTGTTCATCATTATGTTTTGTTTGCGGTTTGTGCTTCGTTGGAATAGTTTTGGAGTGTATTTTGTTATTTATTTGGTATTGTTGGCTCCGTTGATGTTTGCAGAGACATACATACATGTTTATTTTCACACTTTGGCAAATTATCCAATCTATCACGGCTTGTTTTACATCTTGTTATCTGCTGCTATGTTGTCATTTACATACCCGCAAATGAAGAAACTTCAGCTGAATCGGATTAAAGAAAAGGTGGATAAATTGTAATGACCTCTCCCCTAACCCGAGGAGAGGGGGATAAATTACAACCTTCAATATAATTTTATACGTCAAGTTGATAGAAATAAGTGGTAATCCAAGTCCCTCTCCTCGGGAGAGGGATTTAGGGAGAGGTCAATTGAATTTTTATAAATCAAATCTTATGAACATAACTTTCAGCATACATCGTTTTTACGCCTTATTTCTACGTTATTGGGCAGAAAACAAAACAGCTTTACTGTTGGTTTTTTTGCTTTCGCTGCCAATTGTTTATTTGAATGTAATTGGTAATGGTCGGATTCATATAGGTAGAGGATCAATTAATGGGGGATTGTCGGTTTATATGATTGTATTTCTCTATTTTGCATTTCGGTGTGTGGACAATAAGGAACGTTTAGCTTACTTCCTTTTGCTGCCAGCTTCGCGATTAGAAAAGTTTCTGTTTTTACTTTTTGCCGGTGTTTTGTTGCCTTATCTGTTGATTTTGAGTGAAATTTATGTGGTAAAAACGGTGCTTGATTTTATTCCGTTCAATCTTGTTCGTCAGTCTGAAAATGTAATTTATTTCAATTCATTTTCGACATTTTTAACCACATGTTTTATTTTTTCAGTAATTATTACTGTTCGATTCTTGCTTAAGCAAGTAAACATTTTGCGTAGTGTATTTCTGCTAATGGCAGTAGCAATGATTCATAATGTAGTAAATCAATTAATTGTAAATAGCTTTTTTGGCAGTCATATAACTTCAGCACCTTTTGGAAATATGAAATTTGAATATGGCGATAAAGCTTTGATTGATGTTGGATTGTACACCGATTTTTTGCCTTATAGTGCGGTGTTGTTTGGTTGCTTTTGGGCTGCAATGCTCTATGTGGCGTTTATGAAATTTAGAGAAATGGAAAAGGGATTGTAATTTGATTTTAAAAATAAAAATATTATGGAAGAAAATTTTAGCATACAGCGTTTACAGGCATTGATTTTGCGCTTTTGGGTGGAAAAAAAGTATAGTTTGATTTTTCCTGTTGTCATCATCGTAATTGTATTTTCGCTGATAAGTATTACAACAATAAATTTGAACAAACATCATGAGGGACTTGGATCAGTATTAGCAATCATTTTTGGCAAATGGGTTTTTCTTGGAATGCTTGTTTATCACCTTTATCTGGCTTTTGCCAAAGGTTCGGGTTGTGTGAAAACGCGCCTTTTGCATCTGCTTCCCGCTTCGGCTGCCGAAAAATTTATTTGCCTTTTGCTCACAGGTTTTGTATTGCCCTTTGTGTTTTACTTTACCGTTTTCCAACTTCTTAATACCGTTTTTGTATTTACCACGTCTGCCAAATCGCTTACTTTTCTTCAGCTTATGTTTTCAGATATTGAATTAATGGGGCATCAGGCTGAATTTGCTATTATTAGTTTGATGCTCAAATTTTTTAGTTTGTTGTTTTACTACTTCATGTTTCATTTATTGGTTTGGGGATTGATAACTTTCAAAGAGTACGCCGTGCTCAAAGTGTTTGGAATTTTCTATCTGGCATATAGTATTCTCGGCTTCGTGGTATTTCAGGTGTTCAATGCTAAGTTTTGGTTGAATTTTATTGAAACGGCAAAACGCTATGCTACCGATAGCCCAGAATATTACTCGCAACTTTCGTGGACTATGTTTGTTGTATTTTTCGGACTGTTGTCTGGGCTTTTTTATGTCAATTACATGCAGTTTAAAAGGAAGGAAATAAAAGTATGAAGTTTAACGATACGCAACCCATATTTGTGCAAATAGCAGAGTGGGTGTACGAACGCATTTTGGGACGCCATTGGAGTCCTGGCGAGCGCATTCCGTCGGTGCGCGACCTTGCCATAGAGCTGGAAGTAAACCCCAATACGGTAATGCGCACCTACGACCGCTTGCAAACTGCCGAAGTAATTTACAACAAGCGCGGCATTGGCTATTTCCTTTCGGAGAAAGCGTTTGAGCTTGTCCTCAAAATACGTCGCGACGAATTTATGGCCTTAGAGTTGCCAGTAATTATTAAAAATATGCACTTGCTGGGCATTACGCCTACCGAAATAGAAACGGCTTACAATCAAAGTTTAAAAGTTCGAAAAACCAACATTACTGATGAAGAAAAGCAATAAATGGGCTGTGGTATTAAGTGTGCTTGTAGTGACGTTTTATATTGGAAATATGGCTTACCACAAATATAATTTCAATAAAAATATTCATAGCTTCAAGCCAAAAGATGTGTTTGACACCCAAAGAAGTCGAATAAAGGTGGTGAAAATTATTGACAGTAAATTAAGGGCTGCCAACAAGATATACATCCTTGGAAAGGAGGAAAAAGGGCTTATAAATTGTGCATACCGAATGCAAGATAAGCAACAGCAGGATGCTTTTTTCAAATGTCTGATTTATAATAGCGATACACTTTTTATACAAACCGATTCGCTGCCGATTCGCTTCCCTACTAGCAATAATTCAGAAATTTTTGTAATGTTGGAGAATGTAAAAACCGTTATTTATAACGATAAACCATTGTGAAATAAGCCTCCAAAGATCATTTTATGCCGCTACGATTCGTAGAAGCTTCAACTGACTACCGTTGGATCATCTACAAATCGTAGAACCTTCAACTGACCTCCATTCGTTAATCTACAAATCGTAGAACCTTGAACCGACCTCCGTTGGAACATCTACAAATCGTAGAACCTTCAACCGACCTCCGTTGGAACATCTACAAATCGTAGAACCTTCAACCGACCTCCATTCGTTAATCTACAAATCGTAGAACCTTCAACTGACCTCCGTTGGAACATTTGCATGATGCAGCACCTTCAAAAGAGCTCCATTCGTTAATCTGCATCGTGCAGCAGCTTCAACTGACTATTTTGGTTTTTTTTCTGCACCAACAGAGGCGTGTAAGTGACAAGAATAGAAAAAAATGCGATGAGATTTTCAATTTGTGTTGCGCCAGTTGTTTCCAAATTTTCGATACAATGCTTATTTCTTATTTTTATTCTAACAAACATACCGTAGAACAAACTGTTTGCGGATGTTTTATTTAGTAATGTTACAAAATGATTATTAATTTTTGTTTTTAAAATGTTATTTTGCTGAATGAATAACTAAGTTTGCAATCGATTAACAAAAACTGCGGAAGTATTTATTCAATACTAAAAAAGTTTATTCAAAATATCTATTATCATTCATTTAAAATAATTTCATGCGTATTAATTATCATTTATTTGTTTTGTTTGCTGTTTTGGGAATCATGACTTCGTGCATACTTACAGAGCCCAATAAGCCATCCATTATCGTTGGAGTAGTTACCAATTCAGCCGGAATTGGACTTGCTGATGTTACAGTTCAGCTCGATAGTACAACTGAAAATACTTCGGTAATGACCGATGCCGATGGTAAATATCAGTTTGATTTGCCTGCTGGCGGAGTGTGTAAATTGCTGTTTGGAAAAATTGGCTACACTGTTCAAAGTCAGATTATAGCTGTAAGAAGTGGCGAAACTAAAACCCTTAATGCAGTTCTTAAAACCCTTGCCGAAGAAGCTTATTTTCGGATAAATTTAACCGAACCAAATCTTTCATTTCCTAACGTTGGTGGTAACTTTTCTTTGTCGATTGCAACCAATTCAATGTATGATTTTCAATGTAGCGCCGATTGGATTAGCTGCATTAAAACTTCGAATAATTTTTCATTCACAGTTAGTGGAAATGAAACATTCGCCGAACGAAATGCCACTATAAAGCTAAAATCAGAATATGGAAAAAGCTACACCTTAAATATCAAACAATCGGCAGGACCATATCTTGCCTTGCTCGATTATATTGGAAAAGACTTCAAAACCAATTTCCTAACTACTGAACCTTTTATTACGTTCAATCGACCAGTAACCTTAAAATCATGTGTTTCTTCCGAAGTAACGGTCGATTTAACTGTGAGGTATTCGGCCGACCGAAAGACGGTTTATTTCCCCAATCTCAAAATTACGCCACTATCTTTTGTTACTGTGAATTACACAGTGCAATCCGACGAAAATTTCATGGTTTCCTCGGGATTTGATTTAAGATTGTATGTCAATTTCCAATATGTAAGTGATTATTTGAATATGGTATTCACCAAAGATAATCAATATCTTTGGGTACTTACAAATACGGAACTTATTCAATTCAATGTCAATAATATGGCAATGATAAAAAAGGTTGCATTGCCGTCCAATTTTGGCTCTACTCAAATGGTTTACAATCCATACAACAATTCATTGTATATAAATCAATATTCTTATGCCGATGGTAGAAACTTTGAAGATGTTAGAATATACAATGCAGCCACTGGAAATTTAACTACAGAGCTGAAGTTGGATGATGGAAACAAAAAGCTTAATTCGCTTGCATTCAATAGCAATGGTTATGGAATAATGGTGTTTGGCGGAAAATTATATTTTTTCGATTCGGCAAATAACCATACTTATGGACTATTCTCACAGCAATCGATCATTTACGATCCCGCAGATGCCACCAAATTGCTTGTTAGCTCAATCAATACTTGTAACGATTTTAAAACACTTGTACTTGATGGTGCTTCTACAGCTGGTTCAAAATACGTTTTTACGGTGGATGCCGACACAAAAACTATTTCAAAGGTTTATTCTGGTACCGAAAATCAATTGCGAACATCTAATTTTTCAACAGGATTTTTTCTGTTTAACACTAACGAAAACAAGTTAACTTATTTTGATTTGAATACCAATAAATCAACTGCCTTAGCAACCAAAACTCCAATAAAATTTTTGAGTCCGTTAGTTTCGGATAGTGAAATACCTAATGCCTTAACAAATGATTTGTCGTTTTTGTCTTTGAAAAATGGAACAATTAACAAATACGCTTTGAATGTGGAAAATGGAATAGTAGCAATAAAATCAACAAATGATGGTAAATTGGTAGCAATTTATTATGGAAGTAAAATTTATATTATTAATAAAGATTTGTTTGGGTTATATTCTTCAAAATTAAAACAATAGAAACATGAAAAAAACAGTTGCGATACTTATCTGTTTGTTGATAGTAAGTGCTTTGCCAGCTTCGAATAATTTTAAACCAGCAATTATTATTGGTCTAAAAAACGATACATTAAAAGGTTTAATAGATTTTAGATCCGACCAGTTAAATTCTATCGATTGTAGATTCAAAAGTTCTGAAAATGATGTCGTTAAAATTTTTAAACCCAAGCAAATAGCTGGTTATAAGTTTGCCAAGGAGGGGAGGTATTATATTTCTCATGAAATTAATATCGATTCCATTGATAAAGAAATGGTTTTTTTGGAAGTGCTTGTAATGGGAACTGTAAATTTGTATTTTTATCAAGATAATGAAAATTCCGATCATTATTTTTTCGAAAAAACTAAGAATGAACTTATTGAAGTAACTAAAAAAAAAGACAGAATAAGCAATGTTAGTGGCTTGGAGGTAAAAAGAGTATTGTATAACAGATCATCAAATTATAATATGTACCTGAATGATGTGGAATACAGAAAAGTAATTGCCAATGTTTTTAAAGAATCAGCTCGGGTTAGTGCTCGTGCAGCGTTTGCAGCTTTTCAACGCAAAGATTTTATTGAACTAACAAGTAAATACAACATAGAAATGGGCAACAATAGCACTAAAAACATTGTTTACGCTAATGATAATCTCAGTGCATTTTTTGATGCTGAACTTTCGCTAGCTGGTGGTATACAATATGTTGATTATAAATCGGTACCTGCATATTTGTTGCAGAATTACAGCATCGAATCTAAGTCTTTGATGCCAGTAGTTTCTGGACAATTAACACTCACTTGCCCACGTTTTATCAAGTCTTTAGCATTAATTTTAGATCTTTCATTGTCCAAATTTACAGGTGCTTGCGATTACGAAGGTAAATATAGTATTTATTATACCTATAAATTCGATGCGCTGAAGGTTGCATCTGGTTTGGGTTTGAAATATACATATTTGAAAACCAATTTTCGACCATTTATTGAAGCTTCATTAGCAAATTCATTGTTTGCGTTTAAATCCAGTAAATTAGATATTTATGATCGTTATTTTAATCATGAAGTCAAATCGGATTATTTGTTACCAGAAAATTTTATTGGAGGTTACCGCTTTGCGCTTGGTTGCAATTATTTGCTAAAAAACAAACATGCGCTAGTTGCAAAAATAAATTACGAAAATCTGAAGGACTACAAAGATCAGCTTCATGTTTTGGATTTAAAATTGGGTTATTCGTTTTGATAAACGGTTGAATTATCGTTATATAGTGCAATAATGAACCATGAAAATACTTATTCTTTTGTAAGTTCGTAGTAAGTGGTTGGTGTTTTCGAAGTGTATTGTTTAAAAGTTTTATTGAAATTCGACAGGTTGTTAAAGCCACATTCTGTTGCAATTTGAGCAATTTGCAATTGCTTTTCAGTCATTAGTTTGCAAGCATAGCCAACACGTAATTCGTTGATGTGTTGCATAATAGTTTTGCCTGTTTTGCTTTTAAAAAACCTACAAAGTGCAGTTACATTCATTCCCGAAAGATTTGCTAAACTAGGAATATCAATTTTGGCGGTATAATTATAATTGATATAAGTGAAAATCTTGTTTAAGCGGTTGTCGCTATAATTAGTTGTGTTTTTTTCGAAATGAGTACTTGCCAGTACTTCGTGCTGAGTGTGTTTCGACATTTCATTTAATATATTTAGCAATTCGATATATCTTTCGAAACCTGTGAGTTGAAGAATTTTTAGCAGCTTTTTACATATCGTTTTGTTTTGCAGTCCACTGAATTTTATCCCACGTTCGGCATTATTCAATAGTGTTTTCATTGCAGTAAATTCAGGTAATTGGAGCATGTTTCCCCCAAATAATTCGGGAGAAAACTGCACTACCACTGCATTCACCTTCAATTTAGGGTTATTCTCGTAAAATTCTGGCGCATTTTTCCAATAATGCGGCAAATTGCTCCCTAATAATACCAAATCGCCTTCAGCAAAATTTTCGATATTATCACCAACATATCTTCTACCATAACTCTTTAATACATAAACTATTTCGTACTGATTGTGATAATGCCATGGAAAAGTAAAATGTGGAAAATCGTCCCATTTTACTTTGATAGTATTGTTTCCAATAATATTCAGTTGTTCGTGCATTAATTTCATATACATCAAATATTTTTTTTTGAGAATGGCAATTTGGAAATTATTTGCAAATTTAGTATTATTATCTGCAAAAATAGCATTTGTGATAATTTTTTTATAGCTGTATCTTTGTGATTGATATTTAAAGCTTTGTATAATTATCATAAGATTAAAAAAATGTTTGAAGTTAAAAATAAAGTAGCTGTAGTAACCGGTGGTGGTGGCGTTTTGGGCAGCAATATCTCGAAAGGCCTCTTACTGGCAGGTGCCAAAGTAATTATCCTCGATATTCGTGAGGAAGTATTGGAACAAAAAATTGCAGATTTAAAGCAATATGGAGATGTTACCGGATTGGTTTGCAATGTATTATCCGAAGAAAGCCTAAAGAGTGTTCGTCAGGAAATAGAAGACAATTTTGGCGGTATTGATATTTTGGTAAATGCTGCCGGTGGTAATATGCCGGGCGGAACATTGACCGAGGAACAAACAGTTTTCGACATGAAATTGGAAGATTACAACAAAGTGGTGAATCTGAATTCAAATGGAACGGTTTACCCATGTCTGATTTTTGGCGAAAGCATGGCGCGTAAAGGCTCAGGCAGCATAATCAATGTGTCGTCGATGGCTACTTACAGCGCCATTACACGTGTACCGGGTTATTCAGTAGCCAAAACAGGTATTAATATTTTTACACAATGGTTGGCAATGGAAATGGCCATGAAATTTGGCGATAAAATCCGCGTAAATGCCATTGCTCCAGGCTTTTTTATTGGCGACCAAAACCGCGCTGTATTGATTAACCCCGATGGCTCGCTGACCGAACGCAGCAAAAAAGTAATTGCCAAAACGCCAATGAAACGCTTTGGGAACATTGATGAGTTGAATGGTATTGTTCAGTTCCTTTGCTCGGATGCGGCAAGCTTTATTACAGGTGCAATAATTCCTGTAGATGGCGGTTTTAGTGCATTTAGTGGCGTGTAAAAAATTGAAAAACCTTATATTTAAAAATCCATGAATCTCAAATTAAAATCTATTATACTTGCTGTTTTATTGATAATCTCTTCTTTAGGTTTATTCGCTCAATCACACAAAGTCGACGATTTCAAAATGGATAGATGGCAGAAGTTAAAATTCGGTATGTTTATCCATTTCAATATGGGCACATTCCACGAAAAAGAATGGGTAGAACCGGGGCAAGACCCAATGACATTTAATCCAACGAAATTGGATTGCAATCAGTGGGCAAAAGCCGCCAAAAGTGCAGGCATGAAATATGCCGTACTTACCACCAAACACCACGATGGTTTCTGCCTGTGGGACAGCAAAACCACCACCTACGATGTAGCTTCAAGTCCGCTGAAAGGCCGTGATATTGTGCGCGAATTTTGTGATGCATTCCGAAAACAAGGCATTGAGCCCGATTTCTATTTTTCAATTTGGGACAGGCAAATGGGAATTGAAGGAGTTATTACCCCAAAAGGAATTGCTCTTATTAAAGCACAATTGAAAGAATTGCTTACCAACTACGGAGAAATTCATTCACTTACCTTCGACGGGTGGGGCAATTGTGGAACCAAATGGACGCAAGCTGACCATGATACGCTGTACCGTTTTATTAAATCCATTCAACCTCAAATACTTATTACCGACCATTATCAATTGCGGCGCAAATTACCGTTGGATGAAGTTTACAAAAATGTTGATTTCTTCCATTTCGAAGAACCGTGCAACGAATGGGCACCCGAAGGAAATAAATATGCTGCACAACAAGGTCCTACCATTCAAAGTGCTTGGTTTTGGAAGTTGAAATTCCCTACGGAAGAGCCGATGTCAGTAGATAATATCGTGAATAAACATCTAAAAGTGCTGGACAAACGCAATTGCAATCTTTTGCTCAACTGTGCACCTAACCGCGACGGATTAATGGACGAAAATGTGGTAAAGCGGCTGGTAGAAGTTGGAAAAGCAAATAAAAAATAAGTACTTTTGTTATCCAATCGAAAATACCGAAAAATCTAACAAATGAACAAATCTAAATTATATTTTCAAGTTACACTCATCATTCTTGTTCTTTTACATTCAAACTCGTTCGCAGAAACACAATATCAACTATCGCTGCCGAAACCTGAACGTGGATTTATCAGCACTAAGCCTGCCACAAGCTGGGAAAACGGATTAGCCAGCGGAAACGGAAGATGTGGTGCATTGGTCTTCGGGCAGCCGCAGGACGAAACGATTGTTGTTAGCAGTTCTGATTTATTAATGCCGCTGAACAAGCCGCTTAATCCAGTAAACACTGCCCCATATTTGTCCGAAATGCGGGATTTACTGGGCAATGGTGAATACCAAAAAGCAGCAGACTTGGTTGTTAATCTTTCGTACAAGGAGGGCTATGGTGGTAAGCGGTGGACAGATCCTCCGATTCCCGCTTTCAATATTAAAGTAGTAATGGAACCGAATGGTGAAATCAAAAACTATCAGCGGTCGGTGGACTTTACAACTGGCGTAGCAGCAGTCAACTGGAGCGACAACAGCAGTTCTTACGAGCGGAAATTATTTGTTTCGCGCGCCGACGATATGATTGTACTTTCCATCAAAAGCAGCAACAAGGGCAAAATAAACTGTGCACTAAAACTAATGCAACAATCGCCGGTAAAAGCAAACGGCTGGAATCCCGAAGGAATGTGCAAAGATGGAATTAAAACTGTTTCAGCCACTGCCGAAGGCAATTGGTTAACTTACCGGAGTAGTTTCAGCCGCAGTTGGGAAGGAAGTTTGCAAGGCTACGAGGGTGTTTCGCGCATCGTTGTAACCGGAGGAAAAAGCTATTCGCAAGATGGGCAGGTAATCATCAAAAATGCAGATGCCGTATTGGTTTTGACCCGACTAAAGAACTCTTTCAACTTCGAAAAAAATCAAACGGATCAACAAAAAAAGGAACTTTCGGCAATAAAACCCGATTTTGAACAATTGCTGCAACGCCACGTGAAAATTCACGGGGCAATGTATAATCGTGTTCGGCTGGATTTGGGTGGTGGTTCTGACCGCAACCTTTCTTCCGAGGAATTAATACGAAAATCAACTTTTGGCAAGCTAAATCCGGCGCTTCTCGAAAAGATATTTGATGCCGGACGATACAATATCCTGTCGTCGAGCGGCGAAAAGGCTCCTCTGCTTCAAGGTGTATGGACTGGCACCTACGGTCCATGGTGGTCGGGGAGCTACACCCTCAACGGAAATATTCAGATAGCAATGGCAGCCAATCTTTCGTCGAATATGGCAGAATGTCTGTTGCCGTATTTCAACTTTATAGAGGCGCACATGGACGACTTGCGATTGAATGCCAAAATGTTGTATGGCTGTCGGGGTATTTGTTTCCCGTCGGTGGCCAGCAATCACTTGCTCAACAATCATTTTGATAATAACTGGTGTATGACATTCTGGACTGCTGGTGCCGGTTGGGCTTCGCATTTCTTTTACGATTATTGGCTCTACACTGGCGACCGTGAATTTCTACGGAAACGAGCCTATCCTTTTATGAAAGAGGGTGCCTTGTTTTTCGAAGATTATCTGACAAAAGGAAACGATGGAAAACTCATTTTTTCGCCCAGCTACTCACCTGAAAATACGCCTTCAAACAGTAAAGCGCAAGCATGCATAAATGCGTCGATGGACATTGGAGTAACTCGCGAACTGTTGAATAACTGCATTGCGGCAGCTAAAACGTTGAAAACTGACACAGACAAAGTTCGATTATGGAAGCAAATATTAGCCGATTTACCCAATTATCAGTTGAATGAAAATGGAGCAATAAAAGAGTGGGCTACGCCATTGTTGGCCGATAACGAAACACATCGCCATTGTTCCCATTTATACGCCCTATATTATGGCATTCCGGATGAAATGGCAAATGACACTGCACTTTTAACAGCATTTGACAAAGCATTGCAAGTAAAATTAAACCTACGTCGCCGTGAATTTAATGGTGAAAGTGTAAACGGACGACCACCGGGGGAAATGGCTTTTGGTATTGTACTTCAGGGATTTATAGCAGCCAGTTTGCACAAAGGTAACGATTGTGCGGAACTGGTGGACTGGTTAGCAAACAAGTACTGGGGAACCAATTTTATGTCAATGCACAATCCGGGGAATGTCTTCAATACCGACCTGAGCGGAGGACTTCCTGAGTTGCTGATTCGGATGTTGGTAGATTCGCGTGAAGGTCAGATTGATTTATTGCCTGCCTGGACTGAAAAAATGCCTGAAGGTAAAATTGAAGGTATAAGTCTACGAGACCAAATAACCATGAAAAAACTTTCGTGGAATAAAAAACGGATTTCTGTTGTTTTCTATTCGTCTAAAAATAAGACGATTAAGATAACCACACCTTCCAATATTTCAACAGTAAACGGAAAGAAAATTTCGGGTGAATTGATCATCGATTTGCCTAAAAACAAGGAGGTAAAGTTGGAAATTGTACTTAATTAATACATAAAACAATAAGTGTGAACTTTAAAAAATAGGTTGTCTAACAATAATCATGCTGCCATTGAGCTCTATAATGTAAGCACAAAACAATGAATCACTCAATTTTTCGGTGATATTGCCTGTGGTTTATAAATAACCAAATAAAGAAAATAGACTTAAACAACAAAACAGTATTTTTATAAAACTAATTTAGATAATGAAACAGCTAAGGTTATTTTTGCTTCTTTTTCTGGCATTTTTTGCAAGCGTAAATGCTCAAAATCAGCGGGAGCGTATATTGCTAAATAGCGATTGGCGGTTTGCCAAAGGACACGCTGCCAATCCGGCAAAAGATTTTAATTTCGGATTGTCGCTCTCGTTCACCAAAACGGCGTTTCTACAAGAAGCTACCCTGCTGGATGCCGGACAAGAATCGAAATTGTACACACCACACACCCAACAATACGATGACAGCAAATGGGAAAAGATAGTTTTGCCGCATGATTGGGCAATGCGCCTTGGGTACGGCAAAGAACAGCTTAAAGTAAAGGGATACAGAACAATATCAGGTCGCTCACCCGAGAATAGTGTTGGTTGGTACCGCAAAACATTCAAATTGAAAACCGTAAAAGGCAGTCGCTATTTTTTGGAATTTGAAGGCGTATTTCGTGATGCTCAAATATGGATAAATGGCGTTTACTTAGGTTCTAACGAAAGTGGGTATGTTCCGTTTTCGTTTGATGTAACCGAAGTACTGAACTATGGCGACGCGGTCGAAAACGTAATTACAGTTCGTGCCGATGCCACACAATCGGAACTTTGGTCGTACGAAGGTGCCGGAATATATCGCAATGTATGGCTCACACGCACATCGTCCGTTTTTATACCACAATACGGAACGTACGTAACCTGCAAAATTGCCGAGCAGGGAGGCGACGCAGTAGTTTCAGCCCAGGTGGAAGTTTCGAACCAAACCGACAAAAATGTTGCGGTAACCGTTCATCAAAAAATTTACGATAACCTGGGTACACTTGTGGCCTCTGCAAGCGAAAAACTGAATGTAACGCAAATAGAAACAAGCAAAATTGCGACAAGCATGACGGTTAAAAACGCAAAAATGTGGTCGCTGGAGTCGCCTGTGCGCTATCGTTTATTCACCGAAATAGAAGTAGCTGGAAAAGTAATTGATGCCGTCAGCACCCGATTTGGCATACGCACCATCCGCTTTGATGCCAATGAAGGTTTCTTTTTGAACGGAAAACGGGTTCAAATTCAAGGTGCTTGCATGCATCAGGATCATGCTTGTGTGGGCACTGCTGTTCCCGAACGGTTGAATTATTGGCGCATTGCCAAACTGAAAGAATTTGGCGTAAATGCCTATAGGGCATCTCACAACCCACCAACCACCTCGGTGCTCGAAGCTTGCGATAGCTTGGGCATGTTGGTAATGGACGAAATTAGGCTAATGAACAGTAGCACTGTTGGCTTATCGCAACTTGAAACCGTTATAAGACGTGACCGCAACCACCCGTCAATTATTATTTGGAGTATGGGTAACGAAGAAAATGCAATTCAAGGCTCTGAAAAAGGGCGCTTGGTGGCAGAGCGGATGCGCAATGTGTTGCGCAAAATTGACGATACGCGCCCCGTAACAGTGGCTATGAATGGCGCCTGGGGAAAGGGATTTTCGCTGGCTGTGGATGTTCAGGGTTCAAATTATTTCAAAATCGGGAATATTGATAGGGTACACAAAGATTTGCCCAACTTACCCATTTTATTGTCGGAAGAAGGCAGTACCGTAACTACTCGTGGAATTTACGAAACAAATGCCGCCAAAGGATTTCATCAGGCTTACGACCGCGATGTGCCGGGCTGGGGTGCAACCGCACAAAAGTGGATGCGCTATGTAGACCAACGAAAATTTATTGCCGGCGCATTTATCTGGACTGGTTTCGATTATGGTGGCGAATCGGTGCAGCATTATTGGCCGGGCGTGGTGTCGCATTTTGGGATAATGGATTACTGCGGATTCCCGAAAGATGCCTATTGGTACTATAAAGCTCAGTGGACGAACGAGCCTGTTTTGCACATTCTTCCGCATTGGAACAAAGAAGGATTGCCCAAAAGCGATTCTGTTGACGTTCATCTTTACACCAATATGGACGAAGTTGAATTGTTTTTGAATGGCAAAAGTTTAGGTAAAAAAACTGTTGGGAAATTCGACGTGCCTGCATTTCGTGTGCGGTATGCTGCTGGAAAATTATTGGCAAAAGGAAATAAAAATAATGTAAAATACAGCACTTTAGTTGAAACAACCGATGTGCCTTCGGAGCTTCAAATTATTCCCGAAACCGGAACGCAAATCAAAAACGATGGTCAGGATATTTCTATACTAACCATTAAAGTTTTGGACAAAAAGGGTCGACTTGTACCCACAGCATCCAATAAATTAAATTTTGCTATCGAAAATGGCACAATTTTAGGTGTTGGCAATGGTCATCCATCGAGCCACGAACCCGATAATTTTGCTGCCGGCGAAGCGGTTTACCGAAACGCTTTTGGAGGTTTGGCTCAGGTTATTGTAAAAGGCGATGGTACTGGAAAACCAGTTAACATAACCGTAACATCCGACGGATTAAAGAATGCAACAGAACAAATAATCATAAAATAATTAATTGCAAATATACTATGTCACACAAAATCAAAATTTTAAAATTAGCACTATTGCTTTTTTCTTTCACAACAACTATTTCAGCACAAGATTTGGATGTTTCTAAATGGATACAACCTGTACCCGAAAGTGCCAAATTCGGCTTGCCCGATTATATGGTTTGGTGCGGCAGCATGGTGAAAGGCGATGACAACAAATACTATCTTTTCTACAGTCGCTGGCCACGCACCAGCGGACATTATGCCTGGGTAACCGAGAGCGAAGTAGCTGTGGCTGTGTCGGATAACCCCACCGGACCATACAAACACGTAAAAGTAGTATTGCCCAAACGCGATAAAAGATTCTGGGATGCAGATGTGACGCATAATCCCACCATTTATAAATTCGGCAAAAAATACTACCTCTACTACATGGGAACAAAAGGAACTGAAACCTTTAAAACACCCGTAACGATGAGCACACCGGGCTGGTGGGAATATCGTAACAATCAGCGGATTGGTGTTGCGGTAGCATCGTCGCCACTTGGTCCGTGGAAAAGGTCAGAAAAGCCACTCATTGACACCACCAACAACAGTTTCGATCATATGTTGACCAACAATCCGGCTGTAACCCGCCGCCCCGATGGAAAAATACTGTTGATATACAAAGGAGTAAGCAATGGAAAAATGCCATTTGGTGGAAAAGTAATGCACGGTGCAGCCCTTGCCGACAAACCCGAAGGACCATTTGTAAAACTACCAAATCGTGTATTTGTGAAGGTTGGTGAACAGTTTGCCGCCGAAGATCCGTATATTTGGTGTCAAAACGGAAAGTACTGGGCAATTGTGAAAGACATGAGCGGTGCTTTTACCAATGCTGGTACAAGTCTGGCTTTGTTTGAATCGGCAGACGGAATGGACTGGAAACCAGCCAAAAATGTATTAATTACTACCACTCAAATACCTTGGATAACTGGAACTAAAAGAGTAACGAAACTTGAACGCCCACAGCTATGGATGGACAACGGAATTCCGAAAGTGTTGTTTTGTGCTGTGTATGATGGCGAAGATAATTACAATGTGGCTATTCCGCTGAAATGTAATTAGACTTTATATTGCAGATAGATTACTACACGATAAATATAAATATTAAAATTAGCTGTATGAAAACTATCAAATACTAATTGGAATACAGTAAAAAATAGCTATATACAAGAAACAAAACTGTCCTTTTAGAATAAGAACACAATAAAAATCAATTTTTATATGTTAAATATAAAACAGTGTTTTACATTAATATCAGCTTGTTTAATAGCCACATCGCAGCTATTTTCTGAAAACAACCGTAGCATAAACGTAAATTATAACAACGAAAAAGGCAAATTGAATTCTTTTTTCAACGAATGTGTGGGTGCAGGGCGTGCCAACGAAGGTTTACGTGCCGACTGGCAGGCCCAACTTCGCTATGTAACCAAAGAGTGTGGTTTCAAATACATCCGTATGCACGGTCTTTTGTGCGATGATATGGGCGTTTATCGCGAAGAAAACGGAAAACCCGAATATAACTTCCAGTATGTGGATGCACTTTTTGATGCACTGCAAAGTATTGGCATCAAGCCGTTTGTGGAACTTGGCTTCATGCCCTGGGGTTTATCAAGCGGCAACACTACCGTTTTTTGGTGGAGAGGCAACGGAACACCACCACGCGATTATCAGAAATGGGAAGACATGATTCGTGCACTTACTCAGCACTTTACCGAACGTTACGGCGAAAAAGAAGTAAAAACTTGGTATTTTGAAGTGTGGAACGAACCTAACCTCGACGGATTCTGGCACGGTACACAGGCCGAATACTTCAAATTGTACAACCATTCGGCCAAAGCCGTTAAAAGCGTAAATCCCGCCTATCGCGTAGGTGGTCCTGCCACTGCCGGCGCTGCATGGGTGCCCGAAATGATTGAATATTGCAAACAAAACAACGTACCTATCGACTTTATTAGCACTCATACCTATGGTGTAAAACAAGGATTTCTGGACGAATTTGGCAAAGGTGGCACGGTACTTTGCAAAGACAAAAACGTGGTGAGCATCGATGTCATCAATTCGCGCAAGCAAATTGAAAGTTCGTTTAAACCCAATCTCGAATTGCATTATACAGAGTGGAGTTCGTCCTACACGCCTGCCGACCCTGTTCACGACAGCTACCATCAGGCAGCATACATTCTACAAAAATTAAAAGAAGTGGGCAATACTGCCAACTCAATGTCATACTGGGTATTTACCGACATTTTCGAAGAAGCTGGCGTGCGTTTTGGTGCTTTTCATGGAGGATTTGGTTTGTTGACAATTCAGGGTATTAACAAACCAGCTTTTTACACCTATCAGTTTCTGAACAAATTGGGGAAAACAGAACTTGTGAATGCCGATTCGGCTTCGTGGGCTTGCAAAAACGATAAAGGGGTGCAATTACTGTTGTGGGATTTTACCAACACCCACCCTGGCGATTCGGTACACAACCAAAAATATTATATCCAAGACCTGCCTGCTAAAGCAAAAGGCAAAATAAAAGTGGCGATGTCGGGAATGCCAAAGGGCACTTACAATATGAAAATTTACCGCGTAGGATACCGTTCAAACGATGCATATACCAGCTTTTTGGACATGAAAAAGCCATTGAATTTGAACCGCGAACAAGTAGCAAAAATTAAAAATGACAACAGCGGTGCGCCAATATCAACTATAATAGTGCAAGTAAAAGCAGATGGCAAGCTTACAAAAGAATTGGACATTCGTGAGAATGATGTTTTCTTGTTGGATATAATCAGAAAGTAAGCTAAGAGTATTTAAAGTATAAAAAGAGAAAGAGAATAGAACGCGGATTTACACAGATGAAGCGGATTTTACGGATTTTATATCATTTACGGATTTCAAAACGGATTATCAATCCCAATAAATCGGGATTGACATTAGAAATAAATCAAAAATGCTTGCATTTTTTCTTATCCGTTTTTTATCCGCTAAACCAGCGAAAATCCGCGTTCTATTCTTATCGTATTATTAACAATAAAATCACTCTATAAACAAATACTCTATCAAACATTATTTTGAATAGAGTCTATCAATAAAATCATACTTTTTCGTAAAATGATTGAAAATAAGAGTCATATCTGGGGATTGCTGGTAATATTACTATCAGTAACATTGGTGTCATTTAACCTTACAAAGGATAATTTAGACACTTACTCAGGTACTCCATTGTTTATAACCGATATAAAAGCCTCGAACAATTATGGGATTTTTCTTTCGCAAAAAGGTACAAAATCTGTTGTTTTATACAAACCAGATTTCAGCAAGCAACTCCGCAGCTGGCAGTTTGACGAAATTCCAACGGGTATAGCTGTGAGCAACAATATGCTGTATGTAACCACATTTGAACAACGTGGGATGCTGCATGTTTTCAATTTAAAAACAAATAAAAAAGTTGGTTCAATACCAATGGGCTCGGGGGCAACTGCACCAACTCCAAACAGCGATTTTAGCAAAATATATGTTTGTAACCAGTTCAGCAATACCGTTTCGGAAGTAGATTGTAAAACAAATAAAGTTACGCGTACAGTAAAAGTGCTACGCGAACCCCGTTCATTGGCAATTAGTAAAGACGGAAAATTTCTGTTTGTGGCTAACTATCTTCCTGCCCAGCAGGCCAATGTGGATACCGTGGCTTCGTGTGTATCAGTAATTGACATCAAAAAATTCGCTAAAACAAAAGATATTCAACTTGCCAACGGAAGCAACGCTGTACAATCATTGTGTTTGACTGCCAACGGCGAATATCTTCTGGTTGTACATAACCTGGGACGGTTTCAGGTACCAACCAGTCAGATTCAGCAAGGCTGGATGAACACCAGTGCCATGAGCGTGGTAAACATTGCCAATCAAGCTTTTGAGGGAGCCGTGCTGCTCGACGAACCCGAAATGGGAGCCGGAGGTTTGTGGGGAGTGGCTTGTACACTTAAGGAAATTCTGGTGACACAATATGGCACGCACCAAATAAGCGTGATAGACTTGGAAAAATTTATCGAAAAATTCAAAAATTATCCCGACAAAAGTTCATTATCATACGACCTCAATTTTTTATATGAAATTAGAGAACGAATAACACTTACTGGCAATGGACCACGAAATTTTATCGTTTATGGAAATAAAGCCATTATTCCAACTTATTTTTCGGACACAATTAATATTCTGGACTTAGAAAATAAAACGATACAAGCAATAGGGTTACTGAAAAACAGGATTGAAACCAGCGAACAAAAAGGCGAAAGATTCTTCAACGATGCATCTTTTTGTTTTCAAAACTGGCAATCGTGTAGCGGTTGTCACCCTGGTGAGGCACGTACCGACGGCATGAACTGGGATTTAATGAACGATGGAATGGGGAATCCGAAAAATTGCAAAAGTTTACTGCTTTCACACGTAACACCTCCCAGTATGATTTCTGGCATTCGTGCCAATGCAGAACTTGCGGTTCGAAAAGGATATAAACTTATTCAGTTTTATGACATTCCGGAGGAAAAAGCGCAGTGTGTTGACAACTACCTGAGAAGCCTTAAACCCGTTCCAAGTCCGTACTTGGTAAATGGCAAATTATCGACAAAAGTAATTGCGGGCAAAGCAGTTTACAACCGTATTGGATGCAATTATTGTCATTCTGGCGAATATCATACCGATTTACAAATGTACCGAATAGGCAAAGATATTGAATTTGAAAAAGGCTGGGATACTCCCACTCTATCAGAAGTTTGGCGTACTGCACCCTATCTTTTTAACGGAAGTGCTGCTACTTTAAATGAGGTATTTACAAAATACAAACACGGTATACGTGACTCAATATCATTAAAAAATACAGAAATTGAAGAACTTGTCGAATATGTAAATTCGCTGTAAGAAAAAATGGGTAAATTTGATTTAAACATTACTTATTACACAGCCGAAACAGAAAACTGTTTCGAAAACTCTGTGCAATCCATTATCAACCAGCTTAGTTTGGATGATAAGCTACCATTACGTTTTGTTTTTTTCGGTTTATCAGAAAATGCCCAAAGTTATATTGAGGAACTCAACATTATAAAACATAAAGTAACGCAGAGATTTGGTGAACAGACTCCTGTAATTAGCTATGTTTGTCAGAAACCACTTTGCAACAGTGCCTTGGTATTGGAGGTGCATAGTTGCTCCAATTTGTCGGACATAAAAATATTATACAAGTCATTTAACGATATAAATTACATTGTACTAGAAAATGATAATGTAAAAAAATTGTCGATAGGCGGTCTGATGTCCGACGATAGTCAACAGTCGATAGGTGAACAGTCGAAACATATTTTTGAAAAGATAGCTTCAATATTTGAACACGAAAATATGCCAATAGACTCAATTGTACGCCAATGGAATTACATTCCTTACATAACGAAAATAACCGACGGCACGCAACATTATCAGGAGTTTAACGATGCACGATCGCATTTTTATGGGCTCGCTAAGTGGACTAATGGTTATCCGTCGGCCACCGGAATTGGAACTTACACCAACCGTGTGGTGATAGACTTATTTGCCGTAAAGCCTAAAAATGAATCAGTAGAAATACACTCGCTTGACAATAAATTGCAAACCGCAGCGCATAACTATTCGGCAGATGTGCTGTTTTACAATAATATAAAACAAAATAGTGCGCCAACTACACCAAAATTTGAACGAGCTAAAATTATAAGTGGAATTCCCGAAACGCTAGTTTATATTTCGGGAACAGCCGCTATTCGTGGAGAGGAGAGTTTGGAAAATATAGGTATATCAAAACAAACAACAAACACCTTGGAGAATATTGAATTCTTAATTTTAAATAATAATTTGCTTTCAACAAATGCCGATTACATTAAAAAAATGGAGTGGAAATCACTTCGGGTTTACTTAAAAGAAGCAGGTTATTATGAAAAGGCTAAAGAAATTGTTACAGAAAAATATCCCAATATACCATCTGTTTACCTGCTCGGTGATATTTGTCGTGAAAACTTACTGGTTGAAATTGAGGGAGTTGTTACCATAATGGAATAAAAATCATCCTTATACAAGATAAAAAATGAAACAAAGAAACATGAAAGGTATAGTTGCATTGTTGTACCTGCTGATTATTGGTGCTGAATGCTTTGCCACTGCCAAACCACAAGACTTGATAAATCGTCTGAATTGGTATTCATCTAAATCGTTGAATGCTGCAATAACCGATTTACAAAAAACGGCTCCTGACAAATTCAGAACTCAAGAAGTAGATAAAATAGTTGCCGATTACGACTTACGTAAAACCAATTTAATCAAAAACATCAAGTCGGGCGATTCGAAAGCCATTGCTGAAGCAGAACTTTTGGTAAAGAAAATTGATGAGCTATTACTAAAAAACCCGCTTATTGATACTAAAAAAATAGTTGCTGTACGCCGTCAACTTGGCGACAAAGCGCGCTGGGCAATGAATGGTGATTTGGGTGTTGGTCCGTCCAACTTTCAGAACAACTCCGAAATTCCCAATCCGGTGAATGGTTGGACAAATGAATTTGTAATTATTAGTGGGAAAAATGGAAAACTCGAAGAAAAAACATTGTTCAAACCTCTTTCAGGTCGCATTATTGCCGACCCAGAACCACATTTTGACGGTGAGCGATTGCTGTTTTCATCCATTGGCACCAATAACCATTGGCAAATTTTTGAGTTAAATACAGTAACTAACACGTTAACTCAGGTTACGCCAGACACATACACGGATTTCGACAGCTTTGATGGATGTTATACTCCGGACAATCGCATCATTTTCTGTTCCACAGCCACATTCCTTGGGTTGCCTTGTACTTACGGAGGACATAAAATGTCTGGACTTTTTCAATACAATCCACAAACAAAAACTAGTCGCCAATTAACTTTCGACCAGGACAGTAACTGGGGACCGGTAGTGTTGAACAATGGACAAATACTTTATCAACGTTGGGAATACGCCGATTTGGCCCACTCCAATTCGCGCATCATGTTCACGATGAACCCCGATGGAACCAGTCAGCTAGCCTATTATGGCAGTAATTCGTATTTCCCCACTTCGCTTTTTGGCTCGCGCCCAATACCCAATCATCCTACGGCTTTTGTGGCAGTAGCTTCAGGGCATCACAGTGTAGCCCGTTGCGGACGATTAATGATTATCGACCCAATGAAAGGCCGTCAGGAAGCAGATGGTGTGGTTTGCGAAATTCCTTATCCCGGCCGCAAGGTAGAACCATTGGTTCGCGACCGTTTCCCGGATGGTATTTACCCAATGTTTATGCAACCTTATCCGCTAAGTGACAAATACGTGGTGGTGGCCGTAAAACCTTCGGTAAATTCTCTTTGGGGGCTTTATCTTGTTGATACAAATGGAAATATGACTCTTATCAAAGAAGAAGAAGGGGTTGCATACCTCGAACCTGCTCTTATGGAAAAACGCAAAACACCATTAACTATACCCGATCGTATAAAACCTGATTCGAAAACCGCAACTGTTTTCATACAAGATATTTATACCGGAGATGGATTAAAAGGCATTCCAAAAGGTGCTGTAAAAAAACTTCGTATTGGGTCTTATAGTTTTGGGACACTTGCTCAGGGTGGATTAGTTGGTTCAATTGGAATGGATGGGCCATGGGATATAAAACGCATCCTTGGCACAGTGGATGTAGAGGCCGATGGATCTGCTATGTTCACTATTCCTGCTAATAAACCGATATTTATACAACCATTGGACGAGGATGGCAAAGCGTTGCAACTAATGCGCAGTTGGTTTACCGGAATGCCCGGCGAAGCGGTTTCGTGTATCGGCTGTCACGAATCGAGAAACACCATTCCAATGCCAAAACCAAGTATGGCAGCCAGAAAAAAACCACAGGAAATAAAAGAGTGGTATGGCAAAGCGCGAGGATTTAGTTACCGTCACGAGGTACAACCGGTACTTGATGTTAATTGTGCAAGATGTCACAACGAATCAAATCCGAAAATTCCATATCTAAAAGGCGATAAAAAAATCAAAGACTGGTCGTCGAAAATTAGTGGTTCGGCAAGTCAGGGTGTTGGTGGTCAATTTACCGTTTCGTACGCCAACCTGCATCGCTATGTTCGTCGCCCGGGTATCGAAAGCGATTTACACATGCTTACTCCAATGGAATTTCATGCGGACCAAACAGAGTTGATGCAAATGCTCAACAAAGGACATTATGGTGTTAAACTCACTCCAGCCGACATTGAAAAACTGGCATGTTGGATTGACTTTAACGCACCGTTTCATGGCACACGAAAAAGTATTCCAGGTTATGAACGTTCACAATATGCCATCGATTTGAGAAATAAAACTTGTGGCTTGTTTGGACTTTCTATCGAAGAACAAGAAAGTCTGCCCGAACCGGAAATAACTACAAATCCGATTATTCCAACGCCTTCAAAAGTACAAAAAGGAGATTCAGTTGCTACCAATTGGCCGTTTGAAAGAAAACAAGCTGACGACATGCAATTAGCATTGGGACAAATAAAAAAGAGCATCCGTTTATCAGATAACGTGGTATTGAACTTCATACACATTCCGGCAGGTTCATTTATCATGGGCAGCATTTTGCAACCCGACGAAATGCCAATGACCAATACCATAATCAAGAAAAGTTTCTGGATTGGTCAGCTCGAAATCACAAATGAGCAGTTCAGGCTGTTTGACCCTTCACACGACTCCCGTTCAGAAGATATGCACGGCTACCAATTCGGACAAAAATGTTACTCTGTAAATGCTCCCGAATTACCAGCTGTACGTGTATCGTGGCAACAAGCAATGGATTATTGTAAATGGCTCTCGAAGCAAACCGGACTAAAATGTAGCCTGCCTACCGAAGCGCAATGGGAATGGGCCTGTCGTGCGGGTAGCAATAAACCATTTTGGTTTGGCGACCTGAGTAGCGATTTCTCTCGTTCTGCAAATTTGGGGGATGTCCGCCTTCGCGATTTTGCAATTAATACCGCCGAGAAAAACTATGAAATGGTACGCTTGATTAAGAATCCGAACAAATACGACGACTGGGTGCCCCGAGATACGGTTATTAATGACGGTAGCTTTTTATCTGAAAAAGGCGGACGTTTCGTTCCCAATGTTTGGGATTTATACGATATGCACGGCAACGTGTGGGAATGGACACTTTCGTCGTACAAATCGTACCCTTATAATGACGAAGATGGTCGCAATGCTATAGAACCGAACAACAGCAAACGCGTTGCCCGCGGGGGTTCATGGTACGATCGGCCATTCCGCTCTACCGCTTCGTTCCGCACACCATACCGCGAATATCAAAAAGTATTTAACGTTGGATTTAGAATTATTATTGAAGACGAAGAAGACAATTAATAATTAAAAATTAATAATGTTGATTGTAAAATCAAGGCATTATAAATCACCTATAAATCAATGAATTTACATATAAAACTCATTTTTGCTGCTTTACTTTTGTTGAATGTAAGCAGCACTTTTGCACAGGAAAAATTATTAATAAGCGGATGTGGCAATAACGACCTGCGTATTATCGAAAAAAAAACGCAGCAAATAGTATGGAAACACCTGCTAGGTAAAGGAGAAGAAAGCAATGATGCCGAAATCACAAAAAAAGGCAATGTGCTTTATGCCTACAAAAAAGGTGCTCGATTGATATCATTTAAAAACCAGACTGTTATATGGGATTTTAAAGCTTTGCCGGGCGAAGAGGTTTTTACGGCCACCGAACTAAAAAATGGCAATTACCTTGTTGCCATGTGTGGCAGACCTTCTCGAATAATTGAACTAAATCCACAAGGCGATTCCATCAATGTGCTACGATTAAATACTGGCATCAACAGTGTGCATGGTCAGTTCAGACAAATAACACCAACTGATAGAAGTACTTACCTAATTGCCTATATGGACAAAGGCGAAGTGGTGGAAATTTCCAAAAAAGGAGATTTGCTTAAAACCATTAAAGTAGGTGGAAATCCATTTGCAGTGAAAATTTTAAAAAACGGTAACTGGCTAGTGGCCTGTGGCGATGCCAGCAAATTCGTAGAGGTTGACCCAAAACAGGGAAAAATCATTAAAACTACAGATAACAGTTCATTAACCGATGCCAAAATGCTTTTTGTAGCCGAAGTTTGTCAACTTAAAAATGGCAATTTGCTGATTGCCAACTGGGAAGGGCATACCAAGGACACCGCACAATACAAGATGTTTGAAATTGACAAAAACAATAAAATCGTTTGGGGTATTAAGAATTGCTATGTGGCCAAAAAAGTATCTACCATTTATGTTTTCAATAAAAAATTATAACAGAAAATATTCTACAGCATTAGGCAAAAACACAAAACCATTTTTTCTTCAACTGTAGCGAAACCGACACCAACGATTCAATTGTAAAAACGATAAGTAAAATGCAGATAAACGACTTTTGGACAGATGAAAGTACAGGAGAATTTGAAGATACAAACACCGTAAAAAATCAGGCTCCGCGTACGGCCAGATTGGTTGTTACAACAAAAAAATAAACACACATAAGTAATTAATAATGAACAATTAATAATTAATAAGACGTAGTAAATGAAATTCTTATAAAATAACAAATATATCAATAAATAATTCCAACTACTTAATATGAGTAAAGCAAACAAATTGTATCTGGTACTGCTACTTATTGCAGTTTTCTGCCCAGCTTATGCACAGAAAAATATTTCGGTAGTTTCGCCCGATAAGAACATCGTTATCGAAGTTGTGCTTCGCGAAAAAATATATTACACTGTTATTTTCAAGGGCGAACGTGTAATGGATCTTTCGCCCCTTTCACTTACGGTAAATAATGCAGTTTTGGGTGCAATGCCAAAGCTTATCAAGTCGGAAATAACATCGGAAGATCAAAAAATAAAAACCGTTTATGGTAGCCGAAAAGAGATACGCGACAACTATAATCAGGTAACGCTTAACTTCGAAGGCGGTTTTGCGGTGCAATTTCGAGCCTACAACAACGGAACAGCCTACCGATTTGTTACCGCACTGAGCGACAAACAAATAACCGTAAAATCCGAAGAAGTTTCGTATCGTTTCAACTTCGGGGTTTCGGCTTGGATGCTTGACTCACGCAGCTACGAGACCTGCTACAAGCAGTCGCCGCTCGACAACATAAAATCGGAGAAAAAGAAAATTTACCTGCCCGTATTTGTTCAGTCAACGCCCAAGGTAAAAGTGGCAATTACCGAAGCCGGACTGTACGATTACCCGAGTTTGTTCCTCGACCGTGGCAACGATTACGAGAATTTCCTGACCGGAACATTCGAAAAATATGCGCTTGACACAAAAATTGGTGGCTTTAGCAATTATTCGGAAGTGCCCACAAAAGAAGCCGATTATCTGGCTGTAACTTCCGGCGCACGAGAGTTTCCGTGGCGTTTGATGGTTATCAGCGACGACGACCGCACCTTTGCCGATTGCGATTTGGTGTATCAGCTATCCAAACCATGCGAACTAAAAGAAACCGCATGGATCAAACCCGGCAAAGTGGCTTGGGAATGGTGGCACGATTATGTAATAGAAGGTCAGAACTTTAAGGGTGGCGTAAACACACAAACCTACCTCTACCACATCGACTTTGCCGCCAAATACGGATTGGAATACCTGCTTATCGACTGGTTATGGACCGACAAGCATGACCTTACAGCCTTTAATCCCGATGTTGATATTCGTAAAATTGTGGAGTATGCCAATGCCAAAAATGTAAAAGTAATTGTCTGGTGTCCAAGTCATACCATTCACCGCCAGCTCAACAAGGCACTTGACCTGTTTGCATCGTTGGGCATAGCCGGTATAAAATGCGATTTCTTTGGGCGCGAAGACCAAACCGGCATCCGTATGTACGAAGACATTGCCAAAGCTGCCGCGCAACGTAAAATGCTGGTCGATTTTCATGGCGCGGCAAAACCCACGGGATTGCAACGCACCTACCCCAACATTATCAACTACGAGGCGGTGGCCGGCAACGAATGGAACAAGCTTTTCGAAGATAAAGTAACTTCGGCTCATAAAATGATGCTGCCCTTTACTCGTGGTTTGCAGGGCCCGATGGACTTTACGCCCGGTGGCATGCGCAACCTTCAATCAGGTCATAGCTTACACTTTACGCTTCCATCGGTACACGGAACGCGAGGCAACGAAGTGGCTTTGTTTGTATTGTACAACGAACCGCTAAAAATGCTTTGCGATGCCCCTTCGGTGTACGACCGCGAGCCGGAGATTACCCGTTTTATATCGAAAATCCCTACTGTGTGGGACGAAACCAAGGTGCTGGAAGGTGTGTTCGGTGAATTTCTGGTGGAAGCTCGACAAAGTAACAACGAATGGTTTTTAGCTGGAATGACTGGTGACAAAGCACAAAATATAACCCTTGACTTCTCGTTTTTGGGCAATGGTAATTATACGGCTCAAATTGTGAAAGACGGCCCCAACGCCGACCGTGTGGGAACCGATTTTTTAATGGAATCGACTACCGTGAACCAAAAATCGAAACTAACTATCCCAATGGTAAAAGGAGGTGGATTTGTTGTTCGCATTTCTAAACCTCTGTAAATAAACAAAATGAAATTAATCAAAATCTATCTATTATCAATAAGTCTCTTTTCTTGTATTTTTATTGTTGGACAAAAAAGAGAAAAACAAACCACCGGTTACTACTCACTACAGCCCGCAACAACCTGGTTCGAAGCCTATCCAATAGGCAATGGCCGAATTGGCGGAATGGTATGGGGTGGCACTGACAAAGAAACAATCAACCTTAACGAGTCGAACCTTTGGACGGTGCGCTCTGAAGTGTACGACAACAAAAAAGGGGGCAAATATTTAGGAAAAATCCGCGAACTCATCAATGAGGACAAAACTAGGGAAGCAGAAAAAATGATTGACTCCACCATGCTCGGTCCCTGGATGGAAAGTTACCAACCTTTGGGCGACCTTACGCTCCGATACAATAACAAAGGGACTGTTGCCAATTACAAACGCAGCCTCGATTTTGAAAAAGGAGTTACGCTCACATCCTATTCCATTGGTAAAACCACCTACGAGCGCGAGGTGTTTGTGTCGCATCCCAACCAAGTAATGGTGGTGCACCTCAAAGCCAGCAAGCCGGAACTCAATTTCAGCATAAAACTAACCAGTCAGTTGCAATCGAAAACCGAAGCCAAAGGCAACGAGCTGATTTTGAAAGGAAAAACAATGGTTCATCTTACCATGTTTGGCAAAACCGATGGATACATCGACGGTAAGGGAATGCTTTTCCAATCTACCGTAAGGGTGCTGAACAAAGGTGGCGAGGTAATAACCGGCAGCGACTCTATTCGGGTAAAAAACGCCAGCGAGGTGACGCTGATTTTGGCTGCCCAAACCAGCTACAATGGTTTTGACAAAGACCCTTATACCGAAGGAAAAGACTACTCTGGCTTGTGTGCGAACGACATAGAAAAAGCTGCGAAAAATAATTACAACAAATTACTGAAAGCGCACACCACTGATTTCTCATCACTCTTCAACCGTGCGAGTATCGATTTAGGACGAGATGGTGCTGAAAATCAACCCATAGATCAACGGATTAAGAAGTTTGTTCCGGGCAAAGACCCAGCGCTGACGGCACTTTATTTTCAGTTTGGTCGCTATCTGCTAATCTCAGCTTCGCGCGGTGATTCTCCGCATCCGTCTAATCTTCAAGGCATTTGGAACAAAGACGTGTTCCCAGCATGGAGCTCAAACTGGACGCTCAACTGTAATGCAGAAATCAACTATTGGCCAGCCGAAATCACCAACCTTTCGGAATGCCATTTACCATTGATAAAAATGACCCGCGAACTGAGCATTGACGGAGCCAAAACAGCTCGCGATCTTTATGGTGCACGCGGTTGGGTTTCACATCACAACGCAGATGTATGGCGAACCACACAACCTGTGGCAGTTACCGGTCGATGGTCGTTATATCAGGTGAGCAACGGTTGGTTGAGTCATCATCTTTGGGATCATTACCTTTTTACACTCGACAAGAAGTATTTGGCTGTAGTCTATCCTGTGATGCACGATGCGGCACTTTATTTTCTTGATATACTTCAACTGGATGCCAAAACAGGCTGGTTGGTCAACAATCCATCGGTATCTTTTGAAAATTATTACAAATTGCCCGACGGAACGAAAGGTTGGGCTTGCAAAGGAGCTACGCAAGACATGCAAATCATTCGCGACTTGTTTACGAATTGTCTCGATGCCGCCAAAATACTGAACCGCGACAAAACATTTTGCGACAGCCTAAGTATTGCCCGTAGTAAATTGGCACCCAATCAGATAAACCCCAAAACAGAAAGACTACAAGAGTGGCTCGAGCCAAGGGAAGCTTACGAAAACCACGAACCACAAATGGCACACGGTTGGGCATTAGCTCCTGGCAACCAGATTTCGCCACGCAAAACACCCGAACTAGCCCAAGCGTTTCAAAAATCCCTCGAATACCAAAAGCCCTGGACAAGGTACGGCGCAGGGTCGTGGATTGGTTCTTTCTCAGCCAACTGGTGGGCACGACTTCACAAAGGCACTATGGTACAAGAGGTTATCAATACACACTTTAAAAATGCAGTGAGCCCGAACTTTACTTGTCTGTTTTTCAAAGCTTTTCAGATAGATGGCAACTTGGGTATGACCGCTGCCATTACAGAAATGCTGATGCAGAGCCATTTGGGCGAAATTGAAATACTACCTGCATTATCACCCGCTTATCCCTACGGTTCGGTACATGGACTTTGCGCCCGTGGTGGTTTTGAGGTAAATATCGACTGGAAAAACAGCCAACCGACAAAGGTGCTTATTAGCTCTAAAATGGGTGGCAAGTGCATTGTTCGCTCAGCTATTCCATTGAGAATAAATGGAGAAAAATCAGTTTCGCAGAAAGATGGCGATTCGTACACATTGACATTTATCAGCAAAAAAGGAGCAGAATATAAATTATTGGCAGAATAAAAAATGTTTATCAAATTGTTTTGTTAAAAAAATAAGAATTAGCAAAGATCTTGTATCTTTGTAATTATATTCTTTTTTATAGTAAATTAATATCGTTAACCGTTAGTGCCTAAAGCTTTACAAATGCATAGAAACTTTCGTATCATTTTAAAATTAACATAAATTAAATAAACTAATATTATAAAAATATGTTACACAAGTACTCAAAATTATTTTTTTTAATCATTGCATTTTCTCTATTGTTTTTTAATTTGCAAGCATTTACTAAAAACAATATATCTGAATTTAATGTAGTTTGGAATTCCCCTAGCGACGATTCTTTTGGTTCCATGCCACTGGGTAATGGCGATGTGGGACTCAATGTGTGGGTAGAAAAAAACGGCGATTTAGTATTCTACATCAGCAAGGTAAATGCTTTTGATGCAGCACATTTATTGCCTAAACTAGGGCGCGTACGTGTAAAAATGCAACCTGCGCTTTCGGTAGCTGATTTTAAACAAACACTGAGTCTGAAGGATGCCTCGATACAAATTCAGGCGGGCGATGTGCAGCTAAAAGTGTGGGTGGATGCCAATAAACCTATTATTTGCATGGAAGGAAAAAGTAAAACTGCCCGCACTGCAACCATTACTCTTGAGACTTTGCGACCAGTGTCCAATTTTACAGATTCCTTATCCAAAAAGGGTACTGTAGGTATTCTGTTCAATAATAAATCAAACAGCTTAGCATGGTGCTACCGCAATTTAACTTCTAATTGGGGCGATAATCTGAAAAAACAAAATTCACCTGAAATGATTGCGAAAATCAAAGATCCGATTCTTTTTCGTACTTCGGGCTGTATGGTGGAAGGCAAAGGTTTTGTTAGACTAAACGACAAATCATTGATTTCGAAGTCTAAATCAACAGCATTTAATTGTAAAATATCCGTGCTTTCATCACAGCCCGAAAGCCCGCAGGCCTGGTTGGCAGAGATTTCAAAGTCGGGAAAACCCGATTGGAAAGCACATTGCACTTACTGGGCTTCGTTTTGGAACAGAAGCTATATAAGTATTACAAATACCGAAACTGGTACGTTTAACCTCAACCAATGCCGTTACACCCAATTCCCGCAAGGTTCGTTGGCTTACGAAGGTCATAAAACCATTAATGCACAACAAAACATCAATCAAATAAATCAGAAATATGCATTGGAGCGTTTCCTCGAAGTGGCTGCAAACCGTGGCGAAGTGCCTGCTCCTTACAACGGTTCCATTTTTACAATGGACATGCCTGCTGGGGTTTTAGGATTTAACAGGACAAAAACAAAACCAGTTTCGCCCGATGGACGAGATTGGGCACAATTATCGTTTATGTGGCAAAACACCCGTCATCCACTGTGGTCGATGGCTGCTCGTGGCGATTATGATGCCATTAAACCAAATATGGAGTTTGTACGCAATGGCTTGGATATTTGCAAAGACCGCTGCCAAAAAACCTTCGGACACGATGGAGCATTTATTATGGAAGCCAGTTGGTGGCACAATGTGGGTGTGTGGGATTGGAAAGATGTACCAGCCCATTTGAAATATCATTTATTGGCAACGGTGGAAACTGCGGCTATTATGTGCGAATATTACGAACACACGCAAGACACTAAATTTCTGAACGAAACATTAATACCCTGTGCCGATGAATTTCTGAAATTTTATGAACTTCATTATCCCAAACGCAATGCACAAGGCATTATGCAAATGGAAGGTGTTGGTTGTGCCGAAACCTATCAGGGCGTAACTAATCCGGCCACCGAAATGGGTTGCCTGAAATATGTGCTCACAAAATTACTATCGTTCAATATCGACAATCAACGTCGGAATCATTGGGATAAATTATTAAAAGCAATGCCCGAAGTTCCAACAAGGACCATTCGTGGGTTGGATTTGCTGGCTGTGGGCGAAAAATACAATCCGGGGCGCGTTAATTGCGAAAGTCCTGAATTGTACAGCATTTATCCTTTCCGTCAGGTTTGGTTAGGCGAACCAAAGCTATTGGCTAATGCCCGCCAGTCTATTCATTTGCGAACTATCAGTATCGATGGAACAGATGACGGCCAGGGAACCGAAACCGGTGGTTGGCAATCGGCACCCGTACAAGCAGCTTACCTGGGTTTAACAAGAGAAGCAGCCCGATTGGCAAGTGTTAATTTCAATGATCAATTTATCCAATGGAATGATAATATCCCCATCGGAACACCTTATCCAAACCGTCCACGCGCCCGTTTCCCTGCTTTTTGGGAATGTAAAATGGACGGCACACCCGATAACGACCATGGTGCAAATTCGGTTAATACCTTGCAAAGTATGCTTTTGCAAAGCGATGGAAAAAAGATTTTTCTGTTGCCTGCCTGGCCCGAAAACTGGGACGTAAATTTCAAGCTTTGTGCTGCCAATAATACCACCATCGAATGCGAATATCGAGATGGTAAAGTGCAGTCGCTAAAAGTTACGCCCGAATTGCGCCGCGCGGACATTGTGAATATGTCGACCGAAAAACAGCGCATACGCACCTTGGTGGAAGTGGCGTTGACGGATTACAATTACCTTTTCAACTTACCGCCCATGCTCGATGCTCAACCCTTAGCTGGAAAAACTACCGGTACATGGATAAATAAATATGGCTACACACTCGATGGTTGCAAAGCCGGACCGTGGAAAAACACAGTCTTTAAAGGGAACACCGTGTATGTACATACGCTCGAATGGCCGCGCGAAGGTGTGAAACTTTCTGCTATTCCACGTGAATTAGTAAGATCTAAATCTGTTACCGGAAATATCAAAGTAACAAAAGCCGCAGATGGTTGGTTGCTCACCGGAACACCCGACACGCTGAATACCATTGTAAAACTGGAATTCGACCGTTCAGTTGAGGAAATTGCTATGGCCTTACCATCTAAAGGTTCATTTACATTGGGACAAGTTAAAAACACATTTGCAGATTCGCAGGGAAAAACCAATGTGGAAGTGAAATTTGACTCACCAAAACAAATCAATCGTTTTGAGTTTACGATTGATAATCCCGGATATTTGCGGGGAAAAGGACTTCCATTTGACTTACAGGTGCAGCTGGTTGATGGCAGTTGGAAAACCATTTATCAGGGAAAAGTCTTTGGCACTATTTGCGGAAAAGAGATTGAAAAAGTAGAAGCTACAGCCGTTCGGTTGTTGATTGAATCCAAAGAAATAAAACAGTTTGATGTTTTTTAAATACTTACTGTTATTACAAATTGTTTTTCCACTGTTTAATTTACTAAAAAACCAAAGAATTATACTAAGTAAATGGAAATAGACTTTAGCCTCAGCTAATTCTAATGCAATTAATTCATTTACATATACAATCATGTATTTTTTAAGGTAGGCTTAATGGATAAAGTTACAGTATATTTGCCAATTAAAAGAAAATCCATAAAAATAAATAATATGAAATCACGAATTCTAAATTTACTAATTTTTTTTCAAACAATCGCAGTTTTAAATTCGAATGCCCAAACCAACGATCGGCTTTGGTATCAAAGTCCAGCTACAACATGGCTAGAGTGCCTGCCCATTGGCAATGGTTCTATCGGAGCTATGATTTACGGTAATGTTAGCAACGAACGTTTGCAATTCAACGAGCAATCGCTCGAAACGGGCGACCAGGTCAAAATGGGTAATTACCAATCTTTTGGCGAAGTTTATTTTACTACGCCGGCTCTTACTGCTACTGGTTATCAGCGTGAACTTCGCCTCAACGATGCCGTGCATACAACTCGTTTTGATGCTAGTGGAGTGCATTATGAGCGCAATTATTTTGCCAGCTATCCCGACAAAGTGATAGTTATGCGTTTAACTGCCGACAAAACCGGTCAAATTACCGGAAAAGTAAAACTCACCGATACGCACGGTGCACTGAAAACTGTAACTGGCACCAACCGACTTACTGCCACTGGCAAACTCACCGAAAACGGAATGGATTATGAATCGCAAATTTTGGTGATAAACGATGGCGGTACACTTGTTGCCGACACCTCTGGTATTCAGGTTACTGGTGCCAATTCAGTTACTGTATTGCTCACCGCTGGAACATCGTATATTCTCGATTTTAGCAAACAATTTATAAACACACATCCGCACGATAGACTTACTCTAATTATTGATAACGCTGCGGCAAAAACTTACAATCAATTACTCAGCAACCACTTAAATGATTATCAGCCTCTTTACACACGTGTGAAAATGGACATTAAAGGCGATAATATTGATATGCCCACTAACCAACGCCTTACAGCTTACAAAACTAAAGGGAACACAGTTGGCGACCCAATTTTAGAAGCACTTCTCTTCAAATACGGACGATATTTACTTATCAGCTCTTCGCGCAAAGGTGGCTTACCAGCCAATTTGCAAGGACTTTGGAACGATAGCAAAGCGCCCGCTTGGTACTCGCAATACACCACCAATATCAATTTGGAAATGAATTACTGGCCAGCAGATCAAACCGGTTTGGCGGAATGCCAACAACCCTATTTCGATTGGGTAGAAAATTTGGCCAAAGTTCAAAAAGTGTCAACCGACCCAAAACTGATAACTCCTTATGGTTGGATAGCTTATAGTACAAATAATATCTTTGGAGGTAACTCTGCATGGGGCATTCACCGCCCTGGAAGTGCGTGGTTGAGCCAAAATTTTTGGGATTATTATGCATTCAACAGAGATAAGGATTTTTTGAAAAACCGCGCTTATCCAATGATGAAAGATGTAGTTTCGTATTGGGAGAATCACTTGGTAGCCCGTGCCGATGGAAAACTGATTACCCCTGATGGATGGTCGCCGGAGCATGGTCCGAACCTTCTAGAAGGTGACAGAACGCCTTATCCGGGTGTTTCTTATGACCAACAAATTGTGTATGACTTGTTTTCAAATTATGTAGCTGCAGCACGTGAGTTGAAAGTTGACTCAATTTACGCCAATAAAATCAGGGACATGCGCAACAAAATGCTTGGACCACAAATTGGAAAATGGGGACAATTGCAAGAATGGATGGAGGATGTAGACCGACAAGATGATAAACACAGACACAACTCGCATTTGTTTGCAGTGCATCCAGGACGACAAATCAGCCCCTTGTCAACGCCCGAATTTGCCAAAGCCGCATTGGTTTCCATCAATTCTCGCGGTGATGTAGGTGGTGGTTGGAGTAGTGCTTGGAAAATTAATATCTATGCCCGACTGCTGCAACCTGAACGATCGTACTTTTTTGTAAATCAGCAATTAAACAAAAATATTCTTTCTAATCTTTTCGACACCTATCCTCCTTTTCAGATGGACGGAAATTTTGGCTATACGGCTGGTGTAACTGAAATGCTGATGCAATCGCATTTGTATACCGATAAAACTGGGAAAATCACCGATAATCCAGATACAATCAGCAACTCATTAATTTTATTATTGCCTGCTTTGCCCTCAGCATGGTCAACTGGCTCAACAAAAGGATTGAAAGCACGTGGCGGATTTGAAGTTGATGTGTATTGGACCAATGGTGAATTGGATTCGGCAAATGTTCGTTCTACAAGTGGCAATTTGGCTTATATCAGATATGGACTTGACCAACAAAAAATGACAAGTTCAAACTATACTTTCAAAAGTAAATTTCGCAAAAATTTGACCTCTATAAATACTACAAATGGCGTGCAACTAACTTGGAGCAAAAGCATATTAGCAACTGGTGGGTATAAAATTGAACGAAAAGATGATTGTAGTAACTTCACGCAACTTGCAGAAATAAATAATTTAACTAATACGGTTTACAATGATAATACAACAGCTGCAGATGAGAAATATACTTATCGTGTAACTTATTATAATGCAGCCAAAGACACAACATATTACTCGACATTAGCAACTGTAGCTGCTTCTAAGCCATCCGTAAGTGTGTTATTGAAAAAACCTACCACCACTAGTTCTATCAATAGTGCATCCTATTCGGGAGCATTGGCGGTGGATGGCCTTTCGGCAGCAACCGATGCCAATCGATGGGTATCTGCAGCTTTTACATCTGCCAATCCACAATGGATTTCGGTGAATCTGGGTGGTCAATACATTGTAAACAAACTGAAGTTATACACAGGATATCAGGGTTATAATTCGGAATTAACTGATTTTAAATTGCAAAAAATGAGTGGTGGAGTATGGAAAGACATGTTTTCTGTGACCGGAAATACAGAAGCATTATATTCCAAGTGCATTGCCAACGACACAGTAAGTGAAGTACGACTTTACGTAACAGCAGCTACTGGCGGTATAGTAAGATTATATGAACTGGAATTGTTTGGTAAAGCCTATATTCCAAATGCACTTCAACAATTATCATTAAATAATAATATTACAATTTTTCCAAATCCAGCAAAAAATATTATATATATTGAAAACTGCGAATCCATAATATCAGCAGATATATTTGATTCAATAGGACGACATGTTAAGCAAAAAATCACTTCCAATTCAATTGATATTTCTACACTCACACCTGGTTTTTACACATTTCTCCTCAACAAAACAAAGGCTTGTAAATTCATTAAAATTTAAGTTTTATGAATCAAGCACATTATGTGGTTTTAAAAAATATTTAATAACCGGCAAAACCAAAATGTGCAATTAGCAAAAATACAGTACATGAAGAACAAGGTTTTTAATGTATTGAAATTGAGAGCTTTGTTTTTTACGTATCTATTTATACCGAATACATATCTAAAATAATCCAATTAAACTAATAGGACTATTTTAGATATGTATTTGGTATAATTTATTTTTGAGAGTGGGTAGTTGTAACTTATTTGCAAATATAGCATTATTATCTGCAAAAATATCATTCACAATAGATTTTTTATAGCTGTATCTTTGTAATTGATATTTAAAGCTTTGTATAATTATCTTAAGATAAAAAAATGTTTGAAGTAAAAAATAAAGTAGCCGTAGTAACCGGTGGTGGTGGCGTTTTGGGCAGCAATATTTCTAAAGGCCTCTTGCAGGCAGGCGCCAAAGTAATTATCCTCGATATTCGTGAGGAAGTATTGGAACAAAAAATTGCTGATTTAAAGCAATATGGAGATGTTTCAGGATTGGTTTGCAATGTATTATCCGAAGAAAGCCTGAAGAGTGTTCGTCAGGAAATAGAAGACAAGTTTGGCGGTATTGATATTCTGGTAAATGCTGCCGGTGGAAATATGCCTGGCGGAACATTGACCGAAGAACAAACGGTTTTCGACATGAAATTGGAAGATTACAACAAAGTAGTAAATCTGAATTCAAATGGAACGGTTTATCCTTGCCTTATTTTTGGCGAAAGTATGGCGCGTAAAGGTTCAGGAAGCATTATTAATGTGTCGTCGATGGCTACTTACAGCGCCATTACCCGTGTTCCTGGTTATTCTGTAGCCAAAACCGGCATCAATATTTTTACCCAATGGCTGGCCATGGAAATGGCGATGAAATTTGGCGATAAAATCCGCGTAAATGCTATTGCTCCAGGCTTTTTTATTGGCGACCAAAACCGTGCTGTATTGATTAACCCCGATGGCTCGCTGACCGAACGAAGCAAAAAAGTAATTGCCAAAACACCGATGAAACGCTTTGGAAATATTGATGAGTTGAATGGTATTGTTCAGTTCCTTTGCTCGGATGCTGCCAGCTTCATTACAGGTGCAATAATTCCGGTAGATGGCGGGTTCAGTGCATCTAGTGGCGTGTAAAATTGAAAAACCTTATATCTAAAAATCCATGAATCTCAAATTAAAATCTACTATACTTGCTGTTTTATTGATAATCTCTTCTTTAGGTTTATTCGCTCAATCACACAAAGTCGATGATCCCAAAATGGATTGGTGGAAAGAAGCCAAATTCGGTATGTTTATCCACTGGGGTTTGTACAGCATTCCTGCTGGCACGTGGGGCGACCAAAAAATGAAGCGCGTTATTGGTAGTGAGTGGATTCTCAATGTGTTGAAAATTCCGATTGCTGATTATACAAAACTTGCTCCACAGTTTAATCCGACAAATTTCAATGCAGATAATTTTGTTTTGCTTGCCAAAGAGGCCGGTATGAAATACATGGTTTTTACCGCTAAGCATTGCGAAGGTTTTGCCATGTTCCAAACGGCTGCCGACCCATTTAATATCATGGACGCATCGCCTTATAAAAAAGATATTGTAAAAGCGTTGGCCGAATCTTGCAAAAAGTACGATATGCCTTTTGGCGTATATTATGCGCAAGCCTTGGATTGGTATCATGCTGGTGGCGGTTCGTACGACAAAAAATGGGACAAAGCGCAAGAAGGCCGTTTCAGCGATTATATTGAAAAAGTGTCGTTGCCACAGGTTAAAGAGTTGGTTACTAATTATCAGCCTCGCATTATCTGGTTTGATACGCCTGCCGAAATGACACCGGAATTGGCCAAACGATTCACCGATTTTTTGGTACAACATCCCGATATTATTGTCAACGACCGCCTTGGTGGAAATGTGGAAGGCGACCTCACAACGCCCGAACAGTATATTCCGGCAACTGGCATTCCAGGCAAAAACTGGGAATCGTGCATGACCATGAATGGAACTTGGGGCTACAATGTTGACGACCACGACTGGAAAAGTACCGAAACGTTAGTGCGCAATCTCATTGATATTGCTTCCAAAGGAGGAAATTACCTGCTCAATGTAGGCCCTGATGCTACCGGACTCATTCCACAACCGTCAGTTGAAAGGCTGAAAGAAGTGGGTAAATGGATGAAAGTGAACGGAGAAGCCATTTATGGCACGCAAGCAAATCCTTTTAGTGAAACCATGTGGGGTCGGGTTACACAAAAACAAAATGGCAAAAACACCAAGCTCTTTTTGCACATTTTCGACTGGCCAACCGATGGAAAAATTGCACTTTACGGCTTGCAAAACAAAGTAAAGAAAGCTTACGCATTGGCCAATCCGGCAAAAAATATAAATACAGTACAGAATACTACTCAACTTACGGTTTCGGTTAATGGCCTATCGAAAAGTAAATTCTCAACGGTTGTGGTGCTCGAAATTGTTGGAGAAACCCGAGTGGTGAACAAGCCCGAGATTAAATCCGACGCATCCATTTTTATTGACAAAGCACGTTTTGTAATAACCTCACCTACACCAAATTCCGTGTTGCGATATACAATTGATAATACCGAACCAACAGCTCTTTCAGCCATAGCAACTGGTGAGATTTGTGTGGAACAAACTGATTTTGTGGTAAAAGCACGTATATTTGTCAACAATAAAGCAGTGAGTGCAGTTGCCGAAAGACGTTTTGTGAAATCATCACCTATGCCTGCACTGAACACCGGCAAAAAGGGCTTTAGCTATAAATATTACGAAGGCGTTTGGAATAATCTGCCTGATTTCTCGAAACTTATTCCTATAAAAACGGGGACAGTAGACCGTATAAATCTGGAAATTCGCCAACGTGATCACAATTATGGTTTACTATTTGATGGATGGATCAATGTCCCCGAAACCAATGTGTATACTTTTTATCTTGCTTCGGATGATGGAAGCCGACTTATAATTGATTCGCAAACCGTAATAGATTACGATGGCGTGCATGGTGCTGAGGAAAAGAGCGTTGAGTTGCCTCTTGCAGCTGGTTGGCACAAAATTTCGTTGCAATATTTTCAGCAGGAAATAGGTCAGGGCCTTAAGCTCGAATGGCAACCACAGGGAAAACCACGTTCGGAGATTGATAAAACTTTATTATTGCATTAAAAATAACTAATTAATAATTTGAATAACAGAACTTTATTTCCAAGTTGTAATCAATAGAAAATATTTTTGATCTTTAATGTCTTTAAAAATGAACGCAAAAAAACTTTTCCTGATAATTTTGATTTGTGGCTTTTTTGGAAAAACCATTCATTCACAAAATAAAAATGATTTCCATTCATGGGCATCCACACCTCCCATGGGATGGAACAGTTGGGATTGTTTTGGTCCTACCGTTACAGAAGAAGAGATAAAGGCTAATGCTGATTATATGGCAAAAAATCTGAAGTCGTACGGGTGGGAATATATAATTTGTGACATTCGCTGGTACGTAGGTAATGATAAGGCGCATGGCTACAATCAAACAAATCCGGATTATGTACTCGATAAATTTGGTCGGTTTCAGCCGGCTATAAATAGGTTTCCTTCTGCTGCTAATGGTAAAGGTTTTAAACCGCTGGCCGATTACATTCACAATAAAGGATTGAAATTTGGTATTCATATTATGCGGGGTGTGCCGGTTGAAGCCGTTAAGCAGAAACTACCTATAAAAGGAACAAATCTAACTGTCGATGCTATTTCAAGTGACAAGCACCTTTGTTATTGGTTAAACGATATGTACACAATAGTACCCGGAAAAGAAGGTGCTCAGGAGTATTATAACTCACTTTTCGATCTTTATGCTTCATGGGGTATCGACTTTGTAAAGGTTGATGACCTGTCCGCTCCAAATTATTTTGAAGGAGAAATTGATATGATTCGGAAAGCAATAAACAGAACCGGACGAAAAATTGTGCTTAGCGTCTCGCCGGGCGAAACACCTATTGCACACGCTACGCACGTTCAGTCGAATGCAAATATGTGGCGTATTGTAGGTGATTTTTGGGACAGATGGCCCGACCTTAAACATCATTTTGAGGTATTTGAACGTTGGAATAAATGGCGTGCTTATGGAGCCTATCCTGATGGGGATATGCTTCCGATGGGGCGAATTGGAATCAGGGCGGAGTATGGTAATCCTCGTATGACCAACTTTACAAAAGATGAGCAATATACACTAATGACACTTTGGGCAATCTTCAAATCGCCTCTCATGTTTGGTGGAAATTTACCCGATAATGATTCATTCACACTCTCATTATTGACAAATAAAAATGTAATGAAAGTGCTGAATGAAAGCACTAACAATAGACAATTATTCAGAGATAAGGAAAAGGCCATCTGGGTTGCTGATGAGCCTAAATCGGGAGCGAAATATGTAGCCGTATTTAATATTGCCGACTATCCTGCAGGCACTTTACCGCCTTCTTCAGCTGTAATGAAAATTAATCTTAAGGAGATTGGATTTGATAAATCGTGTATGATTAAAAATTTATGGACGAATGAAACTGTAGGCACTTTTACCGACGAATTTGCGCCAGAAATTAATCACCATGGCGCTGGATTATATAAAGTAGAACAATCCAATCCGACAAAACAGGGTGTTATGTAAAAAGAACGAGGTAAAGACTAAAGCGGACTCACAATAGCATGTCAAAGTAAGTTTGATATTCAAGATTTTAGCTTATTTAGTATTGATGGAAAGCAGATTAAGTCATTTGCCAATCTGACAAATAAAATATCAGTAAACGATTTGCCAAAAGGGACATATATTTTGAATTTTAGATTTAAAGATTGGTCTGTTGCCAACAGAATGTTTCTAAAATATTAGAGACTAATTATTTAGGGATTATTTATCGAATTATTAAACAGTTTATCAGCGAATTATAAATCATAAAAAAAATATTTATGAAGACATATAAAATTGGTACAATTCTCATTATAAGTATTTTATTAATATCTGAGTATATTACAGCAGGTTCCAAAAATAATTGGTACGAAAAAAGTCGTTATGGACTCTTTGTTCATTACGTGCCCGGATTATCCGTTTATCCTAAGGGCGGTACAACTTCGGATATTAATACTGTTGCCAATAGTTTTGATGCAAAACAGTTAGCGGCTGACGCACAGACTTTTGGCGTTGAGTATGTGGTTTTTACAGTGATGCACCTCAGAATGCGACCTCTTTATCCAAGTGCAGTAACTGAAAAGTGGCGCCCGGGTAATTCTTCTTCGCGCGATTGTATTCGCGACTTGATTAACGAACTCAAACCTAAAGGAATTAGGCTAATGTTGTATGTTCATACTACTGATGGGTACGATTTTACGGCTGCCGACCAGCTTGCAACTGGGTATAATGTTGATTCTATTCACCATTATCCTATTTGGAACAATTACGTAAACGAACTAATGACTGAAATCGGTGCTCGCTATGGTACAGATATCGATGGAATGTGGCAGGATATGTGTATGTCCAGTCAATATAAAAATATGATTGACAAGCCCAGATTAAGAGCCTCGATGCTGACCGGAGATCCTAATCGTATTTTGGTTGGCAATGGTTCGACTATGGTGGATGGAATGGATTACAGCTCGAAAGAATATTACCCTTCGGGGCCAATGACTACCTGGCGGACTTTTGGTTATCAAATAGCCACTTTGGCGGGAGGTAGTTGGTGGGCTGCTATTGCGCAAGGGCAAAAGGCAGCTCGGTTGACCCCACAGCAAATGTATCGTTTCACCGTTTTGCAATCGGCGGTGACAAATGATGGTGGAACGGCCTGGGCTGTTGGTGTTTATATTGGTGGTGGATGGGAAGATGGTGTGAAGAATATGTTTACCGGCTGCGGGAATTATATCAAACAGGTTGAAACAGCTATTAAAGGTACAGTTCCAAGTACATCGTATATCACAGCAGTTGGTAAAACGTTGGCAACCATCAATAATGGTATTGTGGCTACTAAGTCGCCCGATGACAAGTACGAATATATCCATGTGGTCTATCCTCCTGCAGGAAACACATTAACTTTACCGGCTCCGGCTGATTACAAAAAATTTGGTGAGGCAATCTATATGAATAATGGCACCAGCCCGGTTACAATTTCTCAAACTGCTTCGAATGTGGTACTTACATTACTGCCTACCGAAAAATTTGATTCTGTCAACAGTGTCATCAGATTGCAAGTAATAGATTACCCTGGACGCAATGCCAATTATTATATCGTAAACAATACCGATTCAACAATAAAATACGCTGGGACAAAATGGACATCTTCTTTCACTAGATCAGTTGGCGATTATAAGGATGATGTGGCAGCCACCACTCTTAATGGTGATTACTTTCAGTTTACATTTATTGGCGATGGTATTGACTTTATTGCCCCCAAAGGAACAAGTTACGGACAGGTGGAAATTTTTTTGGATGGAGTAAGTAAAGGCATCTATTCGCAATATGCCACTTCCTATTTACCACAGCAGGTTATATACTCAAATAAGGCGTTGACTTATGGTCAACATACAATTAAAGGAGTAAAGACAGGTTCAACTTTTGTGCAGGTTGATGCTATTAAGGTCTATCAGAATAGTATTCAGGCGGTTTCGTCAATATTTGCAAATCAGGCAAATCTGAGAATATATCCTACATTGGCAAATAAAGAAATAAACATTGCATGTCAAAGTAAGTTTGATATTCATGAGTTTAGCTTGTTTAGCGTTGATGGAAAGCATATTAAAACATTTGCCAATCTGGTAAATAAAATATCAGTAAACGATTTGGTTAAAGGAACATATATTTTGAAATTTCGTTTTAAAGATCAGTCTATTGCCAGCAGAATGTTTCTAAAATATTAGAGACTAATAAACATTACTTTAAATAAAAATACATGAAAGCTAAATTATTTACAATTGCCATTATTTCCATTTTTTCAATCAGCTCGATGGCACAATCTTCCGTTCATTGGAATGATTCATTACGCACTGGAAAACATAAATTCCAGCGTTTTACCGACCAAAAATGGACTGAAACTTCACTTGCTAAACAGTCTGATTTGAAATGGTTTACAAACGCCCGTTTCGGAATGTTTGTACATTTGGGTGTTTCCAGCGTCAAAGGTGTTCAGTTGGGCTGGGGCAAAGAAACCCGCAAAACACCAGACACAGATATAAAGGGTCCGTTGGCCGATTCTATTTACGACTTACAATATAAGGACTTTGCACTCGAAAACTTCAAACCGCGTGAATTTGTAAAAATGGCGAAAGAGGCAGGGGCAAAATACATTGTTATCATTACCAAGCACCACGACGGCTTCCACATGTGGAACACGAAGTATTCCGATTATAACATCATGAAAACGCCTTACGGCAAAGACTATCTGAAGGAATTTTCGGATGCAGTGCACGAAGCAGGTTTGAAACTGGGTTTTTACTACTCGCAACGCGACTGGTATCACCCCGATTATGAGCCGTTGGACAGTGTAACGATAAAAGAACTGGCTAAAATAGGAACGAAAAGTATCCCAATTGGTTATAAAGTGCATGTGTCTGATAAACAAAAACGGTATCAGGAATACATGTACAATCAAATAAATGAGCTACTTATCAACTACGGAAGGGTGGATATGCTATGGTTTGATGCTGCTTGGTGGGGCGGAATGTTTACCGAAGAAATGTGGGATTCGGAACGCCTTTACCAACAGGCACGTAAACTTCAGCCAGGCATTCTTATCAATAATCGCTCGTCTATTCCAGGTGATTATGATACTCCCGAACAACACGTAGGCGATTTTCAGAATTCCCGCCCATGGGAAACCTGCATGACCATTACCGATTCGTGGTCTTGGAAATCGAACCTGAAACCCAAATCGGCTAAACAATGTATCAACATTTTAGCAAGCACTGCAGGTGGCGATGGCAACTTGTTGCTGAATGTGGGTCCAAAATCAGATGGAACAATTGAACCAACCGAAGCAAAAGTTTTTCAGGAAATTGGCGCATGGCTCAAAGTGAACGGACAGAGCATTTACGGCACACGTGGCGGAGTGTATTATCCAAACCAAAAATTTACATCAACATTTAATGCGAATAAACTTTACCTTCATTTGCTTGACATAAAGGGAAATACGCTGAATCTTCAGTCAATAAACGACCGAAAAATCAAGAAAGCGTATTTTTTGGCAAATAATCAAAAAGTGGAGGTGAAAATCGTTGGTAGCAATTATGAAATTTCCTTGCCAAAAACTTTGCCCGATGCACTGGATGCCGTTATTGTTTTAGAATTTGATAAGTCGCTTGCCAATTTAAAAACGATAAAAACTTCATTTGAAAATATCGAAAAAGGAAATGTTCAAACACATGATTTAAAATAGCCATTATATAAGTTAGTGGATTTTTTTAACTTTCATATTACAAAATAGTATTCAATAAGTGTTCAATTATTGCATTGCAATATATGAGGATATTGACCTAAATGTATTGCATAATAATTCAGTTATTACCAGAAATGCAAGAATTGGCTTTCTATTCGCTTGGAGAAAACGCAGATTAGCATGAATTTACGAATTTAAGTTGATACTAATTTATAAACGACGTTGTCGGTGATTTCCATTAACTTAAATGCTTCTGGTGTTATCTTTTTATGTACTTTAAAGTATGATTTTAGTCTTATAATACCCGTTTATAAAAACTATTTTTGTAAACAAAATAATACTTATGAAAACACGCTTAATAATATCACTTTTTTGTTGGATTTGTTCACTTGGTATTTCGGCCCAAATGTATCAGCCACATGTATTTAAAACTGTACCTTTTGGTGGGGGTGGTTGTCTGTCAGGCATAATCACTTGTCCTACCCAAAAAGATTTAATATTTGCGCGCACAGATGTCGGAGGTGCATTTCGTTGGGTGGAAGCTGAAAAAGGTTGGAAAAGTCTTTCTTTTGCCATTTCACGTCCTGGATTATTATCGGTTGAGAGTTTGGCTATTGACCCTTCATCGCCCAACCGTGTGTATTGTGTTGCTGGTGAAGGATATTTTGAAAGTGGTTTTACTGGATTAATGCGCTCAACCGACTATGGCGATACTTGGGAAGTAATTGATGTGACTTCGAAATTTAAAGCATTGGGTAATTCTGGGCCCCAAAAAGGGAGCGGCGAACGATTGATTGTTGACCCCAATAAAGGAAATATCCTGTTTTTCGGTTCAAGAGCTACTGGACTTTGGAAGAGTTCTGATTACGGTAGCACTTGGAACAAAGTCACTACATTTCCTTTGATTTCCAATACTTCAGGAAACGGAATTCTTTTTGTTGACTTTTTACCTGAATTTTCCCCAAAAGGTGAAGCAACTATGGCACTTTATGCTGGTATTTCGCGAGCTGATAAAGTTGCTCCAATTGATTCTGCTAACATGTATTTATCAGCAGATTATGGTAATACTTGGAATCCCATATCGGCTCAAAAAGGAGCAGGAAGTGTGACTCCACCAGCAAATTATATTCCTCAGCATAGTGTGTATGCTGGTGGTAAAATCTATGTTACATACGGCACATCTCCTAAGGCTTGTGTCTGGCGTTACGATGTAATCTCTGAAACATGGGAGGATATATCACCTACCGAAAATGTTCCGATGTCAGGTATTACGGTTGATAATAAGACTACTCCCACAATTATAGCCCTGACCACCAATGAAATTTTCTCTACAGCGCAAACCTGGATATCGGGAACAACATCTTGGGGTGATGATGTAATAAAGGGCACTATTGATGCTCCTGGAAAAATTACTTGGGGTAAACGTCTGTTGGCCAACTCGTTGGTAAGATATGATACAAATGCAGCTATTCAAAATGGAAATATGCACTGGTCGTGGGATATTGAAATTGATCCGTTTAATAAAAATAGAGTTTTTGTAAATTCTGGAAATGGGGTATACACAACCGACAATTTTAATGCAATTGTTTCTACTTGGTATGCTAATGTGAAAAATTTGGAAGAGACTATTACAATGGATGTTACATCGGTACCCGGAGGGAAATTTATGTTGGCCTTGGGTGATATTTCTGGCGGTGTTTATTCCGATTTTTCACAGCCTTGTATCCGTTATAATCCATCTCAGGCAATTACCTCATCGGTCGACTATTCGCCCACAACCAAGATGTTAATTCGAGCTGGTAGTAACCGAGTGGCGAGTGGAGTGGCAGGTTCTGTGATGTATTCCGATCAGAATGGGGCGGTTTGGACTGGCGTTCCACAAGATAAATTACCTCTTTCTCCTGCAATGCCTGCTACTTTAGGTTCAAAAGATCAACCACCTGTGTATGGTTGTGCTGCTATTAGTGCCGATGGAACTACTATAGCTTGGTCAACTAGTTGGAAAGTAGGTGGCGTGGTTTATTATGGTAATTTTTATACAATGGATAAAGGGGTAACTTGGAAGGTTTTTACCTATTCCGACAATATAAATACAGCAATTGTAGCTGATAAGAATGCACCAAACACGTTTTATTTCTGTACAGGAACAGCCATTTATGTTTATACATGGAATGGAAAATCGTATGATTTTAAAACAAATAATACACCTATTACAATAAATACCAGAATACGGGTAAATCCTTTGGTACAAGGTGAATTTTTGGGATGGGCAAGTACCAATGGTTTGTATTTGTTTACCAATTATGGTGCAAGTTACACCAAACTTACTCAAATTCCAACCTGTGGTGGAGCCGGTTGGGGAAAACCTGCACCAGGGAAAACCAATCCCACAATATTTGCGTATGGCAAAGCTGTGGGCGAAACGGCTTTGAATCAAACTTACCGGTCCGACAATTATGGATCAACTTGGGTGAGAGCAACCAACGAAAAATCTCAATTTGGTGGTGTAATAAGTCGTGGCGTAATGGTTGGCGACATGAATGTGTATGGAAGATTCTATTTTGGAAATTCTGGAATAGGATTGATTTATGGTGATATTGACACATCAAGTGGTGTGGAAAAAATTTCTGTATCCGAAACAAATCTGGCAACTATTGGTAATAGTCAATTTCATGTCACTTTCAATATTCTAACAGAAAAAACTTTGTCATATAGAATCATAAATATTTCTGGTGTTACGGTTGCCAGCGGAGTAATTTTTGGTTCGGCAAGCTTAGGCGATAAGTTAAACTCAGGAACTTACATCTTGGAACTCAAAGATAAAATTTCGCACGAAACTCAAATTACTAAATTGATAAAATTCTAATTTGAAAGCATGAGAAATAATTTGTTTAGAATATTGCTGTTGTGTCTTAGCATTTCGTTATCACTTTTTGGAAGCAATCGTAAGACTCCCATTATGGGATGGAGTAGTTGGAATCATTTCAGGGTGAATATTGATGAGAAGATGATTCGGGAGCAAGCCGATGCCATGATTAGTTCGGGCATGTACGATGCTGGTTATCGATTTGTAAATATTGACGATGGCTATTTTGGTGGTCGCAATGCGGTAGGTAAATTGCTGTGCGATTCGGTTAAATTTCCTTCGGGGATGAAGTCGCTGGCCGCTTACATTCATAAAAAAGGACTGAAAGCCGGCATTTATTCTGATGCAGGACAAAATACATGTGGGTCTATTTGGGATAAAGATAAAAATGGAAAAGGAGTAGGGCTTAATGGGCATGTAAAGGAGGATTGTAATTTGTTTTTCAACGATTGGGGTTTCGATTTCCTGAAAGTGGATTGGTGTGGTGGTCAGGCTCAAAAATTAGACTTGCAACAGACTTATTTACCCATAATTAAGACTGTAAGAGATACAAAGAAGAATATTGTTTTTAATATTTGTTGCTGGAAGTTTCCCGGTATTTGGGCTATAAAAGAGGCAGACTCGTGGCGGATTTCGGGGGATATTGAAGCTAGTTTCAAATCAATTTGCAATATTATAGATTTGAATGCAGGTTTGGCAAAATATGCTTCGCTGGGTCATTTCAATGATATGGATATGCTTCAGGTGGGGCGTGGAATGACTTACGACGAGGACAAAAGTCATTTCTCGATGTGGTGCATGATGGCATCGCCTTTGTTGGCAGGAAACGATTTGCGAAAAATGTCTGCTCAAACCATTGAAATTCTGACAAATAAAGAGCTAATTGCTATCAATCAGGACAAAGCTTGTGTACAGGCCGAAAGAATCAGTACTACCAATCAGGTGGAACTTTGGGTGAAGACTTTATATTCCAAAAAAGGAAAAGCAAAAGCCGTTGCGGTTTTTAATCGTGGTGCCGTTGTTGTTGATTATTTGCTGAGCAGCAGTAGTTTACAAGTTTCAACGAATGCCCAATTGAGAGATTTATGGCTGCATGCTGACCTTGGCAAAATGGGCGATAGCAGACATATTCAAGTTCCGGCGCATGGAATCGTGGTGCTGAAAATTACAGAATAAAGATTTTAATGAGTTTAGAATACTCTAATTCGACTTTAGCATTTTAAAGAGAGAACCACAATAGTCACAATAGGTCCACAATTTGATTATTCTTTTCTTCAATTAAAGACCATTTTATGTCTTAAAATGTCGATAGGTATTTATCTATTGTGCTTATTGTGCCTATAAATGTTATCAAGTTTTATTTTAGCAAACGTAGAACTATGGACTTCAAATGCATTTCAAGCGATTTGTTTTGTATATTTGCAATACAAACCTTGGAATAAAATTGAAATACAATTTATGAAAAACATACTTTTCTTGATATTATCATTCTCACTCTCACTTTTTAGTTTGAGTGCCCAAAACTATCAAAAAATTGATGGTGGCATTGTGGTAACCGTGCAGAAGATGAATATTGAGGTAAAATGTTATTCGGATGAAATAGTGAGAGTTAGCAAAAAGCTGGAAGGAACAGTTTTTCAGAAAACCAGCCTTTCTGTAATTAAAACTCCTGCATCTGTGCAGCTAACTTATTCGCAGAATGGTCAAATTATTTCGTTAGTCAATAAAAAATTAAAAATTGACTTGAACCTTGAAACAGGACGGGTTTTATTTTTGGATGTGAATGGCATTAAGCTATTTACAGAAAAAGATTTTGGCGCACAATTCACCAACACAACCGATGTGGATAAAGCTACTTATATTGTTCGTCAGGCATTTATGTTGGATAATGCTGAGGCTATTTATGGATTGGGACAACAGCAAAATGGACAACTCAATCAACGCGGGCAGAAGTTTCAACTTAAGAACGACAATATGAAGGTGAGCATCCCATTTTTTCAATCCAACAAAGGATATGGGATTTTTTGGGATAATTATTCTTCCACAGTTTTTAACGACAATCCGCAAGAATTATCACTCGAATCGCTTGGCGATGGCATTGACTATTATTTTCTTTTTGGTGGAAATGGTGATGGTGTGGTGGCACAAATGCGTGATCTAACGGGACAAGCACCCATGTTACCACTCTGGACTTATGGTTATTGGCAATCGCGCGAACGCTATAAGAATCAGGCTGAAATAGTAGAAGTTGTTGAAAAATATCGAAGTTTAGGTGTTCCACTCGACGGTATTGTTCAGGATTGGCAGTATTGGGGAGCAGATAGTGTGTGGAATGCCATGAGTTTTGATCCAAAAACTTTTGCTGAACCACAAAAAATGGTCGATAGAATTCATCAACTAAATGCACACTTAATGATAGTGGCATGGCCTGGATTTGGACCACTTACAGCTCAATACAAGGAGTTGATGAGCAAAAAAATGATGATTGATTTTGAAACCTGGCCACCAAAATCGGGCACAAAACCTTATGACCCTTTCAATCCTGCTGCACGCGATATTTATTGGAACTACCTCAACAAAGGCGTTTTCTCCTTCAATACTGATGCGTGGTGGTTGGACTCTTCCGAACCCGACCACATCAATATCAAAGAACAGGATTTCGATCAACCCACTTATCTTGGTTCATATCGTTCGGTGGTGAATGCTTACCCGCTGATGCACGTTAAAGGAGTTTACGAACATCAGCGTGCCACCACTTCCGATAAGCGAGTGTGCATCCTAACTCGCTCTGCATTTGCTGGTCAACAACGATTTGGTGCCAATACTTGGTCGGGCGATATAGTGGCAAGTTGGAAAACATTCAAAAAGCAGATTCCAGCGGGTTTAAGCCTTTCGTGCACAGGAATCCCGTATTGGAATGCCGATATTGGTGGTTTTTTTCTCAAAGCATTTAATGGTCGTAATGCGTTAAAAAATATAGAGTTCCATGAACTGTATGTCCGTTGGTTACAGTTTGGCGCATTTACACCCATGATGCGCTCTCACGGAACTGATGCACCTCGCGAAATATATCAATTTGGCAAAAAAGGGGAATGGGCTTATGATGCTATTGAAAAATATATTAAGTTGCGCTATAGTCTTTTACCATACATTTATTCCACTGCTTGGGGAGTGACAAGTAGGTCGGAGTCAATTTTGCGACCGCTATTTATGGACTTTTCGTCGGACGAGAAGGTGTTGAATATCGCCACTGAATATATGTTTGGCAAGTCGATATTAGTGGTTCCAGTCACCGATAAGCAATACACGGTGAAGCAAGATAAGGAAACGAGTACCGATTTTTCGAAGGTGAAAACGACACAGGTTTATCTTCCGAAAGGAGTCACTTGGTACGATTTCTGGACCAATGAAAAAATAGAAGGCGGACAAACAATTGATAAAGCTACTTCGGTGGATGTGCTCCCATTGTACGTGAAAGCGGGCTCCATAGTGCCGTTTGGACCAGATGTGCAATATGCCGAGGAGAAAAAATGGAATCAACTCACACTGAGGGTTTATCCAGGAGTCGATGGAGAATTTATGCTTTACGAAGATGACAATAACAATTATAACTACGAAAATGGAGCGTATTCTACCATCAATTTTACGTGGAATAACACCAATAGAACAATGACAATAGGTGAAAGAAAGGGTAAATTTCCCGGTATGTTGAAAAACAGAACATTCAACATTGTACTAGTCGATGTAAAAAACGGAGTAGGTGTGAAAGCAAGTACTTCATTCGCTAAAACAATTAGTTACAACGGCAAATCAAAAACAGTAAAATTTTAAAACCAAACTGAAATGTCATTTATAAAGAAATTATTGGGCTTAATGCTGCTGGCAACTTGTTTTTGCATGACAATTGCACAAAATAAAGCAGGTAGAAATAATGACAACCAAGCTGCTAATCAGAAGAAAGTCAAAACCAATGCTTACCTCTTTGTTTATTTCACAGGAAACTGCAAAGACGATGAACAAATTCGCTTTGCGCTGAGCGATAACTGCTATAATTTCAACGCATTGAACCACGACAAACCAGTGGTAAACTCTGCAGACATAAGTCTTTCGGGCGGTGTGCGTGACCCACATATTCTTCGCTGCCAGGATGGTAAAACCTTTTTTATGGTCGCAACTGATATGGTTTCGGCACTTGGCTGGAACTCCAATCGGGGCATGGTTCTACTAAAATCTACTGACCTCATTCACTGGACTTCAAAAGCCATCAATATTCCGGCAGAATTCCTAAACGAATTTGGCGATGTGCTTCGTGTATGGGCACCACAAACCATTTATGACCCGGCAGCCAGGAAATATATGGTTTATTTCTCGATGCTCAAAAGCAATCCTGGCGATTACGACAAAATTTATTACAGTTATGTGAATAAAGAATTTACGGCGTTGGAAACAGTTCCAAAGCAACTTTTCTTCAGTCCCGACCAAAAAGCCTGTATCGATGGCGACATTATATTTAGTAATGGAAAATACCACTTATTTTTCAAAACCGAGGGTCATGGAAACGGTATCAAAAAAGCTACTGCCGATAAACTAATAGGAGAATGGACATTGGTTGACAAATACCTTCAACAAACCACCAGTCCGGTAGAAGGTGCGGGCGTTTTCAAACTGAACAACTCGTCGGACTGGATTTTGATGTATGACATGTACACCAGCGGTCGTTATCAGTTCACTCGAAGCTCCGATTTGGAAAACTTCAAAGTTATTGACAAGGAAGTAACCATGGATTTTCACCCTCGGCATGGAACCGTGTTACCCATTACTGCTGAAGAATCCAATCGACTGAAAGCCCATTACACAACAGTTGCCGACGTATTTAATTCTGCTAAAACCGTAAGTTTACGTCCGATAAATATCGTGGTTGACGAAGTAATTCAATAAATCAACATTAAATCAACAATAAATACATGAAAAAACAATTTTTAATCCCTTTATCAATCTTATTTCTAGCTAATTGTATAGAAATAAAAGCTGAAAAACCAAGAGCTGCCAAATTTCAACCAACAGTTGAGTCACTTTTGGGTTATGAATGTCCTGAATGGTTTCGGGATGCGAAGTTTGGAATCTGGTCGCACTGGGGGCCACAAACTGTTCCGATGCGCGCCAACGGTTGGTACGCACGCGAAATGTATATGGAAGGCTACGATGCCTATAAATACCATCTGGCTCATTATGGTCATCCATCAAAGTTTGGATACAAAGATATTATTCAGCTATGGAAAGCCGAGAAATTTGATCCTGAATTCCTTATGACACTCTACAAAGATGCGGGAGCAAAATACTTTGTGGCATTGGCAAATCATCACGACAATTTCGACTTATGGAATTCGAAATACCAACCCCGCTGGAACAGTGTAAATATGGGCCCGAAAAAAGACATCGTGAAACTTTGGCAACAAGCAGCCCTTAAAAATGGCTTGCGTTTCGGGGTTACACAGCATTTGGAAAGGTGTTGGAGTTGGTTTCAGACCAACAAAGGTGCTGACAAAACAGGTCCTTATGCCGGAGTGCCTTACGATGGGAATGATACGGCGTATCAGGATTTATACCTAAAAAAAGACCCCAATGGAGATGATAATTTAATGCATCCCAAAAATGCTACTGTTGAATGGAGACAAAACTGGCTGGCAAGAACCAAAGATCTTATCGACCAGTTTCATCCCGATTTGATGTACGTTGACGGCGGAATTCCTTTTTCGGGCGATGACAAAGGACAGACAGGGCTCGATATGGTTTCGCATTTGTACAATAGCAGTAAAAATTTGCATGGTGGACGCAACGAGGCGGTGATGTGCAACAAAGATGTGTGGGCGCATGGTTTTTTCTGGGATGGCATTGCTACACTTGATTTGGAACGAACCAACATGAATCAGATTCACAAACAACCATGGATTCAGGACAACTCTACCGGACCCTGGTTTTATGATGTAGGATTTCGAAATAGCGAAAATGGCACTATGTATTATTCCGCTTCAAAAATTATTTCTGAATTGGTGGATGTAGTGAGTAAAAACGGAACTATGTTGCTGAATGTAACTCAACTGCCAGATGGCTCGCTGGATAGTACCGCCATTGTTTTGTTGAAAGACATAGGCAAATGGATGAAAATAAACGGACAAGCAATTTATGCTACTCGTCCATGGAAAAATTATGGAGAAGACAAGAATACCAAAGCAGTTACTACCGTACTGAAAGACTTTAAAGGTAGCAATTCGGATAATGTGCTGAAATACAGTTCTGAAGATATACGATTTACACAGTCGAAAGATGGTAAAATATTGTACGCAATGGTAATGAATTGGCCAGATAATGGGAAAGTGCTGATAAAATCGCTTTCTACTCCTACCGGAACAGTAAAAAATGTTTCTCTTTTGGGCAATAAATCAGCCTTAAAATGGGAACAGACAGAAAACGGTTTGGAAGTTACTTTCCCTGCTAATAAACCCTGCGATTATGTGTTTGCACTGAAAATTAGTGGAACAAATATTTGTAAATAAACTCAATTAAGTAATTACAACATGAGAAGTAATAAAATAAATAAAGTAATACTGTTTTTATTGATAATTTCAGTAAATTTGAGTAGCCAACAGAAGAAAACTGTTGAAAGCACCAAGATGCAATGGTGGACTGAAGCTCGTTATGGTATGTTTATCCATTGGGGTTTGTACACCATGTTAAATGGAGAATGGGAAGAAAAACGAATTACATTTTGTCCTGAATGGATAGAAAATTTTCTGAAAATCCCTGTAACTGACTACAAATCAATGGCAAATAAGTTTAATCCGATACGCTATAATGCCGATAGTATTGCTCAAATAGCCAAGGATGCAGGTATGAAATATGTGGTTATTACTTCGAAACATCATGAAGGGTTTGCGTTGTTCAAATCATCCGACCCATTTAATGTGGTTGATGCAACACCATTTAAAAGAGATATTGTGGCTGAATTAGCTCAGGCATGTCGCAAAAAAGGTTTGAAATTTGGAGTTTACTACTCACAGGGTCAAGATTGGAGTCATGCCGGAGGTGGCATATATGGCCCACATTGGGATTCTATTCAAGCTGAACAGACAATGAATCAATATGTTGATAAAGTAGCTTTGCCACAAGTAAAGGAATTGCTTACAAACTTTTCTCCCGATATTATATGGTGGGACACACCTGCAGAAATAACGAAAGAAATAGCGTCCAAATTTCTTGCAGTAACAAAAAATTATCCCAATCTAATTATGAATAATCGCTTGTGCGATGGCCTTGAAGGCGATTTTGAAACGCCTGAATGTTTCATACCAGATAATGGAATTGCAGGTAAAAACTGGGAATCATGCATGACAACTACAAGCAACTGGTGTTACAGCAAGTATGATACTGTGTATAAATCGCCTCTGATGATTATACAAAGTCTATGCGATATAACGTCAAAAGGGGGCAACTATTTATTGAATGTAGGTCCTACACCCGAAGGAATTGTACCGGCTACTGCTGCCAATAATCTTCGAGATGCTGGTAATTGGATGAAAAATAATAGCGCAGCAATTTACTGCACAACGGCAAGTCCGTTCTTGAATTTGAAGTGGGGCAAAGCAACTGTAAGGACAACTGAAAGCAAGACGTACATTTACCTGCATGTTTTTGATTGGCCTGCAAACGGAAAATTAATGCTCGCGGGTTTGCAAAATAAAATATTAAAAGCATATCCGCTTTCTCAGCCAAATAAGTTGTTGCTTGTTGACCCGAATCAGCCCTATATAAATATATCTCTGACAAATGTAAAAAAGGATAACTATGTAACAGTTATTGTGTTGGAAGTAAAGGATAAGCCATTAGTTTATAATGCACCAGTTATTCATTCGGAGTCAAGTGTTTTTACAAATAAAGTTGTATTTAATGCTTCATCTTATATGCCAAATACAGTGGTTCGATACACTACAAATGGTGACAATCCAACTCTTAATTCGCCAATAGCAACTAATAATGTTAGCATTGAAACAACAAATGAAATAACGGTTAAGGCACAATCATATATAGGCAACAAAGCTGTTTCGGCGGTTACATCATGCAATTACAAAGTGGAGAAACCAATTCCCGCTATTCCTGTAGGAAATGTCAAAAAAGGGATAAGCTATAAGTATTTTCGTGGCACATGGACAAAACTTCCCGATTTTGATACTCTTACACCCGAAAGTCAGGGGGTGCTAAGTAATATAGAACTAAGCCCCAAAACGCAACCATTGTATTATGGTTTTGTTTTCGAAGGATATGTTTTTGTTCCCGAAACCAATGTGTATCGTATTTATCTTAGCTCGGATGATGGAAGCGATTTATCAATTGCTGATAGAAGGTTAAATAACGATGGTGCACACGGCATGGATGAGAAATTTATGGACTTAGCTTTAGGTAAAGGTTATCATAAATTGCGAATTAATTATTTTCAAAATGGTGGTGGCGATGGCCTGCGTTTAGAGTGGAAACCTCTTGGGGGTGTGCGTTCAACTGTAAGTAATGATATATTGTTTTATTAGTTTAAAATATTGTGTTAATTATGAAATTAATCAAAAGTCTTTTATTTATTTTCTTATTTTCAATTTTCTCAATTTAAAAAATCACTTAACAATGTACACGAAAAAAGTTCTTTCTCTATCTTTTGCACTTATATTAAGTGTATTTAGTTTCGCTCAATTTGTTCAAAAACACAGTTGGAAATCGGTGGATACCGGAGGAACAGGATTTGTTCCTGGTTTTTGCTATTCCAAAACCGAAAAAGATGTGCTGTATGCCCGCACCGATGTGGGTGGAGCTTATCGTTGGGAAGAAGCCACTAAAAGCTGGACACGTATCAGCGACTGGATGACTGAAACCGAGTGGACGTTGCAAGGCATACAGGCCATGTGTACCGACCCGAAAAAACCGGGACGGATATATATGATGGCTGGTTTGTATATCAATCCGCCTTCGTGTATTATGCGTTCGGATGATTATGGAAAAACATTTAAACGCTTTGTAACTCCATTTCAGATTAGTGGAGTGGCAAGTCCGAGTGGTGAGCGACTTTGTATTGACCCGAATAATACGGCTGTGTTGTATTGTGGCACTTACAAAAACGGCTTGTGGAAAAGTGCGGATAACGGTGAAACATGGACAGAAATAACCGCATTCAGAACAGCCGTAACCGTAACAACCGGCGAAGTGCTGCGTGTTTCCTTTGTAGTGGTAGATCCTTCTACCGGAACCAATGGAAGCACAAGCCCGCGACTTATTGCCGGACTTACCAGAACAGGAAATAACAATATGTATATTTCCAACGATGCTGGTGCTACATGGCAGCCAATTACAGGTTTACCAACTACCAGTGCGCCTCAGCGCGGAGAATTATCTCCTAACGGTTTTTTGTATTCAACATTCAGCAATCTCGAATCTCCAGCAGGCTACGGTACATTAGGCGGCTTTTACAAAATTAATCTTGCAACTAAAACTGCTGCTGATATTACTCCGCAGGCAATCCACAACAGTGGATATTGTGGCATTGCCATTGATCAGAGCAATCCGAACCATATATTAATCACAAATACAAGCGGAGTAAAATGGGCTGCAACCGGTAGTTACGGTGAGCGTATTTGGCGCACAAAAGACGGTGGAACTACATGGGCAGATTTGGCATCAAGCTCACTGGTTATATTGGATTATCAGGGCTACAGCTATGCAGCAGGCGTTAATCCACACTGGGTATCAAATATCGGACTTGATCCTTTTAATTCAAATCGTTTTTTCTTCAATACGGGCTATGGGGTATATCGTTGCGATAATTTGGGTGATTACGATTTGGGTAAAGCAATTACGTTTAAATTCTCGTCGAAAAATCTCAATGAATCTGTGGTTTTCGATGTTATTGCGCCAAAATCAGGTGCCCAATTAATTCATTCAATTGGTGATTATTCAGGTTTTAGACATGTTAATGTGGATTTGCCTGGTACTCGTTTCACTCCGGCCGGTGGTGCTAATAATCCCTGTCTTGATGCTGCAGAGCTTAATCCAAACATTGTAGTAAGAGCAACGTCAAATCCGGCAAATGGAGCAATGTATTCGGCCGATAATGCTGTAACTTGGACAAAAATGGGTAATTATGTCGTAGCTGATTCTGTATATGCTGGAAAAATTGCGGTGTCTGCTGCCGGAAGTACTATCGTTTGGGCACCTTTAAATAAGACCACGAGAGTTTGCGATGTTAGCGATAGAGCAACATGGTACTTGTGTCAGGGTATTCCCAATAATCTCAAACCGGTATCTGATAAAGTATTCGACGGGAAATTTTATGCCACCAACGGCACCAGTTTATATTACTGTGAAGATGGAGGACTGACTTTTAAGAGTTTTGCACTTGCAAATTATGGAATTCCTTCAGGAGCAGGAAGTTATGGAAATATACGAACATTTCCAACTCATGAAGGTGAAGTGTGGCTGCCATTATACGAACGTGGTCTTTATTGCGCAAAATTTAGCAATGCAGTACCACAGTTCACAAAAATACCGAATGTAATTAGCTGCAAATCTGTTGGTTTTGGTGCTCCAAAACCAGGCAGTGGACAGGCTGCCTCCATTTTTATATCTGGAACAGTGAAAACTTCCTCATTTAACGGAATTTTTCGATCGGATGATTTGGGCGCAACATGGATTCAGGTAAATGATAATGAGCACCTTTTTGGAGGAATAGGTCAATTAATTGGCGATCCTAATATTTATGGCAGAGTTTATATGACTACCGGTGGAGGTTTAGGGGTGATTTATTGCGATGTGAATGGTGAAATAATTAATGGTGACATTGAAACACCTGCTACAACCATTAAAGTGGGTGCAGCGCAAACTTACACCACTATTCAGGCAGCTTACAATAGCATTCCTGATAATATTAGCGCATCTACATTAATAGAAATACAAGCTGACTATGCACCAGAATCAGAAATATATCCGATTGTTTTTGCCAAAAAAGCCAATGCATCAGAACAAAACTATATCTTGATTCGTCCCGCTGCCGATGTTCAGAAAGAACTTTCAACATCAAAAGCCATTATGAGTTTTAATGGTGCTTGTTATGTGAAAATTGATGGACGAGCTAATGGAATTGGAAGCACTTCAGGATTGACACTTTCAAATACGAGCACTGCTTCGGGTGCAAAAACCATTGAGTTTATAAACGACTCGCGATATAACACGGTGCGCTATTGCACTGTGATGGGTTCTGGCAAATTGAGTACTTCAGGCACCATTGTTATTGGTACAACTACAGGAACTACGGCTCGCGGTGGTAGTGCGGGAAGCTTTACAGGTTCGGGCAATTTGTACAATACCATTGATCATTGCAAAATAGCCAATGCCTCCGCGGGTTTACCTTATAACGCCATTTACCTGAAAGGAACGCCCACTTACAACAATGAGGGCACGATGATTTCGAACAACAGCATTTCAAACTTTTTTACTGATGCAACTGATGTGAAAAGCTGTGGTGTATTTAACGATTTGGATAGCCATACCACACAAATAAGTGGAAATAGTTTTTATCAATCCGAAACGCGTGTAACGTCGGGTGGCGGACTTATTTATCCCGTTTACATTAACTCGGCAGGTGCAATTTCTTCTATCACAAATAATATTATTGGTGGAAATAATGAGTTGGGAACAGGTGTTACTACCATTCAAAGTTCCGGAACAGCCCGATTTACAGGTATTTATATCAATGCATTGAAAGGCGGCACAACGATAACCATGAGTGGGAACAAAATTTCGGGAATTGATTTAACTTCCTATTCTCCCGGAAATGGAACCGATGGCGTGCTGGGAGGAATAGTGGTGAAAGGTGGAAATTTAAGTGCTGCTGTTGCTACCAATCCGAACGAAATATCACAACTAACATTGCGCTACGGAGTTTCTATATCGGCTTCCAACGGACTTTGCGGATTGTCATATAACTTTGGCGGTGGGTCTTCAATACCCGGATATTTAAAAGTCAATAACCTTAATGCAATTCCTACAGGTGCTAATGCCAATTCGATTGCTGGAAAAGTAATTGGTCTTTCGTCAAACGGGTCGTATGGTGGAAGTTGCACAGCGGTGGAAGTACACGATTTAAGTTGTGGTAACGAAACAAGTTCGGCAGCTCATCAGATAATTGGAATTTCGCATTATACCGGAAGTAATCAAAAAAATACGGTGGAACGCAATTCTGTTTATAATCTGAATGCTATTTCGAGTGGTGTGAGTGCTGTTTATGGCATCGCTGCCGGTGCCGGAACTAATACGCTGACGCTGAAAAATAATATGATTTGCTTGGGAAATAATATGAGTTCAGGTGCATCAATAACAGGTATTTATAAAAACACAACTGGTGCAGATGTAATTATTCACAATTCGGTATATATTGGTGGTACAGTAACTAGCACTACACAAAATACTTATGCATTCATGCGTGATGTGGCTACTGATAATATTGTTACAGGTAATGTAGTGAGCAATAATATCTTCGTAAACAAACGTAGTGGCGGTTCAGGTGGCAAACATTATGTGCTTTCTACCAAATTGGCATCCGATTATTCATTGAGTTATCCTATAACATGCAATTATAACTGTTACGATAAAGGCAATGGAACAAATAATGTTTTTGGACTTGCAGCCACTACCGATTACGACTTTGCGACATGGAAAACTACTACAAAATATGATGCAAACAGTATTTCTGCTGACCCGGTTTTTGCTGATGCTACAAATGTTACTACTCCCAATTTGTCGATTAAGCAAAATGCTACAATTGTAGATGCCAAAGGAAATGCAAGCTATACTGCCACCGATGATCATTTTGGCTCAATTCGCTCAGGACTAACACCTTGCGATATGGGTGCTTTTGCCTATATTTATGACCCAAAAGCTGCAATTGTAGACTTAAAAGAAGACCAACTTCAGGTGGCAATATTCAATTCTTCAATTATTATTCGTGGATATGCAGGAAAAGCCATTCATATTTTTAGCATTGATGGCAGATTAATTAAATCAACTTTATTATCCTCTGATAATGAGATGATAAGACTAAAACAAGGTTGCTATATTGTGCGGATTGAAAACCGTGTGGCCAAAGTAATTGTCAATTAATCGAAAGATTTTTTTGAATAAGAATATAAAAAAGATATCAATTGTTTTATGGCATTAGAAAAAACATGGCGCTGGTTTGGCGCTAACGATACGGTGAAACTCACCGACCTCACACAAATGGGCGTGGAAGGCGTGGTAACGGCTTTGCACCACATCAAAAATGGCGATGTGTGGCCGGTGGACGAAATAATGAAGGTGAAAACCGAAATTGAGAAACACGGTTTGCGCTGGAGCGTGGTAGAAAGTTTGCCTGTTACCGAAGGCATCAAAACCAAAACTGCCGATCGCCCACGACTGATAGAAAACTACCGCCAATCGTTGCGCAACCTTGGTGCTTGTGGTATCGATACGGTGTGCTACAACTTTATGCCAGTGCTCGATTGGGCACGAACCGACCTGCACTACATGCTGCCGTCGGGTGGCGAGGTGATGTATTTCGATTTTCCAAAATTTGTGGCTTTTGATGCTTTTATTCTCAAACGACCCAATGCGGTGAACGAGTATCCTGCTGATATTGTGGCAAAAGCGGAAGCCATTTTCAACGAAATGACTGCCGAAGAAGCCGAACTGCTCGCTTACAACATTATAGTGGTAACGCAGGGTTTTATCAACGGTACTGTGGATGGTTCAACGCCCGATTACAAAAAAGTTTTCCTCGATTATATTGCTACCTATAAGGATATTGACCGCGATGTATTGCGCAATAACTTGGCCGATTTCTTGCGCGATGTGGTTCCTGTGGCCGAAGAGGCTGGCGTGCGTTTGTGCATTCACCCCGACGATCCTCCGTTTCCGGTGTTGGGCATGCCACGCATTGTGAGCTCGCTCGAAGATTTGGAATGGATTTGCAATGCCGTGGATTCGCCTGCTAATGGCATTACTTTTTGCACCGGCTCACTATCTGTTCGTCGTGAGAATGACCTCGTGGATATTGTGAAAAAACTCGGTCACCGCATACACTTTACGCATTTGCGCAACAATTTGTTTACACAAGATGGTTGCTTCTATGAGTCGGGACATATCAACGGAACTATTCAAATGGCGCCTATCGTTAAAGCCTTACTCGAAGAACAATACCGCCGAAAAGCTGAAGGTCGTACAGACACGCGCATTCCGTTTCGTCCCGACCATGGCATAAAAATGCTCGACGATTTTACCCGAAATGCTAACCCCGGCTACCCATTGATTGGACGTATGCGCGGATTGGCAGAAATTTCGGGAATTGAAGCGGGAATTGAATATGAAATGAATTTAAAAACCACATAGGCACATAAGTTCTATATGTTTTAAAATATGAATTTAAAAAGAAATCTAATACTTGGAGTAATATTCCTTTTTGCCAGTAATACTTTTGCGCAGGAAAAACTCTATACCAACACTTTCAACCTCAGCGATGTGCGGTTGCTCGATGGTGTACTGAAACATGCGCAGGATTTGAACACCAAAAACCTACTAAAATACGATATGGATAGATTGCTTGCACCTTACCGCAAAGAAGCCGGGCTACCTGCCAAAGCCGAAAGTTACCCAAATTGGATTGGGTTGGATGGTCATGTGGGTGGGCATTATCTATCGGCTCTTTCGATGAACTATGCTGCTACAGGTAATACAGAATGCAAAAAGCGACTGGATTATATGATTTCGGAACTCAAACTCTGTCAGATTGCCAATAAAAATGGGTATGTAGGTGGAGTGCCAAATAGTGCTAAAATCTGGCCGGCATTGCAAAGTGGTGATTTCACCGAGTTCAGAAAATCGTGGGTGCCGTGGTACAATTTGCATAAAACTTACGCTGGACTGCGGGATGCGTGGCTATATACTGGCAACGAAATGGCTCGCACTCTTTTTCTTGACTTTTGCGATTGGGGGATAGAAATTACCAAAAACCTCACCGACGAGCAGATGGAAAAAATGCTGCAAACCGAACATGGCGGCATGAACGAAATGTATGCCGATGCGTTTAGCATGACCGGAAAAGTGCATTATTTGGAAATTGCCAAACGATTTTCGCACAAGGAAATTTTAAACTCGATGGCCAAAAACGTTGATAATTTGGATAACAAACACGCCAACACCCAAATACCAAAAATAATTGGTTTTGAACGCATTGCCGAAACAGCAAACGACACATCTTACCGTCATGCTGCTCGTTTCTTCTGGGAAACTGTGGCACTTAAACGCAGTATTGCCATTGGTGGAAACAGCATTCGTGAGTTTTTTCCCACGGCATCATCTTGCGGAAAATATGTGGATGAGCGCGAAGGTCCCGAGTCGTGCAACACCTACAACATGCTCAAACTCACCGAAGGGCTTTTCCGGACTCAACCCTTAGCTGCTTATTCCGATTTCTACGAACGGGCTTTGTTCAACCATATCTTGTCCACTCAACATCCGGAACATGGTGGATATGTGTATTTTACGCCCGCTCGTCCACGTCATTATCGGGTATATTCTGCTGCCAATCAGGCCATGTGGTGCTGCGTGGGTAGCGGCATGGAAAATCACACCAAATACGGTGAATTTATCTATACGCATCAGTCCGACTCGCTTTTCGTCAATCTTTTTGTGGCGTCGGAGCTCAATTGGAGCAGCAAAGGCGTTGTAGTTCGTCAGGAAACTCAATTCCCCTTTCAGGAAGGAACTTCGTTAAAAATAAAAACAACAAAACCCACCCAATTTACGCTGATGGTTCGTCATCCTTTTTGGGTTACTGCCAAAGATTTTGTAGTGAAATGCAATGGCAGGAAAATCAATATCGTTTCGCCATCTTCGTCTTATCTGGCCATCAGCCGGGTGTGGAAGAACGGCGATAAAGTAGAGGTGTCGTTACCCATGAAGACCCGCACCGAGCAACTGCCCAACGTGCCGCAATACATAGCGATTATGCACGGTCCCATTGTGTTGGGAGCCAAAACAGGAACTGAAAATCTCGACGGACTCGTTGCCGACGATAACCGCTGGGGACACATTGCAAATGGCAAATTGCTGCCAGTTTCTAAAGCGCCGGTTATTGTGGGCGAACGTTCTCAAATTGCTTCAAAACTTATTCCAGTAAAAGGCAAGCCGTTCCATTTCAAAACTAAAAATCTATTCAATAGTAAGGAATTCAGTAGTTTAGAATTGCAACCGTTTTTTACTATTCACGATGCCCGCTACATGATGTACTGGCTTTCTTTATCCGAAAATGAGTACAAACGCACGGCCGATTCGCTTGCCATTATCGAAAAAACAAAACTGGCACTTGATGCCCGAACAGTGGATGCCATTGTACCTGGCGAGCAACAGCCCGAGGCCGACCACAAGGTAAAAATGGACAAAACAAATTCTGCTATTTTCAAAGATGCTTATTTCCGCGAAGTGCAAAACGGTGGCTATCTCACTTATCAGCTTTTCCCCAAAAAGGAGAAAAATCTCAAACTGCTGGTACGCTATTGGGGCAACGAATGGGGCAAACGCAACTTCAAAATTTACATAGACGATATGCTTATTAGCACCGAAAATATTGTGGGTAAATGGAATAAACAATCATTTGTAGACGTGGAATACCTATTGACGGATGCGCTGGTTGCAGACAAAATGCAAGTGACCGTTCGGTTTGAGCCCGAAAGCGGCAATTCGGCAGGCGGCTTATTTTATATAGCTCTAGTCCGAAAATAAAAGAAATTATGTATCTAAATGTCATTTAATCTGATATGAAACACTTATTATTTATGAATAACCGAATTAGAATCACTTCAGTAATTTTATTGTCTTTTGTTTTTGCAAATATGCCTGTAATTGCAAAAGCGCAGTCATTGCAATACGTGATGGATATGGTGTACAACAACCCAGGTGAAAAGCCATTCGATGTGAAGTACAACGACCCCGTTTTTCTGAAATCGGAAGGATATACTTCCACTACGCCACCGTGGCATATCAACTGTCTGATAACGTATGACAATCTGAAAAAAAACATTGTGCCCAAAGGGAGTGACGCCCGCAAATGGATTGAAGCTCATGCTGCCGAAATAGATAAAAAGCTCGATGCATGCGAGAGAGCAGGTATCGATGTATTTCCGTTTACCGATTTTCTGGTGTTGCCTAAAGTAATTTGGGAAAAATATGGTGATTCGCTTCGGTTAAATACTAAAATTGAGAAGAATGAAGAAGTAAGAGGGGGTGAATCAAAAATCACCCCCGATATAAACCGACCGCTGACTCAGAAAATTCTGCGCGCGCAAATTGCAGGCATTTTCGACCGCTTTCCTCAATTAGACGGCATCATGCTTCGTTTTGGCGAAACTTATTTGCACGATACCCCTTTCCACAGTGGTTCTAGTCCGGTGCGAACCATTCAGGATCATATAGTTTTTATCAACATTTTGCGTGAAGAAATTTGCGTAAAACGCAACAAGAAACTCTTTTACCGGACTTGGGATTTTGGAAATAATTTTCATAATAATGGCGAGTTTTACCTCAAAGTAACCAACGCTATCGAACCGCATCCCAACCTCATTTTTTCGATAAAATACACTCAAAACGACTTCTTGCGGATGAGCAATTTTAATCCTTCATTAGGTAAAGGTAAGCATCAACAAATTGTAGAAGCACAATCGGCCATGGAGGCTTACGGCAAAGGCTCGCACCCTTATTACACGGCGGGTTGTGTGATAAATGGTTTCCCTGAAGCACGTTATAAAATTGACTTCTGGGCAGCAAAAAGAACGGATAATCTACTTCCTGCCGGTTCATACCGCGGAGTAAAAGATTTGCTCCCAACCGGTTTGCTTAAAGGAATTTGGACATGGTCGAGTGGGGGAGGATGGCAAGGACCGTACCTCAAAAGCACTGTTTGGAAAGATTTGAACTCGTATGTTATCTCCCATTGGGGACAAAATACGAGCAAAACCGAGGAGGAACTGTGTTATGAATATGCCAAAACGATAGGGATCGAAGGATTCAATGCAGATATTTTCCGCAAAATTGCCCTGCTTAGCGTGGAGGCAGTTCGTAAAGGGCAATGCAGTGATTACACACGGAATAACCTCTGGTGGGCGCGTGATAATTTTTTCTCGGTTGAGTATAACAAAGAAGCTGTTAATGAAATTATAAAAAATAATTTGAGCGAAAATGTATTGAGTGAAAAAGCCGAATCGGTAGCAATGTGGTTACAGATTGAATCTTTATCAAAACAGTTGCAGTTGGATGATAAAAATCTGGAAGAAGCCTTGCAGGTTTCATGTAGTTATGGACGCATCAAATACCAACTAACCGAGCAAATGTGGTATTTGATGATTCAAAACGCATTGAGGCTACAATCCAAAACATATAATCAGATTGGGATTCAAAAGGCAATTATAAGATATGATGAGCTTTGGGCAGAATGGAGAAATCTGGCAAAATCGCCTTGGTGTGCAACGCTTTATAAAGATACCCAATTTTTGGATGAGCGCAAAGGAAGCATTGGTGAATTGGTGGATACATTGAGACAATTACCTGTAATTGCTGATTAAATTATTCAGAATTTTGTTTGTTTCACTTTTCTAGTTAGCAGCATTTGCAATGTATTTAAGATAATTAATATCGGAATGCAAATAATGTGGTATTACCGACTTTAATGCGAAGGAATTTTACGGTGAACCAGCCTATGATTGTACGCAGGTACATCCCAATCAGGATGGATACAAACGGATGGCGGAATGCATAGCTATCTATTTTTGATAAAAGCGATTTAAAATTTCACATTTAATTTAATATACATGAACAAACTCAAATTCCTAGAGCTTACCACACTCTTAATTTCCATGTTTTGCATCCGAGTATCTGCTCAGCAAAATGAAATATCAACAATTTCGCCTGATAAAAATCTGATTATTTCCGTTCGGTTGAAAGACGTGGCTGAGAAGAAAGACATGCTCGTCTATTCGGTTGATTATAAAGGTAAACCTGTTGTTTTAGAATCAGAATTAGGATTGACAGGCACTTTAAAATGTACTGAAAATTTCAGCATTAAAGAGGTACGAACAAGTTCAAAAGATAGTATTTGGCACCCGATATATGGTGAGCGAAATAGTTACACCAACCGTTACAACGAATCGGTAATTGTTCTAAATCAATCTGGAAAAGTAGGAGTGCTGGAATTTGTAGTGCGCGCTTACAATGAAGGTATTGCCTTCAGATATTTCTTTCCTGAAAAGCCAACGGGTGGAACTTATTTGAGGATAACGAACGAATCTACAGGTTTCACTTTTTCTGAAGGCACAAAAGCATGGGTCACAGGTTCTGCCCAGGGAGCTTATAGCTTGAAGCCGCTCAAAGAATGGCCAACAGAATGTGAACGACCACTCACGCTTGAACTCGAAAATGGACTATATGCATCTCTTGCCGAGGCTGAAATGGTTGATTACTCGCGCACAAAATTCAGTTTGGATGCCAATAAAACAAATACAGTTAAATGTGCTATGTATGAAGGCGTTGATCTTTTCACACCTTTTGCCACGCCTTGGCGCGTAATAATGGTTGCCGAAAAACCGGGACAGTTGGTTGAGAATAATTTTATCCTTTTGAATCTCAACCCACCTTGCAAAATTACAAATACAGATTGGATTAAACCAGGGAAAATTATGCGCGAAACCACACTCTCGGCAAAAGGGTCGAAAGAATTGATTGATTTTGCAGTAAAACACCACATAAAATACATTCATTTTGATGCAGGATGGTATGGCTATGAATATGTGGTTGGGTCGGATGCTACAAAAGTTTCGGTTGACCCACGACGCAATCGCAACAGCGACCTCAATCTTCAGGTAGTGATTAGATATGCCAAAGAAAAAGGCATCGGTGTATTTCTGTATGTAAATCAGCGCGCATTGGCCAATCAATTGGACGATATTTTACCCTTGTATCAAAAATGGGGAGTTGCGGGTATCAAATTTGGTTTTGTAGAAGTTGGTTCGCACCGTTGGACAACCTGGCTGCACGAAGCTGTAAAGAAATGTGCAAAATATAACCTGATGGTCGACATTCACGATGAATACCGACCAACCGGATTTAGCCGCACGTATCCGAATCTGCTCACTCAGGAAGGAATACGTGGAAACGAAGAAATGCCACCGGCAACAAACAGTACAGTGCAGCCTTTTACGCGTTTTCTTGCAGGACCGGCCGATCACACGATATGCTATTATCATCAACGAGGACTCAAACCGGGGCAAAATATTCCTGATACCAGATACATCAATACTACTTCGGGTCATCAGCTTGGTTTGGCTGTCGTTTTCTATAGTCCGCTACAGTTTCTTTATTGGTACGACAAGCCCTCGGATGTCCAGGATGAACCAGAATTGGAGTTTTTCGACCAGGTTCCAGTAGTGTGGGACGATACCAAAGTGCTTGTTGGCAAAATAGGTGAATACATTTCTGTTGCCCGGCGAAGCGGTAAGGAGTGGTTTGTTGGTTCGGTTACCAATACCGATGCCCGCACGTTGAAACTTTCTCTTGATTTTCTACCTGCCGGCAAAAAGTTTGAAGCCAGCATTTATAGTGATGATGAGACCATAAAAACACCCACCAAAGTTGGCATTAAGCGCATGACTGTAAATAGTAAAACTATACTTGATGTTGATTTGAAAGCCTCTGGCGGACAAGCGATTCACATTGTTGCCAAGCAATAAGATTTTCAGTTAACTAACTAGATTAGCGATTACTCAAAATTACTACACATGCAAAAACGAATTGTTCAATTTACTATTTTATTTTTAATTGTATCATTATCAATTAATGGACAAAAAAAATATGACAACCGCGCTTATTGGGTATCGGTGCTGACTAAGATATCAGACCCTGTTATCACGAATCTTGCTCAAAGAAAGCTTAGGTTAAATATGCCCATAGAATGCAAAGATCCTAAGCGCAAGGAAGTGGCACATCTCGAAGCGTTTGGTCGAACTCTGGCAGGTATTGCGCCTTGGCTCGAATTGGGTGCCGATGCTACAGTTGAGGGTAAATTGCGTGAAAAATACATTGTTCTAACTCGTAAAGCCATTGCCAATGCAGTAAATCCAGCTTCTCCCGATTCTCTGAATTTCAATAAAAAAAGCCCACAGCCACTTGTAGATGCTGCTTTTTTTGCAAGCGGTCTGCTGTATGGCTACAATCAATTGTGGCTACCGCTCGATGCCACCACCAAAGAAAATGTGATAAACGCATTGAAATCGACACGAGTTTTTAAACCTTATGAAAACAACTGGTTGCTTTTCAGTGCAATCATTGAAACATTTTTATTGAAAGCAGGTGCAGATTACAATGTAGCAACAATAAACTATGCATTTAAAAAACATGCTGAATGGTACAAAGGAGATGGGAATTATGGCGATGGACCAGAGTATCATTCGGATTATTATAACAGTTTTGTTATTCAACCCATGATGCTTAATATTTCGAAAGTATTAAAAGAAAATGCTCAGGATACTATCTTGAAATACGAAAAAGTAATGGAAAGGGCTCAACGATATGCAGCCATTCAGGAACGAATGATATCTCCGGAAGGTAGTTTTCCTCCAGTTGGACGGTCAATTGTGTATCGTTTTGGAGTATTTCAGCTTCTGTCGCAAGTGGCACTCTATAAACAATTACCAAAAAATGTTTCACCTGCTCAGGTAAGGTCAGCCCTGTCGGAGGTTATACACCGGTTAATGGTTGCTCCTACATTATTCGACAAAAATGGTTGGCTTCGTATTGGCTTTTATGGCTCGCAGCCCGATTTGGCGGAAAGTTATATCACCACCGGAAGTTTATATTTATGTACCACCGGACTTGTTGCATTAGGTCTTCCGGCAACCGACCCATTCTGGATCTCGCCTGCGGAAGACTGGACCAGTGTGAAAGTATGGAAAGGCGTAAATATACCCGCCGACCATGCACTGAAATGAATTAGCTGCAGACAAATTATTAATGCTAAGTAGTTGGAATTATTTACTGATATATTTGCTATTTCATAAGACACTCATTTACTTCATCTTACTAATTATTAATTGTTCAATATTAATTATTCATTACTTATATATCCTATAAATATTCTTCTCCGCAAAAATAAACGATAATATTTTTCAAATAAATAAATTTACTTTTATATTTGAAACGAGCATAAAAAAAAACAATGAAGTCATCTTGACTTTTTGTTAGTTTTAATTTTCTTGAATAATATAATCATAAAAGCTATGTAATTGAAGCTTTTCCAGCTTGAAACTGTGTAATCAAATCTATTAAGTAGCGATCTGAAACTGTCCATCCAAGCAT